>NZ_JAGSOV010000026.1 GCF_023898865.1 Pseudonocardia humida
CCGCCGGTGTCCGCTCCCCCGGCACCAACACCCCTCCTTGGGCCCCCCGCCGGGGTCAGAGGCGGCGGTAGCCGGGGTGGACGCCGGGGGTGAGGTCGTGGTCGGCGGCGATCCGGGCCAGCAGCGCGGTGAGCGTGCTGCGCTCCTCCTCGGTCAGGGCGGCGCACACCTCGTCGTTGTGGGCCTGGCCGACCTCGGCGATCCGGCGCAGCAGGTCGTGGCCGGCCTCGGTGAGGTGCAGGGCGTGCAGGCGGCGGTCGTCGGGGTTGCGGCGGCGCTCGACCAGGCCCCGCTCGTCCAGGCCGTCGACCAGCGCGACGAGCCGGCTCGGTGGGGTCCCGAGGTGGCGGGCCAGCGCCTGCTGGGACCGGCCGGGCGCGACCGCGACGGCCCGCAGCAGGCCGACCTGCGGCGGGGTCAGGTCGAGCTCCGCCGTGCGCTCGGCGAAGCGCGCGGCCGCCTGCGAGCCGATCTGGGTGAGCAGGAACGCCGCCCCGGGCGCCGGGGGGACGGGGGGAGCGGGGCGGTCGTCGCCGGTGCTGGCCACGGCGTAACAGTATCACTTGACAAACCATATACATCAGTGAATGGTTATGGCTGCGAACGATCAGCAACCCTCGGAGGCCCCCGTGCACCACTTCCGCTTCGGAGTCGTCGCCGCCCCGCACGGATCGGCCCAGGAGTGGCTGGGCACCGCCCGCCGGGTCGCCGACCTGGGCTACTCCACGCTGCTCAGCCCGGACGGGGCGGGCATGCACGCCCCGTTCGTCGCGCTCGCCGCGGCCGCCGCGGCCGTGCCGCGGCTGCGGGTCGCCACGTTCGTACTGGCCGCGCCCCTGCGCCCGCCGCGGCAGGCGGCCTGGGAGGGCCACAGCCTGTCGGTGCTGACCGGGGGCCGGTTCGACTTCGGCATCGGCACCGGCCGCCCGCAGGCGCAGCCCGACGCCGAGGCGTTCGAGCGGCCGTGGGGCACCGGCGCCGAGCGGCTGGCCCTGGTCCGCGCCGCGATCGCCGCGCTGCGCGAGCGCGACGGCGAGGGCCCGCGCACCCCGGTCATGGTCGCCGCCCGTGGCCCGAAGGCACTGGAGCTGGCCGCCGACGAGGCCGACGTCGTCGCGCTGGCCGGGGGCCCCACAGCCACCCACGCCGACCTGGCGACCCTCGCGGAGGGCCTGCGCGGACGGGCGGGCGATCGCGCCGACGACATCGAGCTGGCGCTGAACCTGTTCCTGGTCGGCGACGAGGTCCAGCCGTGGATGCGCCGGGTGATGGGCGTCGACCCGGCGCAGCTGCACCGCATCGACTCGCCCGCCGCCGTGCGCGGCACGCCCCGGGAGATGGCCGACCAGCTCCTGCGCCGCCGCGACGCCATCGGCGTGACCTACTACGCCGTCGACCGCAGCTTCGTCGACTCCTTCGCCCCCGTCGTCGAGCTGCTCGCGGGCCGTGCGTGACGCCGTCCCGGCGTCAGGAAAGCCACCATCAGGACACCGGACGTCCTGATGGTGGCTTTCCTGACACGGGAGGGGGCGGGGTGCGAGGTGCGGGGGCCAGGGGGAGGGTCAGGCGGGACGGACGAGCAGGGCGACCGGGTAGCGGGACAGCAGGTCGGACAGCGGCGGGGCCGCCGAGGTGATCGGCTGGTCGGTGAGCACGTCGTGCCAGTCGGTGGCCCCGTCGGGCAGCGGCAGGACGGTGTCCCGCCAGCCGCCGGCCGCGGCCAGGCCCACCGGGAGCCGGGTGGCCACCGCGACCAGCTTGGGCGAGCGCTGGAACGCCACGGCGTGCTCAGCCGCCGGGCCCTCGGCGTGCAGCGGGCGGTAGCCGCTGAACTCCTCGGGCCGGTAGCGGCGCAGCCGCAGCGCGTTCACCGTGACCAGCAGCTTGGCCGCGCCCTCGGCGTCGATCTCGGGCACCCAGCCCTCGTCGAGGCGGGCCAGCAGCTCGCGCCGCTTCGCCCAGTCGATCGGGCGCCGGTTGTCCGGGTCGACCAGGGAGTACTCGAACAGCTCGGTGCCCTGGTAGACGTCCGGCACGCCGGGTCCGGCCAGCTGCAGCAGCTTCTGGCCCAGCGAGTTCGACCACCCCGGTGCGCTGATCCGGGCCACGAAGGCCTCGACCTCGGCCACCAGCGCCTCGTCGGCCAGCACCTCGCCGTACCAGCGGGAGATGGCCTCGTCGACCTCCGGCACCGCCTCGACGTGCGAGGTGACCAGCTTGGCCTCCTTGGACGCCTTGGCCAGGTAGCCGGTGAACCGCTCCTGCGAGATCGGCCACGCGCCGAGCAGGTTCTGCCAGGCCAGCAGGTCGAGGGAGCGGTCGGGCAGCGGGTGGGCGTGCGACCAGCGGCGCAGCCGCTCACCCCACTCGGCCGGGATCTCGGCCAGCACCGCCAGCCGGGCCCGCACGTCCTCGGAGCGCTTGGTGTCGTGGGTGGACAGCGTGGTCATCGTCGACGCCCAGGAGGCCTCGCGGCCGGCCAGCGCGGCGTGGAACTCCGCGGGCCCCATCCCGAACCGCGACGGGTCGCCGCCGACCTCGTTGAGCGCGACGAACCGGTTCCACCGGTAGAACGTGGTGTCCTCGACGCCCTTGGCCATCACCATGCCCGAGGTCTGCTGGACGCGGGTGGCCAGCTCGCCGCCCGGCTCGGCCAGCATCTCCGCGCGGATGTCGGCGAGGACGTCGGCGAGGTCGGGCCGGTGGGTGCGGGCCACGGTCACCGCGGTCTCCAGGGCGCGCCGCCCCTCGGGCAGGTACGACCGGTACACCGGGAACCCGCAGAGCAGCTCCAGCACGGCCGCGCGGACGAGCTCGGCGGGGTGGTGCTTGCCGGTCCGCGAGCTGAACGTGCGGGCGATCCGGGCCACCTCGGCGGCCAGGATGGTGCCGGCCACCTCGCGGCGGGCGGTGTGCTCGGCGGAGTGCAGCGACTCCTTGCGCCGCACGTGCTCGGCGGCGATCTGGGTGATCAGCCCGGCGCCGTCGGGGTCGACGAACACGCCCTGGATCTCGCGCAGCGCCTCGTAGCCGCTGGTCCCGTCGACCGGCCAGGACGCCGGCAGCTCCTCGCCGACGCCGAGGATCTTCTCCACCACCAGCCAGCGGTCGGGCCCGATGGCGGCGCGCAGCATGCGCATGTAGTCGCCGGGGTTCGACAGGCCGTCGGGGTGGTCGACGCGGATGGCGTCGACCTCGCCCGCCTCGACCCAGCGCAGCACCTCGCGGTGGGTCTTGGCGAAGATCTCCGGCACCTCGACGCGCACCGCGGCCAGCGTGGAGACGTCGAAGAACCGCCGGTAGGTCAGCTCGGCGCCGCCGCGGCGCCAGGACACGATCCGGTAGTGCTGGCGCTCGTGCACCTCCTGCGGGCTGCCCCCGCCGGTGCCCTCGGCCACCGGGAACGCGTGCTCGTAGTAGCGCAGCTCGGTGCCGTCCGCGGAGAGCGCCAGCTGCTCGGCGAGCACCCTGGCCTCGTCGGCCGGGTCGTTCTCCGCACCCAGCACGGGCAGCAGGATCGGCCCCGCGTCCCAGTCGATGTCGAAGGTGTCGGCGTGCTCGGAGTCGCGGCCGCGGGCCAGCACGTCCCACCACCACGGGTTGGCCTTGGCCACGTCGACGCCGACGTGGTTGGGCACGATGTCGAGCACGAAGCGCATGCCGCGCTCGTGCACCGCCGCGGCGAGCGCGCGCCTGCCCTCCTCGCCGCCGCGCTCACCGGACACGCGGGTGGGGTCGACGACGTCGTAGCCGTGGTTGGACCCGGCGCCGGACTCCAGCAGCGGCGAGGCGTAGAACGCCCCGGCCCCGAGGTCGTCGAGGTAGGGCAGCAGCTCCAGCGCGTCGGCGAAGGTCTGCTGCGCCGAGAGCTGGATCCGGTAGGTCGATGCCGGTGGTGTCACTCGCCCTCCTCGACGACGTCCTGCGTGCTGTTCCCCGCGCTGCGCCGCCCACTCATGACGCGTCGATGCGCTGCAGGACCAGGACCGACCGGGCCGGCACGGTGTGCACGGCCCCGGCCTCCGCGGTGGGCGGGTCGGCCGCGACGACGCCGGGCGCGGTCGACAGCGTGATCACCTCGCCGGCCGCGGTGTCGACGACGATCGCCCAGCGCGGCCCGTACTCCGGGCCCGGGAGCGTGACGTCGATGTCCTCGTGGTGGGCGTTGAGGCAGAGCAGGAACGAGTCGTCGGTGACCCGCTCGCCGCGGGTGTCGTACTCGTCGATGCCGTTGCCGTTGAGGAACGCGGTGACGCACTTGCCGAACCCGGAGTCCCAGTCCTGCTCGGTCATCTCCACGCCCGACGGGGTGAACCAGGCGATGTCGGGCAGCGGGGCGTCCGAGCGGCGCCGCGGCCGGACCGGCTTGCCCTGGAAGAACCGGCGCCTGCGGAACACCGGGTGCGCCCGGCGCAGCGCGGTGACCCCGGAGGTGAACCCGATGAGCTGCGCGTTCTTGCCGGCCAGCGACCAGTCGACCCAGGAGATGTCGCTGTCCTGGCAGTAGACGTTGTTGTTGCCCCGCTGGGTGCGGCCCAGCTCGTCGCCGTGCAGCAGCATCGGCACGCCCTGGGAGAGCATCAGGGTGGTGATGAAGTTGCGCTGCTGGCGCGCGCGCAGCTCCAGCACCGAGGCGTCGTCGGTGGGGCCCTCGACGCCGCAGTTCCACGACCGGTTGTGGCTCTCGCCGTCGTTGTTGCCCTCGCCGTTGGCCTCGTTGTGCTTGTCGTTGTAGGAGACCAGGTCGTGCAGGGTGAACCCGTCGTGCGCGGTCACGAAGTTGATCGAGGCGAACGGCCGGCGGCCGTCCTCCTGGTAGAGGTCGGAGGAGCCGGTGATCCGGGAGGCGAACTCGCCGAGCGTGCCGGGCTCGCCGCGCCAGAAGTCGCGCACGGTGTCGCGGTACTTGCCGTTCCACTCGGTCCACAGCGGGGGGAAGTTGCCGACCTGGTAGCCGCCGGGGCCGACGTCCCACGGCTCGGCGATCAGCTTGACCTGGCTGATCACCGGGTCCTGCTGGACCAGGTCGAAGAACACGCTGAGCCGGTCGACGTCGTAGAACTCGCGGGCCAGCGTCGAGGCCAGGTCGAAGCGGAAGCCGTCGACGTGCATCTCGGTGACCCAGTAGCGCAGCGAGTCCATGATCAGCTGCAGGGTGTGCGGGTTGCGCACGTTGAGCGAGTTGCCGGTGCCCGTGTAGTCCATGTAGTACCGCGGGTCGTCCTCGACCAGCCGGTAGTAGGCGGCGTTGTCGATGCCGCGCATGGACAGCGTGGGGCCCATGTGGTTGCCCTCGGCGGTGTGGTTGTAGACCACGTCGAGGATGACCTCGATGCCCGCGTCGTGCAGGTCGCGGACCATCGCCTTGAACTCCTGCACCTGGTTGCCCGGCCGGTTGGCCGGCCCGCGGGTGGCGTAGGCGTGGTGCGGGGCCAGGAAGGCGACGGTGTTGTAGCCCCAGTAGTTGGTGAGGCCCTTCTCCTGCAGGTGGTGGTCGTTGAGGAACTCGTGCACCGGCATCAGCTCGACGGCGGTCACGCCCAGCTGCTTGAGGTGCTCGATCATCACCGGGTGCGCCAGGCCCGTGTAGGTGCCGCGCAGCTCCTGCGGGATCTCCGGGTGGGTGATCGTCAGCCCGCGCACGTGCGCCTCGTAGATCACCGTCTCGTGGTACGGGATGCGCGGGGCGCGGTCGGTCCCCCAGTCGAAGAACGGGTTGACCACGACCGACTTGGGCACGAACGGCGCCGAGTCGGTGTCGTTGCGCCCGTCGGGGTCGCCGAAGGGGTAGCCGAACACGGCCTCGTCCCAGCGGACGGGACCGTCGAGCGCCTTGGCGTACGGGTCGACCACCAGCTTCTTCGGGTTGCTCCGGTGGCCGGTGGCCGGGTCGTAGGCCCCGTGCACGCGATAGCCGTAGCGCTGGCCGGGCTGCACGCTGGGCATGTAGCCGTGCCACACGAACCCGTCGACCTCGGTCAGCTCGACCCGGGTCTCCTTGCCCCGGGAGCTGAACAGGCACAGCTCGACCCTCTCGGCCGCCTCGGAGAACAGCGCGAAGTTGGTGCCGGAGCCGTCGTAGGTGGCCCCGAGGGGATAGGCGTGGCCTGGCCACGGCCGCATGTGTTCCTCCGAGATCTCGTCGAACCGGTCCGCCGTCGGATGACCGCCGTTCCCGTCCGACCACCGGAAGAGGCTACCGGGGCCGCGCAGTCGCCGACGCCACGCCGCCGCGGCGTTCGGAATCGATCCGGTCACGCCAGGTGGGCGGGGAAGCCGCCGGTGGCCACCGGGCTCCAGCGGGTGGGGGTGATGCGGATCAGCGCCTTGCCCTGCGTCCGCATGGCCTCGCGGTACTCGTCCCAGTCGGGGTGCTCGCCGGAGACGGCGCGGAAGTACTCGACCAGCGGCTCGACGGCCTCGGGCAGCCGCAGCAGCTCGGCGTCGCCGTCGACCTGCACCCACGGGCCGTCGAAGTCGTCGGACAGCACGACGACCGACGCCTTCCCGTGCCGGGCGACGTTGGTCGCCTTCGCCCGTTCGGGGTAGGTCGCGATCACGATCCGGCCCTCGGCGTCGACACCCGCGGTGACCGGGGAGCCCTGGGATCCGCCGTCGGAGCGGGGGGTCAGCAGGACCATCCGGTGCCGCGGGCGGACGAACTCCAGCAGTGCATCGCGATCGACGTCGGTGTTCGTGGCGATGGTCCGTGGCATGATCCGAACGATAGTCTCGGCGCCGATGAGCGACTCCACGAGCGGTGCGGACGGAGCGGTCCGATGAGCACCCTGTTCACGAAGATCATCGACGGGGAGCTGCCGGGCCGGTTCGTCTGGTCCGACGACACCGCCGTCGGGTTCCTGTCGATCAACCCGCTGGGTCCGGGGCACACGCTGGTCGTGCCGCGGGCCGAGGTCGACCACTGGGTCGACGCCGACCCGGCCCTGGTCGCGCACCTCACCGCCGTCTCGCACGCGATCGGCGCGGCCGTCGCGACGGCATGGCAGCCGCCGCGCGTCGGGCTGATCGTGGCCGGGTTCGAGGTGCCGCACCTGCACCTGCACGTGTTCCCCGCGTGGGACATGGCCGCGTTCGACTTCGCCCAGGCGGCGGGCTCGATCGACCAGGCCGAGCAGGACGCCCACCGCGACACCCTGCGGGCCGCGCTGCGCGACGCGGGTCACGGCGCGAACGTCCCGGACTGAGATGCAGCTCGTCCTGGTCCGGCACGCCCTGCCCGAGCGCGTCGACCGGCGGGCCGGTGGTCCGGGGGCCGAGCGCGCCGACCCGGGGCTCACCGAGCTGGGGCGCCGCCAGGCCGAACGGCTGGTCGCGGCGGTCGGTCCGCGGGTCGACGCGCTCTACAGCAGCCCGATGACGCGCGCCCGGGAGACCGCGGCCCCGCTGACCGACGCCCTCGCCCGGACGCCGACCGTCGTCGACGGGTTGCGCGAGTTCGACGCCGACGCCCGCCACTACGTCCCGGTGCACGAGATGTCGCGCCACGACCCGGACGCCTGGCAGCGGATGCTGGCCGGTCAGCTGCCCGCCGGCGTCGACACGCCCGCCTTCGCCGAGCGGGTGGGGGAGGCCGTCGAGGGCATCGTGGCCGAGCACCCGGGGCGGGAGACGGTGGTCGTGGTGGCGCACGCCGGCACGATCAACATCTGGCTGGCCCGGCTGCTCGGGCTGGCCCGACCGCTGACGTTCCCGCTGGACTACACCGGCATCACCCGGGTGCTGGCCTCCCGCGACGGCCGCCGGGTGGTCCGCTCGGTCAACGAGACCGGCCACGTGGCCGACCTGCTCGCCATGCCGGGAGCGTCGGCGGCCGGCTGACGGCCCTCGGTCACCGACCGTGTTCGACGTCACACCGCCCGCGTCCTGGGTGATCGCGCGGGGTTGCGGCTCCGCTCCCGGCGCGCGCAGGCTCGTCCGCCGCGGCCGGGTTACCTAACCTCGCCTCGACGGACCCGGCGATCTGGCCCGTCGAGCCCGGGGGGTGCGGCGGGGGATGTCGGCCAGGCAGCCGCGGGCGGTGCTGGCCGTGCCCGAGTTCCGGGCGATCTGGCTGGCCGAGCTGCTGTCCGTGCTCGGCGACCAGCTCGCCAGGGTGGCCCTGACCGTGCTGGTCTTCGGGCGCACCGGGTCGGCGTCGCTGGCCGCGCTGAGCTACGCCCTGACGTTCCTGCCCGCGCTGGTCGGCGGGGTGCTGCTGGCCGGGCTCGCCGACCGCTTCCGGCGCCGCGAGGTCATGGTGGCCGCCGACGCGCTGCGGGCGCTCACCGTGGCGCTGATGGCGCTGCCGGGGATGCCGCTGTGGCTGCTGTGCGCGCTGCTCGTGCTCGTCGTGCTGGCCGCGGCCCCGCACACCGCGGCCCAGGGCGCGCTGCTGCCCCAGGTGCTGCCCGGCCGGCTCTACGAGCGCGGGCTGGCGGTGCGCCAGATCACCGGCCAGAGCGCGCAGCTGGCCGGGTTCGCCGCGGGCGGGCTGCTGGTGGCCGCGTTCACGCCGGAGGCCGCGCTGCTGGTCGACGCGGGCACGTTCGTGCTGTCCGGGCTGCTCGTGCGGTTCGGGGTGGCGGCCCGGTCGCGCCCGCGGGGCGACGGCGGGCCGGGGGCGGAGCCGGACGGCCAGAGCCTGGTCGGGGTGGTCGCCGAGATCGCCGCCGACCCGGTGCGCCGGGCGCTGGTGGCGCTGGCCTGGCTGGTCGGCTGCTACGTGGTGCCCGAGGCGCTGGCCGCGCCGTACGCCGCGGAGATCGGCGCGGGGCCGGTCGCCGTCGGACTGCTGATGGCCGCCGACCCGCTCGGCAGCGTGCTGGGGGCGTGGCTGTTCGTGCGCTTCGTCCCGTTCACCCGGCGGGCCCGGTTGGTCGGGGTGCTCGCCGTGGCCGCGGGCCTGCCGCTGCTGCCGTTCGCGCTGCGGCCGGACGTGCCGGTCGCCGTGGTGCTGCTGGCGCTGTCGGGCATGGCCTCGACGGCGTACCTGCTGCAGACCCAGGCCGGCTTCGTGCGGGCCACCCCGGACGGCAGCCGGGGACGCGCGATCGGCATCGCGGCCTCCGGCATCGTCGCCGGTCAGGGGGTCGCGGTGCTGGTCGGCGGGGTGCTCGCCGACCTGTGGGGCGCACCGGTCGCCATCGCCGCGGCCGGGGCCGCCGGCGCGGTGCTCGCGCTCGGCGGCGCGGTGCTGTGGCACCGCGCCTGCCGCGCGGGTACTCCCGCCGCGACCCGTGCGGTCACGGAGGGGTGAGCTGCTCACCAGTTCTTGTTGCGCATGCCGGCGTCCTCTCTCGGGGAGGGTCGGGCGGGAGCGGTGGTCACCAGTTCTTGTTGCGCACGGGGGCGTTCCTTCCGGGTGCGGGGTCGTCGGGCGGTCGCGTTCACCAGTTCTTGTTGCGCATGCCGGACTCCTCCCGATCATTGGGTGGGCACAGGAAAGGATCAGCCGGAAACCATTCCGCCACTGCGCGGGAGCGTCCCGGAATCCGAGTGCGTGATCGCAATTGCACAAGCAACTTCGCATTGGGTGCGGTCCGAAGTCAAGTCGGACGGGTGGGTTGTGGAGCACCTGGCGGCAACGGATCGTTATTGCGGCCACTGCCTATTCCGAGAAGCGGTTGGTTGCGACTGGCGGTCACTCACCGAGTACATTCCGGCGCCGGATAGGTGGCCGAAGTCACGCGCGGCGGATCCTCGTGGATGACACCGGGGAGAACCGTCCGCTAGGGTTCGGACCACTCCGCCGGACGAACGAGAGCTGTGGATGTCCTCAGAGACCCCGCGCACGGCCGCGCCGGGTGGGGTCGAACGACTCCGCCGCCGCATCGCGGAGTGGGACGTCTGGTCGCTGCCCCGGCGCCTGCGGCTGCCGGTCCTGCTCGTCGAGGCCACCGCGTTGCTGCTGGTCGTGGCGCTGATCCCGGACGCCGCGCCGACCGCGTCCGATCTCTGGCTCGTCCTCGCCCTGTGCGGCGCCGCGCTCGCGCACACCGAGATCGCCGTGCGGGTGGAGCGGGCGCGCCGGCGCGTCCACGAGGACCTGCACGTCGACCTGACCTCGGTGTGGACGTTCGCCGCCGCCGTCCTGCTGCCGCCCGCGGTGGCCGCGGGCGCGGCGGCACTGGTGCACAGCTACGTGTGGTGGCGGGCGTGGCGGCCCCGCGTCCCGCTGTACCGGCAGCTGTTCAGCACCGCCACGGTCGTGCTCGCCAGCCTGGCCGCGGCCGGCGTGATCGAGGCCGTCGGCGACCGGGCACCGATGATCGGCGGTCCGCCGGATCTGCTCGCCGTGGCCCTCGCGCTGCTGGTCTATACGACCGTCAACAGTTGCCTGGTGGCCGGGGCGATCGCGATGAGCGTGCCGCAGGCCGGTCTCGGCCGGCTATTCGGGCACTGGGACGACAACGCGTTGGAGATCGCCACGCTTTCCCTCGGCGGGCTCACCGCGGTGGCGTTGTCGATCAACCCGTGGCTGGCCGCGTACGTGCTCCCGCCCATCCTGGTGCTGCATCGCGCGGTGCTCGTGCGCCAGCTCGAGGAGGCGGCCAACACCGACGCCAAGACCGGGCTGCTGAACGCGGCGGCCTGGCACGCGATGGCCGAGCGGGAGCTGCGCCGCGGTCGGCGCGCCGACGGCCCGCGCGGGGTGCTGGTGCTCGACCTGGACCACTTCAAGGACGTCAACGACGCCCACGGGCACGTCGTGGGCGACCGGGTGCTGGCCGCCGTGGCCGACGAGCTGCGCTCGGAGGTGCGCGAGGGCGACCTGGCCGGCCGGTTCGGCGGCGAGGAGTTCGTGGTGCTGGTGGGCGGCCCCGACCGCAACGCGGGCGCCGAGCTGGAGGCGGTCGCCGAGCGGATCCGCCGCCGGGTCGCGGCGCTGCAGGTCGTGGTGCCCACCCCGGACGGCCCGCTCACCGTGTCCGGCCTGACGGTGTCGGTCGGCGGCGCCGTCGCCTCGGCCGTGGCCGGCGGCGACCTCCAGTCGCTGCTGCAGGTGGCCGACGCCGCCCTGTACGCGGCGAAGCGCGCGGGCCGCAACCGCGTGCGGATGGGCGTCGCGATGCCCATGCAGTCGAGCCCCCGCGACGACGGCCAGGGCGTGCTGCCGATCGGTGCGCCGGAGCAGCCGCGGCGGGTCGAGCCGCCCGCCGCCGCCCGCTGAGCCCGCCCTCCGCACGATCACCTATCGGCCTCGTACAGTCACGTGGAGTAGTCGGAGCAGGTCCGATGTCCACTCCTATGTGCGATCGTTCTCCCCCTGACACACCGCCGCGGCCTCACTAACCTCGCGAACGGCGCCACTGCGGGTCTCCCCGCCGCGGGCCGTCGGTCGCGGAAGGAGCACCTCGGTCGTGGTCGAGTCCTCCCGCACCCCGGCGGCGATGGCCTGGGCCCTGCGCCACCCGGTCGGCCCCGCCCGGCCCGGGTGGTCGCTGCGGCAGCTGCCGCGCTCCGCGGTGGCGCTCGTGCTGGCGGTGCAGCTCGCCGCCGTCGTGCTGGTCGTGAGCGCGGTGGGGACGACCGACTGGGACCGCGCCGGGCTGGCCGCGCTGATCGGGGCCCTGAGCCTGGCCCACACCGAGCTGGCCATCGGCATCGAGCGGGCCCGCAGGCGGGCCACCGAGACGTCGTACTCCGACCTCAGCTCGGTGTGGACGTTCGCGGCCGCGGCGCTGCTGCCCCCGGCGCTGACCGCCGCCGTCATCGGGGTCGTCTACCTGCACCTGTGGCACCGGGTCTGGCGCCCCGCGGGCGTCCCCGCCCACCGGCACGCCTACGCGACCGCCACCGTGGTCCTGGCCGCCGCCGCGGCGCACGCGGTGGTCGGCGGGTCGGTGCCCACCGCGGCCGACGACCTGGCCGGCGTGGCCGCCGTCGGCGCCGCCGTGCTGGTCTACCTCGCGGTCAACACCCTGCTGGTGGCGGCGGTGATCGCGCTGGCAGGCGTCCGCCCGGTGCTGCGCGAGCTGACCGGGCGCCGGGACGACAGCACCGTGGAGCTGGCCGCCCTGTGCCTGGGGGCGCTGGCCGCGGTCGCGCTGGCCTCCACGCCCGGCCTGGTGCTGCTGGTGCTGCCGCCCATCCTGGTGCTGCACCGCGCCGTGCTCGTGCGCCAGCTCGAGGAGGCGGCCACCACCGACGCCAAGACCGGCCTGCTCACGGCGAGCGCGTGGCGCGCGCGTGCGGATCAGGCCGTGCGGCGCGTGCGGCGCACCCGCGGCGCCGCCGCGGTGCTCATCCTCGACCTCGACCACTTCAAGCTCGTCAACGACGTGCACGGCCACCTCGCGGGCGACGGCGTGCTCGCCGCGGTGGCCGCCGAGCTGCGGGCCGGCGTGCGCCAGGGCGACGTCGTCGGCCGCTTCGGCGGCGAGGAGTTCCTGGTGCTGCTGCCCGACCTGCCGGCGGGGGCGAGCGGGCGGATCGAGCTCAGCCGGGTGGCCGAGCGGCTGCGCGGCCTGGTCGCCGACCTGCGGGTGCCGGTCCCGGGCGGCCCCGCGATCTCCGGGCTGACGGTCTCCATCGGCGGAGCGATGCTCCCGCTCGACGGCACCGACCTCGACCAGGTGCTGCGCGCGGCCGACGCCTCGCTGTACGCGGCCAAGCGCGACGGCCGCAACCTGGTCCGCATCGCCGGGCCGCCCGGCGTGCCGTCGCCGCGCCGTCCGCTGCTCTGACCACCGCTCCGACCAGGGCTCTGACCTGCCCACTTCCCGGTGGAGTGCACTCGCCTCGCCGTCGCCACGGGCTTCCGTAAGCTGGGACGGTGACCGAGTTGAGATCAATCCGCGGACCGGCCGATCTCACCCGGCTGGGCCCAGAGCAGCTCACCGGGCTGGCGGCCGAGATCCGCCGCGAGCTCGTCGCGTCCGTGTCGCGGACCGGCGGGCACCTGGGCCCCAACCTGGGCGTGGTGGAGCTGACCATCGCGCTGCACCGGGTGTTCGACTCCCCGCGCGACACGCTCATCTGGGACACCGGGCACCAGGCCTACGTGCACAAGATGCTCACCGGCCGGCGCGACGGCTGGGAGCGGCTCAAGCAGACCGGTGGCCTGTCGGGCTACCCGAGCCGCGCCGAGAGCGAGCACGACGTCGTGGAGAACAGCCACGCGTCCACGTCGCTGTCCTGGGCCGACGGCCTGGCCAAGGCCTACGCGCTGACCGGCCAGCAGCGCCACGTCGTGGCGGTCATCGGCGACGGCGCGCTCACCGGCGGCATGGCCTGGGAGGCGCTGAACAACATCGCCGCGGGCAAGGACCGCAACGTCGTCATCGTGGTGAACGACAACGGCCGCTCCTACGCCCCGACGATCGGCGGCCTGGCCGACCGGCTCGCCTCGCTGCGCCTGCACGAGGGCTACGAGCGGGTGCTGGAGGCCGGCAAGCAGGCGCTGGCCCGCACCCCGGTGGTGGGCGGCCCGCTCTACGCCGGGCTGCACGCGGTCAAGGCGGGCGTGAAGGACGCGCTGAGCCCGCAGGAGCTGTTCAGCGACCTGGGCCTGAAGTACTTCGGCCCGGTCGACGGCCACGACATCGCGGCCATGGAGTCCGCGCTGCGCCGGGCCCGGCACTTCGGCGGGCCGGTGATCGTGCACGCGGTCACCCGCAAGGGCAACGGCTACCCGCCGGCGGAGAACGACGAGGCCGAGCAGATGCACAGCGCGGCCGCGTTCGACCCGCACACCGGACTGCCCACCGGCAAGCCGTCCGTCGGCTGGACCGACGTCTTCGGCGACGCGCTGGTGGCCGCCGGGGCACGGCGCCAGGACATCGTCGCGATCACCGCGGCCATGCTGGGCCCGACCGGCCTCGTCCCGTTCTCCACGGCCTTCCCGGAGCGTTGCTTCGACGTCGGCATCGCCGAGCAGCACGCGCTGACCTCGGCCGCCGGGATGGCCGACGGCGGCCTGCACCCGGTCGTGGCCATCTACTCGACCTTCCTCAACCGGGCCTTCGACCAGCTGCTGATGGACGTCGCCCTGCACAAGCGGGCCGTCACCCTGGTGCTCGACCGGGCCGGGGTCACCGGCAACGACGGGCCGTCGCACAACGGCATGTGGGACCTGTCGATCCTGGGCGTCGTGCCGGGGATGCGGGTCGCCGCCCCGCGCGACGCCGCCACCCTGCGCGAGGAGCTGGGCGAGGCGCTGGCCGTCGACGACGGCCCGACCGCGCTCCGGTTCCCGAAGGGCGCGGTGATCGATTCGGTGCCGGCCGTGCGCCGCGTCGGCGGTGTCGACGTGCTGCGCGAGCCGGGCCCGGGCGATGGCCCCGCCGAGGGTCCGGGCGACGGGCCGGCCGCGCGCGTCCCCGACGTGCTCCTGGTGTGCGCCGGGGCGTTCGGCGAGCTGGGCGTGGCCGCGGCGGCGCGGCTGGAGCAGCAGGGCGTCTCGGTCACCGTGGTCGACCCGCGCTGGGTGCTGCCGGTGCCCGCGGCGCTGGTCGACCTGGCCCGCGGCCACCGGCTGGTGGTCACGGTCTCCGACTGCGGGCGCCACGGCGGGTTCGGCTCGGCCGTCTCCGACGCGCTGCGCGCCGCGGGCTGCGACGTCCCGCAGCGCGACGTCAGCCTGCCCCAGGAGTTCCTCGACCACGGCAGCCGCTCCGACGTGCTGGCCGCGACCGGGCTCACCGTGCAGGACGTGGCCCGCCGGGTCACCGAGTGGGCCGCGGCGCTGCCCGCGCCCGCGGAGCAGGGGACCGCGCCCGCGCCCGCGCCGGGGGAGCAGGCGCGCTGATGCGGGTACTCGTGGTCGAGGACGAGCAGGCCCTCGCCGACGCGATCGCGCGCGGCCTGCGCCGCGAGGGCATGGCCGTCGACGTCGCCTACGACGGCGACAGCGGGCACGAGAAGTCGGTCATCACCCGGTACGACGTGGTCGTCCTCGACCGCGACCTGCCCGGCATGTCCGGCGACGAGCTGTGCGACGAGATCGTCGCCTCCGGGGTCACCACCCGGGTGCTGATGCTCACCGCCAGCGGCACGCTGCAGGACAAGGTCGACGGGCTCTCCCGCGGCGCGGACGACTACCTGGCCAAGCCGTTCGACTTCCCGGAGCTGGTGGCCCGCTGCCGGGCGCTGGGGCGGCGGGCGACCCCCGCGGTGCCGCCGCTGCTGGTGGCGGGCGACGTGGCGCTCGACCCGGCCAAGCGCACGGTGCACCGGTCCGACCGGCCCGTCGAGCTGACCCGCAAGGAGTTCGGCGTGCTCGAGGTGCTGCTCGGCGCGGGCGGGGCGGTGGTCAGCAGCGAGGAGCTGCTCGAACGCGTCTGGGACGAGAACGCCGACCCGTTCACCACGACGGTGCGCGTCACGGTGATGACCCTGCGCAAGAAGCTCGGCGATCCCGGGGTGATCGAGACCGTGGTCGGTGCCGGCTACCGGGTTCCGGCCGCGGGCTGACCGGGCTATACATCTGCGGTGACATCTCCGGCGGCCCGGCGGGGCAGGGGCGTTGGCCTGCGGCCCCGCCTCACCCTGGTGGCCACGGCGGTGGTGGCGGTGGTCAGCGCCCTGCTGCTGTGGCTGGGCTGGATGCTGGTGGGCGGCGTGGTCGGGGCCGTGCCCGCGCTGCCCGCCGGCACCATGGTCCGGGTCGGCGACCTCCTGGTGCCGGCCGAGGAGGTCAGCGAGGCGGTCGCCGCCGCCGCCCGTCGCCAGGTGCTCACCGCGGGGCTGATCGCGTTCCCGCTGGTCGTCGCGGCCGGTGGGGTGGTGTCGTGGGTGCTGGTCGGGCGGGTGCTCGGCCCGCTCCACGCGGTCACCGCCACGGCCCGCAGGCTCACCGTGGAGTCGCTGGACACCCGCACCGGCCTGCGCGACGCCCGCGGCGAGGTGGCCGAGCTGGCCGCGGGCTTCGACGCCATGCTCGACCGGCTGCAGGCCTCGTTCGACGCCCAGCGCCGGTTCGTGGCCAACGCCAGCCACGAGCTGCGCACGCCGCTGGCGGTGCTGCGCACCGAGGTCGACGTGACGCTGTCCGATCCGGGCGTCGACGAGGTCGAGCTGCGCCGGATGGCCGAGGTCGTGCGCGACGCCACCCGCCGCGCCGACGACCTCATCGCCGGGCTGCTGCTGCTGGCCCGCACCGAGGCCGCCGAGCTGGCGAACCCGGAGCCGGTCGACCTCGCCGAGGTCCTGGTGCCCGCGCTGGCCGCCGTCCGCCCCGAAGCCGACCGGCGCGGTCTGCGCATCCAGGTCCACGCCGGCCCCGCGACCTGCGTGGGCGACGCGGTCCTGCTGGAGCGGGTGGCGGGCAACCTGCTGGAGAACGCCGTGCGGCACAACGTCTCCGGCGGCTGGGTGCAGGTGCGCACCGGCGTGCACGAGGGCTGCGCCGAGCTGGAGGTGTCCTCCAGCGGGGCGGTGATCCCCGGCGAGAAGGTGGCCGAGCTGTTCGAGCCGTTCCGGCGCGGGCCGGTGGCCCGCACGGCGGCGGTGCCCGGGTCGGGTCTCGGGCTGTCCATCGTGCGAGCGGTGGCCAAGGCGCACGGCGGCGTGGCCCGGGCCGAGCCCGTGGAGGGGGGAGGCCTGGCGGTGCGGGTGCACCTGCCGGCCGTGGTGGCGCGCCCGGAGCGGGCGGCCCGGGACGAGGCCGGCGGGGCCGACGTCCGGGCCGATCAGCTGCGGGCCTGAACCGCCGCCTCCAGCCCCGGTCCGAGCAGGTCGACCTGCCAGTTCCGGGCCCCGCCCGCGCGCAGCGCGCCGGCGACGTCGCCGTCGGCGGGCGGCGTCCAGCACAACCGGCGCAGCAGGTCGGGCTGGAGCAGGTTCTCCACCGGCACGTTCCACTCCTGCGACACCGCGGCCACCACCCCGCGCGCTGCGGCCAACCGGGCGGCGGCGTCGGGGCTGCGGTCGGCCCAGCGGGCCACCGGCGGCGGGCCGTCGGCGACGGGGGACGGGCTCGGCAGCTGCGACTGCTCGAGCTCGGCCGCCTGGCGCAGCGCGGCGAACCAGTAGCCGGTGAGCCGGCGCTGGGAGCGCCCGCGGAAGACCGGCAGCGCCGCCAGCGCCTGCGCCGTCGCCGGCGCCGCGGTGGCGGCCTCGATGATGGCGGCGTCGGGCAGCACCCGACCGGGCGCGATGTCGCGCTCGGCGGCGAGCCGGTCGCGCGCCTCCCACAGCGCCCGCACCGCGGCCAGCGGGCGGGCCTTGCGGATCTTGTGGATGCCCGAGGTGCGCCGCCACGGCTCGGCCCGCGGCGCCGGTGGCCCGGCCGTGCGGACCGCCTCGAACTCCTCCTCGGCCCAGGCCAGCTTGCCCTGCTCGGCGAGCAGGTCGGCCAGCACGTCGCGCAGCTCCACCAGGACCTCGACGTCCAGCGCGGCGTAGACGAGCCAGTCGTCGGGGAGCGGACGGCGCGACCAGTCGGCCGCGCCGTGCCCCTTCTCCAGGGTGAGCCCCAGCAGCTGCTCGACCAGCGGGCCGAGCCCCACCCGGGGCAGCCCCGCCAGCCGCCCGGCCAGCTCGGTGTCGAACAGCCGGGACGGCGCCAGCCCGACCTCGGCCAGGCACGCCAGGTCCTGGCCCGCCGCGTGCAGCACCCATTCGGGGCCGGTCAGCGGCTCGGCCAGCTCGTGGAGGTCGCTGCCGAGCGGGATCGGGTCGACCAGCGCGGAGCCCGCGCCGGCGCGCCGCAGCTGGACCAGGTACGCCCGCTGGGAGTACCTGAACCCCGAGGCGCGCTCGGCGTCGACCGCGATGGGACCGCTGCCGGCCGCCATCGCGGCCGCGATTGCCCGCAGGGCCGAGCGGTCCGCCACCACCGGAGGGAGACCGTCGGCCGGGGCGAGCAACGGCCGTGGTGCCCGCTCCGGTGGTGCGCCGGGCCCGGTGCCGTCGGTGGGCGTGGGTCCGGCGTCGATCTCTGGTCCCTCGTCGGTGTCGGTGTCGCTGGTTCTGAGGTCGATCCCGGTGGTCTCCCGGGTCAGCGGATGACCCCGGCCCGCATCGCGAGGGCCACCATCTGCGCCCGGTCGCCGGTGCCCAGCTTGCGGCCGATGCGCGACAGGTGGCTCTTCACGGTGAGCGCGGACAGGCTCAGCGCCTCGCCGATCTCCTTGTTGGACTGGCCGTCGGCGACCAGCTGGAGTACTTCGACCTCACGTGCGGACAGCTCGCGAGGGGTGTTGTCGGTGCCCGGGACCCGCGTCCCGGTGGCGAGCAGCGGGGCGACCGTCGGGTCGGCGTAGACGCCGCCGTCCAGCACTCGCTTCACGCCGTCGGTCACGATCGCAGCCGACGCCGACTTCAGCAGGTAGGCCTGAGCGCCTGCCTGGAAAGCCGACCGCACGGCGTACGGATCGTCCGATGATGCCAGCACCACGAGGCGGTTCCAGCCCAGCGACCGGAGCTCGGTCACCAGGTCCAGTCCACTGCCATCGGGAAGACCGAGGTCGAGGATCGCCAGATCGCAGGGGCCGTTGGCGTGAGCCCTGGCCCTTGCCTCGGCGACCGACGCTGCCTCGTACACCGTTCCCGCGCCCATCGAACGCAGACGCGCGGCGATCGCCTCGCGCAGGAGCGGGTGGTCGTCGACCACCAGCACCGAGAACAGCTCTTCCCGCGGGTGCGGGACCATCGCAGGCGACAGCACCGCACCCGTCGTGCCGCGCATTGGCGCGCCCTGGCCCACAACGGCCACGTCATTACCTCCCTGGAGTCGGTCGTTGCCCCCCGACCGGCACCAGATCCCCGGACAGCGAAGGGTGTTCTTGCGCCGCCCGGGGAGGTGTCGTGGAGGAAGCGTAGCCCCCCAAGCGGTCTAACGTCGTTATCGCATCGAACTTGTGGGGGTGAAAGTTACAGCGTTGTCGACACCGATCTACCCGTCCGGGTGAGCACTGTGATCACGATTCGCGGTGTAAGCGCAGGTCACGGTGGGTATTCAGCCGGAACGCCGGGTGAGAGAAGTGGCTCCGATCGGCGGCAGCCCTGCGGCCGAAGCGACCAACGCGCAGAATGCTTCGCCGTGCGGTTGCAGGTCGGTGCCCCGGGGGGTCCAGGACGCTCGCAGCTCCACGTCGTCATCCCGGCGCTGGCCGGCGATGTCGCCGAACCGGACCGACGAGGTCTGCGTGACGGTGCCGCCCAGCGCGGCGTACTCCGCCCCGGCGCCCTCCAGGGCCTCGGTCAGCCACGACCACCCCACGACGGGCAGCATCTCGTCGCCGAGCTGCTCGGGCTCCAGGCGCGCCTGGACGAAGCACACCAGCCGGAACGTCCCCTCCCAGGCGTCCTGGCCCGCCGGGTCGTGCAGCAGGATCAGCCGCCCCGACGTGTCGGGCTCCAGGTCGCCGAGCTCGTCGCCCGCCGCGTGGTCGGCGTCGGCCTCCACGCTGAACGCCCAGGTGTAGGGGGCGAGCCGCGGTGGCGCGTTGACGGAGGACACCAGTAACTCCGGCCGCGGGCGCACGGCGCGCAGCGAGGCGACCGCCTGCTGGAACGGCTGTGGTGGGGCGGTCGAATCGGACACGGACGAGGACTCTAGGTCGCGCTCGGTGATGGCTGATCGAGGCGCGCCGCGACGCCGGGCCGCTCATTCCGGTCGGTGGCGGTCGCGGGGGCGCGGCCGGCCACGCCGGGAGCCCCGGTCGAGGTCGCGGTCGAGGCCGCGGCCCGGGCGTGGGACACTGTCGCTGTCATGGTCCCGCACACCGCTCCGGCCGTCCTCGGGCACCGCCGCGACCTCTCCGCGTCGCCGCTGCTCGTCGCCATGCGCGGCGGGGCGCCCTCCCGCATCCCGGTCTGGTTCATGCGCCAGGCCGGCCGCTCGCTGCCGGAGTACCGGGCGCTGCGCGCCGACACCGGCATGCTGCAGTCCTGCTTCACCCCCGACCTGACCTGCGAGATCACCCTGCAGCCGGTGCGCAGGCACGGGGTGGACGCCGCCATCCTCTTCAGCGACATCGTCGTCCCGCTCCACGCCGCCGGCGTCGGGGTCGACATCGTGCCCGGCACCGGGCCCGTCGTCGCCCAGCCGGTGCGCACCGAGGCCGACGTCGACCGCCTCCCGGTGCTGCACCCCGACCAGGTGCAACCGGTCGCCGACGCGGTGCGGCTGCTGCTGCCCGAGCTGGGCGACACGCCGCTCATCGGGTTCACCGGCGCGCCGTTCACGCTGGCCTCCTACCTGGTCGAGGGCGGCCCCAGCCGCAACCACGAGCGCACCAAGGCGCTCATGCGCACCGCGCCCCGGGTCTGGCACCGGCTGATGGCCGCGCTGGCCGAGCTGGCCACCACCTTCCTGCGCGCCCAGATCGACGCCGGCGTCGACGCCGTGCAGCTGTTCGACTCCTGGGCGGGCGTGCTGTCGGAGCGCGACTACCGCGAGTACGTGCTGCCGTACTCCGCCCGCGTGCTGGCCGGTGTGGCCGACGCCGGCGTGCCCCGGGTGCACTTCGGGGTGGGCACCGGCGAGCTGCTCGGCGCGATGGCCGAGGCCGGCACCGACGTCATCGGCGTCGACTGGCGCGTCCCGCTGGACGAGGCGGCGCGCCGCACCGGCGGTCGGTACCCGGTGCAGGGCAACCTCGACCCCGCGGTGCTGTTCGCCGACCAGGCCTCGATCGAGACCGAGGTCCGCCGCATCGTCGACGAGGGCCGGGCCGCGCCGGGGCACGTGTTCAACCTCGGGCACGGCGTGCTGCCCGACACCGACCCGGCGGTGCTGACCCGGGTCGTCGAGCTGGTGCACTCGCTGCGGCCGTGACGGTGCGGGTGGCGGTCGTCGGGGCCGGGGTCTCCGGCCTCGCGGCGGCCCACCGGCTGCGCACCCTGCTCGGCCCGGACGCGGCGATCACGGTGCTCGACCAGCGCGACCGGACCGGCGGCGTGCTGCACACGATCGACCTGGCCGGCGTGCCCTTCGACGTGGGAGCCGAGGCGTTCCTGGCCCGCCGCCCCGAGGTCCCGTCGCTGCTGGCGGAGCTGGGGCTGGCCGGTGAGCGGGTGCAGCCGACGGGCGCCGCCCCGTCGGTGCGCGCCGGTGGGCGCACCCTCCCGCTCCCGGGCGGCACCCTGCTCGGCGTGCCGACGAGCGCGGCGCGGCTGGAGGGCCTGCTGTCCCCGGCGGCCGTCGCCGCCGTCGCCGCCGAGCCCGCCCGGCCGCTGAGCTGGACCCCCGGCGACGACGTCGCCGTCGGCGGGCTGCTGCGCGCCCGCTTCGGCGACGAGCCCGTCGACCGGCTCGCCGACCCGCTGCTCGGGGGCGTCTACGCCGGCCGCGTCGACGCGCTCGGCCTGCGCGCCACCAACCCCGCGCTGGCGGCCGCGCTCGACGCCGGCGCCCCGAGCCTCACCGCCGCGGCCGACCGGGCCACCGGGGCCGCCCGCCCGCCCGTGGAGTCCGGTGGCACCCCGGCGGGGGCGCCGGTCCCGAGCACGACGGCGGCGGGTGCGGTCTTCGGCGCGGTCCGCGGCGGCTACGCCCGCCTGCTCGACGCCCTCGCCGCCGCCTCGGCCGCCGACATCCGCCTGCGCACCACCGTCCGGGCGGTCGAACGCGCGGGCGGCGGCTGGCGGCTGACGCTCGGGGCGACCACCGACCCCGAGGCCCTCGACGTCGACGCGGTGGTGCTGGCCGTCCCGGCCCCGGCGCTGGCCCGCCTGCTCTCCGCGGTGGCTCCGGGAGCGTCGGCGGCGGCCGGGGCGATCGAGCTGGCGTCCTCGGCGGTGGTGGCGCTGGCCTACCGTCCATCCGACGCCGCGACCCTGCCCCGGACCTCCGGCGCCCTCATCGCCACCGGCGAGTCCCTGGCCGTGAAGGGCGTCACGCACTCCAGCACCAAGTGGCCGCACCTGTCCCCGGACGGCCTGGTCCGGCTGCGGGCGTCGATGGGCCGCTTCGGGGAGGCGCGCACCTTGCAGGTCCCCGACGACGAGCTGCTGGCCGGGGTCCGCGCCGACCTGGCCACGCTGGCCGGCATCAGCGCGGCCCCCGTCGCCGCGCACGTCCAGCGGTGGGGCGGTGGCCTGCCCCAGTACGGCGTCGGCCACCTCGACCGGGTCCGCGACATCGAGCGGGGCCTGCCCGAGGGCCTGGCCGTGGCGGGCGCGGCCCTGCACGGCGTCGGCGTCCCGGCCTGCATCGCCACCGCCCGCGCGGCCGCCGACCGCGTGGTCGCCGCCCTCACCGCGCCGGTGGCGGGAAAGCCGTCCTCCGGACCGGTCCGGCCCTGAAGGTGGCCTTCCCGCCCGGGGAGCGGCGGGAGGCGCGCGGGGGAGAGTGCGACCGGCGTCGCGTTCGCCGGTCGCGGCGCGAGTGGCAGCATGGGGCCATGGCTCGGCTCGATTACTCGGCGTTGAACAGCGAGATCCGGTACACGATGTGGTCGGTGTTCCAGGCCCGCCCCGGGGTCCTGGGCGACGATCGGGGCGCCGCGGGGGGCGAGCTCACGGAGTTCCTCGACTCGCTCGCCGACAAGGGCGTCGCGGTGCGCGGTGTCTACGACCTCGCCGGCATGCGCGCCGACGCCGACTTCATGATCTGGTGGCACGCCGACAACGTCGAGGCCCTGCAGGCCGCGTACGCCCAGTTCCGCCGGGCCACCGCCGTCGGGCGGGCGTCGTCGCCGGTGTGGAGCCAGGTCGCGCTGCACCGCCCGGCGGAGTTCAACAAGAGCCACGTCCCGGCGTTCGTGGCCGGCGAGGAGCCCAAGCGCTACGTCTGCGTCTACCCGTTCGTGCGGTCGCTGGAGTGGTACCTGCTGCCCGACGACGAGCGCCGCCAGATGCTGGCCGACCACGGCAAGCAGGCCCGCGGCTACCCGGACGTGCGGGCCAACACCGTCCCCGCGTTCGCGCTGGGCGACTACGAGTGGATCCTGGCCTTCGAGGCCGACCAGCTCGACCGGATCGTCGACCTGATGCGCCACCTGCGCGCCACCGAGGCCCGCCGGCACGTCCGCGAGGAGGTGCCGTTCTACACCGGCCCGCGGGTGGCCCCCGGCGACCTCGTCGCCACCCTCCCCTGACCCCGCCTCCGTCGAGAACGAACTTGTCGGGGGTTTGGGGCGGGGCACACGACCACACGGTGGGTTTAGGGGGGGG
>NZ_JAGSOV010000027.1 GCF_023898865.1 Pseudonocardia humida
CCCCCCCCCCCCCCCCTCCGCGCTGCAGGCTGGTCCGCCCCCCCCCCCCCCCCCCCCCCCCCCCCCCCCCCCCCCCCCCGGGGGGGAGAGGGTCAGGGGCAGGGGGCGTAGAGGCGGCGGGTGTCGTTCTGCGAGGGCGGCCCGGCGGCGTCGTAGGCGGCGCGGTCGGAGAACCGGCAGCCGTAGTCCGGATCGGCCAGCGCGGCCGGGTCGGTGACGTCGTCGCCCGCGGGCTTCGGGCCGCCGTCCACCCAGGCGACGAGGTCGTCCCACGCGGCGCCGACCTCGGCCGGGGCGAACTCGCAGTGCCCGGTCACCCGGATCGCCCGCTGCACCAACTCGTCGGAGCGACCCGCCCGGGCCACCTCCTCGGCGTAGACCTGCTCCATCCGGAACGGCACGAACAGGTCGCCGAGCCCGTGCAGGCTCAGCACCGGCACCCGCGGCTTCCCGAACACCTGGGCGACCGGGGTCAGCCGCTTCGACTCCCGGGTCCGCTGGTCGGCCGCAGGCACCCGCTGCACGGCGGCGTCGAGGTCGACCGGCTCGTCGGGGGCGTAGTCGGTGCCGACGTTGGTGGCCACCGCGCCCGGCTCGGCCGCCACCCCGGTGACGGGGGTCGGCTCGTCGCCGGGGACGGCCAGTTCGAGCAGGAAGTCCTTCCAGTACAGGACGGACGCCTCGGCGCCCGGCCGCGGCCCGCCCGACCCGATCACCGTGGCCGCGATCAGCTGCTGGGCCTCGGGCGTGGTGGCGGTGGGGTCGCCCGGCTCCAGGCCGAGCCCGGCGTAGACGCGGGGCAGGACGACGTCGGCGTAGTCCGGTCCGGGCGGGTAGTTGCCGCCCTGGCCGGACAGCGCCTGCGCGGACAGGGCGAAGTCGAGGAAGTAGTCGAACAGGTCGTGATCGCCCAGCACGCCGCACATCGGCATCGCCCCGGCGTAGAGCCCCGGGTCCTGCTCGATCGCCCGGGCGGTGACGTGCCCGCCCATCGACGCACCGACCAGGAACACCTGGTCGGGCCGGCGCACCTCGCGGACGAAGCGGCCGACCAGCTCGCGGGTCGAGGTCACCCCGGAGGCGACGTCGTAGCCGTTGCGGTCGTAGGAGGAGGCGGCCCACGCGTAGCCCTGCCCGATCCACTTCTCGCGCAGCCCGTCCGGGGGCGGATCGGTGGTGAGCTCGGGCCCGTTGCCGCGGAAGCCGTGCGCCCACATCACCAGCCGGCCGTTCCAGCGCGGCGGCACCTCGATCGCGAACCCGGCGTTGCGGTGCACTCCGGTGATCACCCTGGTCTCGCCGCCGTCGGCGGGCAGCGGGGCGATGTCGGGCGGGACGATCGTGTAGCCGGGCAGCGGCTGGTCGGGCGGGACGGGCCCGGCCGAGGCCGCCGCCGAGGCCGGTACCTGGAGCAGGACGGCGACCGCCAGGAGGAGGGCCCAGACGGCTCGTCGGCCGTTCGTCGCAACGCTGCGCGGCGGGTGCATCTGGCCTCCGAACGACGACGGTGTCCCGGCAGCGACTTGTCTACCCCGCGGTAGCCCCGGAGGGCCAGCGCTGGTCGGGTGTTCGGTCGCCCGGTGTCGCGCCCGCTCCGGCCGGCCCGCGGCGCGCCCCGAGCCACGTCGCAGGGTCTGTGTGGTCCTCGCAGGTGATGTGGCCCCTGCGAGGACCACACCACCCCTGCGAAGAGGGCCAGCCGACGGGCGGTGCCCCGTTACTCGGCCTCGACCAGCTTCAGGGAGATCGAGTTGATGCAGTAGCGCAGGTCGGTGGGGGTGTCGTAGCCCTCACCGGCGAAGACGTGGCCGAGGTGGCTGTGGCAGTTGGCGCAGAGCACCTCCACCCTCCGCATGCCCAGGGCGCCGTCCTCGCGCTCGATCACCGCGTCGCCGGCCAGCGGGGTGAAGAACGACGGCCAGCCGCAGTGCGACTCGAACTTGGTCTCGCTGCGGAACAGCTCGGCCCCGCAGGCCCGGCAGGCGTAGACGCCCACGGTCTTGGTGTCGGTGTACTCGCCGGTGAAGGGCCGCTCGGTGCCGGCCCGGCGCAGCACCTGGTACTCGGCGGGGGTGAGCTGGGCGCGCCATTCCTCGTCGGACTTGACGACGGCGGGCGCGGGCTCGGTGACGCGATCCATGCCTCCCAGACTATGTCCGCGGCGGGCGCGGCGCCCGTGCGTCGCCGCTGCGTCCGGCGGGATCCGCGAAGCCGTCGAGCATGGCGGCGAGGCCGGGGGCGAAGTGGTCGCCGTCGTCCGCCTCGTCGGCGCCGCGCGCGAGCAGGTTGTACTCGGGGGCGTCCGGCGCCGGCTTCCGGCTGCGCCGTCGTCCGCCCAGCCGGAGCACGGCCAGACCCAGGGCGTGGCCGACGGTGAACTCGCGCAGGCAGCGCAGGATCCGCAGGGCGTCGCCTGCGGCGAAACCGGCGCCCGTCATCAGCTCGACCGTCCGGACGCCGGTCGCGATCGCGGCCGGGGAGCGCAGCGGGCGGGTGGCGAAGATGGCGACGGCGTGCGGGTGGGCGAGCAGCGCGTCCCGCAGCCGCACGCTGTACTGCTCGACCAGGTCGCGCCAGGGCCCGTCCCAGGGCAGGGTGTCCACGTCGAGCTCGGCGAAGATCGCCTCGGCGATGCCGTCGAAGAGCGCTTCCTGGTCGTCGAAGTAGCGGTAGACGGCCATCGGGTCGACGCCGAGCTCGGCGCCGAGCTTGCGCATGGAGAACGCGTCCCGGCCGATCTCGTCGACGAGGGCGAGGGCCATCGCGGCGATGTACTCGCGACTGAGCGTGGGTCGGGTCGGCGGGGTCGGCCGCTTCCGGCGGGGCCGCCCGCCGTCGTTCGCGGGGCCGGGGGCTGGAGCGGACAGCGGCGGTCTCCTGGGGTGCGGCTCGGGCTCCGGGCAGCTTACGCGCCATCTCCCGCACCAGACGGCCGTCCACGCTTGTGTCTACACCGTAGAAAGAGTCTACGCTGTAGCCATGACTTCTCCACCGATCCCGGCCCGGGACGTCGCCCGGTTGGCGACGGCCGGCGGCGCGGGACTCGTCCTGTTCGTCGTGCTGGTCGCGGTCCTGCACGTCGTCGACCCCGAGCGGGACCCCATCGCCGTCACCATCAGCGAGTACGTGCTCGGGCCGCACGGGTGGCTGCTGCCCTTCGCCGGGCTGGGCCTGGGCCTGGGCGCGCTCGCGGTGGCCGCGGCCGCCGCCGCGCTCCTCCCCGCGCCGCGCCCGCGGACCGGCCTCGGGGCGCTCGCCCTCGCCGGATTGTCCATGCTGGTGGTGGCCGCGTTCCCGACCGATCCGATCGATCCCACCGACCCGGTGTTCGTGACCACCGCGGGCGCCGTCCACGCCGTGGCCGGCATCCTGGCGTTCACCTGCTTCGCCGTGGCCGGTCCGCTGCTCACCCGGCCGGTCGCCGCGGTGGCGGGCCGGCCCCGGCTGGGCCGGCTCGGGTTCCTGCCCCCGCTCGGCTACCTGCTGTTCTGGACGACGGCGATCCTCGACGCCCAGCTCGGCGGCCTGTTCGGCGAGCGCTCCGCCACCGGCATGGGCGAGCGGCTGATGGCCGCGGTGTTCGTCGGCTGGCTGATCGCGCTCGCCGCCGCCGTCCGCCGGGCCGCGTGCCCCGCGCCGCGAGCCGTCGGCATGACCCGCACCCGGCTCCTGCTGCTCGCCGGCCTCGGCCCGGCGCTCTTCGTCGTCGTGCTGCTGCTCGACAGCGCCACGCGCCCGGGCTACGACCCGCTGCACCACTTCGGCAGCGAGCTCGCCAACGGCGACCGCGGCTGGCTCATGATCGCCAACTTCGTCGTCGCCGGCACGCTCACGATCTGCTTCGCCGTCGGGCTGCGCCGCGTGCTGCGGTCGGGTCGCTCGGCCGTCGCCGCCCCGGTGCTCGTCGGGCTGTTCGGGCTCGGCCTGGTCCTGGCCGGGGTGTTCGTGGCCGACCCGAAGCCGGGCTACCCGCCGGGCAGCACGGGCACTGCCGAACCGACCCTGCAGAGCCTGGTCCACGACGGGAACCTGTTCCCGACCTGGATCGTGATGACCGCCGCGATGCTCGCCATCGCCGCCCGCTCGGCGGCGGACCGCGAACGGGCCTGGATGTGGTACTCGATAGTGACGGCGGTCGTCGCGATGGGGACGCTGCTGGTGGCGGCGGGGCTGTACGACGCCGACACCCAGACCGGCAGCTACCACGGCCTGTGGCAGCGGATCAGCATCGCGGTCGGGTTCGGCTACTTCGGCGTCCTCGCCGTGCGCCTGCTGGGGCGGCGGCGCCCTCAGACGAGGGTGAGCAGCACGAACACCAGCGCGTCCCACACGGCGTAGACGGCCACCAGCAGCAGCGCCAGCACGACCAGCACCGCCGCCCAGCGCCGCCCGCCCTCGGCGCGGTTGGCCGAGTCGGCGAAGTCGGTGACACCGGCGAGGTAGCCCTCGACGGTGAAGCCGGGCCGCAGGCGCTGCATCCGGTCGAGGTGCGCGGCGAAGGCCTGGGCGTCGGGGTCGTCCGGGTCGAGGCCGACGAGCTCGTCGTCGAACTGCCGGGACCGGGACGCGCGGTCCGGTTCGTGACGTTCGCGCACGAGGTCGAGAGTAGCCGGTAGCGTGCTGCGGCGTGGCGACCAAGCCTGCTCCGGTGCTGCTCACCGTCCCCGGCCCGCACGGCGACCGGGAGGTCAGGCTGACCAGCGCCGACCGCGTCGTGTTCCCGGCCAGGGGGATCACCAAGGGGGAGGTGGTGGAGTACTACCGGTCGGTGGCCGATCCGCTGCTCGGCGTCCTGCGGGAGCGACCGACCAACCTCAAGCGCTACTCCCACGGGGTGGACGAGGAGCCGTTCTACTCCAAGCGGCTGCCCAAGGGCGCCCCCGAGTACGTGGAGACGGCCGAGGTCACCTTCCCCAGCGGCCGCAAGGCGCAGTCGCTGTGCCCGACCGAGCCCGCGGTGATCGTCTGGGCGGCCAACATGGGCACCTTCGACTTCCACCCGTGGCCGGTGCGCCGGGCCGACCCCGACCACCCAGACGAGCTGCGCATCGACCTCGACCCGCAGCCGGGCACCGACTTCGCCGACGCCAAGCGGGTGGCGGCGGTGCTGCACGAGGTGCTCGACGAGGCCGGGCTGGTCGGCTGGCCGAAGACCTCCGGCGGGCGCGGCATCCACGTGTTCTGCCGCATCCGCCCCGAGTGGGACTTCATCGACGTCCGGCACGCGGTGATCGCCATCGCCCGCCGGGTCGCCGACCGCGCCCCGGACGACGCGACGGTGGCGTGGTGGAAGGAGGAGCGCGGCGAGCGCGTCTTCCTCGACTTCAACCAGGCCGCCCGCGACCGCACGGTGGCCTCGGCGTGGTCGGTGCGCGGGCGCCCGCGCGCGACGGTGTCGATGCCGGTGACCTGGGAGACCCTGCCCGACGTCGAACCGGAGGACTTCGACGTCCGCACGGTGCCGGGCCTGCTGGCCGAGCGGGGCGACCCGCACGCGGGCATGGACGCGGCCGTGGGTGGGCTGGAGGCGGCGCTGGAGTGGTACGCCGCCGACGACCGCGACCGCGGACCGGCGGAGATGCCCTACCCGCCCGACTACCCGAAGATGCCCGGCGAGCCGATGCGGGTGCAGCCGAGCCGGGCGCGGAACAAGCCCGACGACGCCGCGTCCTGAGCGCCGGTGCGCGTCACCGGGTACCGGCGGGGTCCTCGGTGCGTCGTGCGGCGCGGTAGATGCGGGCCAGGCCGACGACCGCGACCAGGCAGCCGAGGATCTGCAGGACGGCCTCGCCGACGGGCCACCAGGTGCCCCCGCCCTCCGGCGCGGTGTGGCGGACCGCCGCCGACACCGCGCTCGCTCCGACGAGCAGCACCCCGACCATCGTGTGCCGCAGTGCCCGCACGGCCCGGGGCCGCTCGGTCGCGGCGCGACCGGACGGGCGGGCGATCCCGAGCCCGACCGAGGCCGTGGTCAGCATCAGCAGACCGCATCCGATGGAGATCCACTGACTCGTCGTCACGGTGGGAGCTTAGGCATCCCGAACGGGGGCGAACCCGCCGGCGGGCGCGTCCGGTCGAGCGTCACGACCGGTCGACGGAGGCGAGGCGCTCGGCCCGGACCGCCAGGACGAGCGCCGCGACCACCAGTCCCATGAGGACCACCAGGCCCGCCGCCAGCAGCCCGACCAGCACGCCGTGCCAGCCGTCCGGGGCGTACTGCTCGACCAGGAGGAGCCCACCGAGGATCCCGACGCACACCGCGCCCGCGCCCCCGATCCGGCGGCGGCGCAGCGAGACGGGGTCGGGGAGGGCCTGCCGCCCGCGGGCCCGGCGCTGGGCGGACACGAGCACCACGACACCGGCGACGCCGACGGCGGCGAACAGGATGTTCGTCCAATCAGGAGCCATGGCCGGAACGTAACGACGCCGATCCGGCGGCACCGGGCGTGCGCGGGAAGTTGGTGCGACCGGCTGCTCACGACCGCGGAGGCGGCCAAGCTGCTCGGCGTGTCGCGGAGGACGCTGGCCCGCTACGCCGCGGACGGGAAGATCTTCCCCACGGTCGTCCTGCCCAGTGGCCACTACCGCTGGGACCCCGATGACCTGCGCAGCCAGCGCCGGGACGCCCGGCGCCCCCGCGACGAGGGCTAACGCAGCGGGAGCACCAGCTGGCGGTAGGCCTCGCGCAGCTCCTCGCCCGACCGCCGGTCGACCGCCGCGACCGCCTGCACGACCTCCCGCGCCCGCCACAGGTCCGAGCGCAGCAGCCGCGACCGCATCGCCGAGGTGGCGACCTGCGCCGCCTCCGCGACCTCGCCCCGCCCGACCAGCGCGAGCGCGAGGTCGAGCCGGGACAGCGCCAGCCTGCGCACCCGGCCGGCGATCGTGCCGTCGGTCGACATCGCCCGGACCACCTCGCGGGCGTGCTCGAC
This sequence comes from Pseudonocardia humida, assembly GCF_023898865.1. GTDB lineage: Bacteria > Actinomycetota > Actinomycetes > Mycobacteriales > Pseudonocardiaceae > Pseudonocardia > Pseudonocardia humida. The sequence goes on from NZ_JAGSOV010000027.1 coordinate 6,933, forward strand.
GGCGGCCGGGTCTCCGAGCCAGGTGAGGGTGGTGGCGGTGTAGCTGGTCGCCTTGACCCGGTCGTAGCGGAAGTGGTGCTCGGGGTGGTCGGGGTCGGCCAGCGGCTCGGCGAGCCGGGTCACCCGACCGACGACGGCCGCGGCGGCCCGCACGTCGTGGAGGCGGGCCTGGGCGCGGGCCTCCTGGGCGGTGGCCTGGATGTGCGCCGACGACCCGGCGGGCGCGATCTCCTGGGCGAGCTGGGCGAGGCGGGCGGCCTCCGGGAAGTCGCCGATGGTCAGCGAGCGCCAGGCCTCGGTCTCGACGGTGCACGCGGCCAGCTCGTCGTGGCCGCACTCGTCGGCCAGGATCCGCGCGGTGCGGATGCGGGCCACGGCCGGGCCCTGCTGCTCCAGGTCGATGTGCAGGGTGCCGGCCAGCAGCGACAGCCAGCCCCCGACGGCCAGCAGCCTGCGCCGCTGGGCGAACGTGGCGCGCACGTCCAGCAGGCCGGTCACGTACTGCAGGTGCCGGCGGGTGCGCATCAGCGCCTGCAGCGGGGGGTCGGTGAGGTAGGCCTGGGCCAGGTCGTCGACGATCCGCTCGAGCCGGGTGAGCGTCTCCTCGCCGACGTCGGAGGCGGCCACGCGGCGGGCCAGCTCGATCGCCTCGACCTCGTCGTCGGCGTCCTCGAGCGCGCTGCGCAGCGGGACCGCGTCGAGCTGCAGGGCGGGCAGCGGCCTCGTGAGGGGCGTCGTGGTGGACGAGGTGGGCGCGGCGGCGGAGGTGGAGGGCCCGGTGGGTGGCGCGGTGGACGTCGGGTCGCCGGCGGTGTCGCCGAGCAGTTCGCCGAGGACCTCGGCGCTGATGCGCAGCACCCTGGCGAGCTCGCCGCGCGCCCACAGGGTCGGGTCGACCGATCCGGCCTCCCAGCGGCCCACGGTCGACCGGTCGACGCCGATCCGGCCGGCCAGCTCCTCCTGGGTCAGTCCGGCGGTGCGGCGCACCCGGGCGAGATCGGCCCGTCGCCTGCTCACCCCGAGAGCGTAACCCCGTAGTGGGATGCGTCACCGATGCGCGTCCTGTGCGCTGGAGAGCACACTCCCGGCGCGATGGGGTGGACGACGTGTCCGGTACGCATCGCCCCAGCCGACCCCCGTGGCGCGACCGCTCGGACACCGCCTGGTTCCTGCGCTGGCTGCTGGCCAGCTGGCGGGGGCGGGCCGCCCGCCGCTCGGGACCGGAGACCCGCCCCGACGGGTCGTCCCTGTAGGTCCGGCCACCACCGTACGAGGGCTGTGCGGGCGTCTGCCGGCCTCGAACGGCCGTGCCCGCACGACGGTGGGCCCGCGTGCGCACCTGCACGTGCACGCGGCGCGAGCCGACCGCCCATCCGCCGGAAGTGGCCGGTGGGCGACCAGGTGATCACCGAACGTGATCATGTCGGGCCACCCGCCGCTCCTCGACGCCGTCTGGGCGAGACCTGCGCCACACCCGTCCCGCCCCGCGGTTCACTCGTTGGACGCCCCCCGACCGGCGCCACCCCAGCGGCGCACGCTCCCCGAGAAACGAGCTGACCATGAGCGACTCCGACAAGACCGTCTACCTGCACGACCTGGTCCGCGAGGACATCGTGGCCCGCGCCCGCGACGCCGCCGAGTCGGCCGGCCAGAAGGCGGACGTGGCCGCGCTCCGCCGCGCCGTCGAGACGGAGATGTCGGGCTTCGGCAACGGCCGCCGCCCGCACTGAGTCCCGTCCCCGCCGCCTGAGCGTTCCCACGTCGTGGGAGCGCACCCTGCCGGACGCCCCCCGATCGTGTACCCGTACCTCACACAACGCGTGTGCGACGCGGTGTTCCCGATCGGAGGCAGGCCCTGGAGATCTGGCCCGGTACGCCGTACCCCCTGGGGGCGAGCTACGACGGCGGCGGCACCAACTTCGCGATCTTCTCGGAGGTCGCCGAACGGGTCGAGCTGTGCCTGTTCGACGACGACGGCACCGAGACGCGGCTGGACCTGCCCGAGCGCGAGGCCCTGACCTGGCACGGATACCTGCCCCGGGTCGGCCCGGGCCAGCGCTACGGCTACCGGGTGCACGGCCCGTACGACCCGGCCAACGGCCTGCGCTGCAACCCCGCCAAGCTGCTGCTCGACCCCTACGCCAAGGCCGTGCAGGGGCGCATCCGGTGGGGCCAGGAGCAGTTCTCGTACAACTGGGGCGACCCCGGGTCGCTCAACACCCACGACTCGGGTCCGGCGATGGCCCGCTCGGTCGTCATCAACCCGTACTTCGACTGGTCCAACGACCGGCCGCTGCGCATCCCCTACCACGAGACCGTCATCTACGAGGCCCACGTCAAGGGGATGACGATGACGCACCCCGACGTGCCCCCGGAGATCCGCGGCACCTACTCCGGCCTCGTGCACCCGGTGATGCTGAACCACTTCAAGAAGCTGGGCGTGACCGCCGTCGAGCTGATGCCCGTGCACCAGTTCGTGCACGACCACGCGCTCACCGAGCGCGGGCTGAGCAACTACTGGGGCTACAACACCATCGGCTTCTTCGCCCCGCACAGCGACTACTCGTCCTTCGGCACCCGCGGCCAGCAGGTGCAGGAGTTCAAGTCGATGGTCAAGCGGTTCCACCAGGCCGGGATCGAGGTGATCCTGGACGTCGTCTACAACCACACGGCCGAGGGCAACCACCTGGGCCCGACGCTGTCGTTCCGCGGCATCGACAACCGGGCCTACTACCGGTTGGTGCCCGGGAACGCGGAGTTCTACTACGACACCACCGGCACCGGGAACAGCTTCAACGTCCGCCAGCACGAGTCGCTGCGGCTGATCATGGACTCGCTGCGGTACTGGGTCACCGAGATGCACGTCGACGGCTTCCGCTTCGACCTGGCGTCGTCGTTGGCCCGGGAGTTCCACGAGGTCGACCGGCTGGCCGCGTTCTTCGACCTGGTCAACCAGGACCCGGTGGTCTCCCAGGTCAAGCTCATCGCCGAACCGTGGGACGTCGGCGAGGGCGGCTACCAGGTGGGCGGCTTCCCTCCGTTGTGGACGGAGTGGAACGGCAAGTACCGCGACACGGTGCGCGACTTCTGGCGCGGCGAGCCCGCCGGACTGGGCGAGTTCGCGTCCCGGTTCACCGGCTCGTCGGACCTGTACGAGAAGGACAACCGCCAGCCGATCGCCTCGATCAACTTCGTGACCGCGCACGACGGGTTCACGCTGCACGACCTGGTCTCCTACAACGAGAAGCACAACGAGGCCAACGGCGAGGACAACCGCGACGGGGAGAGCCACAACCGCTCGTGGAACCACGGGGTCGAGGGGCCGGTCGACGGTGGCGAGGTGCTCGTCCTGCGGGAGCGCCAGAAGCGCAACTTCATCGCCACGCTGCTGCTGTCCCAGGGCGTGCCGATGATCTCCCACGGCGACGAGCTGGGCCGCACCCAGCGGGGCAACAACAACGTCTACTGCCAGGACAACGAACTGGCGTGGGTGGACTGGAAGGAAGCCCGCGAGTACTCGGTGCTGGAGGACTTCACCGCGAAGGTGGCCGCGCTGCGGGCCGCGCACCCGGTGTTCCGGCGCAGGCGGTTCTTCCAGGGCCGGCCCATCAAGGGCTCCAACATCGAGGACATCGCCTGGCTGCGCCCGGACGGGCAGCCGATGACCGAGCACGACTGGAACGCGGGCTACGCCCGGTCGCTGGGCGTCTTCCTCAACGGCGAGGGCATCCCGGAGCGCGACATGATGGGCCAGCGGGTGGTCGACGACTCGTTCCTGCTGCTGTTCAACGCCCACCACCAGCCGGTGCCGTTCACGCTGCCCGCCGAGGGCTACGGGCACGCCTGGGAGGTCGTGCTGGACACCGCCGACCCGCTCGGCGCCCGGGCGGTGCGCCGGAGCCGGGACGCCAAGCCGGGCGGGCGGCTGCGGATCGTGGCCCGCTCGCTGCTGGTGCTGCGCAAGGTCCACTGAAGTCGCGAGGGGGAGTCCGCGCTCCGGCGCGGACTCCCCCTCACGACCCCGTGGTCACTGCGACGGCTGGGGGAGCTCGCAGCGGGTCTGCGGGTTGAGTCCGAAGTAGTTCAACGGCCCGGCGACGATGGTGAGCGCGACGGTGCCGAACTCGGCACAGTTCACCTGGTTGTCGCCGGAGAAGTAGTTGCGCTGGTATGCGGCGAAGACACCGATGAGCAGCCAGATCACGAGGATAACCGCGCCGGTTCGCATTGCTCTCCTTCTCGGGGAACGGGCCCGCTCGGCTGGGCCGCTCGTGTGACGGACGGTAGCGCCTGGGCCGGCGATGCGCTGGCCACGTGGGCATTCAGCGACCGGACCGTGACAATCGGGTGCAGCCGGTGCCCGGGACGCCGTATTTCCGGTGGCGCGGTGCGACAGCCTCCCCCCATCGGCGGCCACCTGCTGCCAGAATGCCGCCGCATCGGTTGGGGATCTTCATCGGAATCGGCGGGGCGATGGGACGGCACAGGGCGCAGCGCCCGGCGGGCGCAGTCCGGAGTGGACTGTTCGCGCTGGTCGTGGTCGGTTCGGCGGTGGCGGTCGGCGCCGTCCTCATGCCCGACGGGGCGACGACCGGGGCGATCGGCGTGGCCGCGAACTCCGTGGAGTGCACCCAGGCGCTGCGCGTGACGGCGGCGACCTCGTTCGTCCCCGCGCTCGACGCGCTGGCCCCGGCGCTGGCCACCGGCCCGGACTGCGTGGTCCTCGACGTCCTGCCTGCCGACGGGCGCACGGCGGCGCAGCGGGCCGCCGAGTACGACGCCGACCTCTGGATCCCCGACGACGGTGCCTGGACCGGGCGCCCCGCCGGGCTGCAGCCCGCGTCCGCCCTCGACGCCCACCCCGGCGCCACGATCGCGGTGAGCCCGTTCTACCTGGTCGCCGACCCGGCCACGGCCGACCGGCTGAGCGCGGCCGGTGGCTGGGCGGGGTTGACCGGGCTGCTCGGCGCGGGCCAGGTGAGCATGGCGATCCGCGACCCGGCCGGGTCCGGCGACGGGCTGCTCCCCGCCGGTGCGGTCGGGGAGGCCGTCCGGACGGCGGGGCCGCTCGCGGCGACGGCGGCGCTCGCCGACGCCGCTCCGGCCGTGCGCACGGTGTCCGGCACCGCTGCCGCGCTGCCCAGCGGCCCCGGTGAGGTCGGCGCGGTGCCCGAGTACGCGCTGCTGCCCGCGGTGCGCGACGGCAGCACGAACGGCCTGCGCGTGGTGGCGACGGCCGACCACACCTCCGCGCTGCGCTACACCTGGGTCCCGATGGCCGAGGCGGTCGCCGACCCGGCCCGGGCCGCGCGGCTGGACCGGCTGTGGGAGGCGCTGACCGGCCCCGGGTCGTCCGGGGCGCTGGCCGCGGCCGGGCTGCGCCGACCGGGGATCGGCCTACCGCCGGGGTCGCGGCCCGGCGAGCTGCCGCCGGCCACCGCGCCGCTGTTCGACGTGCTCGAACCGCAGCGCGTGGACCAGGTGTTCGCCACCTGGTACTGGCACGACCGGCGGGTCGACGTGCTGGCGGTGGTCGACGTGTCCGGGTCGATGGGCGCGCTCGCCGACGACGGTGGGCGCCCGCTGGCCGACACGGCCCGCGAAGGCGTGGGCGACATCGCGGCCATGCTCCCCGACGACGCCCGGCTGGGCCTGTGGGAGTTCGGCGCCGACCTGGCGCCCCCGCTGGACCACCGCGTACTGCTCGAGCGCGCCGACCTCGGCGCCGAGCAGCGCGCGGCGCTGGCCGCCGAGCTGGCCGCCCTGCAGCCGCGCCGGACCGGCAGCGGCCTGCACGACACGGTGCTCGCCGCGTACACGGCCGCGCGCGACGGCCACCGCAACGGCGTGCCCGACCACGTCCTGGTGATCACCGACGGGCGCGACGAGGCCGATCCCGGTGCGCTGAGCGCGGAGCAGCTGGCCGAGCACCTCCGGGTCCGGGCCGATCCGGAGCGCCCGGTGCAGCTGACGATCGTCACGGTGGGTGCACAAGCCGACGCCACCCGATTGGCCGCGGCGCTCACGCCGGTGGGTGGCCGCGTCGAGCACGTGAGCGGGCCCGGAGAGATCCGGGCGGCGTTCCTGCACGCCGCGGCCGCGGACGCGCGCGGCTGAGCGGTCACCCCGGCCGGGAACCCGGTGGTCACGCAGGGCACCGGCGATCACTCACATGGGGATCGAGCTGCCCTGGGCCGCGCCGTGGCGGCCTGCGCGTCGTTGGGTCGGTGACGACCGGCCGATCCCAGGCGGGTCCCGACCGGGGGAGCGGCAGATGGCCGACGAGCCGAGTGGAGGGTGGGGCACCGCCCAACCCGCCCACCACAACGCGACGCCGGGCACGCGTCCGTCCGACGTCGACACCGAGCCCGCCCCGGCTCCGGCGCAGGGGGAGGTCGCCCCCGCCGCCCCGCTCGTCCCGGTGATCGCCCCCGCCGGGTCGGGGCCCGACCCGCAGCAGGGCGCGGACGGTCGCGCGGCGGTGGCCGCCGCCGCGGCGGCGG
>NZ_JAGSOV010000129.1 GCF_023898865.1 Pseudonocardia humida
GCTTGCGCTTGTCTGACGATCCCGGGGAGGCCGCTGCGGTGCCCGTAGCGTCGACGGCGTGACCGACATCGTGGCCCCGGCCCCGCGTCCCGCGGACGTCCCCGTCGTCACCCCGGCCGGGGTGACGGTGCGCATGCCCACCGTCTCCGATGGCGCCGCGTGCTGGCGCCTCGCCCGGGACAGCGGTGTTCTCGACCTCAACTCCCGCTACGCCTACCTGCTGTGGGCGCGGGACTTCGCCGAGACGTCCGCGGTGGCGTGGCTGCGCGGTGGGGTGGTCGGCTTCGTGACCGGGTTCCGCCGGCCCGAGCGGCCCGCGACGCTGTTCGTCTGGCAGATCGCCGTGGCCGGCGCGGCCCGCGGTCGCGCCGTGGGAGCGGCGATGCTGGACGCCCTGGTCGACCGGCTCCCGGACGTCGATCACGTGGAGGCCTCCATCGCCCCGGACAACGCCCCGTCGCAGGCCCTGTTCGCGGGGTTCGCCGCGCGGCGTGGTGCGGCGGTGTCACGCAGCCTGCTCTTCGGCGCCGATCTGCTCGGGAACGGGCACCGGCCCGAGATCCTGGTGCGGATCGGGCCGCTGCGCCGCTGATCCACCGCCGTCTCGCCCGTGCGGAACCGGAGCGGGAGCATCGCGTGATCCGTGGCCGAGCCGGGGGGCGAGGGAGCGGTGGCCGACGGGTTCGCCACGCCACGTGTCGCCCGGGTGCGCTCATCAGCAGGGCGGACGGGCTCCCAGCCGTCACGGCCCTGCGCGACCC
>NZ_JAGSOV010000028.1 GCF_023898865.1 Pseudonocardia humida
CGGCAACCCGCGGGTGTCCGTAGTGGTGCCCACCCGCAACGAGGCGCGGAACCTTGAGGTCGTGCTCCCGGCGATCGCTGCGGTGCGTCCTGCTGTGCACGAGGTGATCGTGGTCGACGGGAACTCCGTGGACGGCACGATCGATGTCGCTCGGCGTGTGTTGCCGTGGGTGCGGGTGATCACGCAGACCCGCAAGGGCAAGGGCAACGCGATGGCGTGCGGGTTCGCGGCGGTGACCGGGGACATCGTGGTGATGTTCGATGCGGACGGGTCGGCGGATCCGGCGGAGATCCCGGCGTTCGTGCGGGCGTTGATCGCGGGTGCGGACTTCGCGAAGGGTTCGCGGTTCGTGCGCGGTGGTGGTTCGGACGACATCACGTTGCTGCGCAAGTCGGGCAACGCGGGGCTCAACGGTGTGGCGAACGCGCTGTTCGGGACGTCGTACACGGACCTGTGCTACGGCTACAACGCGTTCTGGATCGACATCCTGCCGACGTTGGACCTGCCCGACATCCACCTGCCGGCTCCGGCCGAGGGGATGTTGTGGGGTGACGGGTTCGAGATCGAGACGGTGTTGAACTGCCGGGTGGCGGCGTCGGGGTTGAAGATCACCGAGGTGCCGTCGATGGAGCGGGAGCGGATCTTCGGGCAGTCGAACCTGCGGACGTTCGCGGATGGCACGCGGGTGTTGCGGACGTTGGCGGCCGAGCGGCGTCGTGCGCAGCACCACCGTTCGGAGCGGGTGAAGTTGGAGGAGTCCTCGCGGGCTCTGACCCCGCCCGGTGGTTTCCCGGTGATCACCCCCGACATGCTCGCCGTGAACGGCTCGTCCGCACCGGACGGCGCCGGCCAGCGCCACCCGCTGGGCCCGGCCGACGGTTCGCGCCGCGGGCTGGCGTTCATGGAGGAGGAAGCGTCCTGAACCGGAAGGGAGCGCAACGGTGACCGTCAACTCGACGGCCGTCGACACCCGGGCGCGGGTCGCCCGGCGGCTGGTGGCCGTGCTGCTGGTGCTGGCCGGCATCGTCGCCTGCGTGCTGAGCCTGCTCGGCGCGCGCGCCGAGGCGCTCGGCGACTTCCGCTTCCTGGTGACCATGACGTTCCTCATCCTCGGTCCCGGCTGGGCGGCGGCGGGCTTCCTGCGCCGCGCCCCCGCCGCGCACGTCTGGCTGCTGGCCGCGGGGGTCGGCATCGCCGTCTCCCTGCTGGTCGCCCAGATCATGGTCAGCTTCGGCCTCTGGAACCCGGCCGGCGCGCTCTACATCGTCACCCTGCTCAGCGTGCCGTTCCTGCTGCGGCACGCCGTGGTCGCCCAGTAGTCGCGGCAGGTGGACCCCGCACCATGACCATCCGCTCCGGGCGCGTCCGCGCCGTCAAGACCCGTGCCGCGGCCCCCCGCGCCGGGGGAGCCCGGCCAGTGAAGGTGGCAGTGAACAAGGCGAACAGCGTGCACGGCGCAGGGCGGGAGACGGCCCTGTGATCCGGCGGATGCAGCGCAGCGGCAACCCGCGGGTGTCCGTAGTGGTGCCCACCCGCAACGAGGCGCGGAACCTTGAGGTCGTGCTCCCGGCGATCGCTGCGGTGCGTCCTGCTGTGCACGAGGTGATCGTGGTCGACGGGAACTCCGTGGACGGCACGATCGATGTCGCTCGGCGTGTGTTGCCGTGGGTGCGGGTGATCACGCAGACCCGCAAGGGCAAGGGCAACGCGATGGCGTGCGGGTTCGCGGCGGTGACCGGGGACATCGTGGTGATGTTCGATGCGGACGGGTCGGCGGATCCGGCGGAGATCCCGGCGTTCGTGCGGGCGTTGATCGCGGGTGCGGACTTCGCGAAGGGTTCGCGGTTCGTGCGCGGTGGTGGTTCGGACGACATCACGTTGCTGCGCAAGTCGGGCAACGCGGGGCTCAACGGTGTGGCGAACGCGCTGTTCGGGACGTCGTACACGGACCTGTGCTACGGCTACAACGCGTTCTGGATCGACATCCTGCCGACGTTGGACCTGCCCGACATCCACCTGCCGGCTCCGGCCGAGGGGATGTTGTGGGGTGACGGGTTCGAGATCGAGACGGTGTTGAACTGCCGGGTGGCGGCGTCGGGGTTGAAGATCACCGAGGTGCCGTCGATGGAGCGGGAGCGGATCTTCGGGCAGTCGAACCTGCGGACGTTCGCGGATGGCACGCGGGTGTTGCGGACGTTGGCGGCCGAGCGGCGTCGTGCGCAGCACCACCGTTCGGAGCGGGTGAAGTTGGAGGAGTCCTCGCGGGCTCTGACCCCGCCCGGTGGTTTCCCGGTGATCACCCCCGACATGCTCGCCGCCGACGGCACCGACGTCGCCACCGTGCTGCGCCCCGGCCTGCGCACCGCGTCCGCCCAGTTCGGCGCCGGCGCGAACGGCTCGGCGTCCAACGGCTCGGCCGCCAACGGGTCGGGCAACGGCCACCTCGGCACCGGCTCCGCCGCGGGCGCCCTCGCCGGGGGCCCGGCGGGCTCGGCGGGCACGGCCACCGACAGCTCCCCGAACGGCACCCAGCACGGGACCGGTCACGGCACCAACGGCGCCGCCGCCATCGACCAGCACGACGTGCCGCGCATCCCGGTCCGCCGCCCCGGAGGCGAGGTGTGAAGGAGCCCCGAGTTGAGCAGCAGCCCGCGCTCGCACCCGGGCCCGGGGCCGCGCGGGCCCGGCCCCCGGCGGCCGGGCAGCCCGCCTCCCGCCACGGCGGGGGTGCCGGCAGGCGCTCGGCCGACGGCGCCCGCGACGTGAGCCGCCCCGGCGGCGAGCAGGTCCCCCCGGGCCAGGCCACCACGGCCATGCAGGGCCGCGGCGCGGACGCGGTGTCGGCCACCACGATGCTGCCGGCCCAGAAGCTGCCCGCCGAGCCGACCGACGACCGCCCGGCCGGGATCACCCGGTTCCTCTCGCCGGTCTTCGCGCTGGTCGCGGTGGCGCTGCTGCCGGTGGCCGCGGCCACCACCGACCTGTACGCCCTGGACGGCTGGGGCCTGGCCCGGGTACTGGGCCCGGCCGCGTGGGGCGCCATCCTGTGCGCCGTCGCGGCGTGCGTGTCCGAGCTGTGGGCGCGCCGGCCGCGGATCCCGATGCTGGCCACGGCGACCGGCGTGCTCATCCTGTGCACCAACGGCCTGCCCTCGGTCATCGAGCCCGCCGCCCGGTTCGGCACGGCGTGGACCACCGTGGGCTTCGTCGACGCCATCGCCCAGGAGAACGGCGTGTCCCCGGTCGGGCTCGACGCGCGGTTCTACTGGCCGGCGTTCTTCGCCCAGTGGGCCTGGTTCCGCGAGGCAGGCGGCGCCGACCAGCTCGACACGGTGCTGCGCTGGTTCCCGCCGGTGGTCGTGACGATCACCGCGATCGGCATCTACGCGATGGGCCGCTCGATGCTCGGCGGCACCCGCGCCCCGTGGGTCGCGGCCTGGCTGTTCGTCGGGCTGAACTGGATCGAGCAGGACTACTTCTCCCCGCAGGCGCAGGCGGTCGTGCTGCTGCTGACCGTGCTGACGTTCGCGCTCGGTCCGCTGGCCACCCGCCGCATCGACGCCGCGGGGGTGCCCGGTTGGCCCGCCCCGCACCCCGGGGCGCCACGGCTGCCGCTGATGCGCCGATGGCTGGTGGCCGCGATGACGCCGCCGAACCGGCCCGCGCTGCCGCCGCGGCAGCTGCTGTTCATCTACTTCAGCATGATCCTCTGCGTGGTCGCGGTGGTGGTCGAGCACCAGCTCACCCCGATCGCGCTGATCGGGCAGCTGACGCTGCTGGCGGTGGTCGGCCGGTTCCGCGGCCGCGCGGTGCTGGTCGTCGGGATCATGGCGGTGGCGCTGTGGATCTTCGTCAACAACCGCGACTTCTGGACCGCGCAGCTGGGCATCCTGATCGGCAGCGGGGACACCGGCGCGGCGCTGCAGGCCGGGGTGGCCGACCGGCTCGCCGGCGACGCCGGGCAGGTCTTCGTCAAGCAGCTGCGGATCATCCTGGCCGGGTTCACCTACCTGCTCGGTGCCGTCGGCATGCTCGTGTACTGGCGCCGCCGCCGCGACCTGGTGCCCTTCGGGCTGGCCGTGGTGCCGATGGCGCTGGCCGCGCAGGGCTACGGCAGCGAGGGCTTCCTGCGGATCGTGCTCTACGGGCTGCCCATCCTGGTCATCCTCGGCACCGACGCGCTGCGCTGGCTGGCTCGCAGGTGGCGGCCCAGCGAGTACCTGCTGGCCGCGGCGATGCTGGTCATGTTCGGCACGCTCGTGCTGGTCCGCGGGGGCAACGAGGCCTACCAGGCCACGTTCCCCGAGGAGGTGGCGATGTACCGGCAGGTGGTCGCCGAGACCCCACCGGAGCTGGAGATCGTGGCGTTCAACCAGGCCGGCCCCACCGGCCTGGAGGGCATCACGGTCTTCGGCCGCGGCGACAACATCGAGGGCTGCGGGCAGCTGGCCGACGACCCGCTCGTCTGCGCCGACAAGCAGGCCGCCGACGTGATCGTGAACTACACGTCGGGCGAGAAGTACGGCGTGTACCTGGAGAACCGCCCGCCGGGGTGGTCGCTCGACATCGTCCAGCAGCTGGTGTCGTCGGGCCGCTACGTGCTGACCTACCAGGACGGCTTCAACATCGTGCTGAAGAAGGCGATCCCCGCCGACGACCAGGACGGCCAGCAGGGCGGCGGCCAGCAGGACGGCCAGCAGGGCGGCGGTGACCAGCAGGGCGCCGACCAGCCGCAGGGCGCCGACCAGCCCGCCGGTGCCGCTCCCGCCGGCCAGCAGGCGGGGGGCTGAGCATGCGCATCGACCCGTCGCTGGACAAGTGGGTGTGGATCAGCGCCGCGCTCTTCCTGGCGCTGCTGGGCATCCGCGCCTACCTCGTGGAGACCGGCCGCCGCCAGCTCGGCGGCACCCCGACCAAGGTCAAGGCGGTCACCATCGCCTCGGGCGTGGTGCTCTCCGCGCTCGTCGTGCTGTTCATGATGCAGGCCGGGACGCTGCTGGTGCAGTCGCTGATCACCGGCAGCGACCCGATCGCGCTGCTGGGCGGCACCGACAACCAGCCCGGGCCCAACGGCCAGGGCCAGCCGGTGACGCCCGACCAGGCACCCGCCGGCGGGCAGCCCGCCGCCCCCGAGGGAGCCGCTCCGCCAGCTCCGGGTGGAGGCTGATACCCACCACCTGAGCCCGCCGGCCGGCCGACAGCGGTGTCGGGTCGCAGGCCGCACGACGTCACAACCCGCTCCCCGACGTGCGCCCCCGCGGTGCGCGTGCTTTAGGAGGTACCTCCCGTGTCGAACTCGACGTACGACTTCGTCATCGTCGGCGGCGGTGCTGCGGGGTGCGCGCTGGCCAACCGGCTCAGCGCGGACCCCGGCAACAACGTGCTGCTGCTCGAGGCCGGAATGCCCGACTACCCGTGGGACGTGCTGACGCACATGCCCGCCGCGATGGGCATCGCGATCTCCACGGACTCGCACAACTGGAAGTACGTCTCCGAGCCCGAGCCCTACATGAAGAACCGGCAGATGCCGCACCCGCGCGGCAAGCTGCTCGGCGGCTCCGGCTCGATCAACGCGATGAACTTCATGCGCGGCCACCCCTCCAACTTCGAGAAGTGGGCCGAGCACACCGGCACCAAGGACTGGGACAACGCCCACGTCCTGCCCTACTTCAAGCGGGTGGAGACCTCGCTGTCCTTCGGCGACAGCGAGTTCCGCGGCAACCACGGCCCGCACGTGCTCACCCGCGCGGCGCTGGACAACCCGCTGTTCGACATCTTCTTCAGCGCGGCCCAGCAGGGCGGCTACAAGCTGACCACCGACTTCAACGGTGCCCGCCAGGAGGGCTTCTCGGCCTTCGAGCGGTTCATCGTCAACGGCAAGCGCCGCTCGTCCTCGCAGGCCTACCTGCGCCCGGTGCAGGGCCGCAAGAACCTCACCGTGCGCACCCACGCCTACGCGACGAAGATCGTGTTCGCCGGCAAGCGCGCGACCGGCGTCGTCTACCGGGGCCGCAACGGCACCGAGTACCACGTCTCCGGCGGCGAGATCGTGCTGTGCGGCGGCTCGTTCAACAGCCCGCAGCTGCTGCAGCTGTCCGGCGTGGGCAACGCCGCCGAGCTCGAGCAGGTGGGCATCGCCCCGGTGCACGACCTGCCCGGCGTGGGGGAGAACCTCGAGGACCACCTCGCGGTGCAGGTGCAGCACGCCAGCACCCAGCCGATCTCGATGATCGCCATGAAGAACAAGCTGAACTGGCCCGGCATGGGCCTGAAGTGGCTGGCCGGCAAGGGCGAGGCCACCAGCAACATGTTCGAGGCGGCCGGGTTCGTGCGCAGCAGCGAGGACCGCGAGTGGCCCGACGTCATCCTGGTGTTCGCGGCGATGGCGATGGCCTTCGACCCGGACAAGCAGGTCGAGGGGCACGGCTACCAGCTGCACGTCGGCACCATGTCCGCCACGTCCCGTGGCTCGGTCAAGATCGCCTCGGCCGACCCGATGGTGCACCCGCGCATCCAGATGAACTACCTCTCGACCGAGCGCGACCGCGAGGACTGGATCAAGGCGCTGCGGCTGGGCCGCGAGCTGCTCGAGCAGCCCGCGTTCAAGGAGATCGACGGCGGCGAGGTGGTCCCCGGACCGCACGTGCAGACCGACGAGGAGCTGCTGGACTGGGTGGCGAGCAAGGCCCAGACCGGCCTGCACCCGAGCGGCACCTGCCGCATGGGCCACGGCGAGGCGGAGGTCGTCGACCCCGGCACCATGCGCGTGCACGGCCTGGACGGGCTGCGCGTAGTGGACGCCTCGGTGTTCCCGACGACCACCAACGCCCAGATCTACGCGCCGGTGATGATGGTGGCCGAGAAGGGCGCCGACATCATCCTGGGCAACACGCCCCTCGCGCCCGAGTACCCGGAGTACGACACCACCACGGCGGTGCGCAGGCCCCGCCCGCGGCCGACGGCCCGCAGCGCCAACCCGGCGTAGCACTCCGCCGTGCCGACCCGGGGGAAGGCGGCGCGGCGGGGGCGCAGCAGAACGAGAGGGGGCAGTAATGGCGATCGCACGGAACGGACCGACCTGGGTCGGCCAGGTCGAGCGGCGCGACGAGTTCGCGGATGTGGTCGTGGACGACCACTTCGTGGCGGCGCGGCTGCTGGTCACCGCGGGCGGTACCCCGGTCGGGCTGGCCACGGTCGAGCTCGCCGACGGCAAGGCCACCGCCGACGAGGTGCGGGCGGCCGTCGAGGCGCAGGTGGGTCGCGACCGGGAGGTCCTGGTCCCGCCGACGTCCGACGAGCCGATCACGGTGGTCATCGCCACCCGCAACCGGGCCGAGAGCGTGCGCCGCTGCGTGCGCGCCGTGCTCGCCGGCGACCACCCCGACATCACCGTCATCGTGGTCGACAACGACCCCGACGACGACAGCACCGAGCGCGTCGTCGCCGAGTTCGGCGAGGGCGGCATCGGCGAGTTCAACCGCGAGTACGGGCGGGCCGAGGTCCGTTACGTCCGCGAGAACCGCCGTGGCGCCTCGGTGGGCCGCAACCGGGGCCTGCAGGAGGCCCGCACCCGGATCGTCGCCTTCACCGACGACGACACCGAGGCCGACCGGCACTGGGCGAGCCGGATCGCCGGCGCCTTCGCCACGGACTCCGACCTGGCCTGCCTGTCCGGCCCGGTGGTGGCCGCCCGGCTCGACACCGAGCAGGAGCGGGCATCGGAGTTCGGCCTGGTCTGGAACAAGGGCTTCCAGGGCAGGCGGTTCCGGCTGTCCGAGCCCCCACCGGGGTCGGCGATCTTCCCGTTCTCCCCGGGCCTGTACGGCATCGGCGCCAACTTCGCGGTGCGGGCCGAAGCAGCGCGCCGCGTCGGCGGCATGGACGAGGCACTCGGCCCGGGCTCGCCCGCGCTGGGCGGCGAGGACGGCGAGTTCATGGTCCGCCTGGTGCTGGCCCGCTACGCCGTGGCGTACGTGCCCGGCGTGCTGGTCTGGCACCACCACCGGTCCTCGCCCGACGAGCTGCGCAAGCAGGTCCGCGGCTACGCGATGGGCCTGGGCGCGTTCCTCACCAAGATCGCGCTGGACCGCCGCGCCGGCCTGATGGCGCTGCAGCGCCTGCCCGCCGCGGTCAACCAGCTGCGCCACATCAACGAGCGCGAGGCCGAGGCCGGCGTCGGTGCGTCGGTCGGGGCCGCGAGCACCGGCGCGGAGCGGTTGCGCTGGATGCTCAACGGCGGCTCGGCCTACGTCCGGGGCCGCCGGGCGGCCCGCCGGGCGGGCGGGCGCGTGCCGCCGCTGGTGCGACGGTGAGCGACCCGATGGCACGTCGACCGATGACGCACAGCCCGCGCGCAGCCGCGCCGGCCGACCCCTGCGAGGCCCCACGATGAACGGCGATCCCACCGTCCCGATCCGCAGCGAGCCGTCCCGGAACGAGCAGACCGGCACCCTGCCGGCCTACGTCCAGGAGACCGGCACCCTGCCCGCCTACACCGAGAGCGGCGGCGAGCACGGCGACTCGACGGTGCCGATCCCGGCCAACGACCCGGTCAACCGCCGCCGCACCGTCGTACTGGTCGCGATCGTGCTGGTGGTCGCCCTCGTGGCGGCGCTGGTCTACGTGCTCGTGCGCCCGGGCGGCCCGCTGGGCGGCCCGGCTCCGCTGGAGGGCGAGGACACCAGCGCCGGCGAGCTGCTGAACTGGGGCGAGCCCGCCCACGTCGAGCTGTTCGACGGCCCGCTGGGCGACCAGTGGCAGCTCTACGACGGGGAGGGCCACGTCGGCAACGGCATCCGCACCCCCGACGCCATCACCACCGAGGACGGGATCCTGCGGATCACCGGCGACTCCGAGGGCACGACCGGCGGCATGGCCTGGGACGTCGGCCAGATGTACGGCCGCTGGGAGGGCCGGGTGCGGGCACCGGTCAGCGACGAGACCTACAACGCGCTGCTGCTGCTGTGGCCCGACGCCGAGAACTGGCCCGAGGGCGGCGAGTACGACTTCATGGAGATGACCGACCCGTCGCGGCAGCGCACGAAGATCTTCCTGCACTACACCGAGGACGATCTGAAGAAGGAGGGCGAGGTCGCGATCGACGGCACCGAGTGGCACAACTGGGCGTTCGAGTGGACCCCCGACAGCCTCATCGCCTACGTGGACGGCAAGGAGTGGTTCCGCAGCGAGGACCCCGAGGTGCAGGCCCCGGGCCCGATGCACCTGGCCATCCAGCTCGACTGGTTCCCCGACCAGGAGGACCCGTTCGACACCGAGGACGGCGTCCAGGAGTCGTCCATGGAGGTCGACTGGGTCAAGCAGTACTCCTACGACGGTCCGTGACCTCGGCCGCCGCGTCGGAGACCGGCCCGTCGCAGCACGCGGTGTGACTGCGGCGGGCCGGTTTCACTCCGGAGCGTGACTGCACTAGGGTCGATCCGGTTGTCGCCTTGATCCTTATTGAGAAGGAGAGCCCTTTTGTCTGATTTGAGGCATCTCCCCCCCACGGCACCACCACCTCCCCCTACGGGCGGCCGCACCCCGAACCGGGCCGTGATCCTGATCGCCGGCCTGGTGGCGCTGGCGCTGGTGGCGACGCTGGTCTTCGTTCTGGTCCGCCCGACCGGTGGCGACGGCGGCGGCAGCAGCGACGCCGGCGGCGGCGCCGCGCCCGCGAGCCCCGCGCCGGCTGAGCCCGAGGTCCTCGAGGGCGACGACACCAGCGCGGCGAAGCTGCTGGGCTGGGGCGAACCCGTCTACACCGAGACCTTCGACGGCGAGCTGGGCGACGAGTGGCAGCTCTACGACGGCGTCGGCCACGGCGACAACGGCCGCCGCTCGCCGGAGGCCATCTCGGTCGACGACGGCCTGTTGACCATCACCGGCGACACCGAGGGCACCACCGGTGGCATGGCGCTGGACATCGGCCAGATGTACGGGCGCTGGGAGGGTCGGGTCCAGGCACCGCCCACCGACGAGACCTACAACGCGCTGCTGCTGCTGTGGCCCGACGCCGAGGACTGGCCCGAGGGCGGCGAGGTCGACTTCATGGAGATGACCGACCCGACCCGCCAGAAGACCAAGTTCTTCCTGCACTACAGCGAGGACGACCTGAAGATCGAGGGCGAGGTCGTGGCGGACGCCACCCAGTGGCGCAACTGGGCCGTCGAGTGGACCCCGGAGCACATCGTGGCCTACCTCGACGGCAAGGAGTGGTTCCGCACCGAGCAGACCGACGCGCTGCCGCCCCGGCCGATGCACCTGACGATCCAGCTCGACTGGTTCCCCGAGCAGGGCGACGAGGACCCCACCAACGACGTGGAGAACTCCCAGATGCACGTCGACTGGATCCGGCAGTACGAGTACACCCCGTAGCGGATCCCGGCACGGAGAGGGCCCCCGGACCATCGGTCCGGGGGCCCTCTCCGCTGTGCGGAACCGTTCGGGTCGCGCGGGGCCGCTCAGGCCGTCGTGCTGGCGCCGGTCGGCGTGCCGTGCGGGACGGCGGGGTTGCTGGGCGTCACGACGCGGTGCGCGCCGGTGGCCCCGGTGCGCGCCGTGGACAGCTCACCCAGGTCGGGGTCGAACCAGTGCGGGACCGGGGCGCGCATGCCCGGCTCGGTGCGCTCCGGGCTGTTGAAGTAGTCGACCTTCTCCCGGCCCGTCGGGCGCTTGATGGCCCGGCCGCCGAACCAGGCGCTGATCGCGGCCATCGTCTTGGCGGCCTCCAGCCTGGTCGGGGTGACGGTGCGCTCCAGCGTCTTGCGGTACCAGCTGATCTGCTGGTCGACGGCCGAGTCCAGGCTGTAGTGGCGCCGGACCAGGCCGAGGGCGAAGTCACCGTTGCGCTTGCGCATCGGGGAGTCGTCGAGCAGCTGGCCCAGCTGGGCCACCAGGCGCTCCTCGCCGCTGCCCCCGCCGCCGATGCCGAAGAAGCCGTGCCAGCGGAACTCGCGGGCCGAGTCCATGTCCAGGATCTTGAAGAAGCCGCGCTCACCCTGCACGATGCAGGGCTTGCCGAAGGCCATGGAGCGCAGCAGCGAACCGCCCATGCCCACGATGACGTCGGCCGCCGCGTAGGCGGGCCGCGGGTCGAGGATCTCACCGGTCAGCAGCACGGCCTCACGGCCGATGGCGGCGTTGGTGCGGGTGGCCAGGGCCCGCAGGTCGGGCATCGCGGGCCCGTCGCCGACCAGGACCAGGCGCATCCGGTGGTGCGGGGCGAGCCGGCCGGTGGCGCGGATGGCCGTTTCGAGGCCCTCCTGCTTCAGGGCCCGGGCGAACCGGCTGACGATGACGACGGCCAGCTCGTCGGGAGCGATGCCCAGCCGGGCGCGGAACTCCGCGGCCCCGGGGAAGCCGGGGTACTGGTTGACCGTGTCGGTGGGGATCTCCAGCACGCCGACCGGGCCCTGCCGGCTGGGGAGGCGCTCGCGCACCTCGGAGGCGATCAGCGGGCTGCACACCTGCAGCGGCACCGACGCCGGCATGAAGTCCGGCACGGACATGCTGTTGATCGTCATCGTCATCGGCACGCAGTCGCGCAGGTGGGCCCCGGCGTAGGTGAGGATCGACGGGGTCAGCTCGTAGCTGTGCACCAGCTCGGGGCGCAGCTCGCGGGTCAGGTCGAGCAGCCGCTTGTAGCCCGGCAGCGCCTGGCCGACGGCCTGGCCCGGCCGGTCGTTCTCCAGCGGCACGAACGGCACGCCGTCGTCGACCAGCAGATCGGCCAGCGGGCCGGGTGGACCGGCCACCGTGACGTCGTGGCCGCGCTTGTGCACACCGATCGCCAGGTCCACCGCGCAGCGCTGGCTCCCGCCCACGCTCAGGTGGTGGATCACGACGAGCACCCGCAGTCGACGGCCGTTGTCGATCCTGCTGACCTGCCCCCGGTTTGAGGTCACGTCCTGGCCCTTCCTGCTCGAGACGGTTGTGCGGTGATGCGGACGGTAGCCTCCGGGTCGATCTCGGAGCCCTCCTCCGCACCGGCCCGCACCGGGGCGACCGGTTTCGGGGCGCGCAGCAACGTGACGCCGTTGGCCCGCATGAAGCGCCACAGGGGGATCACGACGGCCAGCGCGACGACCGCCTCGGCGATCAGGTAGCCCCAACCCGCGCCGACGATCCCCATGGTGGGGAGCAGGGCCGCGGTCAGGCCGATGATCAGCACGGCGAGCAGCAGCTGCAGCGCCACGACCCGGCCCATCCGGTTGCGCACGCGCGAGGTGTTGATGTACATCGTGGAGACGATGCTGAACGGGATGGCCAGCAGCAGCAGCCGCATCACGTCGGTGCCCTCGGCGACGTAGCTCTCGCCCAGGAACGACAGCAGCCACGGCGCCATCAGGTAGAGCACCGGGACGCCCAGCCCGCCGACCAGGAAGCTGAGCCGCCACGTGCGGCTCATCAGCGGCCCGATCTGTCGGGAGTCGTGCGAGGCCTCCACCATGTAGGAGGAGCTGATGTTCCAGATCAGCACGCCCAGCCCGGACTCGGCGATCAGCAGCGGCAGCGCGTAGTAGGCGTTGGCCTCCGGCCCGAGCTGGGTCAGGATCAGCAGCGGGACGACCAGCGGGATGACGAAGGTCACCGCGCCGGTGGCGTACTCGCCGACGAAGATCTTGCCCATCTCGCGCCGGTCGGGCATCGGCGCGGCACCCTCTGGCGCCGGTCCGCGCCGGGGCAGCACCCGGGCCAGCAGCAGCGGGTTGATGATCAGGACGGTGGCCACGCAGGGCAGCGTCCAGGCCAGCACGATGGCGTCGTCGATCATGGCGAATGCGAACCACGCCAGCAGGCCGAGCTTGGCCACGGCGAACAGCAGCTGCTCGACCGGGATCCAGGTGGTGGCCCGGATGCCGGTGAGCACCCAGTCCTGCAGGGCGAACAGGCAGAACGTGATCACCAGCAGCGGGAACAGCACGCGCTCCGCGGCCGAGTCGAACAGCTCCTCGGTCGGGAACAGCAGCAGGAACCCCCCGGTCAGCACCAGGGAGATCGCGATGGCGACGCCGTAGCCGGCCAGCACGACCGCGCGCGAGCGCTCGCCCGCGCCCGGCAGCACCCGGCTGAACAGCAGCCCGATGTTGGAGCCGGACAGCTGGCTGATCATGGTGGCGGTGGTGATGACCGCCGAGGCCCGGCCGACGTCGGCGACGGGCAGCGCGTTGCCGGCGATGGCCCAGAAACCGAGCCCCACGACGGCGGTGATGGCGGTCGACGCCATCAGCGCGATGGCGTTGATCTCCAGTCCGGGGCCCAGCCGCCTGCGCTTCTGCTGGGGCGGTTGCTCCGGCTCGGCGGGCGTGTCGCCTGCGGGGTCCCGCTCGTCCATCAACAAAGTGTCTGCTCGCTCCCGTTTCGCGAACTATGTCCGGGTTCGCGCCGTTGCCCGAATCGCCCGTCAGCCGTTGGGCCTCGGTCGCGGATGCTACTGAGCAGGGCGTCGAACCTTTCATGCCGCCCGCCCGGACGCGCGGTCCGGGGGGCACACGTCTGCGCATCAGCAGGGGAGACGCGCGTGCCCGGTGTCGCGTTGCGCCGTGTTGCGAACTCGTGACGGAGGTTACCGAGAGGAACGCCGGAATCGCTCAGGAATGAGCGAATCACCCGAACCGGGCTGTGCGTGTGACGGGCCGGTGAAGGGTCAGGTGACCCGCCGGTTATGGTCGGTCGGCCGGTGGGATGTTTCCGTCTCGTGAGCAACGGCGCTCATTGAGCGACGCCCCTGAGTGACGCTGAGGAGTGACGCTGTAGTGAGTCCAGAACGTCCGCGCGTGGGGCTGGCGGTGGTCGGTGCCGGCTACTGGGGCCCGAACCTCGCCCGCAACGCGCAGAAGACGCCGGCGATGCGGCTCGAGTACCTCTGCGACCTCGACGTCGACCGCGCCCGCTCGGTGATGGGCGACTACTCGACCGTCCGGGTCGTCGGGTCGTTCGAGGACGTCCTCGCCGACCCCGCCGTCGACGCCGTCGCGATCGCGACCCCCGCCGCCACCCACTACAAGGTGGCGATGGCGGCCCTGGAGGCCGGCAAGCACGTGCTGGTGGAGAAGCCGCTCGCGCCCTCCTTCGCCGAGGGCCGCGAGCTGGTCGAGGCGGCCGACCGCTACGGCCGGGTCCTGATGCTCGACCACACCTACTGCTACACCCAGGCGGTCGGCTACCTGCGCAACCTGATCCGCGACGGCGAGCTGGGCGACCTGCAGTACCTCGACTCGGTGCGGATCAACCTGGGCCTGGTGCAGCGCGACGTCGACGTGCTGTGGGACCTCGCCCCGCACGACCTGTCGATCTTCCAGTCGATCCTGCCCGACGGCGTGCACCCGGTCTCGGTGGCCGCGCACGGCTCCGACCCGGTCCGCGCGGGGCGCGCCTGCATCGTCTACCTGACGGTGCGGCTGTCCAACGGCGTGATCGCGCACGTGCACGTCAACTGGCTGTCCCCGACCAAGATCCGCAAGATGGTCATCGGCGGGTCCGCGCGCACGGTCGTCTGGGACGACCTGGAGCCGCTGCAGCGCCTGTCGATCTACGACCGGGGCGTGGAGTGCCGCGACCCCGAGGAGCTCGGCGTCGACGGCCGCGCCGCGACGATGGTGTCCTACCGCACCGGCGACATGGTCGCCCCGGCCATCCAGGACAAGGAGGCCCTCGGCGCGGTGATGGCCGAGTTCGCCGACTCCATCCTGCAGCGCCGCCAGCCGCTCACCGACGGCCGCTCCGGCCTGCAGGTGCTGGCGATGCTGGAGGCGGCCTCGGCCAGCCTGGCCGGCGGCGGCGAGTTCGTCCCGGTGCGCGAGGTCCCCGCCCCCACCTCGGACGCGGTGCTGCCGCGGATCGAGGTCCCTGCGTGACGGCGGCCCCGCCGGTCCCGCCGACCCGCCCGGGCCGCACGAGCATCCCGGTCATGGTGCCGATGCTCGGTCCGGAGGAGGCCGACGCCGTCGCCGAGACCGTGCGCTCCGGCTGGGTCGCCGACGGCCCCCGCGTCGTCGCCTTCGAGAAGGCGTTCGCCGAGGAGGTCGGGGCGGCGCACGCGGTGGCGGTGTCGAACTGCACCACCGCCCTGCACCTGAGCCTGTACCTGCTGGGCGTCGGGCCCGGCGCCGAGGTCGTGGTGCCGTCGCTGTCGTTCATCGCCAGCGCCAACGCGATCCGGCACACCGGAGCCACCCCCGTCTTCGCCGACGTCGACCCGGTGACCGGCAACATGGACCCGGCCAGGGTCGCCGAGGCGATCACGCCCCGGACGAAGGCGATCCTGCTGGTCCACCAGGGCGGCCAGCCCGCCGACGTCGAGGCGATGCGCGCCGTGGCCGGCGACGTCCCGGTCGTGGAGGACGCCGCCTGCGCGGCCGGCTCGCGGCTGCGCGGGCGCCCGGTCGGGGCGGGCGCGCTGCTGGCCGCCTGGTCGTTCCACCCGCGCAAGGTGCTCACCACCGGCGAGGGCGGCATGATCACCACCGACGACGCCGAGTGGGCCGCCCGGCTGCGCCGCCTGCGCAGCCACGGGATGAGCGTCTCGGCCGCCGACCGGCACGCCGCCGAGCAGGGCGCCTCGAAGATCGTCCTGGAGGGCTACGAGGAGACCGGCTTCAACTACCGGATGACCGACGTGCAGGCCGCGATGGGCCTGGTCCAGGTCAGCCGGCTGGCCGGGATCGTGCGGGGGCGCCGCGAGATGGCCGCCCGCTACCACGAGCTGCTCGCCCCGCTCGGGCTGCGGGCGGTGCGCGACCCCTCCTACGGCGAGTCGAACTTCCAGTCGTTCTGGGTCGAGCTGCCCGACTCCGCACCGTCGCTGATCGACGTGCTGACCGACCTGGCCGGGGCCGGGGTCTCCGCGCGGCGCGGCATCATGGCCTCGCACCTGGAGGGCGCCTACGCCGGGCACCCCCACCCCCCGCTTCCCCACACCGAGCGGCTGACCAGCCGCTCGATCATCCTGCCGCTGCACCACGAGCTCACCGACGACGACCAGCGCACGGTCGTCGACGCGCTCGCCAAGGCACTGCGGCTCGACCCCGGGATCTGAACACGTGACTTCCATCCCCCTGGTCGACCTCGGCTGGCAGCACGCCCAGGTCGCCGACGACGTCGCCACCGGCTGGGCCGAGGTGCTGGCCAGGACCGCGTTCGTCGGCGGGCCCGCGGTGTCCCGCTTCGAGGCCGAGTACGCCGCCTACCTCGGCGTCGAGCACTGCGTCGGCGTCGCCAACGGCACCGACGCCATCGAGCTCGCGCTGCGGGCCGTCGGGGTCGGTCCCGGCGACGAGTGCGTCGTGCCGGCCAACACCTTCATCGCCACCGCCGAGGCGGTGGCCCGCACCGGCGCCACCACGGTGCTGGTCGACTGCCGCCCCGACGACGCGCTGATCGACGTCGACGCCGCCGCGGCGGCGCTCACCCCCCGCACGAAGGCGGTCCTGCCGGTCCACCTCTACGGCCAGATGGTCGACGTGGCCGGGCTGGCCGCGCGCCTGCCAGAGGGCGTCGCGATCGTCGAGGACGCCGCCCAGTCCCAGGGCGCCCGCCGCGACGGCATCACCGCCGGTGCCGCCGGCACCATCGCGGCGACCAGCTTCTACCCGGGCAAGAACCTGGGCGCCTACGGCGACGCCGGTGCGGTCATGACCGACGACGCCGAGCTCGCCGCGGCGGTGCGGCTGCTGGGCGCGCACGGCTCCGAGCGCAAGTACGTGCACGACACCCTCGGCTTCAACAGCCGCCTCGACGCGCTGCAGGCCGTCGTGCTGTCGGTGAAGCTGCGCCGCCTCGACGCCTGGAACGAGGAGCGCCGGGCCGCGGCCAAGCGCTACGAGGCGCTGCTCTCGGGCGTCGAGCAGGTCACCCTGCCGGTCGTGGCCGACGGCAGCGAGCCGGTCTGGCACCTCTACGTCGTGCAGGTCGACCGGCGCGACGAGGTGCTCGCCGAGCTCAACGCCGGTGGCATCGGCGCGGGCATCCACTACCCGACCCCGGTCCACCTCACCGGCGCCTTCGCCGGGCTGGGGCAGGGCAAGGGCGCGTTCCCGGTCTCCGAGGCGATGGGCGAGCGCATCCTGTCGCTGCCGCTCTACCCGGGCATCACCGCCGAGCAGCAGGAGCGGGTGGCCGAGGCGCTGACCGCGGCCGTCACCCGATGACCGGGCAGGCCGCCGCGCCGCCCGGGGTGCGGGTGCACCCGAAGGGGCTGTGCGAGAGCGACACCGTCGGCGAGGGCACCCGGGTGTGGGCCTTCGCGCACGTCATGCCCGGGGCACGGGTCGGGCGCGACTGCAATATCTGCGACTGCGCCTACGTCGAGGACGGCGCCGTGCTCGGCGACCGGGTCACGGTGAAGAACGCCACGCTCGTGTTCAGCGGCGTGACCTGCGAGGACGAGGTGTTCCTCGGCCCCAACGTGCTGTTCACCAACGACCTGCGCCCGCGCGCGGCGATCCGCCGCCCGGCCGAGGAGCTGCTGGCCACGACCGTGCGCCGGGGGGCGACGCTCGGCGCGGGCGCGGTCGTGGTGTGCGGCACCGAGATCGGCGAGAGCGCGTTCGTCGCCGCGGGCGCGGTCGTCACCCGCGACGTCCCGGCGCACGCCCTCATGGTCGGCAACCCCGCGCGGCAGAAGGGCTGGGTCTGCGCCTGCGGGGAGCGCCTGGCCGACACCGGGGACGGCGCCTTCCGCTGCCCCGACTGCGACAGCCGCTACACCCTGGCCGAGACCGGCCTCACCGCGAGCCCCGCCCCCGTCGGCACCGAGAGGACCACCTCATGAGCACGACCGGAACCCCCCTCGTCGTCGGCGGCGCGGGCTTCATCGGCTCGGCGCTCGTGCGCCACCTCGCCGCCCAGGGCCCCGTGCGGGTGCTCGACGACCTGTCGACCGGCCGCGCCGAGAACATCGACGGCGTGGACGGCGTCGAGTTCGTGCGCGGCTCGCTGCTCGACGACGACGTCGCCCGTGCCGCCATGCGCGGCGCCTCGACCGTGTTCCACCTGGCCACGCTCGGCGTGCGGCACTCGATCCACGACCCGGTGGCCAACCACGAGGTCAACGCGACCGGCACGCTGCGGCTGCTGGAGATCGCCCGTGAGCTGGGCACCGAGCGGTTCGTCTACGTCAGCACGAGCGAGGTCTACGGCACCGCCGAGACCGTCCCGATGGACGAGGACCACCCGACCCGCCCGCACACCGTCTACGGCGGGGCGAAGCTCGCCGGCGAGGCCTACACCCGGGCCTACCACACCACCTACGGCCTGCCGACCGTGGTGATCCGCCCGTTCAACGCCTACGGCCCGCGCTCGCACCACGAGGGCGACAGCGGCGAGGTCATCCCCAAGTTCATCGTGCGGGCCAGGAACGGCCTCGCCCCGCTGATCTTCGGGGACGGCAGGCAGACCCGCGACTTCACCTACGTCGACGACAGTGCGCGGGGCATCGCCGCGGCCGGCTCGGCGCCGGAGGCCGTGGGACGCACGATCAACGTGGGCAGCGGGCGCGAGATCACGGTGCGGGAGCTGGCCGAGCTGGTGACCGCGGCGGCCGGGCGCCCCGACCTGGCGCCGGAGTACCACCCCGACCGCCCCGGCGACGTGCGCAGGCTGTTCAGCGACTCCGCCCTCGCCGCCGACGTGCTCGGCTGGAAGCCGGAGGTGTCGCTGCGCGAGGGCATCGCCCGGCTGCTGGAGTGGCACGACTCACAGGGCACCGACTGGGCGGCCGCGCTGTCCGAGGACGTCTCCTACAACTGGAAGCCGCGCGGCTGAGGCCATCGCTCCCGCGGCCCGCCGGGTCGCTCCCGCGGGCCGATCGCGGTGGCCCGGACCGGGTTCACCGGTCCGGGACACCGCTCGTCACGATCGGATGACCGCTCGGTGGCGATCACCCCAACTCCGCTACGGGCGGTCGAGGGGCGCTGTCAGCCGTCGATAGACTGCGCCGCGTGTTGACCCGAGCCTGGCCTTCCGACCCGGGCGCCCCGACGACCCGCACCCCCGGCACGCGGGAGCGGGTGCTCGGCCGGTGAGTCGCCCCGGTTCGCCGGGTCACTCCCCGGCCACACCGGTTCCGCAGCGGATGGGCGATGGCCTCGACGACGAGAGCCAGTTCCTGACCCAGCGCCTGCCCAGGGTGCTCGCCACGGAACCGACCATGCCCCCGAAACCCACCCGGCCCGCGACGCCGGCCGGGTCCACGGAGCCGTCCGCGCCGCCGGAGCCCGATCGCCCCGCGGCGCCCGACGCGTCCGGCAAGGCCGCGCTCTCCGACGGCCTGGCCCTGTCGGTCAGCGGGGCCGTCGGCTCGGTGGCCGGCCTGGTCAGCTGGCTGATCGCGGCGCGGATGATGCCCCAGGAGTCGGTGGGCTACGCCACGGCGTTCGTCTCGGCGTTCCTGCTCGTGGCCGGCACGGCCCAGCTCAACCTCGACGCCGGCAACATGATCTGGCTGCCGAAGTCGGGGCGGCGGGCGACGACGCTGTTCTGGCGCAGCCACGCGGTGATCGTGCCCGCGTGCGTGGTGGTCGGCCTGATCTACGTGTGGTTCGTGCCGTCGCTGGCCGAGACCGGGTCCGGCCCCGACTGGCCGGTGTGGGTCGGCGTCGCGCTGTTCGTGCTGGCCGCGGCGGGGTGGGGGCTGTGGGGCCTGCACGACTACACCCTCGTCGTGGTGGGCAAGCCGTGGTGGGCGCCGGGGCGCAGCATCGCCTTCGCGGTGGTGCGCATCGGGTTGCTGCTGGCGCTGGGCGTCAGCCTGGGCCCGCTGGGCGTGGTGCTGTCGTGGGTGATCCCGATCGTGATCTGGGCCGTGGGCAGCGCGGTGGTGGCCGGCTACCTCACCCGCCGGTTCTCCCGGATCACCGACGAGGGCTGGCTGCCCACGCGCCCGGAGGTCATCGGGTTCCTGGCGCCGACCACGATCGCGCACTGGGGAACGGTCCTGCTGTTCAACCAGGTCACCGTGATCGTGATCCAGCGGTTCGGGCCGGCCGCCGGGGCGGCGTTCTTCATGGCGTGGCAGGCGGTCATGGTGATCGACATCGCCGCGCAGCGGTTCATGCAGTCGCTGTCCGCGCAACTCGCGCGCGACCCGGACAACGCCCGCGAGCACATCGCGGCGTCCCGCAAGCGGCTGTTCGTGATCTTCCTGCCGATGGTCGTGGTGGGCATCCTGCTCGCCGACCTCGGGCTGCAGATCTTCGGCCCGGGCTACGCCGAGGCCGGCGACGTGCTGCGCCTGCTGCTGATCGGGATGATCCCGCGGCTGCTGATCGCCCACGAGCTGGGCGTGCTGCAGGCCCTGAACGAGGGCATGGCGTTCGCCCGGCTGCAGTTGGCCAGCACGCTGCTGGTCATCGCGGTCGTGGTGTTCGTGCCGATCACCGCGGCCGACCCGGCCGCGGGCTTCCAGGTCACCGAGCTGTGGCCGCTGGCCATCGGCTACACCGCCGCCCAGCTGGCCTGCGCGGCGGTGGTGCTGGTCGTGGCGCGGCGCAGGCGCCGCCACGACGGGGCGCGGACCGCGCCCGGGGCGGCGGCGCAGCGCTCGGCCGTCGGATGAGACCGGCCGCACACCGCGGCGCAGGGCGCGTCGCGAGGTCGGCTGCCGCATGATGTCGGGGTGCCGCCAACGCTGGAGCTGATGCCACCGCCGGTCGACCTGCCGCCGCGGGCCGCGGAGCTGCGCGCCCAGGTGCGCGCGTTCCTCGCCGAGGAGCGCGCCGCGGGCTCGTGGGTACCGCGTTCGGACGTCTGGCTCTCGGGCTGGGACGAGCGGTTCACCCGGGAGCTGGGCCAGCGCGGCTGGCTGGGCATGACCCTGCCGCCCGAGTACGGCGGCGCCGGGGCCTCCCCGCTGGACCGCTACGTCGTCACCGAGGAGCTGCTGGCCGCCGGGGCGCCGGTCGCCGCGCACTGGGTCGCCGACCGCCAGATCGGGCCGACGCTGCTGCGCTTCGGCACCGAGGCCCAGCGCCGCAAGTTCCTGCCCGGGATCGCGGCGGGCGAGGTCTACTTCGGGATCGGGATGAGCGAGCCCGACGCCGGCTCCGACCTGGCGGCCGTGCGGACCAGGGCGGAGCGGGTCGACGGCGGCTGGGAGCTGACCGGCACCAAGGTCTGGACCTCCGGGGCGCACCGCGCCCACGCGTTCTTCGCGCTGGCCCGCTCCGCGCCCCGCGACGAGTCCGACCGCCACGCCGGGCTGTCCCAGTTCATCGTCGAGCTCGACTCGCCCGGCGTGCAGATCCGCCCCATCCCGCTGCTCACCGGCGCCCACCACTTCAACGAGGTCGTGTTCGACCGGGTCTTCGTGCCCGACGAGATGGTGCTCGGCGAGGTCGGCGCGGGCTGGCGGCAGGTCACCAGCGAGCTGGCGTTCGAGCGCAGCGGCCCGGAGCGGTTCCTGTCGACCTTCCCGTTGCTGGCCGCCCTGGTCGGCGAGCTGGTCGCGGCCGGCGCCACCGGCACCGAGCGCGAGATCGGTTCGCTGGTCTCGCGGCTGTGGACGCTGCGCCGGATGTCGTTGGCCATCGCCGGCTCGCTGGCCTCGGGCAACGCCCCCGAGCTGGCCGCCGCGATCGTCAAGGACCTCGGCACCCGCTTCGAGAACGAGATCATCGACGCGGCCCGGCTGCTGGTGTCGATCCCGCCCGACCCGGGCGCGGAGGGCGGCTACCCGCGGCTGCTGGCCGACGCCGTGCTGCACGCCCCGGGGTTCACCCTGCGCGGCGGGACCAACGAGGTGCTGCGCGGCATCGTCGCGCGGGGACTGGGGTTGCGATGACCGACACCACCGACACCACCGCCACGGGCGAGCTCGCCGAGCTGGCCGAGTCGATCTTCGCTGAGGCGTCGGGCACCGGCACGGCGTTCGACGCCGCGCTGTGGAAGACCCTGGAGGGCAGCGGCCTGGCCCGGCTGACCCTGCCCGAGGCGGCGGGCGGCAGCGAGGGCTCCTTCACCGACGCCGCCGCCGTGCTGACCGCGGCCGGCGCGCACGCCGCGCGCGTGCCGCTCGCCGAGACCGACCTGCTGGCCGGCTGGCTGCTGCACGAGGCGGGCATCGCGCTGCCCGCCGGCCCGCTGACCGCGGCGACCGGCGACCTCGACGTCGCCGACACCGCGGGCGGCAGCACCGTGCGCGGCGAGCTGCGCCGCGTGGCCTGGTCGCGGGCGGCGGCCGGCATCGCCGTGCTGACCCCGACGCGGGTCGTGCTGCTCCGGCCCGAGCACGTGACGATCACCGACGGCGCCAACCTGGCCGAGGAGCCGCGCGACACCGTGCGCGTGGACGGCCCGGCGACCACCGCCGAGATCCCGCCGGGCGCCGCCGAGCAGCTCCGGCTGCGCGCCGCGCTCGGCCGCGCCCTGCTGCTGGCCGGGGCGGCCCGCGGAGCGCTCACCGCCTCGGTCACCTACGCCGGGCAGCGGATCCAGTTCGGCCGCCCGATCGGCAAGCTGCAGGCCGTGCAGCAGCAGCTGGCGCTGGCCGCGGCCGAGGTCGCCGCGGCATCGGCGGCCGCGTGGGCGGCCGCCGGGGCGGCGAGCGCCGACGGCATGACCGCCCCCTCGACCCGGTTCGCCGTCGCCGCGGCCAAGGCGCGCGCGGGGGAGGCGGCGGGCGCGGTGGCCCGCATCGCCCACCAGGTGCACGGGGCCATCGGCTTCACCCGCGAGCACGACCTTCGCCTGTCCACCACGCGGCTGTGGGCCTGGCGCGAGGAGGACGGTTCGGACGCCGAGTGGAACGCCGAGGTCGGGGCCGCGGCGCTGGCCGCCGGCGCGGACGGGCTCTGGCCGCTGGTCACCGGGCGGCCGTAGGAGCGGTCGTCGGGTCGGCGCCGCGGCGGTAGTGTCCGGCGTCGATGCCCCCCGAAAGCGATCACCCCCAGGTCGACCCCGCGCACGACCCGATGCGGACCGCGTCCCCGGTGCCGGTCGGCGTCGGGCGCTACCGGGTGCAGTCCCGGCTGAGCGACGGGGCGATGGGCCAGGTGCTGGTCGGGATCGACGAGACCGGGCGCCGGGCCGCGCTGCGGCTGGTCGCCGCCGAGCCCGCCGCCGAGCCCGGCTTCCGCGACCGGTTCCGCCAGGAGCTGCGCGCGGCGGCGCTGGCGCCCCCGTGGTTCTGCGCGGCCGTGCTCGACGCCGACCCCGAGGGCGACCCGCCCTGGCTGGCCACCGCGTTCGTCGACGGCCCCACGGTCGGCTCGTTCGTCTCGGTGAACGGCCCGCTGGGCGTGCAGGGCACCACCGCGCTGGCGATGCGGCTGGCCGACGGGCTGGTCGCGCTGCACGCTTCCGGACTGGTGCACCGCGACATCACCCCGTCCACCGTTGTGCTGGCCGAGGACGGGCCGCGGCTGCTCGACATGGGCGTCGCCCGGGCCACCGACCCGACCTCGATCGCCCGGTACGGCCACCCCACCGGCCACCCGGGCTTCATGGCGCCCGAACTGCTCGCCGGGCGCACCGACACCGGCCCGGCGGGCGACGTGTTCGCCTTCGCCGCCGTCGTCGGCTACGCCGCCACCGCTCACCCGCCCTTCCCCTCCGCCACCGGCCCGGGGCTCCCCGGCCCGGCTCCCGACGTGCCCCCGGCGGCGGCGACCGGGCCGATCCGGCGCCCGCCGGTGGGGGAGCCCGAACTGGGGCCGATCCCGGGCCGGTTGCGCGACGTCCTGGCGGCCTGCCTGGCCCCCGACCCGGCCGCGCGGCCGACGATGGCGCAGGTGCGCGAGCAGTTGGCCGCGGTGGGCAGCGCCGCCGCGCCGACCGTCGACGTCGCCACCCGGCCCGCCCCGGCCGTGCCCCCGGGTCCGGCCGCCCCGCCGGTGGTCGGCCCGCCGCCCGGATCCGTCCCGCCGCTGGTCGGGCCCCGCACCCGGCGCTGGGTGGCGGTGGCCGCCGCGGCCGCGATCGGCGCCGCGGTGACCGTGGCCGCCGTGTTCATCCTCGGCGGTGGCGACGGGTCGGACCCGCGGGCGAACGGCCCGACCGGCGCCCCGACCGCCTCGCCCGCGCCCGTCCCCGCCGACATCGCCACCGTCATCGACGCCGCCGCGGACGACCGCTTCGGCGCCGACTCCGCCCGGTTCGCCACCCCGAGCGGCAACATCGCGTGCGCCATGTCGGACGACGAGGTCCGCTGCGACGTCGCCGAGCGCAGCTGGGACCTGCCGCCCGAGCCCGACGGCTGCACCGAGGAGTACGGCGCAGGCGCGGTGGTCTCCGGCGACCGGCCGGGCGAGCTGTCGTGCGCGGCCGGGACCGTGGCCGAGCGGGGCCTGGAGGTCCTCGAGTACGGCACGGCCGTGCGGCGCGACGGCGTGCTGTGCGCGAGCCGGGAGACCGGCGTGCGCTGCGAGAACGAGGTGACCCGGCACGGGTTCCAGGTCGCCAGGGCCGCGTACGAGCTGTTCTGAGCCCCGTACGGGCCAGGGCTAGGAGGCGGGCTGCCGGCGGGCCGCGCCCGACTTGCGGAAGTCCCAGCTGGTCACCTTCTCCGGCACCAGCTTCAGCCACGCGTGCCGCCCGTCGTGCACCATCGTGCCGCCGCCCATGTAGCGCTCGGCCATAGCCCGCTCGGGGCCCTCCAGCTCGGGCACCGGCTCCCCGGTCCGCGGCACCTCCCCGACCACCTCGACATTCCCGCGCAGCTCCACGCCGCGCAGCTCGGCGTAGTCCTCCCCGGCGTCGACCACCACCGCGACGCGCGGATCGCCCTGCAGGTCGGTCCAGCGCTGGCTGCGCGAGAGTGAGGTGAGCCAGAGGGCGCCGCCGTGCCATACGTACCAGAGCGGGGTGTTGTGCGGGCCGTTCATGCCGACCGTGGCGACCCGGCAGGTGCGCTGCTCGGCGAGGAAGGCGTCGACCTCGTCGGGGGTCATGGCGATGGCGCGGGCGCGTCGTTGCTGCTTCACGCCCCGCACGCTAACGCAACCGGTCAGCGGTGACCGGGTGTTCGCCCCTACGGCCCCCCGGCTCCGGGTCGAACGCCAGCTGCGCGGCGAGCGCCCGGGTGGCCAGGCCGGCCGGCAGCAGGCGCATCGCGGTGTCGCGCAGGCGCGCGCCCGGACCCCGCAGGGTCAGCACCCGGTGCGCGCGGCGGGCCTGGCGCTGCATCGCGGCGGCGCGCGGCCCGCGCCGGGCGTCGTAGCGGCGCAGGGCGGCGGCCGCGGTGTCGGGGGAGGCGTCGCGCAGCTCGTCGGCCAGCACCACTGCGTCCTCGAAGGCCTGGCAGGCGCCCTGGCCCAGGTCCGGGGTCATCGCGTGGGCGGCGTCGCCCAGCAGCGCGACCCGGCCCTCGACCAGCCCCGGCAGGGGCCGGACGAGCTGGGCGGTCTCCACGACGTGCACGGACCCGGCCGGGGTGGCCCCGATGAGGGCCGCGACCGCGGGGTGCCAGTCGGCCCTGCGCTCGAGCAGCCAGCGCTTGCGCTCCTCGGGGTCGGTCGGCGCGGTGGCGCGCCAGGTGCAGTACCAGTAGACCGGCCCGCCGAGCATGGGCATGCAGCCGAAGCGGTCGCCCGTGCGGTGGTCGAGCAGCTCCCCGGCCGGGGCGCTCAGCCCCGCGGGCAGGCCGGGCGCGATGGCGCGCGCGGCGGTCTCCCCGGACCCGGCCGGGCCGGGGTGGGTCGGGAAGAGCTCGGCGCGCAGGCGGCTGCGCGCCCCGTCGGCCACGACGACGACGTCGGCCCCGTCGCGGACCTCGGCCAGCGCGTCCACCCGGCTCCCGGTGCGCACGACCCCGGCGGGCAGCGCGTCGGCCAGCAGCCCGTGCAGCCACCGGCGCGGCACCACGACCGCGGGCGCTCCGGTGCGCCGGTGCAGGGCGGCCTGGTCGGTGGCCAGCAGGGGCCGCCCGTGCCGGTCGCGCATGCCACCCTCGGTCCAGCCGGGGTCGCGCTCGCGCACGGCGGCGCCCAGCCCCAGCGCGTCGAGCGCCAGCACGCCGTTGGGCATGATGCCGATGCCGGCGCCGTTCTCCCGCAGCTCGTCGGCCCGCTCGTGCACGACGACCTCGTGCCCGTCGCGGTGCAGCCCCACCGCCACCGCCAGCCCGCCCAGCCCGGCCCCGACCACGACCACCCGCATGACGACCCCTCCTCTACAGTTGTAGAGACACTACCGCGCACGGCTCTACAGGAGTAGAGGATTGACCGATCGTCGCAGCGAGATCCTCGACGGCGCCCTGCGGGTGCTCGCCGAGCAGGGCATGCGCGGCCTCACCCACCGGGCCGTCGACGGTGCCGCCGGGCTGTCACAGGGCAGCACCTCCTACTACTTCCGCAGCCGCGCGGCCCTGGTCGCCGGGTGCGTCGACCGGCTGCTGGAGCTCGACCTGCAGATCGAGGTCGCCGCGACCCCACCACCCGCGAACCCGGCGGAGCTGGTCGAGCAGCTGGTCGCGGCGGGGATCTCGATGGCGACGGGCCAGCGCTTCCGCACCATGGCCCGCTACGAGCTGAGCCTGGCCGCGGCGCGCGAGCCGGAGCTGCGCGCGGCGCTGGTCCGCGGCGGCGACGCCATCCGGGCGGTGGTGGCGCAGGCGGTGCGGGCCGCGGGCGTCACCGCTCCCGACGAGCGGGCCGTCGCCGACGAGCTGGCCGCGACCCTGGACGGGATGGTGTTCGCCGCGCTGGTGCGCGGCCCGCACGAGGCGGCCGGGCTGGCCGCCTGGCTGCGCCCGGCCCTGACCCACGTGCTGAGCGCGCACCTCGGCGCGCGGTGACGGGTCAGCGACGCGCGGAGCCGAAGTGGTCGGCCAGCAGCGAGATCCACAGCTCCCAGCCCTCGCGCAGGGTGGCGTAGTCCGACGGCCCGACGGCGGGCCCGGTCCACCGGTTGGTCACGGCGACCTCGGTGCGGTCCGGCTCGACCTCGCGGAAGGTCACCGTGACCGTCTCGTCGCTGATCCGGTCGGCCGGGGTCTGCGAGTGGTGGGTGAAGGTGAACGCCACCTCCTCGTCGGGGCGCAGGGTCAGGTACTCGCCGGTGAAGCCGTTGACGCTGCCGTCGTCCTCGTGGATCTCGATGCGGTAGCGCCCGCCGACGCGGACGTCGGCGTCGACGACGGTGGCGAACCACCGGCGCATCCGGTCGGGCTCGGTCCAGGCCGCGTAGAGCGCGGAGGGGGAGGCGGCGATGGTGCGGGTGACGGTGATGCTGTGCGGCACCACCTCGGTCGTCGTGGACTGCTCGGTCACGGGTCCTCCTCGGGGTCGGTGCGGGTCGGGGTGTCGGGCGGGGCCACGTACGCCTGCAGGGCGTCGAGCCGGGTGTTCCAGAACCGCTCGTAGAACCGCAGGTGCTCGGTGGCCGCCGCCAGCGGTGCCGGTTCCAGCCGGCACACGTGCCGGCGGCCCTGCACCGTGCGCCGCACGAGCCCGGCCTCCTCCAGCACGCGGATGTGCTTGGACGCCGCGGCCAGCGAGATCGGGTGCGGAGCGGCCAGCTCGCCGACGGTGTGCTCGCGCCCGGCCAGCGAGCGCAGCATCCCTCGGCGCGTCGGGTCGGCCATGGCGCGGAACACCGCGTCGAGTTGTTCAACCACGAGGTTGAATGTAGGGGCGCGCGGCGCAACCGTCAACCATATGGTTGTACTTTCGGGTCAGCGCTGGTCGTAGCCCTCGACGATGCGCACCTGCATCGGGAACCGCACCGGGCTCGAGCCGAACAACCGCAGGCCCGCCGTCTCCGCCGCCGCCCGCACCGCGGCGGCGGCGTCCTGGGCCGCCTCCGCCGGGGCGTGCAGCACCACCTCGTCGTGCTGGAAGAACACCGGCACGGCGGGGGAGGCGGCGGCGCGCAGCCTGCCGCGCAGCTCGGCCAGCAGCACCAGCGCCCACTCGGCGGCCGTGGCCTGCACGACGAAGTTGCGGGTGAACCGACCCCGGGCGCGGGCCCGGTCGGGGCGCTCGTGACCCGGGCGGGCCGGTGGGCACGTGCGCCCCAGGTGCGAGCGCACGAGCCTGCCCTCCTCGCCGTCGCGCGCGGCGCCGTCGACGAAGGCCATCGCGGCGGGGAAGCGGCGGCGCAGCACCCCGAGCAGCTGCCCCGCCTCGCCGCCGCTGCCGCCGTACATCGCCGAGAGCAGCGCCAGCTTGGCCTTGCCCCGGTCGTCGCCGAACTCGGTGGCCGCCAGCGCCGTGTAGAGGTCGTCCTCGCCGGGGGCGAGCGCGTGGTCGCCGGACAGCGCGGCCAGCACGCGCGGCTCCAGCTGGGCGGCGTCGGCCACCACCAGCCGCCACCCCGGGTCGGCGCGCACCGCGCCGCGCAACGACCGCGGGATCTGCAGCGCACCCCCGCCGCGGGTGGCCCACCGCCCGGACACCACCCCGCCGACCACGTACTCCGGGCGGAACCGGCCGTCGCGCACCCAGGTGCGCAGCCAGCTCCAGCCGTGCGCGGAGTGCAGGCGGGCCAGCTCCTTGTAGGCCAGCAGCGGCTCGACCGCCGGGTGCTCGACGCGGCGCAGCTCCCAGGACCGGGTGGTCTCCAGCTCGTGCCCGGCGCGGGCGAAGGCGCGCAGCACGTCGGCGGGGGAGTCGGGGTTGACCGGGCGCCCGCCGAAGGCCGCGCGGACCTCGTCGGCGAGCGCGGCGAGGCGGGGCGGGCGGCCGCCGAGCGCGGGCCGGCGCCCCAGCAGCCCGGTGAGCAGCTCGTCGTGCACGTCGGCCCGCCAGGGCAGGCCGGCCGCGGTCATCTCCTCGGCGACCAGCGCCGCCGCCGACTCCGCCGCGGCCAGCAGCCGCATCCCCGCCGGCCCCGCGGCGAGCGCGCTCTGCTGGGCGGCGTGCACGGCGACCAGGTCGGCCAGCTCGTCGGGTGGCGGGGTCGGGTCGAACAGGGCGAGCCGGTCGTCCGGGTCCGCGGCGCGGGGATCGGGCTCGGGCTCGCGGCCGTGCAGGCGGGCCGCGGCCGCGGCCAGCCCGTGCGGGTGGCCGAACCGGCCCGCCGCGGCCACCAGCAGGCCCTCCACCAGCTCGACGTCGTGGGCGCGGGCCACGTCGACCCCCGCGCGCACCAGCTCGCGGTAGCTGCGCTGGCGCGCGAAGACCCAGCGCGGCGCGTGCTCGCGCTCCAGCGCGACGACGTCGAGCGGGCCGGCCAGCTCGGCGGGCGGCGCGAGCGGGGCGCCCCGCTCGTCGAGGCGCTGCACGCGGACCGGCCCGCCCTCCGGGCCCGGGTCCAGCGCGATCCGCACCCCGGGCTCAGCCGCGGCGGCGCAGCAGCCCGGCCAGCAGGCCGCGCTGGGGCACGCCGCGGATCTCCTCGGGCCCGGCGCCGACCTCGCCGAGCACGTCGTTGGCGGCCAGCACCCCGGTCACCGCGGCCCGCTCCATCAGCCCCGACAGCACCGGCGTGTCCACGAAGTCGCCCGCGACGCGGATGCCCCTGGCCTGCCCGGTGACGGTGGGCGCGGTGCCCGCGCCCCCCGGCGGGAAGGCGGGCGCGGTGGCCTCCATGCGCTGCTGCAGGTGCACGACGCGCGCGTCGGTCGTCTCCGGCCACAGTGCGGCCAGCTCGGCGCGCATGCGGTCGGTCGCGGTGGTGACGTCGGGCGCGGTGCAGGAGTAGGAGTGCAGTTCGACGACCGATCCGCCGGTGCGGGCGGCCCACTCCGCCGAGGGGCGCTCCAGCCGGGAGTAGACCGTGACCGAGTCGAGCGTGGGCTCGCGGCTGACCGCGCAGAACGTCGGGCGCTCCGCGGCGACGTCGCGGTCGAGCCAGAGCCGGGTGACCGCGAACGGCGGGGCCACCTGCAGCGACCGCGCGGCGGCGGCCAGTCGGGGCGCGACGGCGGCGGCCCGCGGGGAGGCCTCCAGCAGCCCCCGCAGGGCGCCCGGGTCGAGGGCGAGCACGAGGTGCGCGGTGTCCAGCGCGGTGCCGTCGGCGACCTCGACCCGCCAGCGGTGCCCCTCGGCCGGGGAGATCCCGACGACCCGCGCCTGCGTGCGCACCTGGGCGGAGTGCTTGCCCAGGTAGGCCGCCAGCGGCTGCCAGATGCAGGTGAGGTGGTCGGTGCTGGGGGC
Organism: Pseudonocardia humida; assembly: GCF_023898865.1. Lineage (GTDB taxonomy): Bacteria > Actinomycetota > Actinomycetes > Mycobacteriales > Pseudonocardiaceae > Pseudonocardia > Pseudonocardia humida. Next base: position 30,033 of record NZ_JAGSOV010000028.1, read on the forward strand.
GTCGAACCCGATGCCCGCCGGGTTGCCCAGGAAGTAGTAGTGGAACATCGCGATCAGCTCGGCGGCCGACATCCCGGCCGGGTTGCAGAAGAACGACCGGGCGAACGCCTCGAACAGCATCGCGTTGGCCCGGTCGGACATGCCCAGCCCGGACAGGAACTCCGCCGCGGGCATCGCGTCGAACCCGGCCGTCGTGGCCTCGCGGTCGTAGGCCAGCAGCTCGGCGGCCAGCGCCCGGTCGGAGCCGGTCAGGTCGCGCAGCCCGAGGCTGGGCGAGCGGGCGAACAGGGCCAGCAGGTTGAGCGGGGGAGCGGCGGGCAGGCCGGTGAGGTCCTCCGGCGGCCACTGCCGCGAGATGACCGGGTAGCCGCCGACCGGGCGCAGGAAGCCGAGCTCGGGGTCGGCGCGGCGCAGGACGGCGCGCCAGGTCTCGTAGTGGCGGAAGAAGGCGTGGAAGCCGTGCTCGACGACCTGCTCGGTGCCGTCGGGCAGGGTGTGCGGCCAGGCGCCGAGCCGCCCGCCGAGGGTGGGCGCGGCCTCCAGCAGGGTGACCGAGACGCCGCGCTCGGCGAGCACCACGGCGGCGCTCGTGCCGGCGATGCCACCGCCCACGACGACGGCCTCGGTGCCCTCGGGGGCGGTGCGGGGGAGTCTGGGGTCGGCGGGCACCAGCACGCGCGGACGCATCCGCAGCGGCGCGGCCCGGGAGGTCCACTCGCGGCTCACCGGGCGACCCTACGGGGCACCCCCGACAGCCGCGCGGCGCCGAGCGCCGCGCCGGGCTGAACCGGTACCGACGCCCGCGCGGGAATGGTGCCACCGCGCGGCGGGTTACCTCGGTGCGTGACCATGGAACTGGGCAGGTACGGAATCTGGCGGGGTTGGCCCGGGCTCGACGCGGAGATCGCGGCCGAGGTCGAGGCACTCGGCTACGGCGCCATCTGGATCGGCGGCTCCCCCCGCGGCGACCTGAAGATCGCCGAGTCGTTGCTGGCGGCCACCGAGCGGATCGTGGTGGCCACCGGCATCGTCAACATGTGGACGACGCCCGCCGCCGAGATCGGCCCGTCCTACCACCGGCTGGCCGACCGGTACCCCGACCGGTTCCTGCTCGGCGTGGGCATCGGCCACCCCGAGGCCGTCAAGGAGTACCGCAAGCCCTACGCGACGATGGTCGAGTACCTCGACGCGCTCGACGCGGAGAAGGTGCCCCGGGCGGGGCGGGTGCTGGCCGCGCTGGGCCCGCGGGCGCTGCAGCTCTCGGCCGACCGCACCTGGGGCGCGCACCCCTACCTGACCACGCCCGAGCACACCCGCCAGGCCCGTGAGCTGCTCGGATCCGGCCCGCTCATCGCGCCGGAGCAGAAGGTCGTGGTCGACACCGATCCGGAGCGTGCGCGCTCGATCGGACGACCGGTCGTCGCGACGCCCTACCTCAAGCTGCGCAACTACACGTCCAACCTGCTGCGGCTGGGCTGGACCGAGCAGGACGTCGCCGACGGCGGCAGCGACGCGCTGATCGACGCGCTGGTCGCGCACGGCGACGCCGCGAGCGTGGCCGCCCGCCTCGGCGAGCACCTCGACGCGGGCGCCGACCACGTGGCCGTGCAGGCGCTGACCGCGGACAACGCCTCCCCGCTGCCGGCGCTGCGCGAGCTGTCCGAGGCACTCGGGCTGCGCTGACCCGGACCGGTCAGCGGGGGTGGACCTGCGGCCCGGTGACGTCGCAGTGCAGGCAGCGCTCCAGCGGCACCCGCACCGGCGCCACCGGGGCCGCGGCCGGCTCGTCGGCCGCGGCCCGCTCGGGCGCCGTCGGGACAGCGGCCCGCAGCGGGCGGATGATCGCGAAGGCCAGGACCGCCGCGGCGACCAGCAGCCCGACGCCGATCAGCGTGGCGATCCGGAACCCGGCGTCGAAGGCCGCGGGGTCGGTGTAGTCCGCGCCGGAGATCCCGGCCAGCCCGGGCACCACCGCCACGGCCAGCAGCCCGGCCGCGCGCGCCACCGCGTTGTTCACCCCGGAGGCGGAGCCGGCGTAGCGGTCGGGCGCGGCGTCGAGCACGCTGGCGGTGAGCGGGGCGACGGTGAGCGCGAGCCCGGCGCCGAACACCAGCACCGCGGGCAGCACGTCCAGCGCCCACGAGGTGTCGGCGTCGACGCGCAGCATCAGCAGCAGCCCGCCCGCGGCCACCAGCGGCCCGACGGTCAGCGGCAGCCGCGGCCCGATCCGCCCGGCCAGCGCCCCGGCCCGGGCGGAGAACAGCAGCATCACCAGGGTCACCGGCAGCAGGGCGGTGCCCGCGGCCAGCGGGCTGAACGCGGCCACCACCTGCAGTTGCAGCACCAGCAGCAGGAAGACCGTGCCCAGCGCCGAGTAGATCAGCAGGGTGACGACGTTGGCCGCGGTGAACGTCCGGTCGGCGAACAGCGTCGGGGGCACCAGCGGGTGCGGCGAGCGCCGCTCCACGACCACGAACGCCGCGAGGGCCGCCACCCCGACGACCAGCGCGCCGACCGCGACCGCGCCGACGGGGCCCTCGCCGAGCCCGGTGAGCCCGTAGGTCAGCCCGCCCAGGCCGAGCACGGCCAGCACCGTGCCGGTGATGTCGAGGCCGGGGGCCGAGGCGGCGTCGCGGCTCTCCGGGACGTGCCGCAGCGCGACCACCACGATCAGCGCGGCCAGCGGCAGGTTGATCAGGAACACCAGCCGCCAGCTGATCTCGACCAGCCAGCCGCCCAGGAACGGCCCGATCGCGCCGGCGATCCCGCCCAGCCCCGACCAGGCGCCGATCGCGGCGGCCCGGTCGCGGCCCTGGAAGGACGCCGAGATCAGCGCGAGGCTGCCCGGGGTCAGCAGGGCCCCGCCGACCCCCTGCAGGGCCCGCGCGGCGATCAGCACCTCGACGTTGGGCGCGATCCCGCACAGCAGCGAGGCCACCGCGAACCACACCACGCCGATCAGGAACACCCGCCGCCGCCCCAGGTGGTCGCCCAGCGACCCGCCCAGCAGGATCAGCGAGGCCAGCGCGAGCGTGTAGGCGTTGACCGTCCACTGCAGGTCGGCGAAACCCGCGTCCAGCTCGGTCCCGATGCGCTCCAGGGCCACGTTCACGACGGTGCCGTCGATCATCGCCAGCCCGGAGCCGAGCACCGTGGTGGCGAGCACCCAGCGCCCCGCCGCCGTCCCCATCCGCAGTTCGGCAGTGCCGCCCACCGCGCCCCCAGCCCGTCTCGCCGGCCGGCCGGCCCCGGCCCGGCCGGGCGAGCATAGGTCAACTCCGGTGGCGGGCGGCCGCACCGGCCCGCGCATGATGGCGGTGACGATGCGGCGCGGGCGGGTCGGCCCGTCCGGGATGGGGAGCACACCGATGATCAACTCGTCGCTGACCGGGCGCGTCGGCGTGATCGAGCTCGATCGCCCCGAGCGGCGCAACGCCCTGGACGTCGAGCACTGCGCGGGCCTGGGCGCGGCCGTGGCCGGCGTGCTCGACGAGGGGGCGCGGGCGATCGTGGTGACCGGCGCGGGCACGGCGTTCTGCGCGGGCGCCGACCTCGACCAGGTGCACGACGACGGCTTCCGCGACGCCCTGCACGCCGCGCTGCGCGCGATCGCCGAGGCGCCGGTGCCCGTCGTCGCGGCGGTGAACGGCCCGGCGATCGGGGCGGGCACCCAGCTGGCGGTGGCCTGCGACCTGCGGGTGGCCGACCCGCGGGCGGTGTTCGCGGTCCCCACGGCGCGGTTGGGCCTGGCCGTCGACCCGTGGACGGTGCGCAGGCTGGCCCAGCTCGCGGGCGGCGGGACCGCGCGCTCGCTGCTGCTGGCCTGCGACCGCGTCGACGCGGTCCTCGCGCACGCCCGCGGGCTGGTCGACCGGATCGGCCCGACCGCCGACGCGCTGGCCCTCGCCGAGGAGCTGGCCGGGCTCGCGCCGCTGACGCTGCGCTACAACAAGCTCACGCTCGACGGCATCGACGGTCCGGCCGACGACCCCGCGGTGGTCGCCGCCTACCGGGCCTGCTGGTCGAGCGCCGACGGGCTGGAGGGCCCGCGCGCCGCGGCCGAGCGCCGTCCGGCGGCCTTCACCGGCCGCTGACCGGGCTGCGCAGGGCGACCGGGGGCGCACCGCATCGCCCGGCCCGGCCTGCTACACCGCCGGACCGGCCGTTGACCGAGCGTCGCGACGAAAGGTTCTACCCCATGTAGAAGTGGGGTGTATCCTGGAAGCGTGCCTACCCTGGGTGAACTGGAACGCGCGGTCATGGAGATCCTCTGGTCGGCGGGCTCGCCCGTCACGGCCCGGGACGTGCAGGACGCGCTGGGCACCCGCGACCTCGCGACGACTACGGTGCTCACCGTGCTGGGTCGCCTGGAACGCAAGGGCCTGGTCACCCGGGCTCGGGTGGGCCGGGCCCACCACTACCGCGCCGTGTCCAGCCGCGAGGACCACGTGGCCGAGCTGATGATGGACGCCCTGGACGCCGCCCCCGACCGCGGCGCCGCGCTGGCCCGCTTCTTCGGCTCGATGCCCGCCGCCGAGCGCGCCGCCCTGCGCGACCTGCTCGGCCACCCCGACGCGGCCGGCGCGAGAGCCGACGACCAGGCCGACACGTAGTGCAGCCCGCAGCGCTCGCTCTGCTCCTGTTCGGCGTGGCACTCGCCGAACCGGTCAGTCGGGCGCTGGCCGCGGCGCACTGGCCCAGCCGCGACCCGGTCGGCGGACTGCTCGTCTGGCAGGCGGTCGGGCTGGCCGGCGGGCTCGCCCTGCTCGGCGCCGGTGTCGTCTACGGGCTGGCGCCGTTCGGCCCGTCGCTGCCCGCGGCGCTGGACGCGGTCGCCGACGCCGCGTCCGGCGGCGCCCCGCTGCCCCCGATCGGCATCGACCACGGTGTGGCGCTGGTCGCGGCGGGCGTGCTGGCCGTCCGGTTGGTCGGCGTGCTGGCCGCGGTGACGGTGCGCACGCTGCTGGCCCGCCGCCGCCACCGCGACCTGCTCGACCTGCTCGGCACGCCGTGGCCCGCGGTCCCCGGGGCGCGCGTGCTCGACCACCCGCTGCCGGTGGCCTACTGCCTGCCCGGGCTGCGCTCGCGGCTGGTGCTCTCCGCGGGCGTGCTCGACACGCTCGACCCCCAGCGCGTGCGGGCCGTGCTCGCCCACGAGCAGGCCCACCTGCGCGAGCGCCATGACCTGGTGGTGCTGCCGTTCGTGGCCTGGGGCGCGACCGCGCCCTTCGTGCGCGGCATGGTCTGCGCCCAGCTCGCGGTGGCCGCGCTGATCGAGATGCGCGCCGACGACGTGGCCGCCGCCCGCACCTGCGCCGCGGAGCTGACCGGGGCGCTGCGCAGCATGGGCGGCGCCGCCCCGGCGGCGGCGCTGAGCTCGTTCACCACCGCGCTGGACCATCGGCTGGTCCGGATCAGCGCGCCGCCCGCGCCGCTGCCCGTCGCGGTCCGGGTGGGGGTGCGGCTGCTCGCGCTGACGATCGTCGGCCTGCCGACGGCCCTGCTCCTGCTGCCCTGACCGCCGGCCGGCCTGCGCCGGGCTCAGGCCGGCTCGGGCGCGGTCGTCGCGGGGGGCGCCACCCGGTCGGGTCCGCCCCGCAGCAGCGCCGCGAACCCGGCCACGGGCAGCAGCACCAGCAGGCAGAACGCCAGCGGGATCCCGATGACGGCGGCGAGCCCGCCGACCAGCGCGGCGCCGACGCTGGCCCCGGTGAGGAACACCAGCGTGGCGATGCCCAGGGCCACGCCGCGCTCCCCGGCGGGCACCGCGGAGCCGACCGCGGACAGCATCGCCGGCTGGCCGATGCCGAACGCGACGCCGACCAGCAGGACCGAGGCGCCCAGCAGCAGCGGCGACTCCAGCGCCGCGCCCAGCGCGGCCACCAGCAGGGCGGCCGCGGCGGTCGGGCAGGCGATGGCGATCGACCACCGCGCGCCCACCCGGGCCAGCGAACGCCGGGCGAGGGCGGGGGAGACGAACCCGATCACCGCGGCCGGCACCATCAGCAGCCCGGTCTGCAGCGGGGTCCAGCCCCAGGACGCCGCGGCGAGCGGCACGCCGAGCAGCAGGGCGAACCAGCAGGTCGGCACGGCCGCCGCGGCGAAGGCGCTGCGCAGCACGGTCGAGTTGGTCACGATGGCGCGCGGCAGGAAGCCCTGCGGGTGCCTGCGCACCCGGGCGGCCAGCAGCGGCGCCCCGGCCAGCAGCAGCGCCGCGCCGATGCCGGCGACCACCGCCCCCGTCGACGGCGACTGCAGCAGCAGCACCAGCCCGGCCGCGGCCACCGTCACCAGCGCGGCCCCGACCCAGTCCATCCGCTCGTGGCTGCCCGTCGTCGGCGCCGCCTTGAGCAGCACGGGCAGCGCGAGCAGGCCCAGCGCCGGCAGGGCCACCGCCAGCCGCCAGCCGCCCACCGCCTCGACCGCCCCGCCGACGGTCGGACCGAGCGAGCCGAGGGTGGCGGCGAACCCGGCGATGCGCCCGAGGGCGGCGCTGCGCTGCGCGCCCTCCAGGCGCGCCGTGACCAGGGCGGTGGCCAGCACCGGGACGGCCGCCGCGCCGAGGCCCTGCACCACCCTGGCCACCATCAGCAGCCCGAAACTGGGGGCGAGCGCGGCGCCCACGGCGCCCAGCGCCATCGCCACCACCCCGAGGCACAGCGGGGCGCGGATGCCGATCATGTCGGCCAGCCGGCCGTGCACGGGGGTGGCCACCGCCAGCGCCACGGTCATCCCGCTGACCATCCACACCGCGCCGGCCGCGCTGACGTCGAGGTCGGCGGCGACCTCGGGCAGCGTCACCGTGACCGCGGAGCTGGCCATGCCGGTGAAGCCGAACAGCAGGCCGAGCAGCACAGCGAGGCGTCCGGGAGTCAGCACGCACCGGACCAACGCCGGGCCGGGTCGGTCTTGTTCCCCCGCACGGGTGCGGCCGGCACCCCGATGGGTGCCGGCCGCGTGCTCCCGGGCGCCGCCAGCGCGCGGTCAGCGCTTCTTCGTCCAGAGGACGTAGTCGGCCCCGTAGGGCACGGCCTGCGTCTCCCCGGCCGTGCACGGCCGCGTGGGCGCCACCCCGCCGCTCGTGCGGATGCGGCTGATGTGGGTGACCGCGCTCAGCTCGCCGGCGGGCCCCTCGTGCGCCTTCACCTCGAGCAGCAGCCACGGGATCGTGCCCGGCTTCGGCACGGACTGCGCGGGCGGCGTCAGCCCGACGATCGTCGAGCCGTCCCGCTCGGAGGTCCAGCGCGGACCGCCGTAGTGGTGGATGCGGTCGCGGGACAGGTAGCGGCGCAGCTGCGCCTCCGGCGTGGAGCCGGCCGCCCACGTCCCGCTGCCGTCGGTCGCGCACGCGTAGGTCTGCGTGCCCGAGGTGACCTTGTAGACGGACGTGATGCGGAACCCCGGGCCGGGGTTCGGGACGGCGCCGGGGCCGCCCACCCCCGCGGCCTGCAGCTCCGCGGCCCCCGCCGCGTCCGGTGGGACGGGCGCGGCCTGCGCGGCGGTCGTGGTGACCGCCGCGACCCCCATGGCGAGCGCGGCGGCGACGCCCGCGCCGGCCGGCCGCAGCCCTCGGCGCCGGCGCGCCCGGCGGACCATCGTGTCGTTCGCTGTCTCGTCCGGCACTGTCGAAGAACCCCCTGCTCGGTGGGACCGCCGCCGACCCGTGTCGACGAGCGGCGGTGGGGCGGCCCCTCCACCGCCCCACCGCAGCAATGGACGGCCGGTCCCGGCGTGGGTTCGCCGTACGGGGACCAGGTGGCGACTTTCCGTCAGATCCGGGTGACGGCACGTGACGGTGTCGCGGGACGCGTGCGGTCCGCTCAGTCGGCCAGGAGCTCGCGCAGCAGCCGGTCGGGCTCGGCCAGGAAACCGCGGGTCAGCCGGACCGGCTCGGCCTCGTCGTAGCCGGTGGGGGTGAGCGCGCCGTCCTCGTCGATCTGCAGGATCAGCGCCCCGGGCAGCGCCAGCAGGATCGGCGAGTGGGTCGCGACGACGAACTGGCAGCGCCGGGCCCGCAGGTCGGCGACGCGGCGCAGCAGGGCGAGGCAGCCGCGCACCGACAGCGCCGCCTCCGGCTCGTCGAGCAGGTAGAGCCCGTCGGGTCCGAACCGGTGCAGCGCCACGTCCAGGAACGACTCGCCGTGCGAGCGCTCGTGCAGGCTGCGCCCGCCGTAGGGGCCCAGGCCCCCGCCGGGCAGCTCCTCGACGTAGGTGGCCGCGTTGTAGAAGCTCTCCGCGCGCAGGAAGAAGTCGGTGCGCGGGCGCCGCTTCCAGCACGCGACCAGGTGGTCGGCCAGCGCGGAGCGCTCGGGACGGGTGCTGAAGCGGAAGTTGCGCGAGCCGCCCTCCAGGTTCATCCCGAACACCACGGCCAGCGCCTCGAGCAGCGTCGACTTGCCCGAGCCGTTGTCGCCGACCAGGAACGTCACGCCCGGGTCGAGCCCGATGCCGCCGCGGGCGAACACCTCGCGCACCACGGGCAGGGTGAACGGGTGCTCGTCGGGCGGGGGCGGTTCCGTGCGCACCCACGTCACGAAGCCGCCACCGCTCGCCATGCGCCGACCGTAGTCGGGGGCTCAGGGGGCCAGCACGACCTTGCCCGCGGTCGCCCGCGCCTCCAGCGCCGCGTGCGCACCCGCCGCGTCGCCCAGCGCGAACGGCGGGTGCACCAGCGCCACCAACTCGCCGCGCCCGGCCGCGGCCAGCGCCTCGGTCTCCAGCCCGCGCAGCCCGCCGGGCGCGGCCAGCATCCGCGGTCCGGTGACCCAGGTGACCTGCAGGCTCTTCGCCGCCACGTCCTGGCTGGTGAACGGCGTGATCGAGCCGGACGACCAGCCGAACATGACCATCCGCGACCCGACCCCGAGCAGGTCGAGCGCCGCCCGGCCGACCTCCCCGCCCACGCCGTCGAGCAGCAGGGTCGGCGCGGCGCCGTCGAGCGCGGCGCGCACCCGCTCGGGCCAGCCCGGGTCCCGGTAGTCCTCGGCGACGTCGGCCCCGAGCCCGCGCACCGTGGCGGTCTTCGCCGGCCCGCCGGCCAGTCCGACGACCTTCGCCCCGGCGTTGCGCGCCGCCTGCACGAACAGCGCGCCCATTCCGCCGGCGGCCGCCGGCACCAGCACCACGTCGTCGGGCCCGATCGCCGCGACCCGCAGGATCCCGACGGCGGTGCGCCCGGAGCCGATCATCGCCACCGCCTCGGCGGGGGACAGGCCGTCCGGGACGGCGTGCAGCGCCGTGACGTCGGCCACGGCCAGCTGGGCGTACCCGCCGTGGGCCTGGCCGAGGTGCGCGACGACCGCGCGGCCCCGCCAGGCGTCGTCCACGCCGGGTCCGAGTGCCTCGACGGTGCCGGCGACCTCCCGCCCGGGGGTCATCGGCAGGGCGGGCAGCGGGAACGGCCCGCCCGCGCGCCCGGCCCGGATGAACGTGTCGAGCAGGTGCACCCCGGCCGCGGCCACCGCGATCCGCACCCGGCCGGGGCCGGGGACGGGGTCGGGGACCTCCTCGTACCGCAGGGTGTCCGGGCCGCCGAACTCGTGCTGCCGGATCGCCTTCATCTGTTCCTCCGCGCTCGGGACCGCTGTCGCCCGCGACGCTAGGAGTTGAAGCCGGGTCGAGGTCAACGGCGGCGTCGCGGCGCCCGTCGGGCGCCCGAGCCCGCGCGGACCGGTGCCATCGCGGCGTAGCGTGGTCGGGTGCCCAGTGATCTTCCCCGTGGTGATCTTCCCCGTGCGGACGTGCCCCGCACCCTCGGCGAGCTTCGCGCCAGCGGCCACCAGCTGCGCGGGGTCAAGGACGAGATCCGCCAGAACCTCATCGACGCCCTGCGCTCGGGCGCCGACCCGTGGCCGGGCATCGTGGGCTTCGAGTCCACGGTGCTGCCCCAGCTCGAGCGCGCGCTGATCGCCGGCCACGACGTCGTGCTGCTCGGCGAGCGCGGTCAGGGCAAGACCCGGCTGCTGCGCTCCATCGCCAACCTGCTCGACGAGTGGACCCCCGTCATCGAGGGCTCCGAGATCGGCGAGCACCCCTACGAGCCCATCACCCCCGCCTCGCGCAGGCGCGCGGCCGAGCTCGGCGACGCGCTGCCGGTCGCCTGGCGCCACCGCGACGAGCGCTACACCGAGAAGCTGGCCACCCCGGACACGGCCGTGGCCGACCTCATCGGCGATGTCGACCCGGTCCGGGTGGCCGAGGGCCGCTCGCTGGGCGACCCGGAGACCATCCACTACGGCCTGGTGCCGCGGGCGCACCGCGGGATCGTCACCATCAACGAGCTGCCCGACCTGGCCGAACGGATCCAGGTCTCGCTGCTGAACGTGATGGAGGAGCGCGACATCCAGGTCCGCGGCTACACGCTGCGCCTCCCGCTGGACATCCTGCTGGTGGCCAGCGCCAACCCGGAGGACTACACCAACCGCGGGCGGATCATCACCCCGCTCAAGGACCGCTTCGGCGCCGAGGTCCGCACGCACTACCCGCTGGAGCTGGCCGACGAGATCGCCCTGGTCGAGCAGGAGGCCGAGCTGGTCGCCGAGGTGCCCCGCCACCTCATCGAGGTCGTCGCCCGGTTCACCCGCTCGCTGCGCGACTCCAGCGCGGTCGACCAGGCCTCCGGGGTGTCGGCGCGGTTCGCCGTGGCCGCCGCGGAGACCGTGGCCGCCGCCGCGCTGCGCCGGGCCGCGATCACCGGGGAGGGCCGGGCCTACGCCCGGCCGGTCGACCTGGACTCGGTGCCCGCGGTGCTGCGCGGCAAGCTGGAGTTCGCCTCCGGCGAGGAGGGCCGCGAGACCGAGCACCTGGTGCACCTGCTGCGCCGGGCCACCGCCGACACCGCGCGCTTCCGGCTGCGCGGCATCGACCTGAACGCGCTCGCCGAGGCCGTGTCCGGCAACCCGGTCCGGACCGGGGAGCGGATCCCGGCCCGGGAGGTGGTGGCCGCGCTGCCGGCCACCGCCGTGCTCACCGAGGTGGCGTCGCGGCTGGACGCCGGGGGCACCGAGGACCCGGGGCCGATGGCCAGCGCGGCCGAGCTGGCCCTGGAGCTGCTGTACCTGACCCGGCGGTTGACCAAGGACGAGACCGACGACGACTCGGTGAGCTACCGGTAGGCGCCTGCCCGGCCCGCAGCGCCAGCCCGACCCCGACCGCGCACAGCGCGATCCCGGGCGCGGCCAGCGGGCCGGGCACGTCACCGAACATGGCGAAGGTCCAGGCCATCGTGGTGGGCGGGGTCAGGTAGAGCAGCGTGCTGACCCGCAGCGGACCGCTGCGCCGCAGTACCAGCAGGTAGGTGCCGTACCCGCCGAAGGACGACAGCACCACCGTCCAGGCGACCGCCACCCAGAAGACCGGTTCGGCCGGCGGGGCGAGCCGTCCGCCGATGGCCGCGGAGGCGATGAAGACCACCGCGGCGGTGCTCGCCTGCAGCGCCATCGAGGCCAGCGGGGTCTCCGGGGGCCGCAGCCGGCGCTCGGCCAGCGTGCCGGCCGACAGCGCGAGCATCCCGCCGACGGGCAGCAGGAACGCCCACCACGGCGCCGTGCCGGGCCCGAGGTCGCCCCCCACCACCAGCGCCACCCCGGCCAGCCCGGCCAGCAGCCCCCAGCGCTGCCGCGCGGTGGTGCCCTCGCCGAGCACCGGCCCCGACCCGATCGCGACCACGAGCGGCTGCAGGGCGGCGATCAGCGCGGTCGTGCCGGCGGGCACGCCGAGCGCCACCCCGCCGACGACGCCGCCCAGGTAGAGCACCTGGGTGAGCAGCCCGAGCGGCACCTGCCGCCCGAGCGCGCCGCGGGGCAGCGGCTCCCGCCGGACGGCAACGGCCAGCCGCAGCAGCCCGGCCGCCGCGGCGTAGCGCCAGGCCAACAGCGTGTCCGGGGCGGCGTGCGCGGTGCCCAGCTCGGCGCCGACGAAGCCCGAGCTCCACAGCACCACGAAGGCCACGGCCAGGATCGAGTTCGAACGCATGCCCTCGACGTAACCACACCGGTCGGTATACTCGCAGTGGAGCCGCCGGAGGAGGATCGATGACCAGCACCGCCCCATCCGACGCCGTACTCGGTCCCGCGCCCGATCCCGCGCCCGAGGAGGCGCTCACGCCGGCCGGTGAGCGCCTGCTGGAGGCCGCGAGCGCGCTGTTCTACCGGCGCGGCATCCGCGCGGTCGGCGTGGACCTGATCGCCGAGACCGCGGGCACCACCAAGAAGACCCTCTACGACCGGTTCGGCTCCAAGGACGAGTTGGTCGCGCGCTACCTGCGCAGGCGCGCCCGGGTCTGGCGGGCGTTCCTGCGCGCCGGGATGTCGGACGCACCGCTCGGGCCGGGGCGCCCGGCCGCCGTCTTCGACGTCCTCGAGGCCTGGCTGCGCGAGCAGGACCGCGGCTGCGCCTTCGTCAACGCCTACGCCGAGGTCGGCGGCACCGACCACCCCGCGGTCGCCGAGATCCGCGCGGAGAAGCAGTGGATGCTGCGCTACCTGGTCGCCCTCGTCGCCGAGGCGGGCGTCCCCGACGCCGACCGCGTGGGCACCGAACTGCACCTGCTGTACGAGGGGGCCACCGTCCTGGCCACGGCGGCGGGCGTGGTCGACGCGCCGGCCCGGGCCCGCGCCGCGGCCCTGCGCGTACTGGCCGTTTGACCGGAAGGGCTCCCGCGGGAGATGTACACCACGCGCCTGATGGGCCCCCTGGAGGTGCGTGTTGTGCATCTCGAGCGCGCGGATCGGGCGATCGGGCCTGCGGCGGCGTCCGCCGAACCGTCACCGAACCCTCCGCGGAACTGCGGATCCGCCGCGCGCCGGCGCCGGAGAGACTGCCCGGTATGCCCCGTTCCCCCGGACGCCGCCGACTCCTCGCCCTCGCCGCCGGCATCGCGTCGCTGGCCGGGCTGCCCGGATGCGCCCCCGCCGACCGCGCCGTGCTCGCCGCCCCGGGCTGCCCGGAGGGCACGGCCTCCCCCCGGCCGGTCGCCGTCGGCCCCGGCACCGTCCACACCTGGCTGCCGCCGTTCGAGAGCGCGGGCGCCCCGCCGCGCCCGCCGGCCACCGGCACGCCCACGGCCGTCCCGGGGTGGGACGACGTCGTGTCGGTCGCCAGCACCGGGCACACCACGGCCGCGGTGCACGCCGACGGCACCGTCTCCGCCTACGGCACGGGCCACCGGGGCTCGCTGGGCGACGGCGACCCGCGGCGCCACCACGCCCCGACCCCGCGCCCGGTGCCCGGTATCACCGACGCGCGCTCGGTGCACGCCGTGGGGCAGGCCTTCTTCGTGGTGCGGACCGATGGCACCGTCCTGGCCTGGGGCGACGGGTTCCTGGCCCGCGGCGGCGTGCGCGAGGGCGAGCGGGCCGAGCCGAGCCCGATCCCCGTCGACGGTCTGCGCGACGTCGTCGCGGTCTCCGAGGGCGACCTGGCGGCCATCGCGCTGCTCGGCGACGGCACCGTGGCGGGGTGGGGCGTGAACCTCACCGCCGTGCTGGGCGACCGGGACCGCACCGACGTCACGGTCGTCGACGACGTCCGGGGCGTCACCTCGGTCGCGGCCGCCGGGGGAGCGGTGGTGGCGGCCACCTCCTCCGGGCGGGTCTGCGCGTGGGGCAACAACGTGCACGGCCTGCTGGGCGTCGAACCCACCGGGGGCCAGACCGGGCGCCCCGTCGGGCTCGCCGCCCCGACCGGCGTGGTGCAGGTCGCGGGCGGGCGCGACGTCGCGTTCGCCCTCGACGGGGCCGGAGCGGTCTGGGCCTGGGGCCGCGGCGTGCAGGGGGTGCTCGGGGACGGCGAGGTCGCCGACCACGTCTCGGCCGTGCCCCGGGTGGTGCCCGGCCTGCCCCCCGCGCGCCTGATCGGCGCCTACGGGCTCACCGGCTACGCCGTGGACGGCGACGGCGGGCTGTGGGCATGGGGATCGGGGCTGGCGCTGGGCGGGCTGTCCGAGGGTGCGGCGGTGCGCCCGGTGCGGATCCCGCTGCCGGGCCCGGTGCTGGCCGTGTCCGGCGCGCACGCACTGGTCGGCTGACCGGGTCCGGCGCGGATGTCGGCTCGCGCCCCGCCCGTCGCGGCGTAGCGTGGATCTCGTGCCCAGGCGTGATCGACGTTTCCGTTACGGCCCCTACGTCGAAGGCCCCGACCCGCTCGCCCCTCCGTTCGACCTGCGGTCGGCGATGGACGAGATCGGCCGCGACGTCATGGAGGGCGCCTCCCCGCGCAGCGCCCTGCAGGAGCTGCTCCGCCGCGGCGCAGGCGAGCGCCGCGGCCTCGACGAGCTGACCCGCGAGGTCTGGCAGCGGCGCAGCCGGCTGCAGCGCGACAACCGCCTCGACGGCACCCTGCAGCAGGTCCGCGAGCTGCTGCAGCGCGCCATGGACGCCGAACGCGACTCGCTGGGTCGCGACGACTCCGAGGACGCGCGGTTCCGCGAGATGCAGCTCGACGCCCTGCCCTCGGACACCGGCGGCGCCGTGCGCGAGCTGGACTCCTACGACTGGCGTTCCGCCGACGCCCGTGAGGCCTACCAGGAGATCCGCGACCTGCTCGGCCGGGAGATGCTCGACCAGCGCTTCGCCGGCATGAAGCAGGCGATGGAGAACGCCACCCCGCAGGACGTCGAGCGCATCCGGGAGATGCTCACCGACCTCAACCGGCTGCTGGCCGCGCACGCGCAGGGCCAGGACACCGCGCAGCAGTTCGCCGAGTTCATGCGCCGCCACGGCGACTTCTTCCCGGAGGGCCCGCAGAGCACCGACGAGCTCGTCGACCTGCTCGCGCAGCGCTCGGCGGCCGCCCAGCGGATGCTCAACTCGATGACCGCCGAGCAGCGCGCCGAGCTGATGGAGCTGTCCCAGCAGGCGTTCGGCGACCCGCGGCTGGCCGAGCAGCTGGCCCAGCTCGACGCCCAGCTGCAGGGGCTGCGCCCCGGCGAGGACTGGGACGGCGACGGCCGCTTCCGCGGTGACAACCCGCTGGGAATGGGCGAGGCCACCCGGGCCATGGAGGAGCTCGGCCAGCTCGACGCGCTGGCCGAGCAGCTCTCGCAGAGCTACCCGGGCGCCCGCATGGAGGACATCGACCTGGAGGCGCTGGGCCGCCACCTCGGCGACCGGGCCCGCGTCGACGCGCAGGCCCTGGCCGACCTGCAGCGCGAGCTGGAGCGCGACGGGCTGTTCACCCGCGCCGCGGACGGCTCGCTGCAGCTCTCGCCCAAGGCGCTGCGCAGGCTCGGCGAGTCGGCCCTGCGCGACGTGGTCGACAGGATGGGCGCGCGGCGCGGCGAGCGCGAGACCCGCCGCTCCGGGGCCGCGGGCGAGGTCACCGGGGCCACCCGGCCGTGGGCCTTCGGCGACACCGAACCCTGGAGCGTGTCGCGCACGATGCTCAACGCGCAGCTGCGCCGCGCCGGCGGCGACCCGCGGGCCCTCGACGTCACCGACGTGGAGATCGTGGAGACCGAGCAGCGCAGCCGGGCCGCGGTGGCGCTGCTGGTCGACACCTCGTGGTCGATGGTGATGGACGGGCGCTGGGTGCCGATGAAGCGCACCGCGCTCGCCCTGCACCAGCTGATCTCGACCCGCTTCCGCGGCGACGACCTCAAGCTGATCACCTTCGGCCCCTACGCGCGGGAGGTCGAGCTCGGCGAGCTGATCGGGCTGGAGGGCACCTGGGAGAAGGGCACCAACCTGCACCACGCCCTGATCCTGGCCGGCCAGCACCTGCGCAGGCAGCCCGACGCGCAGCCGGTGGTGCTCGTGGTCACCGACGGCGAGCCCACCTCGCACCTCGAACCCGACGGCAGCATGTACTTCGACTGGCCGCCCAGCCGGGAGACCATCACCGCCACGGTGGCCGAGCTCGACCGCCTCATGGCCGTCAAGCCGGCCGTGACGTTCTTCAAGCTCGGCGAGGACCCGCGGCTGGCCGCGTTCATCGACGACGTGGCCCGCCGCTGCGGGGGCCGGGTCGTGGCCCCGACGCTGGACGGGCTGGGCGCCGAGGTGGTGTCGGACTACCTGCGCAACCGGCGCTGAGAGGGCACCGGCTCACCGTTCCCGCGCGTGGTCGCGCAGGGTGGCGGTGAGCCGGCGGAGCACGGCGCGCGCCCCGTCGAGGTCGTCGCGGGTCAGGTCGGCCTCGCGCAGCACGGCGGAGCGGTCCGCGTCCGAGCGCCGGACCAGCGCGCGCAGCGTCGACCGGCCCTCGGCGGTCAGCTCGACCAGCGGGGCCCGGGCGTGGTCGGGGTTGGTCCGCAGCCGGGCCAGGTCGGCCCGCACGAGGTCGGTGACCACGCGCTGCACGCTCTGGCGGGCCAGCCCGAGGCGGCGCGCGGCGCCGGCCACGGTGCGCGGCCCGTCGGACAGGACGCTGAGCACGTGCCAGCGGGCCGCGGTCTGGCCGACCTCACCCGCCAGCGCCTCGCTGGTCCGGCGGGACTCCCCGGCGAGCTCGTAGACGTCGGCGATCAGCAGCCGGTAGAGGTCGGCTTCCTCGGTCATAGTGACAGGGTACTGTCAACATGACAGTGTGCTGCGGAGCAGTGCCGCGATTCGACGGGGAGGACGCCGTGATACTCCGACTCTGGCGCGGGGAGACCGCACCGGACCGCACCGAGCCCTACCGCCGGCTGCTGACCGAGGAGATCGCCCCGGCGATCCTGGACCGCGGCGTCCCCGGCCTGCGCGAGCTGGGCGTGTGGGGCCGCGACCCGCGGGAGCTGGACCCGGCCGCGGCGGGGGAGACCCTGACCGTGATGACCTTCGACGACTGGGCCGCGGTCGCCGCGTTCACCGGCGGCGACCCGTCGGCCTCGGTGGTCCCCCCGGCTGCCCGCAGGCTGCTGTCGCGCTTCGACCAGCACTCCCGGCACTACCAGCGGTTGGCGACGTTCCCGCCGCCGCGGTAGCGCGGTGGCCGGTCCGGCCGCCCGGCGCGGTCGGCGCCGACCGGTCCGCGATCACGGCGCCGGACCCGCCGCGGCGGCGGGCGGGCACGTAGGTTTGTGCTCATGCAGACCTGGGCTTCCGTCGACGTTCCGCGGCTGGCCGGTGGTGGGCCGCCGCTGCGCCTGCACGACACCGCCACCGGCCGGGTGCGGCCCACCGCGCCCGGGGCCACGGCCCTGATGTACGTCTGCGGCATCACCCCCTACGACGCCACCCACCTGGGCCACGCCGCGACGTATCTGGCCTTCGACCTGGTCAACCGGGTGTGGCGCGACCTGGGCCACGACGTGCACTACGTGCAGAACGTCACCGACATCGACGACCCGCTGCTCGAGCGCGCCGCCCGCGACCAGGACGACTGGGTCGTGCTCGGGATGCGCGAGACGGCGCTGTTCCGCGAGGACATGGAGGCGCTGCGGGTGATCGCCCCGCGGCACTACATCGGCGCGGTCGAGGCCATGGACGAGATCACCGAGCTGGTGGCCAAGCTGCTCGCCGCCGGGGCCGCCTACCGGGTCGAGGACCCCGAGTTCCCCGACGTCTACTTCGACTCCTCGGTCACCGGCCGCTTCGGCTACGAGTCGAACTACGACGAGGCCACCATGCGCAGGCTCTCGGCCGAGCGCGGCGGCGACCCCGACCGCCCGGGCAAGCGGCACCCCGTCGACCCGCTGCTGTGGCGGATGGCCCGCGAGGGCGAGCCCTCCTGGAACGGCAGCGCCGACATCGGCGACACCGGGGTCGCTACCGCGGCAGGTGCGGGCGACCTCGGCGCCGGGCGCCCCGGCTGGCACGTCGAGTGCGCGGCCATCGCGCTCAACCGGCTCGGCCCGCAGATCGACCTGAACGGCGGCGGCTCCGACCTGATCTTCCCCCACCACGAGTCCGGCGCCGCGCACGCCGAGGCCTTCACCGGCGTGCACCCGTTCGCCCGGCATTACACGCACGCCGGGATGATCGGGCTGGACGGCGAGAAGATGTCGAAGTCCCGCGGCAACCTGGTGTTCGTCTCCAAGCTGCGGGCCTCCGGCGTCGACCCGAGCGCCGTGCGGCTGGCCCTGCTGGCCGGGCACTACCGCACCGACCGCCCCTGGACCGACGCCCTGCTCACCGAGGCGCAGGGGCGCCTGGCGCGGTGGCGGGAGGCGACGGCGCTGCAGACCGCCCCGGACGCCGCCGACCTGGTCGCCCGGCTGCGCACGCACCTCGCCGACGACCTGGACACCCCGGCCGCGCTGGCCGCCGTCGACGCGTGGGCGGGCGAGGCGCTGGAACGCCGCGGCCGCGACGCGCAGGCGCCCGCGCTGGCCCGTGACGCGGTGGACGCGCTGCTCGGCGTGGCGCTGCGGCCGGGCCCGGTGCCCGGCACGTGATCGGCGTCGAGCTGGCCGAGCGGCTGCGCGCCGCCGGCCTGGCCTGGACCCCGGCGCCGGGCGACCGGTTCGTCATCGCCGACCGGGGCATGGACGACGAGGTGTTCGTGGTCAGCGAGCTGACCATCGACGTGCACGAGGCCCCGACCGGGCGGCTGTTCCGGTTCAACGGCACCACCGAGTGGGCCCTGGACTCCGTCGAGCAGGAGGCCGTGGTCTGGCTGCCGCACGAGAGCCAGCTGCGGGAGGCCCTCGGCGCCCGGTTCCGCGGCCTGGAGCCGGTCGGCGACGGCTTCGCCGTGACGATCGCGGTCGGCACGGGGGAGGAGCGCCACGTCGACGTCGACGCCGAGCGCGCCTACTCCCGGGCCCTGCTGGCGGTGCTCGGCTGAGTCGCGCTCGCGTCTACGCCTCCGGCACCCGCCCGGCGGGCCGCCCCGGCGCCCCGCCGCGGGGCACGGCCAGCGGCACCAGCACCGCCAGCGCCGCTGCGGGGGCGAGGAATGCCGCCAGCGGATCGGCGTGGTAGATCGGGGTGAACACCACCGGCGCGACCGACGAGCCGCCGAACCGCACCGCCTGCACCACCGAGGTGGCGCCGCCGGCGTTGGCCCGCCCGGCGCCGAGCACCATCGTGTTCGTGCCCACCAGGACCATCTGGGTGGCCGGGCCGCCCAGGGCCCAGATCGCCGCCACCGCCCAGACGGTGGGGGCCAGGCCCACGCCCACCAGCACGAGGGTGCCCAGCGCCGCGCCGAGCAGGATGGTGCGCCGGGCGCCGATGCGGTCCACGCCGCGCCCGACGAGCGGGGCGAACACCAGCCCGGCCACGCCGATCCCGGTCAGCACCAGCCCGCGGGCCCCGGCGTCCAGACCGAAGGCGTCCTCCAGGCGCAGCGCGAGCAGGAACGCCAGGCCGGCCATCCAGCCCCAGCCGATCGCGACCGCGATGCCGATCCGCAGCACCTCGGGTCGCAGCGCGGCGCGCAGGGTGGGGCGCCCGGGCTCCGCTGTGCGCCCGTCGGGGATGCCGAGCACCGCCAGCGCCACCGCGACCACGGCGACCCCGCCGAACGCCAGCCGCCAGTCCAGCTCCGCGGCCAGCCCGCCGATCAGCGGCGCGGAGGTCTGGCCGGCGGACTGCAGGGAGCCGAACCAGCCCAGCGCCCGGCCCAGCCGGTCCGGGTCGGTGGCCGCGGCCAGCGCGGCCATCACCAGCGGCGTGGTGAACGCGTTGGCCGCGCCCTGCAGCGCCCGCCCGGCCAGGAACAGCTCCCAGGACGGCGCCAGCAGGCACGCCACCGAGGCCACGGCGTAGACGAGGTAGGCCACGACCACCGTGCGCCGCCGCCCCCACCGCGCCCCCCAGGTGCCCGACCCCAGCATCAGGGCCGCGAACGGCAGCGTGTACGCGGTCACCGACACCGCCGCGTCCCCGGAGCCGACCGCGTAGCTGGTCCCGAGCTCGGGCAGCATGGCGACGGTGACCCCACCGCCGAAGGGGCCGAGGTAGGCGCCGGCGTACAGACCGGCCCTGGCCAGCCCTCCGCCCGGTCCGGTGCGCTTCAGCTGCCGGAACCGCCGGAGCCGCGCCGGCGCAGGTAGCGCTCGAAGTCGGCGGCGATGGCGTCCCCGTCGGCCTCCGGGAGCTCGTCGCCGTCGGCCTCGGCCTGCTCCTCGAGCTGGCGGACGTACTCGCGGACCTCGTCGTCGGCCTCGGCCATCTCCGAGACCGTGCGCTCCCACTCCTCGGCCTGCTCGGGCAGCCCGCCGAGGGGGACCTCGACGTCGAGGGTCTCCTCGACGCGGTGCAGCAGCGCCACCGCCGCCTTGGGCACCCGGGCCTGCGAGACGTAGTGCGGCACCGCCGCCCAGAACGACAGCGCCGGCACCCCGGCCTCGACGCAGGCGTTCTGGAACACCCCGACGATGCCGGTGGGCCCCTGGTAGGTCGACGGCTCGACCTGCATGCGCTTGGCCGAGGCCTTGTCGTAGGAGATGCCGCTGACCGGCGTCGGCCGCGTGTGCGGGGTGTCGGTCAGCAGCGCGCCCAGTGTGATGACCTTCGTCACGCCGAGCTTCTCGACGTAGCCGAGCAGCTCCTTGCAGAAGGCGCGCCAGCGCAGGTTCGGCTCGATGCCGTTGACCAGCACGACGTGGCGCTCGGTGCCGGGGAGCGTGGCCACCGACAGGCGGGTGGTCTGCCAGTCGATGCGCCGGGTCACGCCGTCGGCCGACCGCACGTGCGGTCGGGTCACCTGGAAGTCGTAGTACTCCTCGGGGTCGATCGAGGCGAGCGGGGTGGCGTCCCAGCTCAGCTCCAGGTGCTCCAACGCCGTGCTGGCGGCCTCACCGGCGTCGTTCCACCCCTCGAACGCGGCGATCATCACCGGCTCCACGAGGTGCGGGAGCTCGTTCTCCGCTCCGGTGTCCGGCTGGCGATCGGTCATCGGTCCAGCCTAAGGCCGCTGGGCCCATCCGCGTCGGCTGCGTCCCCGGGGTGTCACGCCCGACCGCCTCGCCGGGTGTCCCCCCGGCGGCCGCACGGGGGGCCGCTCCGGGGCCGCACGGCGGCGTTGCCCACCGGGAGCACGACTATCGTGTCCGGCGTGGTAACGGATTCCAGCGCCCCCCGCGTCGACAGCGCCTTCCTGGACACCCTCGCCGAGAGGGTGGTGGTCGCCGACGGGGCGATGGGGACGATGCTGCAGGACGCCGGCGAGCGCGGCGACCTCGTGATGGACGACTTCCGGGGTCTGGAGGGCTGCAACGAGATCCTCAACGACACCCGCCCCGACGTCGTCCGCTCCATCCACCGCGCCTACTACGAGGCGGGCGCGGACGCGGTGGAGACCAACACCTTCGGGGCGAACCTGCCCAACCTCGCCGACTACGACATCGCCGACCGCATCTTCGAGCTCGCCGAGAAGGGCGCCCGGCTGGCCCGCGAGGTCGCCGACGAGATGTCCACCCCCGACCGCCCGCGCTTCGTGCTCGGCTCGGTCGGGCCCGGCACCAAGCTGCCCACCCTGGGCCACGCCGGCTTCGCCGCGCTGCGCGACGCCTACACCGAGTGCGGGCGCGGCCTGGTCGCCGGTGGGTCCGACGCGATCGTCATCGAGACCTGCCAGGACCTGCTGCAGGTCAAGGCGGCCGTGCTGGGCGTGCAGCGGGCGATGCGGGTGGAGGGCAGGCGCATCCCGATCGTGGCCCAGGTCGCGGTGGAGACCACCGGCACGATGCTGCTCGGCTCGGAGATCGGCGCCGCGCTGAACGCGATCGAGCCGCTGGGCGTCGACCTGATCGGGCTCAACTGCTCGACCGGCCCGGAGGAGATGAGCGAGCACCTGCGCACGCTGTCCAAGCACGCGCGCATCCCGCTGTCGGTGATGCCCAACGCCGGCCTGCCGGTGCTGGGCCCCAACGGCGCGGAGTACCCGCTCGACCCCGACGGGCTGGCCACGGCGCTGGCCGCCTTCGTGCGCGAGTACGGCACCCGGCTGGTCGGCGGCTGTTGCGGGTCCACGCCCGCGCACGTGCGCGGGATCGTCGACGCGGTGGCCGCGGTCGAGCCCGCCCGGCGCCAGCCGCGCCCCGAGCCCGGGGTCAGCTCGCTGTACGCGCCGGTGCCGTTCCGCCAGGACACCTCGGTGCTCATGGTCGGCGAGCGGACCAACGCCAACGGCTCGAAGAAGTTCCGCGAGGCGATGCTCGCCGAGAACTGGGAGGACTGCGTCGCGATCGCCCGCGAGCAGACCCGCGAGGGCGCGCACATGATCGACCTGTGCATCGACTACGTCGGCCGCGACGGCGTGGCCGACATGGCCGAGCTGGCCGGTCGGCTGGCCACCGCCTCGACGCTGCCGGTCATGCTCGACTCGACCGAGCCGGAGGTGCTGCGCGCCGGGCTGGAGCGCCTGGGCGGGCGCTCGATCATCAACTCGGTCAACTACGAGGACGGCGACGGCCCCGGCTCGCGGTTCCAGCGGGCCATGGAGCTGGTCCGCGAGCACGGCTGCGCGGTCGTCGCGCTGTGCATCGACGAGGAGGGCCAGGCCCGCACCGCGGAGTGGAAGGTCCGGGTGGCCGACCGGCTCATCCGCGACCTGACCGCCAACCACGGCATGCACGTCGAGGACATCGTCGTCGACACCCTGACCTTCCCGATCACCACCGGGCAGGAGGAGGTCCGCCGCGACGCCCTGGAGACCATCGAGGCGATCCGCGAGCTCAAGCGCCGCTTCCCGTCGGTGCAGACCACCCTGGGCGTGTCCAACGTCTCCTTCGGCCTGAACCCGGCCGCCCGCCAGGTGCTGAACTCGGTGTTCCTGCACGAGTGCGTGAACGCCGGGTTGGACACCGCGATCGTGTCCGCGGCCAAGATCCTGCCGATGGCCAAGATCGACGACGAGCAGCGCTCGGTCGCGCTCGACCTGGTCTACGACCGCCGTCGCGAGGGCTACGACCCGCTCAACCGGTTCATGGAGCTGTTCGAGGGCGTCACGGCGTCCTCGGCGAAGGCGGGCCGGGCCGAGGAGCTGGCCGCGCTGCCGCTGTTCGAGCGGCTGGAGCGGCGGATCGTCGACGGCGAGCGCAACGGCCTGGAGGCCGACCTGGACCAGGCGCTGGAGTCCCGGCCGGCCCTGGAGATCATCAACGACACCCTGCTGGCAGGCATGAAGACCGTCGGCGAGCTGTTCGGCTCCGGGCAGATGCAGCTGCCGTTCGTGCTGGCCAGCGCGGAGGTCATGAAGACGGCGGTGGCGTACCTCGAGCCGCACATGGAGAAGACCGACTCCGACGGCAAGGGCACGATCGTGCTGGCCACGGTCAAGGGCGACGTGCACGACATCGGCAAGAACCTGGTCGACATCATCCTGTCCAACAACGGCTACACCGTGGTCAACCTGGGCATCAAGCAGCCCATCTCGACGATCCTGTCGGCCGCGGAGGAGCACCGCGCGCACGCCGTGGGCATGTCCGGGCTGCTGGTCAAGTCCACGGTGATCATGAAGGAGAACCTGCAGGAGATGAACTCCCGCGGGGTCGCGGGCAAGCTCCCGGTGCTGCTCGGCGGGGCCGCGCTCACCCGCTCCTACGTGGAGAACGACCTCTCCGAGGTCTACCAGGGCCGCGTCTCCTACGCCCGCGACGCCTTCGAGGGCCTGCGGCTGATGGACGCCACCATGGCCCGTCGCCGCGGCGAGCTGCCCGAGGTCGACCCGGCGGAGGAGGCGGCCCGCGCCGAGCGCAGGGCCCGCCACGAGCGCTCGCTGCGCGTCGCGGCCAAGCGCCGGGCCGCCGAGGCCGAGCAGGCCGGGCCGATGCCCGAGCGCTCCGACGTCGCGGTGGACAACCCGCTGCCGGTGCCGCCGTTCTGGGGCACCCGGGTCGTGAAGGGCATCGGGCTGGCCGAGTACGCCGGGATGGTCGACGAGCGGGCCCTGTTCCTGGGGCAGTGGGGCCTGCGCGGCGCCAAGGGCGGGTCGGGGCCCACCTACGAGGAGCTGGTGGAGACCGAGGGCCGCCCGCGGCTGCGGTACTGGCTCGACCGGCTGTCCACCGAGGGCGTCCTCGCGCACGCCGCGGTGGTCTACGGCTACTTCCCGGCGGTGTCCGAGGGCGACGCGCTGGTCGTGCTCGACGCGGGGGACGGCACAGCCGGCGGGCCCACGGCCGACTCGCCCGAGCGGTACCGGCTGGAGTTCCCGCGCCAGCGCCGCGACCGCCACCTGTGCCTGGCCGACTTCTGGCGGCCCCGGGCGCTGGCCCGCGAGCGCGGCGAGGTCGACGTGCTGCCGCTGCACCTGGTGACCATGGGCAACCCCATCGCCGACTACGCCAACGAGCTGTTCGCCAAGGACGCCTACCGCGACTACCTGGAGGTCCACGGCCTGGGCGTGCAGCTGACCGAGGCGCTCGCCGAGTACTGGCACCGGCGCGTCCGCGAGGAGCTGGTGTTCCCGACGGCCGAGGGCGTCACCGCCCTCGCCGCCGAGGACCCCGCCGACGTCGAGGAGTTCTTCAAGCTGGGCTACCGCGGCGCGCGCTACTCCCTGGGCTACGGCGCCTGCCCGAACCTGGAGGACCGCACCAAGATCGTGGAGCTGCTGCAGCCCGGCCGGATCGGCGTCGAGCTGTCCGAGGAGCTGCAGCTGCACCCGGAGCAGTCGACCGACGCGATGGTGGCCCACCACCCGGAGGCGAAGTACTTCAATGCCGGCTGACCGGGCCGACGGGCCCGACGCGGTCCTCTGGGACATGGACGGCACGCTCGTCGACTCCGAGAAGCTGTGGACCGTCTCCATCGCCGAGACGGCCCGCTGGCTCGGCGGCGAGCTGTCGGCCGCGGCCCGGGCCGCCATGGTCGGCGGGGACATGCCCTCGACGCTGGACATCCTGTTCGACGACCTCGGCCTGCCCCGCGACCCCGACCGGAAGGCGCGGGCCCAGCGCTGGATGACCGAGCGCACCGGCGAGCTGTTCGCCGGCGGGCTGGAGTGGCGGCCCGGGGCGCTCGAGGCGCTGCGCACCGTCTCCGCGGCGGGCTGGCCGATGGCCCTGGTCACCAACACCCAGCGGGTGCTCACCGAGCCCGCGCTGGACGGGATCGGGCGCGAGTTCTTCCAGGTCAGCGTGTGCGGCGACGAGGTCTCGCGGGGCAAGCCCGCGCCCGACCCGTACCTGCGGGCGGCCGAGCTGCTCGGCGTCGACCCGGGGCGCTGCCTGGCCGTCGAGGACTCGCCGACCGGCGCGCAGGCCGCCGAACGGGCCGGGGCCGCGGTCCTCGTCGTGCCCTGCGAGGTCCCGGTGCCCGCCGGGAGCCGCAGGCTGCAGCGCGAGTCGCTGGCCGGGCTGAGCGCCGACGACGTCGTGGCGGTCTACCGGGCGGCCGGATCGCGGCCCGCGGCGTGACCCGCCGGTCCGGGACGGACCACTCGTCCCCGGGAGGGACCCGCTGGGCGGGCGGTGCCGGACCGGCGGGCGATCCCGCCGCCGCCCCCGCCGTCCACCGCGTGGGAGGCGCCGGGTACAGCTTGTCGGCGGGTCGGTTGTGCGGTCCTCCACCACAAAGTCGACACTTGACGCAAGAGGGGAGTCTCGCCGTGAAGACCTTCGACGGATTGTTCGCCGAGCTGACCGAGAAGGCAGCCACCCGCCCGGATGGTTCGGGCACCGTGGCCGCGCTCGACGCCGGCGTCCACGCGCAGGGCAAGAAGCTGCTCGAGGAGGCAGGCGAGGTGTGGCTGGCCGCCGAGCACGAGTCGGACGACGCGCTGGCCGAAGAGATCTCCCAGCTGCTCTACCGGATCCAGGTCGTGATGATCGGCCGCAAGATCTCGCTGGAAGACGTGTACAAGTACCTGTAAGCCCCCCGGGGCGAGGCCGCGTCGCGCCCACGGCGCGGACTCCGCGACCGCACTACTGTCGGACCGAGCAGTGCTACGTCCGGCACGACCGAGGAGAGCTCAATGCTCCGCATCGCCCTCCCCAACAAGGGGACACTGGCCGAGCCGGCCGCCACGATGATGCGCGAGGCGGGGTACCGGCAGCGGTCCGACAACCGCGACCTGAGCATGCTGGACGAGGAGAACGAGATCGAGTTCTTCTACCTGCGGCCCAAGGACATCGCGACCTACGTCGGGTCGGGCGACCTGCACCTCGGGATCACCGGCGCCGACCTGATGGACGAGTCCGGCAGCCAGGTCAAGGGCGTCATCCAGCTCGGCTTCGGCGCGTCGAAGTTCCGCTTCGCCGCCCCGGGCACCAGCGACGAGACCGAGTGGAAGCTGGAGGACCTGGAGGGCAAGAAGATCGCCACCTCCTACCCCCGGCTGGTCCGCGCGCACCTGGCCCGCAACCGGGTCCGCGCCGACATCATCAAGCTCGACGGCGCCGTGGAGATCTCGGTCCAGCTCGGCCTGGCCGACGCCATCGCCGACGTGGTGTCCTCCGGGCGCACCCTGCGCCAGCACGGCCTGCGCGCCTTCGGCGACCCGATCGCGGAGTCCCAGGCCACCCTGATCGAGCGCGAGCCCCGCCCCGACCGCGAGGAGACCGTCGAGACCAAGACGGCCAAGCAGGTCTTCACCGAGCGGCTGCGCGGCGTGGTCTACGCCCGGCAGTACCTCATGATCGACTACGACTGCCCGAAGAACGTGCTGGACAAGGCCAGGGCGATCGCGCCCGGCCTGCAGGCGCCCACGGTGTCCCCGCTGGCCGACGAGGACTGGGTCGCCGTGCGCACCATGGTCCGCTACCAGAAGGCCAACAAGGTGATGGACGACCTCGCCGCCCTCGGCGCGCGGGCCATCCTCACCTCCGCGATCCGCTCCTGCCGGGCCGTCGAAGGGCCCATCGAACCCACCCTCTGAGCCGGCGCACCCCTGCCTGACCGCGGGTCCGGCCGCGGCTCACCGCGGCGGGACCGCGGCCGGGAACTCCTCGGTCCCGAGCACGCGCAGCAGGTCCATCCGCTCGCGGGCGTCGGCGTCGGCCGGGGTCAGCACGAGCAGCTGCTGGCGCTGGTCGGGGCTGACGAGGGTCTCGCAGTCCATCAGCAGGCGGCCGACCCGCGGGTGCACGAAGGTCTTGCGGTCGGCGCGCCGCACCGCCACCTCGTGCTCGACCCAGAGCCGGTCGAAGTCCGCGCTCGCCGCCCGCAACCGCGCGACCAGCCCGGCGACCGCGGGGTCGCCGGTGCGCCGGCCCGCGGTCGCGCGCAGGTCGGCCACGAGCCGCCGGGCGTGCTCCGCGCGCTCCTCGGGCACGGGCCCGGTGTGCGGAGCCGGCTCGGTGAACCAGCGGTGCACGGCGTAGCGCCGGTCTCCGGTGAAGCCGGTCTGGTCGCCGGTCAGCAGGACCGCCGCCCGGTTCTGCGCCAGCACCTCGCCGAGGTCGGACACCACCAGCGCCGGGGTGTCGCCGAGCAGGTCCAGCACGCGCAGCAGGCCGGCGCGGGCCGGCCGGGCGGCGCCGTCGGCCGGCGGCGGCTGGTGACCGGCCAGGCGGAACAGGTGGTCGCGCTCGTCGTCGGACAGGCGCAGGGCCCGGGCCAGCGCGCCCAGCAGCTGCATCGAGGGCCGGCTGCTGCGGCCCTGCTCCAGGCGCACGACGTAGTCGACCGACATGCCCGCGAGCATGGCCACCTCCTCCCGGCGCAGACCGCTGGTCCGGCGGCGGGGACCGTCGGCGATGCCGACCTCGGCCGGGCGGATCGCCGTGCGGCGCCGGCGCAGGAAGTCGGCGAGCTGGTCGCGTTCCACGGGCCCATGCTCCCCGCGGCCGGCGCGCCGAGCCAGGGAGCGGCCCTCCCACGATCGACGCTCCGCTCCCGCGCACCGCGGCCCGGGCGCAGGGTGGGCGCGACGACCACCGAGGAGGACGCAGTGCAGACACCGACGAAGCAGACACCGACGAAGCAGACACCGACGATTCCGACACCGACGATGCCGACACGCACCCTGGGCCGCACCGGACCGACCGTCTCCGCACTGGGGCTCGGCGCGATGGGCATGTCGGGCGCCTACGGCGCGACCGACCGCGGGGAGGGCATCGCCACGGTCCGCGCCGCACTGGACGCGGGGGTGACGCTGATCGACACCGGCGACTTCTACGCCATGGGCCACAACGAGCTGCTGCTCGCCGAGGCGCTGCGCGGCCGGGATCGCGACAGCTACCTGCTGAGCGTGAAGTTCGGGATGCTGCGCGGGCCGGGCTCGGAGTTCGGCGGCCCCGACGGCCGCCCCGAGGCGGTGAAGAACTTCCTGGCCTACTCGCTGACCCGGCTGGGCACCGACCACATCGACCTCTACCGCCCCGCCCGGCTCGACCCGGCCGTCCCGATCGAGGACACCGTGGGTGCGATCAAGGAGATGGTCGACGCCGGCCACGTGCGGTACGTCGGCCTCTCCGAGGTCGACGCCGCGACCGTGCGGCGGGCGCACGCCGTGCACCCGATCGCCGACCTGCAGATCGAGTACTCGCTGATCCGGCGGACCGCGGAGGCGGGGGTCCTGCCCGTGCTGCGCGAGCTCGGCGTCGGCCTGACCGCCTACGGGGTGCTCAGCCGCGGCCTCATCTCCGGGCACTGGTCCGCCGGGCGCCGCACCGGCCCGGGCGACAGCCGCGCCGCCATCCCGCGGTTCTCCAGCGGGAACGTGGAGCACAACCTCGCGCTGGTGGAGGCGCTGCGCGCGGTCGCGGAGGCGAAGGGCTGCACGGTCGCCCAGCTGGCCATCGCCTGGGTGGCGGCGCAGGGCCGCGACACGAGCGACGTCGTGCCGCTGGTCGGTGCCCGCACCCGCGAACGGTTGGCCGAGGCGCTTCCCGCCGCGGAGCTGGCCCTCAGCGCCGACGACCTCGCCGCGATCGAGGCGGCGGTGCCGGCAGGCGCGGCCCGCGGGGACTACTACCCGTCGGCGGCGACGGCGGGGCGCGGTACGCGGAGCTGAGCGCCGCCGGCGGTCAGCGGGGCCGCACGACCAGGCTCTGCGCCGAGCGGCCCACCTGGCCGTGCTCGTCGAACAGCAGTGCCGCGACCGTGCCCGCGCCGGTGGGGCCGACCGAGGTGGCCGCGTCCACGGCCATCCACTCGCCCCGCGGCGGGCGGCTCAGGTGCAGCGTCAGGTCGGTGTTGACGAACAGCCAGTCGCGCACGTCCAGCGGCGCCGCCACCCCGTTCGCCGAGTCGGCCACCACCGCCAGCCGCTGCAGCGGGCTGGGCCGCTCGCCCGCCACGAGGTCGACGCGCTGGCGGATCCAGGCGGTGCCCGGACCCGGGTCGGTGAACCAGCCGCGCAGGAACCGCCACTCCACCGAGTCGACGAACCCGGGCAGCCAGCCGGTCATGGTCGGCGAGCCCGCCGCCACGGTGTCGGGCGGGGCGGGCGGCTCGGCCGCACCGACCTGCACCGCGGCGGTGTCGCCGGTGGCGATCCGCCAGGCGCGGGCGCGCAGCACCGCCCGACCGCCCGCGCGCATCTCCGCGGCCACCAGCTCGATGGCCCGCCCCGGGCGCTCGACCACGGCGCTGACCTGGATCTCCCCGGCCGGCACCGGCCCCAGCACCTCGACGGTGAACCGGGCGAGCTGGGTCTGCGGGCGCGGGTCGCACCGCTCGACCGCCCTGGCCAGCAGCGCCGAGGGCGGCCCCACGTGCTGGGCGTCGGCGAACCACGGCCCGGTCGTGGAGAACGTGGCGTGGAACCGCTCGCCGTCGGGGCCGTCGAGGGGCAGGTAGTAGGGCTCCAGCTCGGGGGCGCTCTCGGACACGCGCCCGATCATGTCAGCCGGTGTGCGCGCCCCCGGCGACCCCGGACGCCGCCGTGTCGTCCCGGCTCTCGTCGGCGGTGCCGCCGTCGACGGCGTCGCCCGGCCAGCCCGGGTAGGGGGGCGGGGTGCCGTCCCAGGCGGGGCAGAGCGCCTTGTGGCTGCACCACTCGCACACCCGGCCCGGGTTGGGGCGGAAGTCGCCGTCGCGCCCGGCCCGCAGCACGGCATCCCAGATCGCGTTGAGCGTGCCCTCGAAGCGGCGCAGCTCCTCCTCCTCGGGGCGGTAGGTCAGCGACTCGGTGTCGGCGAGGTAGAGCAGCCGCAGCTGGGCGGGCACCGCGCCGCGCAGGTGCAGCAGGGCCAGCGCGTAGAACTTCATCTGGAACAGGGCGCGCGTCTCGCCCGTCGGGCGCGGGGCGGCCCCGGTCTTGTAGTCGATGACGCGCATCTCGCCGTCGGGCGCCACGTCGAGGCGGTCGATGTAGCCGCGCAGCAGCAGCCCGGACTCCAGCTCGGTCTCCACCAGCAGCTCGCGGGCCTGCGGGTCGAGCAGCCGCGGGTCCTCCAGGCGGAAGTAGGCCTCCAGCAGGGGACCCGCCGACCCCAGCCAGGGGCCGAGTTCGGGGTCGTCGGGCCCGGTGAACAGCAGCTCGAGCAGCTCGGGCCAGGACGCGCACAGCTCGGCCCACACCGGCTCGACCATCGCCGCAGCCGTGGCCGGCAGCCGCTCGGCGGCGGGCAGCTCGAAGAGCCGCTCCAGCACGGCGTGCACCAGCGTGCCGCGCACCTGCGGGCGGGTGGGCAGCTCGGGGAGCCGGTCGATCGCGCGGAACCGGTAGAGCAGGGGGCACTGCTTGAAATCGCCCGCCCGCGACGGTGACAACGCCGGGCGCCGCCGCGGCGCCGGGGCGTCCGCGCCGCCCCCGGCGAGCGCGCCGGGAGGCGCCGTGTCGTCCAGTGTCTCCGTCATGGACCGAGCGTAGGCGAGCGCACCGACAGCGCCGGGGCACCCCGAACCGGGCCGGCGGGGCCCGACCCGTACGTTGTGCGGGTGAAGACGCTGCGGGCCGTGCTCGTCGCGGCGGTGCTCACCGCCGGCGTCGCCGCGTGCGGTGCCGACGCCGCCACCGAGATCGACGAGGCCTTCAAGGGCTACCACACCGCCGTGCTGGCCCGGGACTTCCCGGCCGCCTGCGCCTACAACGCCCCCGAGGCGACCGCCAAGCTGCTCTCCAGCCTGGCCACCCAGGGCGTCAACGCCGCCACCTGCGAAGAGGCGTTCGCCGTCGTGTTCGACCAGGGCGGCGCGGCGGAGACCGCCGACACCATCTCGCGGACCGCCAAGATCGACGACATCCAGGTCGACGGCGACGAGGCCACCGTGCGCTGGACGGCCGTCGTCGACGGCAACGCGTCGCCCACGACGTGGGGGATGCGCCGCATCGACGGCGCCTGGAAGCTCGTCCTGACCAACTGAGTTTCCTGACCGACCGAGCGCGCGCCGACGCACGAGGCTCCGATGCACGAACTGGGATCGATGACCGACCTGTCCGACCACCTGCCCACCCCGCCGCCCGCCCCGGACGGCGCAGCGCCGGACGCCACGGTGCCCGATGCCACGGTGCCCGATGCCACGGTGCCCGATGCCACGGTGCCCGATGCCACGGTGCCCGATGCCACGGTGCCCGATGCCACGGTGCCCGATGCCACGGTGCCCGATGCCACGGTGCCCGACGCGGGGCCGGGGGACACGGCGCCCGCGCCCGGCCCGGCCCGCGGCGGGGCCTTCCGCGCGGGCGACCGGGTCCAGCTCACCGACCCCAAGGGCCGCCACTACACGATCACGCTGGAGACCGGCGGGCGCTACCACACCCACCGCGGCGGCCTCGACCACGACGACCTGATCGGCCGCCCGGAGGGCAGCCTGGTCGTCTCCGCCGTCGGCACCCCCTACCTCGCCCTGCGCCCCCGGCTGGCCGACTTCGTGCTGTCGATGCCGCGCGGCGCCCAGGTGATCTACCCGAAGGACGCCGCCCAGATCCTGATGTGGGGCGACGTGTTCGCGGGGGCCAGGGTGCTCGAGGCCGGGGCGGGTTCGGGCGCGCTGACCTGCTCGCTGCTGCAGGCCGTCGGTCCCACCGGCAGCGTGCTGTCCTACGAGATCCGCCCCGACCACGCCGAGTACGCCGAGCGCAACGTCGTCGCCTTCCACGGCGAGCGCCCGGCCAACTGGACCCTGCGCGTCGACGACCTGGCCGCGCACGACGGCGCCGCCGAACCGGTCGACCGGATCGTGCTGGACATGCTGGCCCCCTGGGAGCACCTGGGCACGGTCGCGGCGACGCTGGTCCCCGGCGGGGTCCTGGTCGGCTACGTGGCCACCACGACGCAGCTGTCGCGGCTGGTCGAGGACCTGCGCGAGCAGCGCTGCTGGACCGAGCCGCAGGCCTGGGAGTGCCTGGTGCGGCCCTGGCACGTGGTGGGGCTCGCGGTCCGCCCCGACCACCGCATGCAGGGCCACACCGCGTTCCTGGTGACCGCGCGCCGGCTGGCCGACGGCGTCGTCCCGCCGCGCCCCCAGCGCCGCCCGACGACCACCCGCTGAGCCCCCCGAACGGTCGGGGCGATCGTCCCGATCGTGGGACCGCCGCGTTCCGCGCGCGGCGCGCCCCGCCGGCCGCCGCGCGCCTAGGATGGAGGGGTGGTCGGGGGACGCGTCGGAACGGGGGAGTCGCGTTCGACCGCCGGTCGCGGGCCCCGTTCACACCGCGTCCGCAACTCCGGCGCGCGAGTCGCTGAACCGGCCGCGCCGGGCCACGGTCACAGGTCGTCACCGTCACTGGGGCGGTTGGTACCTGCGCGTCAAGCTCCCGTCCGGCTGAGTGATGGATCACCGGTTCGCCGCAGGGTCGCACGCGGGGTGGCCAGGTACCGTATGGAAACGGAACACGGAGGGAGGATGCCGTGAACCCCTACGACGGTCCCGGCAGGCGCGATAACGGTGACCCGGGGGACTTGAGTCCCGCCGAGGCCGCCGCGCAGATCCGCTTCCTCGAGGAGGAAGTGGCGCTGCTGCGCCGCAAGCTCACCGAATCGCCACGCCACGCCCGTGTTCTCGAGCAGCGTCTCGCCGAGTCCGCCAGCCGGCTCGCCCAGCTGTCGGCGCGCAACGAGAAGCTCACCGAGACCCTCAAGGAAGCCCGCAGCCAGCTGATCGCGCTCCGCGAGGAGGTCGACCGGCTGGCCCAACCACCCAGTGGGTACGGGGTCTTCCTGGCCCGGTTCCCCGACGAGACGGTCGACGTGTTCACCTCGGGACGGCGCATGCGCGTCGCGGTCTCCCCGGCGGTCGACACCGAGACCCTGGCCAGCGGGCAGACCGTGCGCCTCAATGAGGCGCTCACCGTCGTCGAAGCAGGCGACTTCGAGCGCATCGGCGAGGTCTGCGGGCTGCGCGAGGTGCTCTCCGAGCCCACCGCCGACGGCCTGGCCGGCCGGGCGCTGGTCGTCGGGCACGCCGACGAGGAGCGGGTGGTCTGGCTGGCCGCTCCGCTGATCGCCGGCCCGGACAACCCCGACGCCGTGCCGCTCAAGCCGGGCGACTCGCTGCTGGTCGACACCAAGGCCGGCTACGCCTACGAGCGGGTGCCCAAGGCCGAGGTCGAGGACCTGGTGCTGGAGGAGGTGCCCGACGTCGACTACAGCGACATCGGTGGCCTGTTCCGCCAGATCGAGCAGATCCGCGACGCGGTCGAGCTGCCGTTCCTGCACGCGGAGCTGTTCCGCGAGTACGAGCTGCGCCCGCCCAAGGGCGTGCTGCTCTACGGTCCGCCCGGCTGCGGCAAGACGCTGATCGCCAAGGCGGTGGCCAACTCGCTGGCCAAGAAGGTGGCCGCCGTCCGCGGCGACGACCCCAACGAGGGCCGGGCGTTCTTCCTCAACATCAAGGGCCCCGAGCTGCTCAACAAGTTCGTCGGCGAGACCGAGCGGCACATCCGGCTGATCTTCCAGCGGGCCAGGGAGAAGGCATCGGCCGGCACCCCGGTGATCGTGTTCTTCGACGAGATGGACTCGATCTTCCGCACCCGCGGGTCTGGCGTGTCCTCGGACGTGGAGACCACGATCGTCCCCCAGCTCCTCGCCGAGATCGACGGCGTCGAGGGCCTGGAGAACGTCATCGTGATCGGCGCGTCCAACCGCGAGGACATGATCGACCCGGCGATCCTGCGCCCCGGCCGGCTCGACGTGAAGATCAAGATCGAGCGCCCGGACGCCGAGGCGGCCCAGGACATCTTCTCCAAGTACCTGACCGACACCCTGCCCATCCACGCCGACGACATCGCCGAGTTCGCCGGCAACCGCAAGGCCTGCATCGACGCGATGATCCAGCGCGTGGTCGAGCGGATGTACGACGAGACCGAGGAGAACCGCTTCCTGGAGGTCACCTACGCCAACGGTGACAAGGAGACCCTGTACTTCAAGGACTTCAACTCCGGCGCGATGATCCAGAACATCGTCGACCGGTCGAAGAAGACGGCGATCAAGTCCGTCCTCGAGACCGGGCAGCAGGGGCTGCGCGTGCAGCACCTGCTCGACGCCATCGTCGACGAGTTCGCCGAGAACGAGGACCTGCCCAACACCACCAACCCGGACGACTGGGCGCGGATCTCGGGCAAGAAGGGCGAGCGGATCGTCTACATCCGCACGCTGGTCACCGGCAAGAACAACGAGGCCAGCCGGGCGATCGACACCGCGTCGAACACCGGCCAGTACCTGTAGCGCGCCGGTCGGGCACCGGACCCCGGGCAACCGGGGTCCGGTGTCCGATCCGTTCACGACGCCGGCCGTGCCCCCTCCTAGCGTTGCGGCCATGAGCACGCACGCGCAGTTCTCCGCCGTCGGCATCGTCGCCTCCGACATGGCCGCGACCCTGGCCTTCTACCGCCGCCTCGGCCTGGACGTCGCGGCCGACGCCGACTCCGCCCCGCACGCCGAGGTCACGCTGCCCGGCGGCGTGCGGCTGCTCTTCGACACCGAGGAGACCATCCGGTCCTTCCACCCGGATTGGGAGCCGGTGGCCGGGGCCGGGCGCCTCGGCCTGGCGTTCGCCCTGTCCGACGCCGCGGCCGTCGACGCCCTGTACGCCGAGCTGGTCGGCGCCGGGTACGAGGGTGAGCTGGAGCCCTTCGACGCCTTCTGGGGCCAGCGCTACGCCACCGTGCAGGACCCCGACGGCAACGGCGTGGACCTGTTCGCCCCGCTGCCGGGCTAGTGGCCCACCGGTCAGCAGCCGGCGAAGTGGTCGTCGGCGGCCCACCCCGCGTCGGCCCAGTCCGTCGCAGGGGCGGGGGTGAACCCGGGGAACCGGGCGGCCAGCTCGCCGAGCAGCCAGCTGGTGAAGCGGGCGGCGCCCTGCGGGCAGGTGTGCACGCCGTCGGGGTTGCGGTCGGCCCGGCCGTCCCGCTCGCGCTGGTAGGTCCTGCCCCACACGGCCCCGGCGTCGAGCACGCCGGCCCGCTCCGGTGACGCGGCCGCGACGGCGCGGGCCACCTCCGGCGCGCGGGCGAGGTCGGCCGTGTGCGGGGCGTAGAACTCGTCGGGCTCGATCGGGGGCGCGGTGACGAAGAGCAGGTCGGCGCCGGTCGCGGTCACCGCACCCAGCAGGCGGTCGTAGGCCGCGCGCTGCTCGGGTCCGGTGCCCCAGTCGAACGTCGACAGCTGGTAGAGCACCACCGAGGGCCGGGCGTCGGCGATCCGCTCGGGCAGGTCCGCCCACTGCTCCTCGGCGAACGGCCCGACCACGTTCCCGCCGCCCTCGGCGGCCAGCGACCGGAAGCCGACCCCGCTGGCCTCGAACGCGGCGGCCAGCGGCAGCGCCTCGCCGACGGCGATCGAGTCGCCGAGCAGGAGCACCGTCGACAGCCCGGGGGGTGCCGGGGACGGGGCGGTGGCGGTGGCGGCCGGTGGGGTGGTGCAGGCGGCGCCCAGCAGGAGCAGGCCGACCAGGGCGAGTCGTGTCGTCTTCACGGCCCCGACGCTGCCGCCGCCGCGTCCCGGCCCCTGCGCCGTGGTGTCGCGATCGTGTCGCAGTGGGCCTTCGCGGGCCCGTCCGCGCCCACCCGGCCGGGCGGGGCCGTCCATGCTGGGCGGATGGCGGCGATCCTGCTGGTCGAGGACGATCCCCTGGTGCGGCGGGGCCTGCATCTCGCGCTGTCGCGCCACGGCCACGACGTGCGAACGGCCGACACCGGCGAGGCCGGGATGGCCGCGTTCGCCGCGGCGGTGCCCGACCTGGTGGTGCTCGACCTGATGCTGCCCGGCCTCGACGGGCTCGAGGTGTGCCGGCGCATCCGGGCCGCCGGTGAGGTGCCGGTGATCGTGCTGACCGCCCGTTCCGACGACTTCGACGTCGTCGAGGGCCTGGCGGCGGGTGCGGACGACTACGTGGTGAAGCCGGCCCGGCCCACCGTGCTGGACG
Source organism: Pseudonocardia humida (assembly GCF_023898865.1). Classification (GTDB taxonomy): domain Bacteria; phylum Actinomycetota; class Actinomycetes; order Mycobacteriales; family Pseudonocardiaceae; genus Pseudonocardia; species Pseudonocardia humida. The sequence goes on from NZ_JAGSOV010000028.1 coordinate 66,101, forward strand.
CCCGGATCCGGGCGGTGCTGCGGCGCAGCACCGGCGTGGCCGACGGCGTGCGCGAGCACGGCGACCTGCGCATCGACACCGCGGCCCCGGCGGTCTCGCTGCGCGGCGCGCCGGTGGCGCTGACCCCGACCGAGCTGCGGCTGCTGCTGACGCTGTCGCGGGCGCCCGGGCGCGTGCTCAGCCGCCAGCAGCTGCTGGAGGAGGTGTGGCAGCACGACTACCTCGGCGACTCCCGGCTGGTGGACAACTGCGTGCAGCGGCTGCGGGCGAAGGTGGAGGCCGATCCGGCTGCCCCGCGCTACGTGCAGACCGTGCGCGGCTTCGGCTACCGGTTCGGTCCCGTATGAGGCGGTGGTGGCCGGGCGGGCTGCGGGCCCGGCTGCTGGTGGCGTTCGTGCTGGTGACCGTGCTCGGGGCGGCCGCGGCGGCGTGGTCGAGCGCCGGGTCCGCGGGCCGCGCCCTGGTCGCGGCCGCCGAGCGCGGCGTCGCCGAGGCCGTCACCGGCCGGATCGGCGCCGTCGCCGCCGAGCTGACCCACCCGCCCGACCAGGACGCGCTCGACCGGCTGCGCGCCGCGGTCGGCCCGGGCGCGCTGGCGACCTACGGGGACCTGCGCTCCGCCGCCGGGACGGGCACCGACCTGGTCACCGACGCCCTGCGGAGCGCGGTGCGCACCGGCGACCGGCTCGTCACCCAGCGGGTGGCGGCCCGGGACGGGGTCTGGTTGCTGGTGGGCACGCCGATCGCGGTCACCGCCCCGGACGGCGCTCGCACGCCGTCCGGGATCGAGGTGTACGTGGCGCGCGACCTCGCCGACGTCGAGCGGCAGGTCGACGGGCTCACCGCGGGCGCGGCCGGGACCGCCGCGCTGGCGCTGCCGCCCGCGGTGCTGCTGGCGCTCGCGGCCGCCCGGGGCGTGCTGCGCCCCGTGCGCGAGCTGCGCGACACCGCGCGCCGGCTCGCCGCGGGCGACCTGGGGGCGCGCACGCCGCCCCGCGGCGCCGACGAGCTGACCGAGCTCACGGCCACCGTCAACGAGATGGCCGGGTCGTTGCAGGCGTCGATGGCCGCGCTGCAGCGGATGCGGGCCGACGCGCGGCGCTTCGCCGCGGACGTCTCGCACGAGCTGCGCACACCGCTGAGCACGTTGACGGCGGTGGTGGAGGTGCTCGCGGCGGCGACCGCGGACGTGGCCGACGCCGACGCCCGGGAGTCCGCGCAGCTGGCGATCGCGGAGACCCAGCGGCTGGTCGAGCTCGTGGAGGACCTGATGGAGGTCTCGCGGCTGGACGCCGGCACGGCCTCGCTGCACCTGGAGGACGTCGACGCCGCTGCGGCGGTGCGGGACTGCCTGCGCGCGCGGGGCTGGCTGGACCGGGTCGAGCTGCTGGCGCCCGACGGGGTCGGGCTGCGGGTGGACCGGCGCCGGCTGGACGTCGTGGTGGCGAACCTGGTCGGCAACGCGCTGCAGCACGGCGGTCCGCCGGTGCGCGTGCTCGTCGGGGCGCTCGACGACCGGGTGCGGATCGAGGTGGTCGACGGCGGGCCGGGCGTGCCCCAGCACGTCCGGGCGCACGTGTTCGACCGGTTCGCCAAGGGCGACCCCGCGCGGACCCGCACCCCGGGCAGCGGGCTCGGGCTGGCCATCGCCCGGGAGAACGCCCGCCTGCACGGCGGCGACATCGCCGTGGCGGACCCGACGGCGGCCGGCGGGGAGGGCGCGAGGTTCGTGCTGCTCCTGCCGCGGGAGCAGGAGGACCGGTGAGGCGGGCGGCGTGGGTCTGCGCGGTGGCCGTGCTGCTCGCCGGGTGCGGCGTCGGGCCCTCCGGGGTGCTCGACGGCGGCCCGGCCCCGACCGGCGTGGCGCCCGGGGTGACGCTGTACTTCCTCGACGCCGACCAGCGGCTGCAGCCGCAGCAGCGCGCGACCGACCGGCTGGGGACGGTGTCCTCGGGGGTGTCGCTGCTGCTGACCGGACCGGGTCCGGGCTCCGGCCTGCACACGCAGATCGCCCCGGTGGCGACGACGCGGGTCGAGGTGACCACGGCGCCGGGCCTGCTGCGACTGGTGGTCCCGCTGGCGGCCAGCGACGTGGGCCCGTCGGGCGTCGACCAGATCGTGTGCACCGCGCTCGGCGTCCACGTGCAGGGCGGCGGGGACCGGGGCACGCGGGTGCAGATCCGCTTCACCCTGCCCGCGCCCGGCTCGGACGAGCCGCGGACGTGCCCGCTGACCGGGTGATCAGCGCAACCCGGTGGTGTCGACGGTGGGCGCGGCCGGCGCGGGCAGCGCCCACCACAGCGCCCACCACAGCACGGCGAGCCCGGCGGTGACCGCGCCCGCCGCGAGCGCGCCGCTGCGTCCGCGGGCCCACCGGGCGCGGAACCGGATCGGGTCCTCGACCAGGTGCGTCGACAGCGCGGCCAGGCCGACCGCGAGGCCGCAGGCCAGGATCGTCGCCAGCGGGCCGCGGCCCGGGCCGGTCAGCACCAGAAGCGGCCAGTGCCACAGGTAGAGGCTGTAGGAGATCCGGCCGGTCCAGCGCAGCGGTCGCCACCCCAGCGCGGCGGCGACCGGCCCGCCCGGCGCCTGCGCGCACAGCCCGACCAGCAGCGCGGCGGCCAGCGAGTGCGCGCCGAGCCCGCCGCCGAACAGCCACGCCGAGCGCTCCCCGTCGGCGAGCGCCCAGAGCGCGGCGGTGCCGGCGGCCAGCACCGCGGACAGCGCCGCCGCCCACCGACCGGCGGCCAGGGCCAGCGCGCCGCGCACCGGGCCGGTGGCGGCCAGGGCTCCGAGCAGCAGCGCGCACGCGCGGGTGTCGGTGCCCATGTGCACCCGCGTCGGATCGGGTGCGCCGGCGAGCGCGACCGCCGCGGCCAGGGACGCGAGCGCGGCCAGCGCCGCGATCGTCGCCACCGCGGGGTCGAGGCGCCGCCCCCGCCGCCGCGCCACGGCGGCCACGGCCACCAGGACCACGGGCCAGGCCAGGTAGAACTGCTCCTCGACGGCGATGCTCCACAGGTGCTCGAACACCCGGCCGGGCCCGAACCGGTCCCAGTAGCCGGCGGAGTCGGCGACCAGGTGCCAGTTGAGCAGGCCGAGCTGCGCCCACGGGCCGTCGGCGAGCGCGGTGCGCAGCAGCTCCGCGCGCCCCAGCGCCCACACCAGCATGGTGGTGCCGGAGAGCACCGCGGCGAGTGCGGGCAGCAGCCGGCGGGTCCGCCGGCCCCAGAACGCGGTGAGCGACACGGTGCCGGTCGCCTCGACCTCGCGCAGCAGCAGGCCGGTGATGAGGAACCCGGACAGGACGAGGAACAGGTCGACGCCGAGGAAGCCCCCGGGCAGCGGGCCGGCGTGGTGCAGCAGCACCCCCAGCACGGCGACGCCGCGCAGGCCGTCGAGGGCGGGCAGGTGCGGCGCGCGGCCGGTGGGGGAGCGCGCGGCCACCGGCGGCTGGAGTCGCGTCATGCCGCCCGACCGTGCCGGGCGCACGTGCGGGGAACGTCCCCGCCGTGTCGCGGTCCTGTCGCGGTCCGGGGGCTAGGGGCGGGTGGGGTCGGCGTCGTAGGCCTCGCGGGCCCGCTGCACCGCGTCGAGGTGCGCCGCACCCCATTCGGCCAGCTCGGCGAACAGCGGTGCCAGGCTGCGGCCCAGCTCGGTGATCTCGTACTCCACCCGGGGCGGCACCTCCGGGTGGTAGGTCCGCGTGATCATCCCGTCGCGCTCGAGCTGGCGCAGCCGCTGGGTCAGCACCTTCGGGGTGATGGTGCTGATCCGCCGGGCCAGCTCGACGAAGCGCTGGCGGCCGTACTCGTGCAGCGCCCACAGGATCGGGGTGGTCCACCGGCTGAACACGATGTCCACGACCGGCGCGATGGGGCAGGCCGGCTCCGGGTCGGCCACCGCGGGCCGCCAGGTGGTGTCGACCACGGGTTCCTCCTGGATAGCCGCTTTCCCCTAGGTACCTGCTATCCCCAGGCTACTAGCGTCGCCGTGTCGCGGTCGGGGTGCCCGCCCCCGCGACGCCGTCGCCACCACCCGGCGGCGCGGCCACGCGGGCGGTGGGCGGGAGCAGTCGATGATCGTGGTGACCGGGGCGACCGGCAACGTCGGACGGCCGCTGGTGCGGGCACTGGCGGCGGCCGGGCAGCGGGTGACGGCGGTGTCCCGATCGGCGGCGGGGGAGGTGCCCGACGGGGTGCGCCACCGGCGCGCCGACCTGGCCGACGCGCCGTCCCTGCGCCCGCTGCTGGACGGGGCCGACGCGCTGTACCTGCTGGTGTCCGGGGCCGGCGCGCACGTCGACGCAGGCGCCGTGCTGGACGCGGCGAAGACCGGCGGGGTGCGCCGGGTGGTGCTGCAGTCGTCGCAGGCGGTCGGCACGCGCCCGGGGGCGCCGTCGCACGAGCCCCTGCGGGTGATCGAGGAGGCGGTGCGCGGTTCGGGCCTGGACTGGACCGTGCTGCGCCCGGGCGGCTTCGCCTCCAACACCTTCGCGTGGGCGGCGTCGGTGCGCGCCGACCGGACGGTCGTCGCGCCCTTCGGGGACGTGGCGCTGCCGGTGGTCGACCCGCTGGACATCGCCGAGGTCGCCGCCGCGGCGCTGGTGGCCGACGGTCACGCGGGACGCGTGTACGAGCTGACCGGACCGGCCCCGATCAGCCCCCGCCTGCGGGTCGAGGCGATCGCGGGGGCGATCGGCGAGCCGGTCCGGTTCGTCGAGCAGTCGGTTGCGCAGGCACGGGCGGCGATGCTGGCGTTCATGCCGGAACCGGTGGTGGAGGGCACCCTGGCGATCCTCAGCGCTCCGACGCCGGCGGAGCGCCGCCCGAGCGGCGACGTCGAGCTGGTCCTGGGCCGGCCCGCCCGCACCTTCGCCGACTGGCTCGACCGCCATGGCGCCGCCTTCCGCTGACGCGCGGCCCGGCGGCCGACCCCGCCGCTACGCGGCGGCGGTGGCGGTGGTAGCGGTGGCGAAGCGCCGGGGTGACGTCCCGCCGAGCGCGCGCAGCTCCCGGGACAGGTGCGGCTGGTCGGCGTAGCCGGCACGCGCGGCGACCTCGGCCGGGGCCACCCCGGCGGCGAGCAGGTCGGTGGCCCGGCGGAACCGCAGGACCCGGCGCAGCACCGCGGGGCCGTAGCCGAAGGCGGCCAGGCAGTGCCGGTGCAGCGTGCGGGGGGTCCAGCCGACGGTGTCGGCGAGGGCGGCGACCGAGGTGCCCGCGACCTCGGCGGAGCCCAGGAGGGCGGCCAGCGCGGGGACGGCGGGGTCGAGGGGGGTGGCCGGGAGGGCGCGGACCACGTCGGCGAGGACGCCGAGCGTGGTCCGGGCGTCGGGGTCGGCGTCGGCCAGTCGTCCGGCGGTGGCCCGGGCGATCGCGGGGTGCAGCTCGGCCAGCGGGACCCGCCGGTCGCGCAGTCCGGCCGCGGGGACCCCGAGCAGCGCGGGCAGCCGGCCCGGGGCGAAGCGCAGGCCGCAGGCCGGTCGGCCGGGCACGCGGCGGTGGGGGTGCGGTGCGGTGTCCGGCCCGGCGACGCACAGCTCGGCGCCGGTCCAGACGATGTCCATGCAGCCGTCGGGCAGGATCGGCTGGACCGCCCCCGGGTCGTCGGCGGGCGTGCTCCCGGTCCAGGCCGCCTCCACCAGCCCGGCCCAGCGCCCCCGCACGGGGAACTCCTGGTAACTCACGCCGGCACGGTAGACCAGGCCCCCGACAGGCCCGGGAACGCCGCGAGCGGCGCCCCCGCGCCGGGGCGCGGGAACGCCGCTCCGCGGAGTCGGGCGCGTCCGGTGGTCAGGACTGGCGCAGCACGGCCTCGATCTCCAGGGTGATCTGGACCTTCTCGCCGACCACGACGCCGCCGCCGTCCATCGGCATCTTGATGTCCACGCCGAAGTCGTTGCGGTCGATGGTGGTCTTGGCGGTGAAGCCGGCGCGGGTGCCGCCGTAGGCGTCCGGGCCGAAGCCGTTGACCTCGAGCGCCAGCTCGACCGGGCGGGTGACGCCCTTGATGGTCAGGTCGCCGGCCAGCACGAAGTCGTCGCCGTCGGGGCGGATCGCGGTGGAGGTGAACGTCCAGGTCGGGTGGGCCTCGACCGCGAAGAAGTCGGCCGAGCGGATGTGGTTGTCGCGCTGCTCGGTGCCGGTGTCGATCGTGGTGGCGTCGATGGTGGCGCTGACCTGCGAGTCCGTCAGGTCCGCACCGGTCACGATCTCGCCGCTGAAGGTGCCGAAGTGACCGCGTACCTTGCTGACCATCATGTGACGCACGGTGAAGGAGATGTCGGAGTGCACCGGGTCGATGTCCCAGGTGCCGGCCACGTAGCCGGGGATGCGGGTGCTGGCGGGGCTGCTCATGTGTGACTCCACAGATGTTTGAACGCTCAGGTTTCACCGGACACTAGCCCCAACGGCTTGAGTGTTCAACTAATTCCCGGGGGAGGGGACGTGTCCGTGCCCGAAGAGGAGCCGCGCTGGCTGACCGAGCCGGAGCAGCGCACCTGGCGCAGCTTCCTGACCGCGAACCGGCTGGTGTTCGACCAGGTCGAGCGCCAGCTGCAACAGGAGGCGGGGCTGCCGCACGCCTACTTCGAGATCCTGGTGCGGCTGTCCGAGGCGCCGGGGCGGGCCATGCGGATGAGCGAGCTCGCCAGCACCTCGCTGTCCTCGCGCAGCCGGCTCAGCCACGCCGTGGCGCGCATGGAGGAGGCGGGGTGGGTGCGGCGCAAGCCCTGCGAGTCCGACCGGCGCGGGCAGATCGCCGAGCTGACCCCCGAGGGCCTGGCCCAGCTGGAGGGGGCCGTGCCCTCGCACGTCGAGGAGGTGCGCTCGCTGCTGTTCGACGCCCTGACCGAGGCCCAGCGCGAGGCCCTGCTGGAGATCAGCGACGCGATCATCGACCACATCACCGACGGCGACCCGCCGTGGCCGGTCGTGCCCGACGGCGCCGACCGGCCGGGCCAACCTGCGTAGGACGCCGCCGCGGGTGCGGGCCTAGATTGGGGACATGGCATCTCACGTCGACGTCCTGGTCCTCGGAGCGGGGCCGGGCGGGTACGTCGCGGCGATCCGGGCCGCTCAGCTCGGACGCAGCGTCGCGGTGGTCGAGGACAAGTACTGGGGCGGGGTCTGCCTCAACGTCGGCTGCATCCCGTCGAAGGCCCTGCTGCGCAACGCGGAGCTCAACCACCTGGTCACGAAGGAGGCGAAGACGTTCGGCATCTCCGGCGAGGTGTCGTTCGACTTCGGCGTCGCGCACGACCGCAGCCGCAAGGTCGCCGAGGGGCGCGTCAAGGGCGTGCACTACCTGATGAAGAAGAACAAGATCACCGAGGTGGACGGGCGCGGCCGGTTCACCGACGCGCACACCGTCGAGGTCGCGCTGAAGGACGGCGGCACCGAGACCATCACCTTCGACGACGTGATCATCGCCACCGGGGCCTCGACCCGGCTGCTGCCCGGCACCAGTCTGTCCGAGCGGGTCGTCACCTACGAGGAGCAGATCCTCGACCGCGACCTGCCGGGCAGCATCATCATCGCCGGGGCCGGGGCGATCGGCATCGAGTTCGCCTACATACTGAGCAACTACGGCGTCAAGGTCACCGTGGTCGAGTTCCTGGACCGGATCCTGCCGCTGGAGGACGCCGAGGTCTCCAAGGAGCTGGCCAAGCGGTTCCGCAAGTACGGCGTCGACGTGCTGACCTCGACCAGGGTCGAGTCCATCGACGACTCCGGCGACCAGGTCACGGTCACCGTCAGCAAGGACGGCGAGGAGTCCACGCTCACCGCGGACAAGGTCATGCAGGCGATCGGCTTCGCGCCCAACACCGAGGGACTGGGCCTGGAGGAGATCGGCGTCGAGCTGACCGAGCGCGGCGCCATCGCCATCGACGACCGCATGCGCACGAACGTCCCGCACGTCTACGCGATCGGCGACGTCACCGCCAAGCTGATGCTCGCGCACGTGGCCGAGGCCCAGGGCGTGGTGGCCGCGGAGACGATCGCCGACGCCGAGACCCAGGAGCTGGACTACGTGATGATGCCGCGGGCGACCTTCTGCTCGCCGCAGGTCGCCAGCTTCGGCTACACCGAGGCGCAGGCCAGGGAGCTGGCCGACGAGAAGGGCTGGAAGGTCGTCACCTCGACCTTCCCCTTCACCGCCAACGGCAAGGCGCAGGGGCTGGGCGAGCCGGGCGGGTTCGTCAAGCTGGTCGCCGACGCCACCTACGGCGAGCTGCTGGGCGGGCACATGATCGGCGCCGAGGTCACCGAGCTGCTGCCCGAGCTGACCCTGGCCCAGAAGTGGGACCTGACCGCGACCGAGCTGGCCCGCAACGTGCACGCGCACCCGACGCTGAGCGAGGCGCTGCAGGAGACCTTCCACGGCCTCACCGGCCACATGATCAACCTGTAGCGGGGTCGCGCACCAGGCAGAACTCGTTGCCCTCCGGGTCCGCCAGCACCACGAGGTCCTCGTGCTCGGCCACCTGCGCCGCCCCCAGACCGGCCAGGCGGTCGAGCTCGGCGGCGAAGTCGTCGGCGTCGAGGTCCAGGTGGACCCGGTTCTTGACCGACTTGGGCTCGGGCACCGCGGTGAAGAAGATGCGCGGGCGCCCGCCGGCGCGCGGCTCCAGCAGGACCGACGGGTCGTCCTCCGGGTCGTCGACCCCGATCGCGCGCAGGCGCGCCAGCTCGGCCTCGTCGTAGGGGGCCACCCGGTAGTCCTCCAGCACCGCGGCCCAGAAGCGGGCGAGCGGGGCCGGGTGCCGGCAGTCGATCACGAGGTCGCGGATCCGGGCCATCGGGCCATCCTGGCGTGCCCCGTCCGGGCGCGGCACCGGCGGCGACCGGGTACCGGGGTCAGCCGGCGAGCGGCTCGCCGCGCAGGGCGAACCACCGCTGGATGCCGACCCGGCCGTCGGGGACGAACGGCCAGGCCATCGGGTCGGCCAGCATGGCGCGCAGCCCGTCGAGGGTGACCCAGGCGCCCCAGACGACCTCCTCGGGCTGGTGGTGCAGCGGGCCGTCCCAGCGCACCTCGTAGGTGAAGGTGTGGCAGCGGATGCCCGCGTCCTCGGCGAACCCGTCCCAGGCGAAGCGCTCGATCGGCTGCAGCGGCACCCCGCGCACGCCCAGCTCCTCGGCCAGCTCGCGGGCGGCGGCGTCCTCCGGCGACTCGCCCGGCCCGATCACCCCGCCTGCCCAGCAGTCGTGGGCCCCCGGGAAGACCAGCTTGTCGGCCGAGCGCCGGTGCACGTAGACGCGCTCGCCGTCGCCGCTGCGGACCAGCACGCCGGTCGCGCCGTGCCAGAGGCCGTCGCGGTAGACGACCCCGCGCGGGGCGACGCCGACCACCCGGCCCGCGGCGTCGAACAGCGCGACCGGCTCCGCGGCCGCATCCTGCCCAACCTGCACCTTCATCATCTCCCGACCGGAGCTAGGCTCGCCGTATGGCTCCGCACGCACGGTACGTCGCCGTCCCCGGGACCCACCGGTGACCGCCCGCCGGATCATGGGCACCGAGATCGAGTACGGCATCTCGGTCCCCGGTGACCCCTCGGCCAACCCGGTCATCACCTCGACCCAGGTCGTCCTGGCCTACGCCGCGGCCGCGGACATCCCCCGGTCGCGGCGCGCCCGCTGGGACTACGAGGTCGAGTCGCCGCTGCGCGACGCCCGCGGATTCGACCTGTCCGCGCCCACCCTGCACTCCGCGAGCGACACCGAGGTCGACGACCTCGGTGCGGCCAACGTGATCCTCACCAACGGCGCGCGCCTCTACGTCGACCACGCCCACCCGGAGTTCTCCACGCCCGAGGTCACCACCCCGCGCGACGTGGTCATCTGGGACAAGGCGGGCGAGCGGGTGATGGAGGAGGCCGCTGAGCGCGCCGCCACCGTGCCCGGCGCGCCGCGCATGCAGCTCTACAAGAACAACGTCGACGGCAAGGGCGCCAGCTACGGCGCCCACGAGAACTACCTCATGGCCCGCTCGACGACGTTCCCCTCGATCGTCGCCGGGCTGACGCCGTTCTTCGTCACCCGCCAGGTCGTCTGCGGGGCGGGCCGGGTCGGCCTGGGCGCCTCCGGCGACGAGGCCGGCTACCAGCTCGCCCAGCGCTCGGACTACATCGAGGTCGAGGTCGGGCTGGAGACCACCCTCAAGCGCGGCATCATCAACACCCGCGACGAGCCGCACGCCGACGCCGACAAGTACCGCAGGCTGCACGTCATCATCGGCGACGCCAACATGAGCGAGTACTCCACGCTGCTCAAGGTCGGCACCGCCGCGCTGGTCCTGGACATGATCGAGAACGGGGTCCGGTTCGACGAGCTGCGGCTGGCCGAGCCGGTCCGCTCGGTGCACCGGATCAGCCACGACCCGACGCTCAAGACCACCGTCGAGCTCACCGACGGCCGCAAGATGACCGCGCTGGACGTGCAGACCGCCTACTTCGAGAAGGCGAAGAAGCACGTCGAGAACACCCTCGGCGCCGACGTCGACGACGACACCGCCGAGGTGCTGCGGATCTGGGGCGAGGTGCTCGACGCGCTGGCCCGCGACCCCATGGAGTGCGCCGACCGGCTCGACTGGGTGGCCAAGCTGCGGCTGCTGGAGGGCTACCGCGAGCGCGACGGGCTGGCCTGGAACTCCGGGCGGCTGGCCCTGGTCGACCTGCAGTACTCCGACGTGCGGATGGGCAAGGGCCTCTACAACCGGCTGGCCACCCGCGGCTCGATGAAGCGGCTGGTGAGCGAGGAGCAGGTCACCGCGGCCATGCGCAACCCGCCGGAGGACACCCGCGCCTACTTCCGCGGGCGCTGCCTCGAGCGCTACCCGACCGAGGTCGCCGCCGCCTCGTGGGACTCGGTGATCTTCGACCTGGGCCGGGAGTCGCTGGTGCGCATCCCCACCCTGGAGCCGCTGCGCGGCACCCGCCGCCACGTCGGCGAGCTGATCGACAACTCGGCCACCGCCGAGGAGCTCGTGGAGGCGCTCACCCGCGGCTGACCGGCCCCGCGGGCCCGGATCGGAGGTCGGCGCCCCGATCGGCGCCCCCGGATTCGCGGGCGTGTCGGCGGTCGGCTGGGTAGTGTTCAGCTACGCCGACCCGGATCGGCCCGCGCGGAGGCGCGGGTGGTCCGGGCACCGGCGCGCGATGAGGGAGGCAGACATGTCCCAGGAGCAGACCAAGCGCCAGGGCGGCGGGGGCGGCGACGACGAGGACGGCGCGGACGGGGCGGCGGCGGGCCAGGAGCGCCGCGAGAAGCTCGGCGAGGACGTCGACACGATCCTCGACGAGATCGACGACGTGCTCGAGGAGAACGCCGAGGACTTCGTCCGGGCCTACGTCCAGAAGGGCGGCCAGTAGCCGCACACCGGGGCCCACTGGCCCCGCGCACCACCCGCACGGCAAGATCTGCCCGGCACGATCGGCCGCGTCAGCGCCGCCCGGCCGAGCCCGGGGGAAAGCACCGCACGAGGGAAGGCACGCACCAGACCATGGAGTTCGGGTCGCCGGTCACCCCGGCGGGCCTCGGCGCGTACCTCGCGCCCGGCCCGTCTTCGTTCACCGACTTCGTCACCGCCCACGCCCCGCACCTGCTGCCCGGCCGGCTGAGCGACGGCAGCGCGCCCGGGGGTGCCCACGGCGGCCCGGCGGGCGGCAGGGGCGGCGGGCACGGGCTCGACGTCCCGCACGGCACCACGATCGTCGCGCTCACGTTCTCCGGTGGGGTCGTCATGGCCGGCGACCGGCGGGCGACGTCGGGCAACGTCATCGCCCAGCGCGACATCGAGAAGGTCTTCATCACCGACTCGCACTCCGCGGTCGGCATCGCGGGCTCGGCCGGCATCGCCATCCAGATGGTCAGGCTGTTCTCCGTCGAGCTGGAGCACTACGAGAAGCTCGAGGGCGTGCCGCTGTCGCTGGACGGCAAGTCCAACAAGCTCGCCTCGATGGTCCAGCAGAACCTCGGCGCGGCCATGCAGGGCTTCGTCGTCGTGCCGCTGTTCGTCGGCTACGACACCGAGGCCGAGCCGTCGAAGGCCGGCCGGATCGTCACCTACGACCCCACCGGTGGGCGCTACGACGAGTGGCTGGGCTACCACTCGGTCGGCTCCGGGTCGGTGTTCGCCAAGTCGTCGATGAAGAAGCTGCACGACCCCGCCGCCGACCTGACCACCACCGTCCGCACCGCGGTGGAGGCCATCTACGACGCCGCCGACGACGACACGGCCACCGGTGGCCCCGACCTCACCCGCCGCATCTTCCCGGTGGTCGTCAGCATCACCGGCGACGAGGGCGCCGTCCGCCACCCCGACGAGGAGATCGAGGCGGTCGTGCGCGAGGTCGTCGCCGACCGCACCGGCAAGCCCGGCGGCTGACCCCGCCCGCACCCACTCCCGCCCGCACGCCGAACGCCAGAAGGATCCAGGAGCCCTCCCCGTGACGATGCCGTTCTACTCCTCGGTCGACCAGCTGCTGCGCGACCGCTCGGAGCTGGCCCGCAAGGGGATCTCGCGCGGTCGCAGCGTCGTGGTGCTGACCTACGCGGGCGGCGTGCTGTTCGTCGCCGAGAACCGCGGTCGCGCGCTGCGCAAGGTCTCGGAGATCTACGACCGGATCGGCTTCGCGGCGGTCGGGCGCTACAACGAGTTCGAGACCCTGCGCAACGCCGGCATCCGGATGGCCGACGTCCGCGGCTACTCCTACGACCGCCGCGACGTCACCGGCCGCATGCTGGCCAACTTCTACGCCCAGGTGCTCGGCAGCGCCTTCGTCGACCAGCCCAAGCCCTACGAGGTCGAGCTGTGCCTGGCCGCGGTGGGCGAGGACTCCGAGTCCGACCAGCTCTACCGGGTCACCTACGACGGCTCCATCACCGACGAGCCGCAGTTCGTGGTCATGGGCGGCACCACCGACCCGATCAGCGCCAAGCTCAAGGAGATCTACCGCGCCGGGCTCGACCTGCCCGCGGCCCTGGCCATCGCCGTGGAGGGCCTGCAGTCCGGCATCGCCAACGGCGCCCCCGGCGCCGACCGGTTGCTCGGGGTGTCCGCGCTGGAGGTGGCGGTCCTCGACCGGACCCGCCCGCGGCGCACGTTCCGCCGCCTGGAGGGCGCCGCGTTGCGCGACCTGCTCCCGGAGGCCAACCGCGGGGTCGACGCGCCCGCCCAGCCCTCGGGCGTCGCCGGTGGCGACGACGTCGCCGCCGGCAGCGCCGCGGTCGAGGACGACCTGAAGTCGTAGTCGCGGTCCAGGCGCCGCCGCCGCGGGGCGGCGCTCAGCCCTGGAAGGGGCGCTCGCGCCCGGTCCACTGGTCCTCGTGGCGGCGGTACACCGGGATCGGCTCGTCGGCCACCCGGAAGGTGTAGCGCCCCGACTCCTCGACCACCTCGCCATCGGTGGCCAGCATCCCCGGCACGGCCAGCTCCACGTCGATCCGCGGGACCTGGCGCTCGGCGTAGACCCGGCTGTGCCCGACGGCCCCGCCGAGCAGCGCGGCCACCGCGCGCAGCCGGGAGAACCGCAGGTCGGCGCGCAGCCAGCGGACGTCGAGCAGTCCGGAGTCCAGCGTCGGCCGGTACGCCGGGACGGCGCCGCGCGGGTGGTAGGGGCCGTTGCCGACGAACAGGAACCACACCCACGTCCACCGGTCGCCGATCTTGATCTTCACCGGCTCGGCCCGGCGCAGGGTGGTGACCAGCGCGGCGGCGAAGGCCGGCCACTTGCCCCAGCGCGGCTGCCACTTCTCGCGCAGGCGCACCAGGTCGGGGTAGGAGCCCAGGCTGGCGGTGTTGATGAAGCAGCGGGTGCGCACGACCTGCTCGCTGTGCGGGTCGGCGCCCCGGCCCGGGTGCATCTCGACCAGCGCGAGGTCGACCGCGACGGCCTGCCCGGCCCCGGTGGAGTCGACGGCCTCCTGCAGGTCGTAGACGCCGACGTCGCGGGCGAAGTGGTTGAGGGTGCCGGTGGGCACCACCACCATGGGCAGCCCGCGCCGCCCGGCCACCGCGGCGGCGGCGGCGACCGAGCCGTCGCCGCCGGCGACCCCGACCGCCCTGGCCTCCTCGCCCTGCTTCTCGACGGCCTCGTCGAGCTGCTCGTCGAGGTCGCGGTGGGGCTCGGCGCGGACCACGACGGCGGCCGGGAACGCGGCCTCCAGCTCGTCGGCCGGGTCGTGCTCGGGGTCGCCGGAGCGCTGGTTGGAGATGATCACCAGGCCGCGACCCCCGGGCAGCTCGGGCACGGTGTCCAGCGGCCGCGCCCTGGCCTCGTCGGTGACCCGCACCGGCCACCAGCGCTGCGTGGCCAGCGCCACACCCGCCCCGACCCCGGCCCCGACGAGCACGTCGGAGGCCCAGTGCACGCCGATGTGGACCCGCGAGTAGGCCACGCCCGCGGCCAGCGGGGCGACCGCGATGCCCAGCCGGGGGCTCTCCATGGCCAGCGCGGTGGCGAACGCGGCCGCCGACGCGGCGTGCCCGGAGGGGAACGACGAGGAGGTCGGCGGGTTGTCGATGGTCTGGTAGGCGGGCAGCTCGGCCGCGGCCGGGCGGCGGCGGGGCAGCAGCGGCTTCATGACGGCGTTGGAGCTGGCGCTGGCGCCGGCGATGGCGAGCACGCCGCGGAAGGCGGCCTTGCGGGTGGCGCCGCGGCGCCCGGCGAGCAGGGCGGCGATCGCGAACCAGAGCAGGCTGTGGTCGGCCGCCGCGGACAGCGCCTTCATCGTCGGGTCGAGCGCGCTGGGCGGCAGCGCGGAGACGGCGCGGGAGATGGCGCGGTCGGTGTCGTTCACGTGGCCCGTGTAGCGCCGCAGCCGGGAGATCACCCACCGACCCTAGGGGGCCGCCGGGTCCGGGGCAGCGCGGGAGGCCGCCCCGGACCGGCGCCGCGCCCGCCGCCGGGCGCGACGGCGGGCGCGGCTCCCCGGCGGGTCCTGCCGGACACCCCCCACGGGCCCGGCGCCATCCCCCCGGACCTGCCGGGGAGTGGAGGCGACCGGTTCGCCCGTCCGCCCCCTGCGGGGAACGCTATCGGCGGCCGCGCCCCGCGCGCCTCGGTAGAACTACCGGCCGTGCCGGGAGGGGTTGCGCGGGCGGCCCCGGGGACACCCCGGGTCACCCGACCGCGTCGATCGGCCCCGTGATGCGTCGATCCGGTCGGCGCGGAACGTGACACGATCAGCCGGTCTGCGCCTACGCTTGCGGGATGCAGCGGCGGATCTACGGTGTGGAGACCGAGTTCGGGGTCACCTGCACCTTCCACGGACAGCGACGCCTCTCGCCGGACGAGGTGGCGCGCTACCTGTTCCGGCGGGTGGTCTCGTGGGGGCGTTCGTCCAACGTGTTCCTGCGCAACGGCGCCCGGCTCTACCTCGACGTCGGCAGCCACCCCGAGTACGCGACGGCGGAGTGCGACTCGCTGGCCCAGCTCGTGGCCCACGACAAGGCGGGCGAGCGCATCCTGGAGGACCTCCTGGTCGACGCCGAGCGCAGGCTGGTCGACGAGGGCATCGGCGGCGACATCTACCTGTTCAAGAACAACACCGACTCGGCGGGCAACTCCTACGGCTGCCACGAGAACTACCTGGTCGCGCGGGCGGGGGAGTTCTCCCGCATCGCCGACGTGCTGCTGCCGTTCCTGGTCACCCGCCAGCTGATCTGCGGCGCGGGCAAGGTCCTGCAGACCCCGCGCGGCGCGGTGTACTGCCTGAGCCAGCGCGCCGAGCACATCTGGGAGGGCGTCTCCTCGGCGACCACCCGCTCCCGGCCCATCATCAACACCCGCGACGAGCCGCACGCCGACGCCGAGCGCTACCGCCGCCTGCACGTCATCGTGGGCGACTCGAACATGTCCGAGGTCACCACACTGCTCAAGATCGGCTCCGCGCACCTGGTGCTGGAGATGATCGAGGCCGGCGTGCAGTTCCGCGACTTCACCCTGGACAACCCCATCCGGGCCATCCGCGAGATCAGCCACGACCTGACCGGGCGGCGCACGGTCCGGCTGGCAGGCGGCCGGGAGGCCAGCGCGCTCGACATCCAGCGCGAGTACTACTCCCGCGCCGTCGAGCACGTCGCCGCGCGCGGCAGCGAGGACCCGACCATCCAGCGCGTGCTCGAGCTGTGGGGCCGCACCCTCGACGCCGTCGAGTCCGGCAACCTCTCGCTGATCGACCGCGAGATCGACTGGGCCATCAAGCACCGGCTCATCGAGCGCTACCGGCGCCGCGACGGCATGGACCTGGCCAACCCCCGCATCGCCCAGCTCGACCTGGCCTACCACGACATCCGCCGCGGCCGGGGCCTGTTCGACCTGCTGCAGCGCAAGTCCCTGGTCGACCGGGTCACCGACGACGGCGAGATCGAGGCGGCCAAGGACACCCCGCCGCAGACCACCCGGGCCAAGCTGCGCGGCGACTTCATCGCCGCCGCGCAGGCCGCGGGGCGCGACTTCACCGTCGACTGGGTGCACCTCAAGCTCAACGACCAGGCCCAGCGCACCGTGCTGTGCAAGGACCCGTTCCGCTCGGTCGACGAGCGCGTCGACCGCCTCATCGCCTCGCTCTGACCGGGCCTGCCCGTCAGACGTCGGGGAACATGCGGGCGCGCAGGTCGGCCAGCGTGTCCTGGACGGCGGGCGAGGTGACGCTCTCGTCGTTGCGCCCCGGCTCGATCCCGAACGCCCGCAGCAGCGCCGCCGCGGGCTCGGCCGGGTCGCCGTGCCCGCCCAGCACCGGGTGCAGCCCCTGCTCGGCGAGGTGGTGGAACACCAGGTTGACCACGGTCCACGGGTTGAACGTCTCGGGCTGCTGCGGATCCACCCGCCGAGCGTGGGCGCGGCCACACGCCGGGTCAAGAGCGCCGGGTGTCGCATCCTGAGACGCCGCCCGGCGCGCGGGGGCGGCGAGTCGCGGCGGCCGGCCACGGCGCCATCGGCGCTGGTCGTAGGATCCCCTCGTGTCCTCCGCCCGGGCCGAGAGGCTGGTGAACCTGGTCCTCTGCCTGCTGTCCACCCGCCAGTTCCTCAGTGCGGAGCGGATCCGCTCCATCGTGCCCGGCTACGCCGACGCCCCCACCGACGACGCCTTCTTCCGCATGTTCGAGCGGGACAAGAACGAGCTGCGCGAGCTGGGCGTGCCGCTGGAGGTCGGGCGCACCTCCAGCTTCGACTCCGTCGACGGCTACCGCGTCGCCCGCCAGGACTACGAGCTCGGGGAGATCGACCTCGAGCCCGACGAGGCCGCCGCCGTGGCGCTGGCCTCGCGGCTGTGGGAGTCGCCCGAGCTGGCCGGACCGGCGCACGGGGCCCTGCTGAAGCTGCGCGCCGCCGGCGTGGAGGTCGAGGAGGACCGGGGGCGGGTGGAGCCGCGGGTGGTCACCGCCGACCCGGCGTTCGGACCGCTGCTGGCCGCGGTCCAGGCGGGCCGGGTGGTCACCTTCCACCACCACCGCAGCGGCGAGTCCGGGGTCCAGCAGCGCACCGTCGAGCCGTGGGGTGTGGTGTCGTGGCGGGGCCGCTGGTACCTCGTGGGCCACGACCGCGACCGCGACGCCCCGCGCTCGTTCCGGGTCTCGCGCATCAGCGAGCCGGTCCGCGCCGTCGGGCCGGCCGGGGCGGTGAGCGTGCCCGGAGACGTCGACCTGATGGCGATGGTCCGGCACAACGTGGCACCGCCGCCGGTGACGGGCAGCGCGCGGGTGTGGGTGGCCGCGGGGCGGGCGCACGGCCTGCGCCGGATCGCCCGCGCGATCGGCCCGCGCACCCATCGCGGGCGCCCCGGCGACGAGATCGAGCTGGAGCTGCGCAGCGTCGAGACCGTCGCCCGGTGGCTGGCGGGGCAGGGCCCGGACGTCGCGGTGCTGGGCCCGGAGTCGCTGCGCGCGGCCGTGCGGGCGAGCTGGGCCGCCGCCGCGGCCGCCCACGACCTGCCCGCCGGGCCCGCGGCCGACGCCCCGCCCGGCGCCGCCCCCGGGCAGCAGGGCCCCGCCGTGCCGCTGCCGGAGACGGCGGTCCGGCCGTGAGCGCGAGCGGGGTCACCGAGCGGCTGCCCCGGCTGCTGTCGCTGGTGCCCTACCTGCAGGCGCGCCCGGGCATCCCGGTGGCCGAGGCCGCCGCCGACTTCGGGATCACCGAGCGCCAGCTGCGCCGCGACCTGGAGCTGCTGTGGATGTGCGGGTTGCCCGGCTACGGCCCGGGCGACCTGATCGACCTGTCGTTCTCCGGCGACACGGTCAGCGTGATCTCCGACGCCGGCATGGGGAGGCCGCTGCGGCTGACCACCGCGGAGGCGACCGCGCTGCTGGTCGCGCTGCGCACGCTGGCCGAGATGCCCGGCGTGGTGGACACCGCGGCGGTGCGCCGGGCGACGGCCAAGATCGAGCGCGCGGTCGGCGACGCCGGTCCGGGGCAGGTCGCCGTGGAGGTCACCCGCGAGGAGGAGGCGGCCACCGCCGCCGTCCGCGACGCGCTGACCTCCGGGCGGGCCATGCACATCGTGTACTACACGGCCGGGCGCGACTCGGTCTCCCAGCGCACGATCGACCCGATGCGCCTGCTCATCGTCGACGGTCGCGGCTACCTGGAGGCGTGGTGCCGGCGGGCCGAGGGGGTGCGGCTGTTCCGGCTGGACCGCGTCGAGGACGTCGTCGTGCTCGACGAGCCGGCCTCGCCGCCGCCCGACGCCGAGCCGACCGACGTCTCCGGCGGGCTGTTCCGGCCCACCGCCGAGCACCGCTCCGCGGTGCTGCTGCTGGAGCCGCGGGCCCGCTGGGTCGCCGAGTACTACCCGGTCGACGAGGTCGTGGAGGCCGAGGGCGAGCGGCTGCGCGTGCGGCTGCGCTACGCCGACCCGACCTGGCTGGTGCGGCTGGTGCTGGGGCTGGGCGGGGGCGCGCGGCTGCTCGAGCCGCGCGATCTCGCCGCGCGGGTGGGTGCGCGGGCGCGGGAGGCGCTGGCCGCCGCCGACCCGTCCGCGGACGACCCCGCCGCCCCGGATGCCGGCGGGAACGCGACCGGACGGATCGACGGGGGAGTGGCGGACGGTGGCTGAGCTGGTGCCGGTACTGGTCGCGCTGGTGGTGGGCGCGCTGCTGCTCGCGGCGCTGGTGATCGTGGTGCTGCGCCCCGTGCGGCGGTTCACCCGGGCCCGTGCGGAGCTGCGCGACGAGGTGCGCACAGGAGTCGCACAGCTGCGCGCGCTAGCGTACGAGCGAGGGAACCGCCACACCCACGGCGTAGACTCGCCGTGACTCGACTTTGATCCGCGCGGTCCGACCGGCCGATCGGTCCGGGCGCCGCGCGACGGAAGGACGGAAGCATGCCGAACCTCGGCGGCTGGGAGTTCGTGATCCTGATCGGGGTCCTGGTGCTGCTGTTCGGGGCCAAGCGGCTGCCGGACATGGCGCGCTCCATCGGGCAGTCCGCTCGCGTGTTCAAGGGCGAGATGAAGGGCATGAAGAGCGACGAGGGCAAGCCGGCCGAACCGCCGGCCGCGGCGCCCGCGCCCGCCGCGCCGCCCGCGGAGCTGCCCCCGCCCGCGGCCGGGCCCGCCGCGCCCGCCCCCGCCACTCCGGCCCCGAGCACCCAGAACGGGACCCCGGAGGCCAGCCGGGCGGCGGGTCAGGGCTCCACCGGCGCCAAGTAACCCCCGCCGGTGGTCAAGCTCTCCCTGCGGCGACGCCGTCGGGTCGAGAACCCCGACGGCACGATGTCGCTCGTCGATCACCTCTACGAGCTGCGCAGCCGGCTGACGATCGCGCTGATCGCGATCACCGTGACGACCGTCGTCGGCTTCATCTGGTACGAGTTCGGCCCGTTCGGCACGCCGAGCCTGGGTGAGCTGCTCAAGGAGCCCTACTGCTCCATCCCGGCGACCTCGCGCGGCCAGTTCACCGTCGACAACACCTGCACGCTGCTCGCGACCGGCCCGTTCGACCAGTTCAACCTGCGGCTCAAGGTCGCGATGACCGCAGGCATCGTGCTGGCCTGCCCGGTCTGGCTCTACCAGCTCTGGGGCTTCATCACCCCGGGGCTCTACGCCAAGGAGCGCCGCTACGCGCTGAGCTTCGTCTCGGTGGCCGCGCTGCTGTTCGTCATCGGCGCGGTGCTGGCCTACTTCGTGGTCAGCGAGGGCCTGGCGTTCCTGCTCACGATCGGCGACGAGGTGCAGACCACGGCGCTGACCGGCGAGTACTACTTCGGCTTCCTGATCGCGCTGCTGCTGATCTTCGGGGTGAGCTTCGAGATCCCGCTGCTGGTGGTCATGCTCAACGTGGCCGGCGTCATCACCTACGCCAAGCTGGCCGCGTGGCGGCGCGGGCTGATCTTCGGGCTGTTCGTGTTCGCCGCGATCGCCACGCCCGGCCAGGACCCGATCTCGATGCTGGCCTTGGCGGTGGCGCTGGTGCTGCTGTTCGAGCTGGCCATCCAGATCGCCCGGGTCAACGACCGGCGCAAGGCGCGGGTGCGCGCCGCCGAGGGCTGGGACTCCTGGGACCCCGACGCCCCCTCGCCGATCGACACCGCCCCGAGCGCCATCGACGCGACGCCCTCGCCGATCGACACCTCGCCGAGCGCGGTCCCGCACCGGGTCGACGACGCGACCTGACCCCACCGTCGTCGAGAACGAACCTGTCGTCCGACGAGT
This sequence comes from Pseudonocardia humida, assembly GCF_023898865.1. Taxonomy (GTDB): domain Bacteria; phylum Actinomycetota; class Actinomycetes; order Mycobacteriales; family Pseudonocardiaceae; genus Pseudonocardia; species Pseudonocardia humida. Next base: position 86,758 of record NZ_JAGSOV010000028.1, read on the forward strand.
TCGTTCTCGACACGGTCCCACCCTATCGTCAACGAATGATTGACGCCTACAAACGGTCAGCGAAGCGCTGACCGCACCCGACGGCCGGGGCCGGGGGAGCACCCGTGCGGCCGAACCCGTCAGCGCACAAGGTCGTCGGTGTGCAAACCTGGAGGCGTGGCCCGCACCTCGCAGGCTCCCGCGGAGGCCTACGCCGCCGCCCGGAGCCGCGCCGCACGTCCCCGGCTGGCCGAGTTCGCCGGGAGCCTGGCGTTCGACCTCGACGGCTTCCAGCGCACCGCCTGCTCGGCCCTGGAGGACGGGCACGGCGTGCTCGTGTGCGCCCCCACGGGTGCCGGGAAGACGGTGGTCGGCGAGTTCGCCGTGCACCTGGCGCTGGCCGAGGGCCGCAAGTGCTTCTACACGACGCCGATCAAGGCGCTGTCCAACCAGAAGTACGCCGACCTCGTCGCCCGCCACGGCGAGTCCGCCGTCGGGCTGCTGACCGGCGACACCGCGGTCAACCCGAACGCCCAGGTGGTCGTGATGACCACCGAGGTGCTGCGGAACATGATCTACGCCGAGAGCGGGCCGGGCGGTCCGGCAGGCGCCCGCGCCGCGCGCCAGCTCGACCACCTCGGCTACGTCGTCATGGACGAGGTGCACTACCTGGCCGACCGGTTCCGCGGCGCGGTGTGGGAGGAGGTCATCCTCCAGCTGCCCGAGCACGTCAAGCTGGTCAGCCTGTCGGCCACGGTGAGCAACGCCGAGGAGTTCGGCGACTGGCTGGTCACCGTGCGCGGCGACACCGCCGTCGTGGTCGACGAGCACCGGCCCGTGCCGCTGTGGCAGCACATGATGGTCGGCAACCGGCTGCTCGACCTGTTCGCGGGCGAGTCCGCCGACGGCGAGCTGCGCGTCGACCCCGACCTGGTCCGCCACACCCGCGACCTGGAGCGGCAGAGCTCGATGGCCGGCTGGGACCGCGGGCGCGGTCGCGGCCCGCGCGGCGGCGGCCGCTCCGGCGAGCGGTACCGGCCCGCGTCGCGCACCACGGTGATCGACCGGCTCGACCGGGCCGGGCTGCTGCCGGTGATCACGTTCGTTTTCAGCCGGGCGGGCTGCGACGCCGCGGTCGGCCAGTGCGTGCGCTCCGGGCTGCGGCTGACCACCGAGGAGGAGGCCGTCGAGATCCGGCGCACCGTCGAGCGCCGCACCGCCGACCTCCCGCACGCCGACCTGGAGGTCCTGGGCTACTGGGAGTGGCGCGAGGCGCTCGAGCGCGGGATCGCCGCGCACCACGCCGGGATGCTGCCGGCGTTCAAGGAGACCGTCGAGGAGCTGTTCGTCCGCGGCCTGGTGCGCGCGGTGTTCGCCACCGAGACGCTGGCCCTGGGCATCAACATGCCCGCGCGCACCGTCGTGCTGGAGAGGCTGGTCAAGTACAACGGGGAGTCGCACGCCGACCTCACCCCCGGCGAGTACACCCAGCTGACCGGGCGGGCCGGGCGCCGCGGCATCGACGTCGAGGGCCACGCCGTGGTCGTCTGGCAGCCCGGGGTCGACCCGCAGCAGGTCGCCGGCCTGGCCTCCACCCGCACCTACCCGCTGCGCAGCTCGTTCCGCCCCGGCTACAACATGGCCGTCAACCTGGTGGGCAGGCTGGGCGTCGACGCGGCCCGCGACCTGCTGGAGCAGTCGCTGGGCCAGTTCCAGGCCGACCGGTCGGTGGTCGGGCAGGCCCGGCGCATCGAGCGCAACACCGAGGCGCTGGCCGGCTACCGCACGTCCATGCAGTGCCACCTGGGCGACTTCGCCGAGTACGCCGAGCTGCGCAGGCGCGTCGGCGAGCGGGAGAAGGCGATGTCGCGCCAGGGCAGCGCGGCCCGCCGCGACGCCGCCGCCGAGTCGCTGCGCTCGCTGCGCCCCGGCGACGTGATCGCGGTGCCCGCCGGGCGCCGCGCCGGCATCGCCGTCGTGCTCGACCCGGGCCTCGACCCCGGTGGCGACCCGCGCCCGCTGGTGCTCAGCGAGGACCGGTGGGCCGGGCGGCTCTCGACCGCCGACTTCCCCGAGCCCGTGCAGCCGCTGGGCCGGATGCGCCTGCCGCGCCGCGTCGACCACCGCACCCCCCGGGTGCGCCGCGACCTGGCGTCCACGCTGCGCAGCACCGGCATCGTCGCGCCCAGCGCCCCCCGGCGCCGCTCCCGCGGCGGCCAGGACGACGACCCCGAGCTGGCCGCGCTGCGCCGGGCGCTGCGCGCGCACCCCTGCCACGGCTGCGACGACCGCGAGGCGCACGCCCGGTGGGCCGAGCGGGCCACCCGCCTGGAGCGCGAGACCGAGCAGCTGCGCCAGAAGGTCAGCTCCACCACCCACTCGCTGGCCCGCCAGCTCGACCGGATCCGGTCGCTGCTGGGCGAGCGCGGCTACCTGGAGGGCGAGCGGGTCACCGAGCACGGCGAGCGCCTGGCCCGGCTGTGGGGCGAGTCCGACCTGCTGACCGCGGAGTGCCTGCGCCAGGGCGTGTGGGAGGGCCTGGCCCCCGAGGACCTGGCCGCGGTGGTGTCGGCGCTGGTCTACGAGTCGCGCCGGGACAACGGCCCGGTGCCGAGGGTGCCCCCCGGGCCGGTGTCCGAGGCGCTCGCGGCCACCGTCGCGCTGTGGTCGGAGCTCGACGCCGACGAGCGTCGCCACCGGGTCGACCGCACCCGGGAGCCCGACCTGGGCTTCGCCTGGCCGATGCACCGCTGGGCTCGCGGGCAGTCGCTGTCGGCGGTGCTCACGGCGGCCGAGCAGAACGGCGCGGAGCTCTCGGCAGGCGACTTCGTGCGCTGGTGCCGCCAGGTCCTCGACCTGCTCGACCAGATCGTCGGGGTGGCCGGGCGCGACAGCGGGGTGGGCCGGGCCGCGGCAGGCGCGGTGGCGGCGGTCCGCCGCGGGGTGGTGGCCATCGGCACCGTCTGACGCCCGGCGGGCGGCCCGTCGAGCACGGGCCGCGACCGCCCGTCCTGCGCGGTCACGACCAGGTGGGGGTGAGGGACTGCACGACGGCCCGCCCCTGTGCTTGGATCGCGGGGACCGCGGGGATCTGCGGATGATGTGCAGCTGGCGAGGAAGGTGCGCGATGTCGACTCCGCAGGGGCCCGGACAGTCGCCCGAACACCCGTCCGACCAGCCCGAGTGGGGCAAGGGACCGGCCGGGGGCTGGGGCGGGGCCGGTCGCCAGGGTGAGCAGCCCGACCTCGACAACGACCGCACGCGCCCGGTCACCAAGGAGGACGTCGCCGCCGCGGCCGAGCGCCACGGCCGCGCCGAGCAGCCCCCGGGCGGCCAGCCGCCCGGGGGGGCGACGCAGGGTGAGCCCCGCCACGGCGGCGGTCAGCCGGGCTGGGGCGGTCAGCCCTACGGCGGCGGCCAGCAGCAGTACGGCGCCCAGCCGGGCTACGGCGACCAGCAGCAGTGGGGCGGCTACGGGCAGCCGGGCCAGCCGGGCGGCCAGCAGCCCTACGGCGGCCAGCCGGGCTACGGCGCCCAGCCGGGTCAGCAGGGCTGGGGCGAGCAGCAGTACGGCCAGCAGCAATACGGCCAGCCGCAGGGCTACGGCGGCCAGTACGGCCAGCCGGGCCAGCAGGGTTACGGCGGCCAGCAGCAGGGCGGCTGGGGCGGGCAGGACCAGCAGCCGGGCCAGCAGGCCTGGGGCGGGCAGGGCCAGGCCACCCAGCACTGGCCGGGCGACCCCAACCAGCAGCAGTGGGGCGGCGGCTACCCGCCCCTGCCCGACGCCCCGGCCCAGGGCGGCGGCCGCTCGAAGATGCCGCTCATCCTGGGGATCGTGGCGGCGGTGCTCATCGCCGCCGCGGTCGGCGTGCTCGGGTTCTGGACGCCCGGCTTCTTCGTCACCAAGGTCTTCGACACCGGCGCGGTGCAGGCCGGCGTGCAGAAGGTCCTCACCGACGAGTACGGGCTCGCCGTCGAGTCGGTGACCTGCGGCCAGGACATCCGGGTCGACAACGGGGCCACCTTCGAGTGCGACGCCACCATCGACGGGCAGCCGCGGAAGGTCCCGGTGAAGGTCACCAGCGCCGAGGGCGACTACGAGGTCGGCCGCCCGGCCTGAGTGCGGCCGGCCGCCGTCGGGCGGCCGGATTGCGCTGTCGCCCGGTCCACGGATCGGGCAGCATCACGGCACGTGACGACCCTGCACCCGACCACCCACGACGTCCGGCTGGTGCGCGACGAGGAGTTGCGCGCGGCCTACGACCTGTTCGGCGCCGCGCTGCTGCACGGCCCGGTGAACGACGAGCGCTGGGAGCGGGCCGCGGGCCTGTACGCCCCGCAGCGCACCATCGGCGTGTTCGACGGGTCCGGGCTGTTCGGCACCGCGATGTCCTTCCCGGTCGAGGTGGTCGTGCCCGGCGGTGCGGCGCTGCCGACCGCGGCGGTCACCCGGGTCGGGGTGCGCGCCGACCGCACCCGCCGCGGCGTGCTGACCGCACTCATGCGCCGCCAGCTGGACGAGGCGGCCGCCGCGGGCGACGTGCTGGCCTCGCTGCGGGCCACCGAGGCCCGCATCTACGGCCGCTTCGGCTACGGCGTGGCGACCCGCGGCCGCACCGTCCGCATCAAGCGGAACGGCGGCTCCGGCTGGCGGTCCGGGGCGCCGGCGGGCGGCGACGTGCGGATGCTCACCGCCGACGAGATGGTGCCCGCACTGGGCGCCGTGCACGAGCGCGTCGGCCTGGCCCGCCCGGGTGGGATGACCCGGACCCGGCCGTGGTGGGACCTCGGGCTCGGCGGCCTCCTGCAGGAACGCACCCTGGTCCTCGCGGCCGTGCACACCGGAGCCGACGGCGAGGACGGCTACCTGGTGGCCACCGTCGACGACTCCGGCGGCTGGCACGACCGCGTGCTCGTGCTGCGCGACCTGCACGCCACCACGGTCGAGGCCGCGACCGCGCTGTGGCGCTTCGCCCTCGACGTCGACCTCGTCGCGGCGGTGGAGGCCCGCCTGCGCCCGCTGGACGAGCCGCTGGAGCTGCTGCTGGCCGACCCGCGCGACTGCGCGACCACGGCGGTCGAGGACGAGACGTGGCTGCGGATCGTGGACGTGCCCGCCGCGCTGGCCGCGCGCCGGTTCGCCGCGGCCGAGCCGGTGCTGATCGCCGTGCACGACGCGGTGCGGGCGGCCAACGGCGGGGTCTACCGGATCGCCGACGGCGGCGCGGAGCGCGTGGGCGAGCTCGGCGGCGCGCAGACCCCCGACCTGGAGTGCGACGTGGCCGGGTTGGCCATGGCGTACCTGGGCGACCGGGCGCCCTCGGAGCTGGCGGCGACCGGCTGGTGGCGGGCGTGGTCGCCGGCCGCCACGGCCCGCGCCGACGCGGCCTTCGGAACGGACCGGCTGCCGTGGTGCGGCACGAACTTCTGAGCCCGCTCCCGGGCCCCCGCGGGTCCGGGCCCTCGCCCCCGCCGAGCTCGACGCCGCGCACGACCTGTTCGCGGCCTCGCTGCTGCGCGGTCCGATCGGTGCCGGGCACCGCCACCGCCCGGGCGCACGGGTCGCCGGGGCGCACGGCCCGGCGCACCCGCCCGGCGGTCGGGGCCGCATAGAGTCCGACCCGGCGCTCGCAGCACCGGCGAAAGGCGACGGCATGCCCACCCCAGACCCCTGCGACCTCGACGGGTTCCGCCGCCGCGTCCTGGCCTCCTCGGCCGCGGACGTGGTCGCGCGCAGCGTCGCGGCGGCCCGCGAGCTCGCCGACCTCGGCGCCTTCATCACGATCGCCGACCGGGCGCGGCCCGGCGACGGTCCGCTGGCCGGCATCCCGGTGGCGGTCAAGGACAACCTCGACACCCACGACCTGCCGACCACCGGCGGGACCCCGGCGCTGGCGCGGTCGCGGCCCGGGCGCGACCACCACGCCGTCGCGCGGCTGCGCGCGGCCGGGGCGGCCGTCGTCGGCAAGACCAACCTGCACGAGCTGGCGTTCGGCATCACCAGCAACAACGCCGCGTACGGCCAGGTCCGCAACCCGCACGACCCGAGCCGCACGGCGGGCGGGTCGTCCGGGGGGTCAGCGGTCGCGGTGGCCACCGGCGTCGTCCCGCTGGCCCTGGGCAGCGACACCGGCGGGTCGGTGCGGGTGCCCGCGGCGCACTGCGGCCTCGTCGGCTGGCGACCGACGGTCGGGCGCTGGGGGAGCGAGCGCGCCGTCCCGATCTCGCGAACGCGCGACACCGCGGGCGTGCTCGCCACGACGGTCGCCGACGCCGCCCTGGTCGACGAGCTGGTCACCGGCGATCCCGTGGCGGCGGCGCCCGAGCGGCGCCTGCGGCTGGGCGTGCCCCGCCCGGGCTTCTACGACGACCTGCACCCCGAGGTCGCCGAGTGCGTCGAGCGGGCGCTCGACCGCCTGGCCGACGCCGGGGTCGAATTGGTGGAGACCGAGGTGCCGGGCGCGCACGAGCTCGACGCCGAATGCGGATTCGCGATCGTCTTCTTCGAGGTCGCCCGGGACCTCCCGGCCTACCTCGCCACCCTGCCCGGCCCCGAGCGGGAGCTGACGCTGGCCGACGTGCTCGCCGGCGCCGCCACGCCGGACGTCCGCGGCGCGCTGGAGGTCGCGGCGAGCGGCGAGTTCACCGAGGCGGTGTACCGGGAGGCGCTGGCCACGCGCGAGCGCCTGCGGGCGGCCTACGCCACGGCGCTGCACCCGTCCGGGGGAGAGCGGCTCGACGCGCTCGTCTACCCGACGGTGCCGCTCCCGGCCATCCCCGTCGGCGACGACGTGATCACCGAGCACAACGGTCGCCGGGAGCCGGTGTTCCAGACCACGATCCGCAACACCGGCCCCGGATCGGCGTCGGGGATGCCTGCGGTCTCGCTGCCCGCCGGCGCCACCCGCGCGGGCCTGCCGATCGGGCTGTCCCTGGAAGGGCTGCCGGGTGGCGACAGCGCCCTGCTGGCCGTCGCGCGCAGCGTCGAGGCGACTGTCGGCGGCGCGTTCTAGGCTGCCCGCCGTGCGAGGCCCACATGGTTGACGCCGATGGTTGACGCCGAGGACGTCCGGCGGCTGGCCCTGTCCCTGGACGGCGTCGAGGAGATCGACAGCGACGGCTTCGACTTCCGCGTCGCGGGCAAGGGGTTCGTCTGGTCCTACCCGGAGCGGGTGCCCGGCCGGGGTCGGGTCCTGCGCACCGACATCGCGGTGCTCTACGTGGGCGACGAGGCGGAGAAGCAGGCGCTGCTGCTGGGCGAGCCCGAGCTGTTCTTCTGCCCGCCGGCCTACGACGGGCTCCCGCTGGTGATGGTGCGCCTGGAGAGGGTGGCGCCGGAGCGCCTCGTCGAGCTGGTGACCGACGCCTGGCGCATGCGCGGCGAGGCGGGCTGACCCGCCCGCTCCGCCGCTCGCGGCACGCCATCAGGCCACGGCGACGGGTTCGGCCTCCACCGCGGGCGCGGCGTGGTCGAGGCCCTGCCAGGCCAGCGCCAGCCGCTCCAGCGCGAGGTCCATCCGGTCGCGGCGCAGGGTGTAGGGCAGGCGCAGGTGGCGCTCGAACGCGCCGTCCAGGCCGAACCGCGGTCCGGCGGCGAGCAGCACGCCGTGCCGGCGGGCCGCGACGCTCAGCCGGCTCGACCCGGGCTCGTCCAGCTCGATCCACAGGCTCAGCCCACCGGTGGGGCGGGAGGGTCGCCAGCGGGGGAAGGTGGCCGCGAGCCGACCCAGCAGGTGGTCGCGCGCGGCGGCCAGCTCGATCCGGCGCGCGCTCGTCACCTCCTCGACGTCGGCGAGCAGCCGGGCGACCAGGAGCTGTTCGAGCGCGGGTCCCCCGAGGTCGACCGCGGCCCGCTGGGCGGCGATCCGGCGCACCAGCGGGGCGGCCGTGCGGATCCAGCCCACGCGCAGCCCGCCCCAGAACGCCTTGCTGGCCGACCCGACGCTGATCAGCAGCGGGGAGTCGGGCGCGTGCGCGGCGACCGGGGTCGGGCGGTGGTCGGCGAAGCCGAGTTCGACGAGGGTCTCGTCGACCAGCAGCGGCGTGCCGGTGCGGCGGGCCATCTCGACCAGCCGCAGGCGGCAGGCCTCGTCGAGGACGGCGCCGGTCGGGTTCTGGTGCTCGGGGATCAGGTAGGCCAGCCGCGGGGCGGCGTCGCGCACGGTGGCCGCGACCAGCTTCAGGTCCCAGGAGCCGGTGCCGTCGGGGTGGGGGCCCATCGGTACCGGCACCGCCCGCGCGCCGCGGTGCGCGATGGCCTCGAGCGCGTTGGGGTAGGTGGGGTGCTCGACGAGGATGCGGTCGCCCGGGCCGGTCAGCGCGCCCACGACCAGCGAGATCGCCTGCTGGCCACCCCCGGTGACCAGCACCTGGTCCGGGGTGGTGGGCAGGCCGCGGGCGGTGTAGCGGTCGGCCACCGCCGCGCGCAGGGCGGGCAGCCCGAGCAGGTCGTAGCCGTGCCCGCCGAGCAGGGCGTCCAGGTCGTGCACGGCGGTGGCGGCGGCCCGGCGCAGCGCGGCGCCCGGGGCGGGCAGCGCGGCGTGGGCGAGGTCGAGCAGCGCGCGGTCGGCCTGCGGGGAGAACGGGGCCAGACCGACCGAGCGCTGCGCGTCGGTCCCGCCGGGGTCGGCGGGCAGCTGCGTCCAGCTGCCCGCGCCCCGCCTGCTGTGCAGCACCGCCGCCGCGCGCAGCGCGTCGTAGGCGGAGGCGACGGTGGTGCGGCTGACACCCAGGGCGATCGCCAGCTCCCGCTCCGGCGGCACCCGCGTCTGCAGCGGCAGCCGGCCGTCGAGCACGAGCAGCCGGACGCGGTCGGCGAGCGCGGTGGCCAGGCCGCGTCCGTCGGGCGGGCGCCATTCGCCGAGCAGGCGGGCGAAGCTGTGGGCGCCGATCCGGCGGTCCAGGTCGGCCATGCGGTCCACCTCTCGTGAATTGGCCCTGGGCGGGCAGGCCAATCTTGCCATGATGGAGGCATGAACCCGTGGATCCTGCTCGCCGTCCTCGTCCTGATCGCCCTCGCCGCGCCGCGCTACGGCGTCGACAGCCGCTGGCCGCCGCCGGGGGAGATGCGCCCGCCGCGGCGCGGGCCGACTCCGCGGAGCGACCTGGCCGCCCTCGCCCGGTCGGTCCGCCGCCGCTTCGGCCGGTCCGCCACGCCGACACCCTCGACGCCTCTGCGGGAGACCGGGGCGGTCGGCTGAGCTCAGCCCAGCCGCACCCGCATCGGCAGCGAGCCCCAGGCCCGGAGGGTGTTGTTGTGGTGGCGCCGGGTCGGTCCGGCGACCTCGATCGTCTCGACCCGGGCGGCCAGCGCCGTGAGCAGGCACTCGGCCTCCAGCCGCGCGACGTGCTGGCCGACGCACTGGTGGATGCCGAAGCCGAAGCCGAGGTGGCCTGACGGGTCCCGGGACAGGTCGAAGCGGTCCGGGTCGGTCCAGCGGCGCGGGTCGCGGTTGGCGGCGGCGAGGAACATCAGGATCTTCTCGCCGTCCGGGATGACGGTGTCGGCGACCCGGACGTCGGTGGTGGCGGTGCGGAAGAACGTCTGCACCGGCGACGCCCACCGCACGGCCTCGTCGAACGCGACGCGGGCCAGCTCGGGCCGCGCCCGCAGGCGCCGCCACTGCTCGGGGTGGGTGGCGAAGGCGTGCAGGGCGGCGGCCAGGGCGTGCACGGTGGTGTCCACCCCGGCCGACAGCAGCGATCGGACGATCAGCGGGGCCTGCTCGGGGGTGATGTCGCCGCGGTCGGCGGCGGCCCAGATGCGGGCGCCGAAGCCGTCCGGGGCGAGGGCTTCGCGCGCGCACTGCGCGTTCACCCAGGCCGCCAGCTCCGGCAGCCGCGGGGCACCGGCGGCGACCAGCTCGTTGTGCGGGCCGAAGGCGTTGAACAGGAACTCGCCGTAGGGCAGCAGGTTCTCCCGGCCCCCGGCGGGGATGCCGACGGCGTCGGGGAAGACGCGCAGTGGGAAGGCCTCGGCGAGGGCGGGGACGGCGTCGAACTCGACGACGTCACCGCGGCGGGCCAGCAGGCCGTCGACCAGGTCGACGGCGGCGGCCGTCCACCGCTCCCGCAGCCCGCGCAGCGCGCGCGGCACCAGGATCGTGGAGAGCACCCGGCGCGGGGCGTCGTGGTGGGGCGGATCGGCCTCCAGCAGCAGGCTGGGCGGGCGCCACGGCTGCTCGGTGCGGAAGTTCGACAGCCCGACCCCGGCGCCGGACTGGAAGCCCTGCCAGTCGCGCAGGGCGGCGTGCACCTGCTCGTAGCGGCCCATCGCGTACACGCCGTAGCGGCTCAGGTGGACCACCGGCCCGGCCTCGCGCAGCGCGGCGTGGAACGGCAGCGGGTCCTCGAGGATCTCCGGGCCGAACGGGTCGGCGTCGGAGACCGGCGTCCCCGTCGGTGGGGACGTCGGCGCGGTCGTGGTCATCGGGACTCCCGTCGGGGTCGAGCGCGTCAGAGGTCGAGCACGAGGCGGTCGGAGCGGGCGCGGGAGACGCAGACGAACATGCAGTCGTTCGCCTCGCGCTCGGCGTCGTCGAGGATGGAGTCGCGGTGGTCGGGCAGGCCCTCCAGTACGTCGGTGCCGCAGGTGCCGCAGGTGCCCTGCCGGCACGACGACAGCACCTCGACGCCCGCGCCGCGCACCGCCTCCAGCACCGTGCGGTCCGGGGCGACGGTCACCGTCGCGCCGCTGCGGGCGAGCCGGACCTCGAACGGGGTGCTGCGGGCGGGCGCGGCCTGCTCGCGGGCCACGAACCGCTCGGTGCGCAGCGAGTGCGGGGGCCAGGTGGCGCAGGCCACGCCGACCGCGTCCAGCAGCGGGCCCGGCCCGCAGCAGTACACGCGCGTCCCGGGGACCGGTGCGCCCAGCCAGCGGGGGAGGTCGAGCAGGCCCCGCTCGTCCTGCGGGACGACGTGCACGCGGTCGCCGTAGCCGGCGAGCTCGTCGAGGAACGCCATCGAGGCGCGGGTGCGCCCGCCGTAGACCAGCGTCCAGTCCGCCCCGAGCAGCTGGGCCTGGTGCACCATCGGCAGCAGCGGGGTGATCCCGATGCCGCCGGCCAGGAACAGGTAGCGCCGCGACGGGACGAGCGGGAAGTTGTTGCGCGGCCCGCCCACGCCGACCTCGTCGCCGACGCGCAGCGCGTCGTGCACGTGGGCCGAGCCGCCCCGGCCGCCGGGCTCGCGGAGCACCCCGACGCGGTAGGTGAACGGGTCGAACCGGTCGCCGCACAGCGAGTACTGCCGGGTCAGGCCGTCGAGCAGCACCAGGTCGACGTGCGCGCCCGGGGTCCAGTCCGGCAGCCGGGCTCCGTCGGGGTGCTCCAGGGTGAGCGCGACGACGTCCTGGGCCACCCGCTCCTTCGCCGTGACCCGCAACCGCACCGTCTGGCCCACGTGCCACCTCCCGTCGTCGGTTGCCGGAACGATGACCGGCGGCCGGGGCGGGTGGGCGCCGATTCTCATTCATCGAGACAGAATCCGGGAGATCCCCCGGGCCGCGGCGCGCAGCGCGGGGACCACGGCCCGCCCGGCACCGGGGTCGGCAGGGTCGTTCGGGACGATGACCGCCACCGCGGCCACGACCGCCCGGGTGCCGTCGGTCACCGGCACCGCGACGCCGAGCGCCTCGTCGTGGATGAAGCCCGGGCAGTGCGCGTAGCCGTCGCGGCGGATGTCGGCCAGGGTGCGGCGCAGCCGCGCCGGCGTGTCGATCGTGGCCGCGGTGTAGCGCACGAGCGGTCCGGCGAGCACCTGTTCCTGCAGCTCGTGGGACGCGTGCGCGAGCAGCACCAGGCCCGAGGAGGAGGCGTGCAGCGGGAGGCGCCCGGCGATCCGCGTGTAGTTGACGACGGCGCCGGGTGCGCTCAATCGCTCGACGAACAGCACGTCGGCGCCGTCGAGCACGCCGATCTGGGCGTGGTGGCCGACCACGGCGTGCAGGTCCTCCAGGAACGGCATCGCCGCCTCGCGCAGGGAGAGCGTGGGCGAGGCGCGCATGGCCAGCTCCCACAACCGCACCCCGACCCGCACCCGGCGGTCGTCCTCGCGGGTCAGCAGCCCGTGCGAGACCATCTCGGCGACCAGCCGCGACGCGGTCGCGACGTGCAGGCCCGTGCGCGCGGCGATGTCGGAGACCCGCAGCGCCCGCTCCTCCGGGCCGAACACCGCCAGGATCCGCACCGCGCGCGACAGCACCGACTCCCCGGTCGCCACCCGCGCCATCCCGGCAGTGTGCCCGGTCGCTCGGGCCCCGACCAGGTTCGCCAGGACCACCCCACCGACGATGAGCGCGAGGGCGAGCACCCTCCCGACCGTCAGCGTTCGCCGTGGGCCAGCAACGCCGATCGAGATGGCGCCGACCGCGCCGATGCCGACGCTGTACCGGCGCTACCCCCGACCGCGCCGCGGGTCGACCACGTCGCAGGTGAGGCCGCGGTGACCAGCGGTGATCGCGTTACGGTTGGGGCGACGGCGCGGGGGCGGGGGGCCATGGGCGAGCAGTTCGGGCACTACCGGCTCGACGCCCTGCTCGGCCGCGGCGGCATGGGCGAGGTCCACCGGGCGCACGACTCGATCCGCGGGCGGACGGTGGCGCTGAAGCGGCTGTCGGCCGAGCAGTCCGGGCGCCCGGAGTTCGAGGCCCGGTTCCGCCGCGAATCGCTGCTCGCCGCGCAGCTCTCGGCGCCCAACATCATCCCGATCCACGACTTCGGGGAGATCGACGGCCGGCTCTACCTCGACATGCGCCTGGTCGAGGGGCGCGACCTCGGCGCACTGCTCGCGGCCGGACCGCTCGACCCGCCGCGGGCCGTCTGGATCGTCACCCAGCTCGCCCGGGCGCTCGACGCCGCGCACGCCGCCGGGCTGGTGCACCGCGACGTGAAGCCGTCCAACGCGCTGGTCGCCGCGGACGACTTCGTCTACCTGGTCGACTTCGGCATCGCCCGCACCCTCGACGGCGTCGGCTCGACCCGGCTCACCAGCTCCACCGGGGTCGTGGGCACGCTCGCGTACATGCCGCCCGAGCGCATGGCCGGGGCCCCGGACGACCCGCGCGGCGACGTCTACGCCCTGGCCTGCCTGCTGCACGAGTGCCTGACCGGTGAGCCGCCGTTCGGCGCGGGCGACCCGCCGGCGCAGCTGGCCGGGCACCTGCACGCCCCACCGCCGCGCCCCGGCGCCACCCGGGCGGAGCTGGCGCCCTTCGACGAGGTCATCGCCCGCGGGATGGCCAAGGACCCCGAGCGCCGGACGCCGTCGGCGGGCGCGCTGGCCCGGGCGGCGGCGCTGGCGCTGCCGTCGTCGCCGGGCACACCCGCGCTCCCGGTCCCGCCCCCGACCGCCTCCTCGCCGACGGCCCAGCCGAGCGTTCCGGAGCCCGTCGGTCGGCCCGCGGCGGTACCCACCCGCACGTGGGCGCCGCCGCCTGGTCCGCCGCGGACCCCGACCCCGACGCGGACCGAGTCGCCCCGCCGCCGCGGCCTGGCGCTGCTGCTGGTGGCGATGCTGGTGCTGGCCGCGGCCACGGTGGCCGTGTTCGTCGTGCCGCGGGGCGACCCCGCGCCGGGCGCCGCTCCGATCCCCAGCACCCGGGTCCCGCCGGTGGTCCCCACGGTGGGCGACACGATCGTCGTCGGCGGCACGCCCAGCGCGCTCGTCCTCACCCCCGACGGCGCTGCGGGCTTCGTGCTCACCGCCCGGGTGCCGGGCCGGGACGAGGTGGTCCGCCTCGACCTGGCCGGCGGCGACCCGGTCGGCCCGGCGCTCGACGTCAGCGCGGCCGGGGGAGGGCTGGCCCTCGCGCCCGACGGTCGCGCGCTGCACGTCAGCCGGTGCGGGGGCACCTGCTCGCTGGACACCCTCGACGTCGCGGGCGGCGCCACCGTCGCCGGCGTGCCGCTCGCGGAGATCCCCACCTCGGTGGTGGTCGACGCCGCGGGCCGGCGCGCGTACGCGCTGCTGTGGCGCAGGGTGGCGGGCAGAGTCGAGACCGAGGTCGCGGTCGTCGACCTGGCGGGGCGCGGCACGGTCGGTGAGCCGGTGGTGGTCGCGTCCTCCGGCCTGGGCGGGCTCGCGCTGTCCCCGGACGGCGCGCGGCTCTACGTCGCCGACGGCCGCGCCGCGGTGTCGGTGCTCGACACCGCGGCGCGGGTGGTGCTCGGGCGCCCGGTCACCGTGGGCGACGGGGCGGGTGAGATCGCCGTGGCCCCCGACGGTGCCCGGGCCTACGTGGCCAACGCGGTCGCGGGCACGGTGACCGTGCTCGACCTGGACCCGCTCGCCGTGCGCGACCGCCCCATCCCGGTCGGCGCGGAGCCCGACGGGCTGGCGGTGTCCCCCGACGGCTCGCGCGTCTACGTGGCCAACCGCGGCGACGGCACGGTGTCGGTCATCGACACCGCGACCGCCGCCGTCGTCGGCGAGCCGGTGCCGGTCGGTCGGGAGCCGACGGCCGTGGCCGTCTCGCCCGACGGGTCGCGCGTGTACGTGGTCAACCGCGCGGACGGGACGATCTCGGTGCTGGAGGCGGGTGCCTGAGCGGGGGCACCCGCCCGCCGGGCTCACGCCGGGATGACCGCGCCCGCGAACGTCTGCTGGATGTAGTCCTCCACCTGCGGCGACTGCAGCAGCTCGGCCAGCGTCGCGATCCGCGGGTCGCCCCGCAGCTCGGTGCGCGTCACCAGGCCGTTGGCGTTCGGGTTGCCCTGCGCCGATTCCAGCACCAGTGCGTCCTGGGCGGGCTGCAGGCCGGCGTCGATGGCGTAGTTCCCGTTCACCACCGAGGCGTCGGTGTCCTCGAGGCTGCGCGGCAGCTGCGCCGCCTCCAGCTCGCTGAACCGCAGGTTCTTCGGGTTGGCCGCGATGTCGCGCGGCGTGGCGGTGGTCTCGGACCCCGGGGTCAGCGTGATCAGCCCGGTGGTCGCGAGCAGCCGCAGGCCGCGGGCCTCGTTCGTGGCGTCGTTGGCGATGCCGACGGTGGCTCCGTCGGGCAGCGCGGTGAGGTCGGTCACCGAGCGCGAGTACAGCCCGAGCGGCTCGACGTGCACGGGCGCGATCCAGGCCAGCTCGGCGCCGCTGGTGGCGGTGAACTCCTCCAGGTAGGGCACGGTCTGGAAGTAGTTGGCGTCCAGCGAGCCGTCGACCAGCGCGGTGTTGGGCTGGACGTAGTCGGTGAACTCGACGACCTCGATCCGCAGGCCGCGCACGGGGGCCAGCTCGTCCGCGACGTAGCGCAGGATGTCCCCGTGCGGCACGGGTGAGACGCCCACCCGCAGCGGGGCGGACGCGTCGGCGGGGGCGCCGCCCGCCGGGGCGGCGGGCTCGGCACCGCCGCAGCCGGCCAGGGCGACGACGGCCGTGAGAGCGGCCACAGTGGACAGGACGGTGGTGCGCAGGCGCACGGGAGTTCCTCTCGTGGGAGTGGTGAGCAGGGGAGGGGTGGGGATCAGGCGGCGGCGTGGCGGCGCCGGTCGAGCCGGCGGGCCGCCGTGGTGAAGCCGACCTGGACCACCGAGGTCAGCACGCCCAGCACGACGACCGTGCTCCACAGCACCCGCGTGTCGAAGCGCTGGTAGCCGATGCGCACGGCGACGTCGCCGAGCCCACCGCCGCCGACGACGCCGGCCATCGCCGAGTAGCCGACCAGGGCGATCGCGGTCACCCCGATCGCGCCGATCAGCGCGGGCACCGACTCGCGCAGCAGGACGCTGCGCACGATCCGCGCGGTGCTCGCGCCGGTGGTCACGGCGGCCTCGACCACCGACACGTGCACCTCGGCGAGCACGTTCTGCACCAGCCGCCCGACGAACGGCACGGCGCCGACCGCGAGCGGGACGATCGCCGCGGTCGGGCCGATCGTGGAGCCGACCAGGAACCGGGTGACCGACAGCAGCAGCACCAGCAGCACCAGGAACGGCATGGCCCGGCCCAGGTCGACGACCGCGCCGAGCACCCGGTGCAGGGCCGGGCGGGGGTGCAGGCCGCCCGGGGCCGTCAGGTGCAGCAGCACGCCGAGCGGGATGCCGAAGGCCGCGGCGAGCACCGTGGAGACCCCGACCATGTAGAGCGTCTCGCCGGTCGCGGGCACCAGCAGCTCCACGACCTCCGACCACGACGTCGGCTCGCGCGCGGACCGGGCAGGCACCAACGCGTCCGCGCTCATGCCGCCACCCCCGCCGCCCGCACCGGTTCGACCGGCACGCCCGCGTGCACGAGGGCGTCGAGCACCTCGCCGGCGCCGGCGCCGGCCAGGCCGATGCGCCAGCGCGCCACCGGCACGCCGGCCAGGTCGGCGAAGCCGCCCCCGAGCAGGGTGAGCTCGACCCCGAGGCGGGCCGCGCTGCGGCTGAGCAGCGCTCCCGACGCCGCCTCCCCGGTGAGCACGACGTCGGCCACCAGGCGGTCGTCGCGGGGGAGCGGCACCTGATCGACCCGGGGCAGCAGCGCCGCGGCGATCCGGCTGTCCGGGCGGGTCACCAGGTCGAGCACCGACCCGTGCTCGACGATCCGGCCGCGGTCCAGGACGGCCACGGCCGAGCAGATCCGCCGGACCACGGCCATGTCGTGAGTGACGACCAGGACGGTCACCCCGAGCTCGGCGCGGGCCCGGTCGAGCACGTCGAGCACCGATGCGGTGGTGTCCGGGTCGAGGGCCGAGGTGGGCTCGTCGGCCAGCAGCACCGGCGGGCGGGGGGGGGGGGGGCGGGCCCCCCCCCCCCCCCGGCGCGCCCCCCCCCCCCCCGGGGGGGGGGGGGGGGCGGGGCGCACG
>NZ_JAGSOV010000029.1 GCF_023898865.1 Pseudonocardia humida
TCGTGGGCGGTGGGGGGCTCTGCGGCCCGCAGCCCGGGCGGGCGGGTGGCCAGGGCCCTGGCCACCGCGACGCGCTGGCGCTGCCCGCCGGAGAGCTGGTCGGGGTGGGCGCCGGCCTTCTCGTCCAGGCCGACCAGCTCCAGCAGCTCGGCGACGCGGCGGCGGCGCTCGGGCTCGCGCACGCCCGCCGCCTCCAGCGCCAGCGCGACGTTGCCGGCCACCGACCGCTGCCGCAGCAGCGAGTCGCCCTGCGGCACGACGCCGATCCGCCTGCGCTCGGCGCGCAGCGCGGCCCCGCGCAGCGCGACGAGGTCGGTGCCGTCGACGCGGACGGCGCCGGAGTCCGGGCGCTCCAGCAGCGGGATGCAGCGGGCCAGCGTGGACTTGCCCGCGCCGCTGGGGCCGACGACACCGCACACGGTGCCGGCGGCCACCTCCAGGCTGACGTCGTCCAGGACGCGCGTCGGCCCGGCCGCGCCGGGGAAGGACTTGGTCAGGTTCTCGACCGAGATCACGGGTGCTCCCTGCGCGCCGGGGTGTCCCGGCCGCGCGGCGGTGACCGCTACCGGGGTCGCCGGTCAGCGGGTGAGGGGGTGGGGCAGGAGGGTGTGCGTCAGCCGCCGGGCCGACAGGCCGTGGTGGTGCGCCGGCACTGGTCGACCACGCGACGGCGGGTCAACAGGCGGCGGGCGGCGAGCATCATCGCCGCAGAGTCAACCCGCGCGGAACAGGTCCGGCAACCCGGATCGCTGTGCCCTGCACTACACGGCCCGTGCGCTTGTCGGCACCGGGCGGGCGCGTGAGGATCGACCGGTGAGCGCGGAGCCGGTGCTGGAGCGGGAGGCGGTCGAGCTCGCCCGCGCGCTGATCCGCATCGACAGCACCAACACCGGCGACCCGGCCACGATCGGCGACGGCGAGGCGCGCGCGGCCCGCTTCCTGCGCGAGCGCCTGGCCGAGGTCGGCTACGAGACGCACTACGCCGAGTCGCACCCGGGCCGGGGCAACCTGGTGGTCCGGCTGCCCGGCGCCGACCGCGACCGGGGCGCGCTCGTCGCGCACGCGCACCTGGACGTCGTGCCGGTGCACGCCGCCGACTGGACCCACCCGCCGTTCGGCGCCGAGGTGCACGACGGCGTCCTGCACGGGCGCGGCGCCGTGGACATGAAGGGCTACGCCGGGATCCTCGCCGCCGTGGCCAGGGACTACGCCCGCCGCGGCGTGGTCCCGCGCCGCGACCTGGTCTTCGCCTTCTTCGCCGACGAGGAGGCGGGTGGGGTGCACGGCGCGCGGTGGGTCGTCGCCGAGAGACCGCAGTGGCTGGCCGGGGTCACGCAAGCGATCGGCGAGGTCGGCGGCTTCCCGGTTCCGCTGCCCGGCGACGGACCGGACCGCCGCGCGTACCTGCTGGCCACCGCGGAGAAGGGCGTGGCCGCGGCGGTGCTGCGGGCGCGCGGCCCGGCCGGGCACGCCTCGCGCCCGGCCGCCGACGACGCCGTGGGCAGGCTGGTCCGCGCGGTCGCCGCGGTGGCCGCGCACCGCTTCCCGGTGGTGCGCACGCCGGCGACCGCGGCGTTCCTGCTGGCCTGCGCGGGGGCGGGCGACGAGGTCGGGGCCGACGAGCTGGAGCGCCTGCTCGACGCGCTCGGCCCGGCCGGCCCGATCGGCCGGGCGGGCCTGCGCGACCTGGCCACCCCCACCGTCCTGCGGGCCGGGTACAAGACCAACGTCGTGCCCGGGGAGGCGGTCGCCGAGCTCGACTGCCGGGTGCTCCCCGGCCGCGAGGACGCCTTCCGCCGGGAACTGGCCGAGGTGCTCCACCGCGCCGTCGGGGACGGCGTGCGGCTGGAGTGGCGCGACTGGATCCCGCCGATCGCCGCGGCGCCCGACGCGCCGCTGGTCGAGCGGATCGCCGAGGCGGTGCGCGCCGAGGACCCGGCCGGGACCGTCGTCCCGTACCTGATGCCCGCCTCGACCGACAACAAGCACCTGTCCGCCCTGGGCATCGACGGCTACGGCTTCACCCCGCTGCGGGTGCCGGCCGGCTTCGACGCCTTCGGCCTGTTCCACGCCGCCGACGAGCGGGTGCCGGTGGACGCGCTGCGGTTCGGGGCCCGGGTGACCGAGCGGATCCTGCGCACGGCATGACCGGCGGCCCGTCGCGGCGCACCACCACGGGTCAGAGCGCCTCCAGCTCGTCCGCCACGGGTGCCGGCGGGCGCGCGGTGCTCGTGGCGTCGAGGTAGAACAGCGCGGTCGAGGCGACGTCGTCGTGGCGGCGCAGGTAGCGCCCGCCCGAGCGCCACCCGAGCGCCTGCACGTCGACGCGCAGGTCGGTGGCGAAGCGGATCGGGTCGGGCACGTGCCAGCGGTAGAGCCCGAAGCGCTGCTGGCTCTCGTAGAGCCCGTCGGGCCGGATGATCTGGTGCAGGCCGAGGTAGGGCGTGCAGAAGGCGGTGTAGCCCTGGCCCGGCACGTCGAAGTTCCAGGCGCCGCCCACGTAGTCCTCGGTGCCCGTGCCGCAGATGGTGGGGAACTCGTCGTCGCCGTCGAGGTAGAACTTCACCTCGCCCTCGCCCCACCACCCCCGCGAGTTGACGCCCCACGCCAGGTAGGTGCCCACGTACTGGCCGGCCCCCCGCACGCCCTCCAGCAGCGTGTGCAGCCCGCCGCGCACCGGGTTCGAGCGGCGCCACTGCGCGTGCAGGTACCCGGCGCCGTCCTCGACCGGCCCGTCGTCGTAGGTGATCTGGAAGTACAGGATCGCCGGCCGGTCCGACAGGTTCTCGCAGCTCAGCCGGGCACCGGCGCGGAACGGCATGGGCCAGTAGCCGTTCATCCCGCCGTGCGGGTTCACCGCCACCATCGCCGAGGACAGCTGGGCGAAGCGCCCCCACCCCTGGCCGAAGAAGTCGCCGACCGGCACCTCCACGGCCGGCTCGGGGTCGCCGTCCCAGTGGGCCCGCAGCAGCAGGGTCCGCCAGTGGTCGGGATGGGTGGTCAACCAGATGTGGGTGATCCGCCCCGGCCCGGCGACGTCGGCCAGCACGGCGGTGGCGCCCGCCGGGATCTCGATGCTGGGCGAGATCTTCCACCCGCGGCCGAGCTCGCGGCCCGCTCCCGCCCCGGTGCCCTCGGTGGCCCGCCCACCGCCGGCGCGGGTCCCCGTCGGGTTCTCCGGGCTGATCGAGCGGGTGGCGACGCCGGGGCGCAGCCGGGACGGGTCGGGACCGGGCATGCCGCCAGATCATGCACCAGCACGGTGGGCCCCGCCGGTCCTGCGCAGATGCGAGGTCGCCCGCACAGGCGCCGCCGGAGGCGCACCAGGCGTACCTTCCGCCCCGTATCGATGCCGCAGGTGCGCCGCCGGGCGGCAAGGCCTGCTTCGATCGGGGGAACGGCTCTCGTCCGGTGGCCTGGATCGGGTCGTGCTCGGCGGGATACCGTCGGGGCGTGTCCGTGCACGGCCGCTCCGCCCCCGGTGAGGACGGGCATCGGCTGCTCCTGCACCGCTCCGAGGTGGAGCGGGTCACGAGGCTGTCCGGATGGGTCCGCGAGGGGCTCGCGGGCGGCGAGAAGGTCGTCTACGTCGAGGGCGACACCGGCGTCGGGCGCGGCGTGCTGAGCACGCTGTCCGCCCAGGGGATCGACGTCGGGTCCGCGATCGGCGACGGCGTGCTGGAGGTCCTGTCGCCCGACGAGTTCTACCGCCCGGGCGGCCAGGAGGCGCTGCTGGACCGCGTCCTCGCCGAGGGCTACCCGTCGCTGCGGATCTCCGGGGAGGCGAGCTCGGCCTACGGGGTCCTCACCCCGGCCGCGCACCGGGAGATCGAGGACCTGATGGACCGGCTGTGCGCCACCCGGCCCGTCTCGGCGCTGTGCCAGTACGCCGTGCCGGCGATACCCGGGGTGGCGGCGCTGAACGACCTCGTCGGTCTGCACCCCGCCGGGCTGACCGAGCTGACCCTGGACACCCGCGGGGGCGACGACGGGCTGGTCCTGCGCGGCGCGGTGGACTTCACCAACGTCGACTTCCTGCGCGCCGGGCTGGTGGCGGCGATGAGCGCGGCGGACGCCGGGGGTTCGCTGCGCGTCGACCTGTCCGAGGTCGAGCACCTGTCGGCGAGTGCCTGCCGGGCGATCGCGCAGGACTGCGGCCCCTTCCGGACGTCGGGTCCGCGGCTGCTGCTGTGGGGCGTGCGGCCGGTGGTCGCGCGCGTGATGCGCCTGTGCCGGCTCGAGGGCCACGGCGTCGAGATCGTCGAGCGCGCCCGCTGATCCCCCGGCGTCGTCGCCGCCACCCGATCCAGCTCGATCCCTCCGGCCCCGGCCCGTCCCGAACCGTGCGCGAGTGCGGTTCGGGTCGGTGATCGGGTGATCGCCTGCCGCGGGATTCGGCTGCCCTAAGGTCCTGCGAGACCGTCGGCACCCGGAGGAACGACATGGCGCCCCAGGAGCCGGGCCCGCAGGGGTCGGGCCCGCGACGGCCGGGCTCGCGATCCGGGCGCGGCCGGGGCTCGGTGCTGACCCCCGACCGGATCATCGACGCCGCCCTGCGCCTGGCCGACGGCGACGGCGACCTCGACCGGCTCACCGTCCGCAGGCTCGCCTCGGAGCTGGGCGTGGGCGCGATGACGCTCTACAGCTACTTCCGCAGCCGCGACGACATCCTCGACGGCATGGCCGACCACGTGCTGGGCCGGATGCGGTTGCCCGCCGGACCGGCGGCCGGGCCGGCCGAGGCGATCCGCGAGGTCGGGGTCGCCTTCCTGGACATGATGCGCGAGCACCCGACGGTGGTGCGCCTGCTGGGCAGCCGGGTCACCACCAGCCGCCCGGCGCTGCTCGGCGCGATGGAGGCGCCGCTGCAGCGCCTGGTGGACGCGGGCATCCCGGGGCCGGTCGCGGTGCGCTGCTACGGGTTCCTCATCACCTACGCGATCGGGTTCGCCAGCTACCAGGTGCCGCGGCCGTGGGGCCGGGCCCCGGAGCCCGGCTCCGGCCGGGAGGACGACGAGCAGCGGGCCGAGGCGCGCCGGCAGCGCTCGCACGCGTACTCGGCGATGCCGATCGACCGGTTCCCGCGGCTGGTGGAGCTGGCCGAGGAGCTGGTCACGCTGCCATCGGACGAGCAGTTCGCGCACGGGCTGGAGGCGTTCGTGACGGCCACCGTCGCGCAGCTGGAGCGCGACCACCCGCCGGCGTGAGCCCGCGCGGCGGAACGCCGGGTGACGCGGGACCGATCCGGTCACCGCCCTCGCCCCGGGTGCTGCACTGGGCGAAGCACGCCTGAGCCGGAAAACGCACCGGCGCGCGACCTGGCCGCCGGGGCAGGATTGCGCCGTGGCAGACGGGTCCGGCATGTCGGGGGAGGAGCTGCGCGCCCGCCGGGTCCGCGGCGGGCTGACCCAGCGGGAGCTCTCCCGGCGGGCCGGGCTGAGCGTGCGCGCGGTGCGCGACATCGAGCAGGGGCGCGTCCGGCGGCCCCAGCGGGACTCGCTGCGCCGGCTGGCCGCGGCCCTGGGCCCGGACCCGACCGTCCCGTCGACGCCGCCCGGCTCCCCGGCCGACCGGCTGGAGCTCGCGGTGCTGGGTCCGCTGGCCGTGCACCGCGCAGGCGCGCCCGCGCCGGCCGGGCCGCTGAACCAGCGCTGCCTGCTCGGGTTGCTCGCGGTGCGGGCGGGCCAGGTGGTCTCCCTGGAGGAGATCATCGACGTGCTGTGGGGCGAGCACCCGCCCGCGACCTGCCGCAACCTCGTCCACGTCCACCTCTCCCGGCTCCGCAGGCTGCTGCGGACACCGATCACGGGGGTCGGGGGCGGCTACCGGTTGGCGGTGGACGGCGACCGGCTCGACCTCCTGCGGTTCGACGAGCTCACCGCCCGGGCCCGGGCGGCGCGGGACACCGACCCCGAGTCGGCGCTCGACCTGTTCGCCCGCGCGCTGACGTGCTGGCGCGGCCCGGTGCTGGCCGACCTGACCGCCCGGCTGCGCCAGCACCCGGCCGTGGTGGCGGTGTCCCAGCGCCGGCTCGCGGCGGTGCTGGCCCACGCCGACACCGCGATCGCCCTGCGGCGCTACGAGCCGGCCGCGCAGCGGCTGCGGGAGCTGGTCCACGAGGAGCCCCTGCACGAGGGGGCGTACGCGCGGCTCGTGCTCGCCATGGCGGGGTCCGGGCAGCGCGCGGCCGCGCTGGAGCTGTTCGCCGAGCTGCGCGCCCGGCTCGTCGACGAGCTGGGGGTGGAGCCGGGCATCGAGCTCCGGGAGGCGCAGGCGCGCGTGCTGCGCGGCGACCTCCCGACCGGCGGGCCGGACCACCGGTCGCTCGCGGACCGGGCGGCCCCGCCGCCGCCCGCCCAGCTCCCGGCGGATGTCGCGGGGTTCACCGGGCGCGCCGAGCAGACCGCGCGGCTGGACCGCCTGCTGCCCTCGACGACCGCCGAGGGGGCGGGCGCCGTGGTGGTCGCCGTGATCGCCGGCATGGCGGGCGTGGGCAAGACGGCCCTGGCCGTGCACTGGGCCCACCGCGTCGCCGCCCGCTTCGACGCCGGGCAGCTCTACGTCGACCTGCAGGGCCACTCGTCCCGCAGCCCGCTGCGCCCGCTGCAGGCGCTGGCCGGGTTGCTGCGCGCCCTCGGGGTGCCGGCCGACGAGGTGCCCGTCGAGCCGGCCGAGGCCGCGACGCTGTACCGGTCGCTGGTGGCGCGCAAGCGGGTGCTGGTCGTACTGGACAACGCCGCCGACGCCGAACAGGTCCGTCCGCTGCTGCCCGGGAGCGCGGGCTCGGTCGTCGTCGTCACCAGCCGCGATCGGCTGACCGGGCTCGTCGCCACGCACGGCGCCCGCCCGCTGCCGCTGGGCGTGCTCGCCGTCGAGGACGCGGTCGAGCTGATCGCGCGGGTGCTCGGGGAGTCCGGGGTGACGGCCGAGCCCGCGGCGTGCGCGGAACTGGCCCGCGCGTGCGGCCTGCTGCCGCTCGCGCTGCGGATCGCGGCGGCGAACGTCCTCGCCGGGCCCGAGCGGTCGATCACGGGCTACCTGGCGGGTCTGCGCTCCGGCGACCGGCTCACCGGCCTGGCCGTGGAAGGCGACCCGCACACCGCCGTCCGCGCCGCCTTCGACCACTCCTACACGCGCCTGGACCCCGACGGGCGCCGCCTGCTCCGGCTGCTGAGCCTGACCCCGGGCCCCGGGACCAGCGGGTCGGCCGCCGCGGCGCTGAGCGGGTGGACGAGCGCGCGGACGACGCGGCTGCTCGGCCTGCTGGCCGAGGCCCACCTGGTCGAGCCGCGCGGGCCGGGCCGCTACGGGCTGCACGACCTGCTGCGGCTCTACGCCCGGGAGCGCGCCGACGCCGAGGACGGCCCGGCGGAGTGCGGGGCGGCACTCGGGCGGCTGCTGGACTGGTACCTGCGCACCACCGATCGGGCCGCCCGGCTGCTGTACCCGGGGATGATGCGGCTGCCGATCGGGCCGGACGAGGCCGGATCGGCGGGAGCGCCACCGGCCGGTTTCGCCGACGGCGCGGGGGCGAGCAGCTGGCTGGACGCCGAGCGGGCCGACCTGACCGCCGCCGTCGAGCACGCCGCCGAGCACGGGCCCCGGCCCGTGGCGTGGCTGCTGGCCGACGCGCTGCGCGGGTACTTCTGGCTGCGCCGGGACACCGTCGAGTGGCTGGCGGTGGCCCGCGCCGGGCTGGCCGCGGCGCGCGCCGCGGGCGACCTGCGCGCCCAGGCCGCCGCCCACCACAGCCTCGGCGGCGCCCACCAGACCCTGAGCGCGCACGACCAGGCGATCGAGCACCACACCAGCGCGTTGGCGCTGTCCGAGCGGGCCGGCTGGAGCAGCGGGCGGGCCACCGCGCTGAGCGCGCTCGGCCGGGTCCACTGGTGGTCCGGTGGCCTGCGGCAGTCCCTCGACCACCACACGCGGGCGCTGGCCCTGCACCGGGAGCTCGACCGGTGGACGGGCGGGGCGAACGCGCTGCTCAACCTGGGCCTGGTGGAACGGGACCTGGGCCGGCTCCGGCAGGCGCTCGACCACGAGGCCGAGTCGCTGGTCCTGCACCGCCGCACCGGCGCGCGCGACGGCGAGGCGCACGTCCTGAGCGCGCTGGGGGAGATCGAGCGCGACCTGGGTCGGCTCGACCGCGCCCGCGGGCACCTCGCCGAGGCCCTCGCGCTGCACCGGGAGCTCGGCGACCGGTTCGGCGAGGCGAACGCCGTGGTCGGCCTGGCCGCGGTGCTCGGCGACGCCGGCCACCGGGCCGAGGCCCTCGACCTGGCGCGGGCCGCCCTGGCGCTGAGCGTCGAGATCGGCAACCGGGCGGGCGAGGCGCGGGTCCGCAACACCCTCGGCGGTCTCCGGCTGCGCCTCGGCGATCCGGAGGACGCCGCCGACCAGCACCGGCGGGCCCTCGACCTGGCGCGGCGGACCGGATCGCGCGCCGCCGAGGTCTGCGCGCTCCTCGGGCTGGCGGCGTGCTGCCGGCGGCTCGACCGGCCCGCCGAGGCCGTCGAGCACGGATCGGCGGCCCTGGCCGGGGCCGGGGAGGTCGGCTTCCTGGTCCTCGAGGGCCACGCCCGCGTGGAGATGGCGGCCGCCGAGCACGCGCTCGGCCGCGTCGCCGCGGCCGCCGACCAGGCCCGGCGGGCGGTGGACGCGCACCGGGGGACCGGGCACCGCCTCGGCCAGGCCCGGGCCCTGCGCGTGCTCGGCTGCGTGCTGGCCTCCCCGCCGGGCGGCGGTCACGACCGCGAGGCCGCCGCGCCGCACTGGCGGGAGGCGCTGGCGTTGTTCACCGCCGTCGGCAGCCCCGAGGCCGACGACGTCCGCGCGCTGCTGGCCCCCTGAGGACCCGCGGCCCGTTCCGCCGCCTCCGCCGCCGCACTTCTGCCGGTCCTCCCGCTCAGGGTCCCCGCCAGATCCCGCGCCAGGCGCGGTCGTGTGCAGGTCACGCCGTCCCGCCCGGCGGACGGGTGCGGTCCGGGCCCGGCCAGCGTTCGTTCACCCTCCGCACGGGAGCGCCCCCTAGCGTGTGGATCATGACTTTCTCCGACGGGGGACCGGACACGATGACGACCACACCGAGCGACCCGACCACCGACCTGCCCGGCCGCCCGCCCGTCGTCGACCAGGCCACCTGGCAGGCCGCCCGCGACGAGCTGCTGGTCCGCGAGAAGGCCCACACCCGCGAGGGCGACGCGATCGCCGCGGCGCGGCGCCGGCTGCCGATGGTGGAGTTCGACGGCACGGTCGAGGTGGTGGGAGCCCATGGCCCGGTCCCGTTCCGGGAGCTGTTCCAGGGCCGCGACGAGCTCGTGGTCTACCAGCACATGTGGTACGACGGCGCCCCGCACCAGGGGCAGTGCGAGGGCTGCACCACCACCCCGTGGCACCTCAAGGACGCCGCCTACCTCAACGCCCGCGGCGTCTCGTTCGCCGTGCTGACCACGGGTCGGTGGGAGGAGGTGGCCCCCTACGTCGAGTTCATGGGCTACACCGAGCCCTGGTACTCGGTGCGCGGCGCGGCCGCGCCGGTCGGCGGCGAGATGGGCTCCATCGCCTGCTTCCTTCGCGACGGCGAGCGCACGTTCCTCACCTACTCCACGACCAGCCGGGGCAACGAGCGCGTCAACGGCTCGTTGGGTCTGCTCGACATGACGCCCTACGGCCGCGGCGAGGCGTGGGAGGACAACCCCGAGGGCTGGCCGGAGGGGTCGACCTTCCAGCCCGACGGGGGTCGACCGAACGGGTCGTGCTGGTACTGGCGCTCGACCGCGGACGGGACCGCCGACTGGGGCCCGACCAGCCGCCCCGTGCCGCAGTGGACCCGCCCCGGCGCGACCCCCGCGCAGAGTCTCGGCCGGCACGGCCGGCACCACTGACTGAAGGAGAGCCATGACCGCCGAGTACACCTTCGACATCTTCTGCAGCCTCGACGGCTTCGGCTCCTACGGCGAGGCAGGCGACTGGGGCGGCTACTGGGGCAAGCAGGGCCCGGAGTTCCTCGAGCGCCGCCTCGCCCTGTTGGGCGAGGAGCAGCGGATGGTCCTCGGGGCCACCACCTTCCGGCAGTTCGTGCAGGTGCTGCCCCCGCTCACCGCGCAGTCCGAGGTGGACGACCCGGTCAACACGCGGATGCGGAAACTGCCGACGACGGTGGTGTCGACGACGCTGCGCGGACCCCTCGACTGGCCGGACGCGACGCTGGTCAGCGGCGACGCCGTGGACGTCGTCGCCCGGCTCAAGCAGGAGTCCGCGGTGCCGCTGCGCTCGCACGGCAGCGTGTCGATGAACCGGGCGCTGATGGCCGCCGGCCTGGTCGACCGCGTCCAGGTGACGATCTTCCCGGTGATCACCGGCCGGACCGGGGTGGACCCGATCTTCCGGGACGCGGCCGACTTCGACCTCGAGCTGCTCGAGAGCCGGACGCTCGACGGGCGCACCCAGGAGCTCGTCTACCGGCCCACCCTGCACGGCTGAGCCCGGCCCCGCGAGCCGTGGAAGCGGTCGCGCCGCGCGTACGGCGGGCGTCACCCGCCGGTCGGCAGGGCCGCCAGCGAGGTGGTGGCCGGCGGCTCCTGCGCGCAGGTGGTGCCCGGGGCGGGCAGCGCGTCGGTCAGCAGGTGCGCGTCGACGGCCGTGTCGATGCACGGCCCGGACGCCCGGTAGGAGCCGTGGCCCACGCCCTCGCGGGTGAGCAGGTGCCCGTCCTGCAGGCCGGCGGCCAGTGCCTCGGCCCACGCGTACGGGGTCTGCGAGTCCTCCCGCCCGCCGACCACCAGGATCGGGCCGGCGCCGTCGGCGGTCAGCGGCTCGGTGAACCGGTCGGGGTTGTCGGCGGGCCAACCGAGGCAGCCGAGCATGACGTTGGACGACAGCGCGCCGAACCGCGGCGCCGCGGCCATGATCGCCTCGGCGTTGGCCGCGTGCGCGGCCGGGTCGGCGGGCACTGCCCGGTCCAGGCAGTTGACCGCGAGGTTGGCCTCGGACAGCCCGCTGGGCGTGCCGTCGGGCTCGCGGGTGAGGGCCTGTGACAGCGCGAGCAGGGTCGAGCCGTCGCCGCCCTGCGCGGCGAGCAGTCCCCCGGTGAGCACCGGCCACAGCCTGCGATCGAACACCGCGGTGCGGGCGGCCAGCAGGGCGTCCGCACCGTCCAGCGAGCCCGCAGCACCGGTGGGCGAGGTCGGGACGTCCAGCGGCCGGGCCTCCAGCTGGTCGATCAGCGCGTCGAACGCCGCCTCCGGCTCGCCCGCGCCGAACGGGCAGGCCTGCGCGCCCTCGGCCCGGCACGTCTGGAACCACCGGTCGAGCTGCTGCTCGCCGCTCACGGCCTGCTCGAAGGTGGCCTGCAGGGGGTCGTCGCGCCACAGCCGCGGGTCGACCGCGGCGTCGAGCACCATGCGGTCGACCCGGCCGGGGAACAGCGTGGCGTAGGTGGCGCCCAGCAGGGTGCCGTAGGACAGGCCCAGGTAGCTGATGCGCTCCTCGCCCAGTCCCGCCCGGACCAGGTCCATGTCGCGGGCGACGGCGTCGGTCGACATCTGGTCGAGCAGGGCGGGGTCGACGCCGGCCACGCAGCCCTCGACGAGCGCGCGGTACTGCTCCTGCAGCTCGGGCAGCGGCAGCCCGCCCGGCAGGTCGGGGTCGCTGTCGGCGGCCAGCTGGGCCTCGCGCTGCTCGTCGGTGAGGCAGCGCACGCCCTGGCTCTCGCCGACGCCGCGCGGGTCCATCCCGATCACGTCGAACCGGGCGGCGACCTCCGGGGAGACGAACGCGTACTCGCCGGCCGTGTCGATGGTGCGCACCAGGTCGACGGCCGGGCCGCCCGGCCCGCCCGGGTTGACCAGCAGCGCGCCGACGCGCCCCGCGGGGTCGGTGGCGCGGTGGCGGACCAGGGCCAGCGGCACCGTCGGGCCGTCGGGGTCGGCGTGGTCGACCGGGACCGGGTAGGTCGCGCAGTCCAGGCCGGGACCGCACTCGGTCCAGGCGATCGGCGGCGCCGGGGGCTCCTCGGCCGCCGCGGGGGCCGTCGCCGGCGCGGCGCAGCCGGTGACGGCCAGTGCCGCGGCCAGCAGCCCGGTGAGCACGGTGGTTCTCCGGTGGGGACGCATGCTCCCATCGTGATCGAGCGGTGGGGCCGGGGTCAGTCCCCGCCGTCACCAACACCGCATGACGCTCGGGACGACGGCCGATGACAGGTGTCATCAGCCGGAGGGTCCGCCGCGCGTACTAAGTACGGTGTGTTGGTCGCACGCCGAGGACGGGAGACCACCCATGCCGGACAGGCAGCCCCCGCGGATCGAGGAGGCCGCCGAGCGGCTCCGCACGGCCGCGCGCACGCGCACGCCGTGCCCCCCGGTGCGCGACCTGCTCCCCGACGGGACGGCGCGCACGGCGTACGCCGTGCAGAACCTGCTGACCGAGGCCGCGCTGGCCGAGGGCCGCCGGGTGGTCGGGCGCAAGGTGGGCCTGACCTCGCCCGCGGTGCAGGCCCAGCTCGGGGTCGACCAGCCCGACTTCGGGGTGCTGTTCGCCGACATGGCCGTGGCGCCGGGCGCGGTCGTCGACTCGGGGCGGCTGCTGCAGCCCAAGGTCGAGGCCGAGATCGCGTTCGTGCTCGGCGCCGACCTCGACGCCGCCGACATCGACGAGGACGCGGTCCGCGCGGCCACCGGGCACGTCGTCGCCGCGCTGGAGATCGTGGACAGCCGCATCGCCGGCTGGGACATCACCTACGCCGACACCGTCGCCGACAACGCCTCCAGCGGGCTGTTCGTGCTCGGCGAGCAGACCCGCCCCCTGGCCGACCTCGACCTCACCGCGGTGCGCATGGAGCTGCACGACGCCGTCGGCGCCGTGGTGAGCGACGGGGTCGGGGCGGCCTGCCTGGGCGACCCCGTCCGGGCGGTGCTGTGGCTGGCCCGGACCTGCCGCGACCTCGGCGCGCCGCTGCACGCCGGGGAGGTCGTGCTGTCCGGGGCGCTGGGCCCGATGGTGGCGGCCCCGCCCGGCTCGCGGTTCACCGCGTCGCTGTCCGAGCTGGGGACGGTGTCGGTCGGGTTCTCCGGCGAGCGGTCGCCGACGGGCGCGGTCGAGGCGTCCGGTGTCGCGGGCTGAGGGGGCGGACGTGGCGACCGAGGTCGCGATCATCGGACCGGCGACGCGGGGTGCGAGTGCGCGCTCGATCGAGCAGGCTGGCGCCATGACCGATGTCCCCGGGCCGCCCTTCCACGCCGACCACGTCGGGAGCCTGCTGCGGCCCCTGTCCCTGCACACCGCCCGGGAGCGGTTCGCCGCGGGCGCGATCGACGCGGCCGAGCTGCGCGCCGTCGAGGACGAGGCCATCGCCGACGCCGTGCGCCTGCAGGCCGACGTGGGCCTGCGCTCGGCCACCGACGGGGAGTTCCGCCGCGAGACCTGGCACATGGACTTCATCTACGCCATCGGCGGCATCCGCAAGGTCGAGGGCGACAGCCCGGTGACCGTGCGCTTCCACAACGCCGACGGCACCATCGAGTGGCGCCCGGCCGGCCTGCAGGTGCACGCCCCGCTCACGATCGACGAGCCCATCTTCGGCGCCGACTTCGCCTACCTGAGCTCCCTCGTGGGACCGGGCCAGACGGCCAAGCTGACGATCCCGTCGCCGTCGATGGTCAGCGCCCGCGGCGGAACCGCGGCCATCGACCCCGCCGTCTACGCCGACGAGGACGCCTTCTCCGCGGGGCTGGCCGCGGCCTACGCCTCCCAGCTGCGCGGCGTGGCCGCCCTCGGCTGCACCTACCTGCAGCTCGACGACACCAGCCTGGCCATCCTCAACGACCCCGCTCAGCGCGCCGCGCTGGCCGAGCGCGGCCGCGACGCCGAGCACGAGCACGAGCGCTACATCCGCCAGTTCAACGCCGCGCTGGCCGAGCGGCCGGCCGGGATGACGGTCACGACCCACCTGTGCCGGGGCAACTACCGCTCGTCCTGGGTGGCCGAGGGCGGTTACGACTTCGTCGCCGAGGCGCTGTTCGGCGAGCTGGACGTCGACGGCTTCTTCCTGGAGTACGACGACGACCGCTCCGGCGGGTTCGAGCCCCTGCGGTTCGTGCCCCCGGGCAAGCGGGTGGTGCTGGGCCTGGTCACCACCAAGCACCCGCGGCTGGAGGACCCCGACCAGCTCAAGCGGCGGATCGAGGAGGCGTCGAAGTACGTCCCGATCGAGCAGCTGGCGCTCTCGCCGCAGTGCGGGTTCTCCTCCACAGTGGAGGGCAACGCGCTCACCCGGGAGGAGCAGATCGCCAAGCTGGAGCTGGTGGTGCGGGTGGCCGGGGAGGTCTGGGGCTGACGCGGACGCGGCGGCGGCGGGTCGGAGTGGACCGTCGGGGGCGGCCGGCGCAGAGCGGCCGCCCCC
>NZ_JAGSOV010000030.1 GCF_023898865.1 Pseudonocardia humida
GGGGGGGGGGGCGGGGGGGGGGCGGGGGGGGGCGGGGGGGGGGGCCGCCCCCCCCCCCCCCCCCCCCGACGGGGTCTCAGACGGTGACCGCGCTGCGCCAGCCGGGCTGGTAGCTCTCGCGCACGACGGTCGAGTACGGGGCCGGGCTGACCACGGCCCGGACCTCCAGCTGCTCGTGCGGCTGGACGGTGGTCTTGCGGGAGCCGCCGTCGGGCTCGCCCCAGACGACGGTGACCTCGGCGCCGATCGGGACGTCGGGGTTCACCGTGCCCAGCGAGAGCACCTTGCGCTCGTTGGCGCTGTAGCCGGTGAACATCGACAGCCCGACCACGGTGCCGTTGGCGTCGCGCACGGCGTCGTAGTTGGACGAGCCGTAGTTGGCGTTGGGCAGGTCGAAGAACTGGTAGGTCGGGCCGTCCTCGGCGACCGGGTTGGCCAGCAGCTTCGCCACGTCCTCGGCGTTCCAGGCCAGGGTGACCTTGCGGCGCTGGCTGTCCTTGTCCGCGGCGATGGCCTGCAGCGCGTCGCGGCCGACGAAGTCGTGGTCGAACTTCACGAACGAGCCGTAGCCCAGCTCCCACGGGTTGACGTAGTAGTCCTTGATGTCGTCGGAGACGAAGCTGCCGGCGATCGCGTTGGTCGCCTCGTAGCTGTCGGCGCCCAGCCACTCGCGGTAGGGCCGCAGCTCGTCGCTGGTGTAGATGGCGGGCAGCGGCGAGGGGATCCAGCCCGACTCCAGGGTGTTGCAGGCGTAGGCCCGCGAGCCGCACGGCTCCAGGCCGAACTCGCGCCCGGCCTCCAGGATCGTGTCGCGCACCTGGTCGTAGGACTCGTAGGGGCCCCAGATCTCCAGCCCCGGCGCGCCGGCCATGCCGTGGCGCAGGGTGCGGACCTCCTGGCCGCCGATCCGCATCGTGCCCATCCGGAAGAACTTGACCTGCTCGACCGTGCCGCCGTTGAGCTTCTCGATCACGTCCCAGGCCCGCGGGCCCTGGATCTGGAAGCGCCACACGTCGCGGGTCACGGCCTTGCCGTAGGGGCGCATCGGCGAGCGGTTGTCCAGCCGGACCTCCGCGTTGTAGCCGGTGCCGCCCTTGAACAGCAGCCAGTTCGCCACCGGGGCGCGCCCGACGAAGACGAACTCCTCCTCGGCCAGCCGGAACAGGATGCCGTCGCCGATGACGCCGCCCTCGGGACCCACCGGCACGAACTGCTTCGCGCTGTCGACCGGGAAGTTGGCGAAGCTGTTGATCCCGGTGTCGGACAGCAGCTTGAGCGCCTCGGGCCCGGAGAGCCACAGGTTGGCCATGTGGTGGGACTGGTCGAACAGCACGGCCGAGTCGCGCCAGGCGTTGACCTCGCGGCGCCAGTTGGTGAACTCCGCGGGGACCACCGGGTAGATGTAGGCGCCGAGTTGGGAGTTCCGCAGGGTCTCGACCGTGCTGCTCCCGTTGTCCAGCACGTCCTGGAGGCTCTTAGCGCTCATGTGTGCCCACCCGTTCTCCGTTGCGGTACCGGGACGCGCAGCGGCGCCGCGCGGTGTGCCGGCCTCGTCGGCGGCCCGGTACGAACCAGCCGTCGGGCAAAAAGTTACGCAGGCGTTGTGGAACCCGACACCGGGCAATGGCGTGACCATCCCCGCCGTGCGCGACGGTGGTGCCCGCGTCATATGACGTAGCGGCCCGCGCCGGGCGCGATGGGAACGCGAACGGCCCCCGCTGCCGGAGCAGCGGGGGCCGTGGCCGGGGGTTCAGGAGGAGAGCCGGGCGATCCGGTCGCGGCGCCAGGCCTCGGTCTTCTCCAGCTCGTTGAACGTGAACACGTGGAAGCCCTCGATGCCGTGGTCGGCGCCGCCCAGCTGCGGGGCCAGGGCCTCGACCAGCCGCTTGGGGTTGTAGCCGCCGGGCAGGAAGAACCGCCACAGCATGTTCTGCTGCTTGGCCAGGAACCGCGCCGACGGCCCGAGGCCGAGCCCGGCCGCGATGCGCACCAGCTTCTGGCGGCTGACCACGCCCGGGATGCCGACCCGGATCGGTGTCGCGACGCCGTCCGCGCGCACCCGGCGGGCCCAGCGCAGGATGGTGCCCGCGTCGAAGCAGAGCTGGGTCACGAGCTGGGTGGCGTGCGGTGCCTTGTCCCGCAGCGCCTTCTCGATCAGCTCGTCGGAGATCGTGCCGTGCCCCTCGGGGTAGCCGCCGATGCCCACCGTGCGGAACGGGTGGCCGACGGCGTCCAGGCGCTGCAGCAGGCTCAGCGCGTCGGGGAACTCCCCGGCCGCCTCCGGCGCGTCCCCGCCGATCACGAAGACGCTGTCCACGCCGGCCTCGCGCATCCGGGCGACGATGTCGACCAGGTGGGCCTCGTCGCGGACCAGCCGGGCGGCCAGGTGCGGCGCGGTGGCGTAGCCGTGCCCGCTGAGGCGCTCGGTCAGCTCCAGCGTGCGGTCCAGGCCGCGGGCCTCGGTGGTGGTGACCGTCAGCGCGACGTCCTTGGGGACGTGGGCGAGCACCGACTCCTCGGTGTTCTTGAACGGCAGGATCTCGTAGCTGGCGTTGCGCAGCGCGCGCGCCAGCACCGTCCGCTGCGCCCGGGCCGTGGCCCGCCCCTCGCGGTCGGAGGGCCCGTCGCTCCCGGAGGGCGTCGCGGCATCCAGAATGTCGGAGCTCATGATCGTCGCAAGACCTCTCCTGGTCGCATTCGTTGACCGGTACCGGAAACGGTAGGAAAACGCGGGCCGCGCGGAATCGCGCGGATGACCGGACGCCGGCGGGGCCGGCGGGGGGGGGGGGGCGCCCCCCCCCAACCCCCCCCCGGGCCCCCCCGCGCCCCCGCCCCCCCGGCGGAGGGGG
>NZ_JAGSOV010000031.1 GCF_023898865.1 Pseudonocardia humida
TACAGGTTAGGAAAAGGCGGGCGGCGCGGAAGCGCGGGGTGGACGGGACGCGGGGGGGGCGGGCGCCGCGGCGGGGCCGCGACAACTGACGCAGACGGGGCACCGCCGGGGACCGGCCCCCTGGTGCAGGAGGTATTCACGCTACCTGGTCCGAGGGGGGCGGGGCATAGACGCCGCTTATGACCGTCATCCCGATGTTTTGTTTCCGGCCAGCCGCCGGGGTGCCTACGGTCGGACCTGTGAGAATCGTGGTCTCGCGGCTCGACGAGTTCCCCCCGGGCGAGCGGCGGATCGTGCAGGCCGGGCGACGCTCGATCGGCGTGTTCCGGATCGGCGACTCGTTCTACGCGATCAACAACTACTGCCCGCACCAGGGCGGCCCGCTGTGCCTGGGCCGGACGAAGCCCTGGCTGACCTCCGGGCGGCCCGGCGAGTTCGTGCTGGACGAGTCCGAGGCGCTCGTGGCCTGCCCGTGGCACGGCTGGGAGTACGACCTGGCCACCGGCCAGTCGTTCCTGGGCCCCGGCGAGGCGCCCGTGCGCACGTACTCGGTGTCGGTCGAGCCCGCCGACGGCGCCGCCCCGGCCGCGACGGCGGTGGCCGGAGCGACGGTGACCGCCCCGGTGGCGGCGGCCAGGGGCGGGCGACAGCCCGGCCCCTACGTGGCCGAGACGTTCCCGGTGCACGTCGAGGACGCCTACGTCGTCGTCGAGACCAGCCCGCGCCCGGCCCCCGGGTCGGACGCCCGAGCCGGAGGTGACCGGTGACCAGCACCGTCGACACACCCGCCGCGACCGACGCCGCACCCGCGCCGCGGACGCCGGCCCGCACCGCCCACACGATCGTCGACAGCGACATCCACCCGCACGCGCTGGCCCGCGACATCGCGCCGCGGCTGAGCGCCGAGCACCGCAGGCGCTGGGAGATGTTCGGCAGCCGGGTGCCCGGCCCGCCGGAGATCTACCCCCGGGTGCGCAACTCCGGGTTCCGGCTGGACGCCTGGCCGGAGGGCGGTTTCCCGGGCAGCGACCTGCAGCTCACCCGCGACCAGCTGCTCGACGAGTACGGCATCGACTACGGCATCCTGATCCCGCTGCAGGGCCACACCTGGGGCGTCGAGCAGCCGCACTACGCCGCCGCGCTCACCCGCGCGGTCAACGACTGGATCGCCGAGGAGTGGCTGGACCCCGAGCCCCGCCTGCGCAGCTCCATCAACATCGCGACCGAGTCGCCCGACCTGGCCGCCGCGGAGATCCGCCGCCTCGCCGACGACCGGCGCTTCGCGCAGGTGCTGCTCTCGACCGGCGGCGAGTCCGGCTACGGCACCCGCCGCTACTGGCCGATCTACGCGGCCGCCGCCGAGGCCGGGCTGCCGATCGCGGCGCACACCGGCGGGCTCGAGCAGCACCGCGGCGCCGGCTGGCCGTCGTTCTACCTCGAGGAACACGTGTGGAACGGCAACACGATGGCCTCGCTGATCACCAGCATGCTGTGCGAGGGCGTGTTCGCCGAGTTCGCAGACCTGCAGGTCGTCTGCGTCGAGGGCGGCATCGCCTGGGCCGGTCCGCTGATGTGGGCGCTGGACGACGCCTGGGCGCAGTTGCGCGAGGACGTGCCGCACGTGCGCAAGCCGCCCTCGGAGTACATCCGCGAGCACTTCTGGTTCACCACCCAGCCCATCGAGGAGCCCGACGACCCGCGCGAGCTGGCCACGGCGCTGGAGCTGATCGGGATGGACGAGCGCATCATGTTCGCCTCGGACTACCCCCACTGGGACTTCGACTCGCCCCGCCAGGCGCCCAGGCTGTTCCCGGCCGCGCTGCGCCGCCAGATCATGGGCTCGAACGCCTGCCGCCTCTACGGGCTGCCCGAGCGCCCCGAGGCCGTCGAGGGGGAGCAGTGACCAGCGCCGCTGCCGTCGAGGCCGCGCCGGCCACCGACGCCGTCGACACCGACGTCCACTGCGCGCCCGCCACGCTCACCGAGCTGGGCCGGTACATGGACCGGTACTGGCGCGGCTACATCGCCGAGGGCGGGCTGGCGCTCTCGCCCACCCAGGGCGGGGCCTACCCGCCGATGGCGCCGACCAGCCTCACCCCGGCCGCCCGGGCCGCCGGCGCGACGCCGCCGTCCTCGGTCGAGCGCCTGCGCGCCGAGCTGCTCGACCCGCTGGCCGTGCGCACCGCCGTGCTGAACTGCACGACGTCGTTCCACTGCAACCGCAACCCGTACTACGAGGCGGCGCTGACCCGCGCGGTCAACGACTGGCTGCGCGAGGAGTGGCTCCCGCGCGACGACCGCCTGCGGATGTCGATGGTCGTGCCCACGCTGGACACCGCGGCCGCGGTCGCCGAGATCGAGCGCATCGGCGACGAGCCGGGCGTGGTGCAGGTCCTGCTCCCGGTGCGCGGCGACGCGCCGTGGGGCAACGTCCGCCACCGCCCGGTCCTGCGGGCCGCGGCGGAGCGCGGGCTCGTGGTCGGGGTGCACGCCTGGGGGCGCATCGGCAACGCGCCGACCTCCAGCGGCATGACCCGCACCTACCTCGAGGACTACCTGGCCAACTCCCAGATCATCGCCCAGGCCCAGGTCACCAGCCTGGTCACCGAGGGCGTGTTCGCCGAGGTCCCGCAGCTGCGGGTCAGCCTGCTCGAGTGCGGCTCCTCCTGGCTGCCCACCCTGCTGTGGCGCTTCGACAAGGACTGGAAGGGCGTCTGGCGGGAGGTGCCCTGGCTCGACCGCAAGCCCTCCGAGGTCGTGCGCGAGCACCTGCGGCTGAGCACCTCGCCCGCCCACCTGCCCGCCGACCCGCGGCAGGCGCGCCGGGCGCTCGACCTGCTCGACGCGGGCGCCGTGCTGCTCTACGCCAGCGACCACCCGCACGACCACGGCCCCGGCGGCGAGCGCCTGCTCGCGGCCCTGAGCGAGGACGAGCGCGAGCGCGTGCTGCGGGGCAACGCCACGGCCTGGTACCAGCTCGACCGGTGATCCTCGACGGGTTCACCGCCGCGGACGTCGACACCCCCGGCGGGGCGCGCATCCGGGTCCGAGCCGCGGGCACCGGACCGCCGGTGGTGCTGCTGCACGGCTACCCGCAGACCTCGGCGATGTGGCACCTGGTGGCGCCGGCGCTGGCCGCCGACCGCACGGTCGTCCTGGCCGACCTGCCCGGTTACGGCGACAGCCGGACCGGCGGCGCGGACGTGGCCGCGTCCGGCAAGCGCGCGATGGCCGCCGACGTCGTCGCGGCGATGGCGGCGCTGGGCCACGGGCGCTTCGCCGTGGTCGGCCACGACCGGGGCGCCCGCTGCGCGTACCGGCTCGCGCTCGACCACCCCGCTTCGGTCAGCGGGCTCGCCGTGCTGGACGTCCTGCCCACCGGCGACGTGTTCGCGCGGGTGGACGCCGCGTTCGCCCGCTCGGCCTGGCACTGGTTCTTCCTGGCCCAGCCCGGCGACCTGCCCGAGCGGCTGATCGCCGCCGACCCCGACGCGTTCTTCCTGCGCGGTGCCGCCGAGCTGTTCCACCCCGAGGCGCTGGCCGAGTACCGGCGGGCCTGGACCCGGCCCGAGGTCGTGCACGCGATGTGCCAGGACTACCGGGCCGGGGCGGGCGTCGACGCCGCCGACGACGAGGCCGACCGCGGGGTGCGCACCATCGCCTGCCCGACGCTGGTGCTGTGGGGCGCCCGGGGACCGCTGGGCCGCGAGCCCGACGTCCTGGACGTCTGGCGGGCGTGGGCGCCCGCGGCCACCGGACGGGCCCTCGACTGCGGCCACTACCTGGCCGAGGAGCGCCCCGACGAGACGCTCGCCGCGATCCGGGGGCTGCTGGCGGGGTAGGCCGAGCTTCCGGGGCTTCCGGGCTTCTCCGGCACGCCTGCGCGGCGGGCGACCTCGGATCGAGCAGGGGTCGCCCCCTGCCGTCCCGTCGGCCCCGGAGGGTAGCTGGCCGGTGCCCACCGGCGCGAGTGGCGCACCAGCGGGCTCGGGAGTCAGCGGAAGCCCGCTGGTGTGCCGCTCGACCGTGTCGATCTCCCGCGGCGTCGCCGGAGCGTCCTCGCAGACCCGGCGTGGTCTTCGCGGGTGTTGTGGCCCCTGCGCGAACCCCACCGCCTCTGCGAAGACGCCGAGCGCGAGCCCGCCGCTCCGGCACGTCCGCACCGCGACATCCGTCTCGTCCTGGGGTGCGCACGTTGACCCGCCTGCGCCGGTGCGGACTAATGGGCGCGCGGCGCCGGGCCGCCCGCGCGAGGAGGCCAGCTGATGTGGTGAAGCGGTCGGGCACCCCGCTGGCCAACCTCGACCTGAACCTGGTCGTCATCCTGCGCGAGCTGCTGCGCGAGCGGAACGTCACCCGGGCCGCGAAGCGGGTCGGGATCACCCAGCCCGCGGCCAGCGCGGCGCTGGGCCGGCTGCGCCGCTACTTCGGCGACGAGCTGCTGGAGCGCACCCGGGGCGGGTTCGTGCTGTCCCCGCTGGGCGTGCAGCTCGCGGCCCAGATCGAGCCGGTCTGCGCCGGGCTGGAGCGGCTGTTCTCCACCGACGCCTCGTTCCACCCCGCCGACTCCGACCGCGAGTTCACCGTGCTGGTGCCCGACTACGTGCTGGCCGCTCTCGGCGAGCCGCTCTCGCGGGCGATGAACGAGACCGCCCCGCACGCCCGGCTCAGCGTCAAGGTCATGAAGGAGCGCCTGCCCGACGACCCGCTGGAGGCGCTGCGCGGCCTGGACGCCATCATCTCCGCGCCCACCGCCCGGCTGCGCACGCCCGGGATCCACGGCCTGGAGCTGTTCCGTGACCGCTGGGTGTGCGTCGTGGCGGCGGAGAACCCGGTGGGGGAGCGCCTCGAGCTGGCCGACCTGGAGCGCCTGCCGTGGGTCGTGCCGCACCACCCCGACGGCGGGTACCCGGCGAGCTCGCCGCTGGCCCCGTTGCTGGCCCGGCTCACCAGCCGGCCCCGGGTGGCGGTGCGGGTGGAGAGCTACCAGGCCACGCCCTACTTCGTGACCGGGACCGACCGGCTGGCGGTGATGCAGCAGCGCCTGGCCGCCCGCTTCGCCGACCGGCCCGACCTGCGCGTGCTGGACTGCCCCGGCGACCCGCCGCCCATCGTGGAGACGCTGTGGTGGCACGCCCGCAACGACGAGGACGAGGGGCACCGCTGGTTCCGGGCCCGGGTCGCCGACGCGGCGCGCGGGAACGCACCCGCGCCGGCCCCGGGCTCACATGCCGGGCGGGGGGATCAGCCCCTCCCGGATGGCCACGAGCGCGGCCTGCGTCCGCGAGGCCAGCTGCAGCTTCGACAGGACGTGGCTGACGTGGGTGCGCGCGGTGCGTTCCCCGATGAACAGCTTCGCGGCGATCTCCCGGTTCGACAGCCCGCGGGCCACCAGCGCCAGGATGGTGCGCTCCCGTGAGGTGAGGGCCGCGATGCCGGTGGGCGGGGACACCAGGTGCCGGGCCAGCCGCCCGGCCACCGCCGGGTCGAGGTGCACCTCGCCGCGGTCGGCGGCGCGGATCGCCGCGGCGATCTCGTCGGGGTCGGCGTCCTTGAGCAGGTAGCCCGCCGCGCCCGCCTGCAGCGCGGTCTGCACGCGCTCCAGCTCGCCGAAGCTGGTCAGCACCACGATCTGCACATCGGGGTGCGCCGCGCGCACCGCGCCGATCGCGGTGATGCCGTCCATCCGCGGCATCAGCACGTCCATCAGCACGACCCGGGGCAGCCTGCCCTCGGTGGCCATGCGGCGCAGCTTGTCCAGCGCGTCCTGGCCGTCCACCGCCTCGGCGACGACCTCGATCCCGGACGTGCTCTCCAGGTAGGCGACCAGCCCGCGGCGCACCACCGCGTGGTCGTCGACGATCAGGACCTCGATCGCGTCCGCCGCTGCCCGCTCGTCCTGCTCCGCCACCGCGGCGCTCACCGCAGCCCGCCGCGCGCCGGCACGCACACCGTCACCCGGCACCCCGACTCGTCGTTGCCGATCTCCATCCGACCACCCCATCGCTGTGCTCGTTCCCGCATCGACACCAGGCCAAGGGCGTCGGGGCGGGGTCGCGGATCGGACAACCCGCTCCCGTCGTCGCCGACCTGCAGCAGCACCTGCCGGTCGTCGGGCGGGCCGTCCTCGCAGAGCAGGATCGACACCCGGGACGCCCCGGCGTGCTTGACCACGTTGTGCAGCGCCTCCTGCACGATCCGGTAGAGGTCCTCCTGCAGCTCGGTGGACAACCCGGACATGTCCTGGGCCTCGACGTCGACGCGCAGCCCCGAGGTGCCCTGCACCGACTCGGCGTGGTCGCGCACGGCGCCGGCCAGGCCCCGCTCGACCAGTTCGACGGGGTGCAGCTGCATGACCATGCCGCGCAGGTCGGCCAGCGCGCTCTGGGCGAGGTCGAGCAGCTCGTCGGCCACCGCGCGGATCCGGTCGGGGCTGCTGGTGCGCCCGGGCTCCACCTGCGCGCGCAGCGCCTTGGCCTGCATCCGCATCGAGAACACCTGCTGGACGATCGAGTCGTGCAGCTCCCTGGCCAGCCGGGCGCGCTCGGCCAGCTGGGCGTCGCGCCGGGAGCGGGCCAGCAGGTCGGCCGAGTCGACGGCGGTGGCGGCCTGGTCGGCCATGGCCTCCAGGAACTCCAGCGCGGTCGTGCTCGGGCTCTCGCCCGGCTCGTAGAAGGCGTTGAGCACGCCGACCGGACGACCGCGCACCACCAGCGGGACCGCGGCGAAGGCGTCCCAGCCGGGCGCGCCCATGATCTCGTGCAGCGGCGCCCACGTCGGGTCGGCGAGCACGGCCGCCTTGCGGTGCTCGACGATGATCCGCCTGCCGGTCGTGTAGGCCTCGACGAACATCAGCCGGGCGCCGCGGCGGCGGCACTCGTCGAGGCGGTCGGCGAAGTCGTCGGCGCCGGTGAACCCGGCCTTGCCGATGACCCGCATCGTGCCGCCCTCCACGCGCAGGATCTGCACCGCGGCGATGTGCTCGGCCTGCACCACCTCGCTGGCCACCACGTCGAGGGTGATGCTCAGCGAGGCCGCGTCGGCCACGCTGGACGCCGCCCTGGCGATGGCGGCCAGCCGCCGCTGCCCGCGCCGGGCCTCCTCGGTCAGCTCCAGGAGGCTGCCGCAGCCCGCTCCGCAGGGGACGCGCCCGTCGCTCAGCGGCCCGGCGCCGGCCGGGGCGTCCACCGTTGCGTGTTCCATCACGCCGACTCCCTCGTCCAGCGCCTGCTCCGCCCGGTCCGACCCGGGTCGGGCGAAGATCGTGCCCAGTCTCCTCATGGCGGGAGCCGTGTCACAAGGGGCCGGGCGGGTCGGGAAGGACGTCTGACACCCGACTGTGCCCGGAATGCGACCTTTAATGCGGTTCTGCTAGGCCGAACGGCTGAATGGGCTGGCCGTCGGTCGGCGCGCGACCGCACGGAGGGCGCCCGACGCGGGAGCCGGGCCCCGCCCGGGCCCGGCTTTCACGTCGTGGAAGTGCGCTCCCGCCCGGGGCGGGTCGCCCGGCACTGTCTGAAGTGCCGCTGGTGAGCGCCGTCACGGCACCCACGACTCGCCGGCCACCACCGAACGATGGGGGCGTCCGTCTGATGAGCACCCGGACCACCGCAGCCCGCCCCGCGGGCGAGCAACCGGCCGACGACCGGCGCGGGTCCCTGACCACCCGCGCCGCGGTGTGCTTCGCCCCGCGCGAGCCGTGGCGGATCGTGGAGCTGGAGCTGGACCCGCCGGGCCCGAACGAGGTGCGGGTCCGGTTCCACGCCGCCGGGCTGTGCCACAGCGACGACCACATCCAGAAGGGCGACGCGATGATGCGCTTCCCCGTCGTCGGCGGCCACGAAGGGGCCGGCGTCGTGGAGGAGGTCGGCGCGGGGGTCACCCGGGTCGCCGTCGGCGACCACGTGGTCTGCTCGTTCATCCCGGCCTGCGGCACCTGCCGGTACTGCTCCACCGGGCGCCAGAACCTGTGCGACGCCGGCAAGAACGCCGCGACCGGTGAGTTCGCCGACGGCACCTTCCGGTTCCACCACGAGGGCCAGGACGTCGGCGGGATGTGCGTGCTGGGCACGTTCGCCGAGCGCGCGGTGATCAGCGAGTTCTCCTGCGTCAAGGTCGCCGAGGACATCCCGTTCGAGATCGGGGCGCTGGTCGCCTGCGGCGTGCCGACGGGCTGGGGCACCGCCGTGTACGCCGCGGGGGTGCGGGCCGGGCAGACCGTCGTGGTCTACGGCAGCGGTGGCGTCGGCTCGAACGCCGTGCAGGGCGCCCGGCACGCCGGGGCCAAGTACGTCGTCGTGGTCGACCCGGTGCCCTTCAAGCGGGAGATGGCCGAGCTCCTCGGGGCCACCCACACGTTCCCCGACGCCGCGAGCGCGCACGAGTTCGTGGTCGCCGAGACCTGGGGCGAGCTGGCCGACCACGCGCTGATCACCGTCGGCACGCTGCACGACGAGGTGATCGACTCGGCGCTGAAGGTGGTCGGCAAGACCGGCCAGGTCACGATCACCGCGGTCGGCAACGGCTCGATCGACCACCACGCCGGCATGTTCATCGGCTACCAGCGCCGGGTGCAGGGCGCGATCTTCGGCCAGTGCAACCCCCAGTTCGACATCCCGCGGCTGCTGGGCCTGTGGCAGGCGGGTGACCTGAAGCTCGAGGAGCTGATCACCCGCCGGTACCGGCTCGACGAGGTCAACCAGGGC
The DNA here is from genome assembly GCF_023898865.1 of Pseudonocardia humida. Lineage (GTDB taxonomy): Bacteria > Actinomycetota > Actinomycetes > Mycobacteriales > Pseudonocardiaceae > Pseudonocardia > Pseudonocardia humida. Next base: position 8,706 of record NZ_JAGSOV010000031.1, read on the forward strand.
TACCAGGACATGCTCGACGGCAAGAACATCCGCGGCGTCATCGTCCACGAGCACTGAGGGCCGGACCGTGACGACCAGCGAGACGGCCACCGAGCACAGCACCGACGTCCGGACCGAGCTGCAGCTCATCGGCGGGCAGCGGGTCCCCGCCGCCGACGGCCGCACCATCGACGTGCTCGACCCGGCCACCCGCCGGGTCATCGCGACGGTGCCGCGCGGCGGCGCCGCCGACGTCGAGGCGGCGGTCGACGCGGCCGAGGCGGCCTTCCCCGCCTGGCGCGACACCAGCGCCACCGAGCGCGGCGCGCTCATCGCCCGCTGGGCGCAGCTGGTGCGCGAGCACGAGGCGGACCTCGACCGGCTGGAGAGCCAGGAGGTCGGCCGCCCGCACTGGGGCCCGCCCCCGATGGCGCGCATGCTCACCTTCATCGCCGGGCAGGCCGACAAGGTGCAGGGGCTGTCGCTGCCCACGCACACCCCCGAGGCCATCGGGTTCACCCTGCGCGAGCCCTACGGCGTGTGCGGCAGCGTCATCCCCTGGAACGCCCCCGGCCCGATGTTCGCCAACGACGCCGCCGCGGCGATCGCCGCCGGCAACACCCTGGTGATCAAGCCGGCCGAGGACGCCCCGCTCACCCCGCTGGCGCTGGCCGCGCTGGCGCACGAGGCGGGCATCCCGCCGGGCGTGCTCAACGTGGTCACCGGCTACGGCCACGAGGCGGGCGCGGCGATCCCGGCGAACCCGCGGGTGCGCCGGATGAGCTTCACCGGCTCCCCGCGCACCGGGTCGTCGGTCATGGCGGCCTGCGCGGCCAACCTCACCCCGCTGCACCTGGAGCTGGGCGGCAAGTCGCCGCAGGTGGTGTTCGCCGACGCCGACCTGGCCAGGGCGGCGCCGGCGATCGTCACCGGGATCACGCTGAACACCGGGCAGATCTGCGCGGCGGGCTCGCGGGTGGTCGTCGAGCGCTCGGTGCACGCCGAGCTCGTGGACCGGCTGGCCGAGCACATGGGCCGGGTGACGGTCGGTCCGGGCACCGAACGCGTGCAGATGGGCCCGCTGATCAACGCCGCGCAGCACCAGCGGGTGCTGGACTACGTGCGTCTCGGTCGGGAGGCCGGGGCCGAGCTGGTCACCGGCGGTGGCGTCCCGGACGGGCTGGGCGACGGCTTCTTCGTCGAGCCCACGCTGTTCGACCGGGTCGAGCCGGGCATGCGGATCGCCCAGGAGGAGATCTTCGGCCCGGTGCTGTCGGTGATCCCGGTCGACGACGAGGCCGAGGCCGTCGCGGTGGCCAACGGCACCGACTACGGGCTGGTCGCCTCGGTGTGGACGAACGACCTCGGGCGGGCCGTGCGGCTCACCCGGGCGCTGCAGGCCGGCCAGGTCGCGCTGAACTCGGCGCTGGGCGCCGGGGTGATCGGCGGGCCCTTCGGCGGCTACAAGCGCTCGGGCTTCGGGCGCACCATGGGCGCGGACGCGGTGCTGGAGCACACCCAGGTCAAGACGGTGGCGTTCCGTGGCTGAGGCGGGCGGCGGGCGCGTCGCGCCGCGGGTGCGGGTGCTCATGGAGCCGCGCCACGGCGCCCGCTACACCGACATCCTGGCCCTGGCCCGGGCCACCGAGGACGCCGGCTTCGACGCGTTCTTCCGCTCCGACCACCTGATGGGCGTCGACCCCGCCGACCCGACCTACCTGCCCACCGAGTGCTGGACGACGCTGGGCGGCATCGCCAGGGAGACCAGCCGGGTGCGGCTCGGGGTGCTGGTCGGGGCGGCCACGTTCCGCTGGCCGGGGCTGCTGGCCGCGGCGGTGGCCTCGGCGAGCGAGATGAGCGGCGGACGGGTCGAGCTGGGACTGGGCACCGGCTGGTACGAGCGAGAGCACGCCGCGTTCGGCATCCCGTTCCCGGCGACGGGCAAGGAGCGCTTCGACCGGCTCGCCGAGCAGCTCGCCATCGTCACCGGGATGTGGCGCACACCGGACGGGGAGAGCTTCTCCTTCGCAGGCGCGCACTACTCCGTGGCGGCGAACCGCACGCCGCCGCGGCCCGACCCGGTCCCGCCGGTGATCGTCGGGGGCACCGGGGCCAGGCGCACCCCGGCGATCGCCGCCCGCTTCGCCGACGAGTTCAACGGGGCGCTGGCCCGCGACGGCGCCGAGCTGGCGGCCCGCTACGCCCTGTTCGACCGGGCCTGCGCGGAGATCGGCCGCGACCCGGGCACCGCGCGCCGCTCGGTGGTGGTGCCGGTGGCCTGCGGCGCCACCCCCGCCGAGGTGCGGCGCCGCGCCGCGGTGATCGGCTCGGAGCTGATGCGCAGCAACGCCGCGATCGGCTCGCCCGATGCGGTGGCCGAGCACGTCGACGACCTCACCGCCGCCGGCGCCGACACCGTCTACCTGCACATCTACGACATCCACGACCTCGACCACATCGCCCTGATCGGCGCGGAGGTCCTGGCGCGGCTCGGGACGGTCGCCGCCGGGCCCGCCACGGCCGGGACCGCACCCCCGTTCTCACCCTCCGGGAGCCACCGATGACCACCACCACCCGCGCCGGCATCGCCCGCGCCGCGCACCAGGGCTGGGAGATCGCCGAGCTCACCCTCGACGAGCCGAAGGCCCACGAGGTGCGGGTCCGCTTCCACGCCGCGGGCCTGTGCCACTCCGACGACCACATCACCCAGGGCGACGCGCCGGTCCGGTTCCCCATGGTGGGCGGTCACGAGGGCGCCGGGGTGGTCGAGGCCGTGGGGCCGGACGTGCGCCGGGTCGCGGTCGGCGACCGGATCGTCTGCTCCTACATCCCGGCCTGCGGGTCCTGCCGGCCCTGCTCGACCGGGCACCAGAACATGTGCGTCACCGGGCTCAACGCGGCCACCGGCATGTTCCTCGACGGCACCTTCCGCTTCCACGAGGGCGAGCAGGACCTGGGCGGGTTCTGCAGCCTGGGCACGTTCTCCCAGCAGGCGGTCGTCTCGGAGTGGGCGTGCCTGCCGCTGGCCGACGACATCCCGTTCGAGATCGGCGCGCTGGTGGGCTGCGGGGTGCCCACCGGCTGGGGCTCGGCGGTGTACGCGGCGGGGGTGCGGGCCGGCGACACGGTGGTCGTCTACGGGGCGGGCGGGGTGGGCTCGAACGCCGTGCAGGGCGCCCGCTACGCCGGGGCCAAGCACGTCGTGGTGGTCGACCCGGTGGAGTTCAAGCGCGACATGGCCAAGGTCTTCGGGGCCACCCACACCTTCGCCACCGCGGGCGAGGCGCAGGACTTCGTCGTCGACGCCACCCGCGGCCAGCTCGCCGACCACGCCATCTGCACCCCCGGCGTGCTCACCGAGCAGGTCGTGCAGAGCGCGGTCCAGGTGACCGGCAAGTCCGGCAAGGTGACCATCACCGCGGTCGGCAAGATCGACGAGAAGGCCGTGAAGGTGCACGCCGGACAGCTCATCCTCTACGCCAAGCAGGTGCGCGGTGCCCTCTTCGGCGACTGCAACCCCCTCTACGACGTGCCCAAGCTGCTCGACCTGTACCGCACCGGCGACCTCAAGCTCGACGAGCTGATCACCCGGAGGTACCGGCTCGAGCAGCTCAACGACGCCTACTCCGACCTCGCCGCGGGCAAGAACATCCGCGGCGTCGTCGTCCACGAGGTCTGACATGGGCAGCACGTTCGTCGCGCCCGAGGACCGCGAGGCGGTCACCGAGCTGCTGCGCGGGCAGCTGGAGGGACTGGCGGCCCGCTCACCGTTCTATGCCGACCTGTTCGCCGCGAACGACGTCGACGCGCGCGCCTTCGCGGGCCTGGACGACCTGACCGCGTTCCCGTTCACCGACAAGCAGATGCTGCGCGAGTCGCAGGCCGCCGCCCCGCCGCTGGGCCGCCACGCGGGCGCGGCCATGCCGGAGGTCATCCGGGTGCACGCCTCCACCGGCACGACCGGCCGGCCCAGCTGGGTCGGTGTCACCCGGCGCGACGCGGCCGCCTGGACCGACATGGTCGCCACCGCCTTCCGCACCATGGGCGCCGAGCGCGCCGACGTCGTGCTGCACGCGGCCGGGCTGGGCCTGTTCGTCGGCGGGCTGCCGATCCGCGACGCGCTGGAGCGGGTGGGGGCGACCGTCGTCCCGGTCGGCACCGGTGCCTCGGAGAAGGCGGTGCTGGCGATGGAGATGCTCGGGGTCACCGCGCTGCACTCCACCCCCTCCTACGCCCGCTACCTCGCCGAGCACCTGCGCGCCGCCGGGCGCGACCCGAAGGAGTTCGGCCTGAAGAAGATCTTCGTCGGGGGCGAGCCCGGCGGCGGGGAGCCCGCGTTCCGGGCGCACGTCGAGGCCGAGTGGGGCGCCACGGTCACCGAGGGCCTGGGCAACGCCGACATGGCCCCGGTGATCTTCGGGGAGCCGCCCGGCGCGGGCGGCATGCGGTTCACCGGCGGCCGGCACGTGCTCGTCGAGCTGATCGACCCCGACACCGGCGCGCCGGTCGAGGTCGAGCCGGGGGCGGGCGGCGAGCTCGTCTACACCTCGGTCGACCGGGAGTGCTGCCCGCTGGTGCGCTTCCGCACCCGCGACCGGGTGCGCGTCACCGGCGTCGCCGACGACGGCGCCCCGCTCATCCGCTGCATCGGGCGCACCGACGACATGCTGATCGTGCTCGGCGTCAACGTCTTCCCGTCCGCGGTGCGCGACCTCGTGCAGACCCTGCACCCGCGCACCACCGGCGCCGTGCAGATCGTGCTGCCGCGCCAGGGCCCGCGCGTCGAGCCGCCGCTGCGCGTGGAGGCGGAGTGGGGCCCGGCCTGCGCCACCGGCGACGGCGAGCGCGAGGTGCTCGGCCGCGAGCTGGAGGCGCTGATCCGCAACCGGCTGTCGGTGCGCGCGAGCGTGACCCTCGTGCCGCCGGGCTCGCTGGAGCGCTCGGAGATGAAGAGCCGGCTGACCCGGCTCGCGAGCTAGGAGGGAGCCCGCACGTGCCCAACGCGATCCTCGACCCGACCGGACGCGCGCCGGTGCCGCGCGAGACGACCGGCGCGCCCCGCGCGGCCCGCCGCCCCGACCTGACCGGCGCCCGGATCGGGCTGCTGGAGAACACCAAGCACAACGCCGACCTGCTGCTCGACGAGCTGGGGGCGCGGCTGGTCGCCGAGCACGGCGCCGCGGAGGTGGTGCTGCGCCGGACCAAGCGGGCGTTCGCGCTGCCCGCGCCCGACGAGCTCGTCGCCGAGTTCGTCGACGGCTGCGACGTGGTGATCACCGGGGTGGGCGACTGCGGGTCGTGCAGCGCCTCGGCCGTCGCCGACGGCGTCGTCTTCGAGGCCGCGGGCCTGCCGGCCGCGGTGATCTGCAGCGACGCGTTCGTGACCACCGCCGACGCGATGGCCGAGTTGCGCGGCGCACCCGGCTACGCCTACGCGACGACCGCGCACCCGGTCGCGGTGCTCAGCCGCGAGCAGGTGGCCGAGCGGGCCGAGCACCTGGTGGCCGCCGTCGTGGCGCTGCTGACGGACGCCGGCGCGTGAGCGACCTCGATCCGGACGCCGCCCAGGCCGCCATCGAGCACTGCTACGAGCAGGGCTGGTCCGACGGGCTCCCGGTGGTGCCGGTCTCCCAGCCGCTGCTGGAGCGGTTCCTGGCCACCGTCGACCGCGCTCCGGACGAGGTGATCGGCCACCTGCCGCAGTTCGACCGCTCGGTCACCGTGGAGCTGGCCGCGATCAACGCCGGGATGGCCGGCTGCCGCCCGGAGTACTTCCCGGTGGTGCTGGCCGCGTGGGACGCGCTGGTGCTGGAGCGCTCGACCGGGGGCGGGGGCTGGCAGTCCACCTCCGGCCCGGCCCCGCTGATCGTGGTCAACGGCCCGGTCGCGGCCGAGCTGGGGATCAACGGCGCGGGCGGGGTGTTCGGCCCGGGGTTCCGGGCGAACATGACGATCGGGCGGGCCATCGGGCTGATCGTGCGCAACGCCTACGGCATCCGCCCGCACGTGCTGGAGCAGGCCACCCAGGGCCTGCCCGGGCGCTGGACGATGTGCATCGCCGAGAACGAGGCGGAGAGTCCCTGGGAGCCGCTCTCGGTCGAGGCCGGGGTCGAGCCGGGCGTCTCGGCGGTGTCGGCGACCCTGCTGCGGACCAGCGAGTTCGTCGACAACCGGCACACCTCCTCCGCGGAGCAGCTGCTGGCCGACTTCGCCGACACCATCTCGCGCACCGGGGCGTGGATCTTCCGCAACGCCTCGGCCGGGGTCGTGTTCTGCCCCGAGCACGCCCAGATGCTGGCCGCGGCCGGGTTCGGGCGCGCCGAGGTGCGGGCCTGGCTGGCCGAGCACTGCGGGCGGATGGTGTCCGACCTGGCCGCCGTGGGCAAGGACGGGCTGGGCGAGAAGGGCGTGCGGCACGCCGACGGCACCCGCCCCGACGGCTTCGACCCGCTGCTGGCCTCGGCCGAGCCGAAGAACCTGCTGCTGGCCGTGGCCGGGGCGCGCAACGCCGGGATCTCGATGGTCGTGCGGATCTTCTCGGACTGGTCGGGGCGAGCCGTGCCGGTCCGCGCCCGGGAGCGCGCGGAGGTGGGGACGTGACCGATCCCGATGCCGCTGTCGACCCCGCTGTCGACCCCCTGGCCGACCCGTTCGCCGACGCCGGTCCGCGCTGGATGGACGGGCGCACCGCGCTGGTCACCGGGGGCGGGCAGAACGGCAGGTTGCCCGGCGTCGGGTACGCGACCGCGGTGGTGCTGGCCGGGCACGGCGCCCGGGTCGCCGTCCTCGACCGGGATCCCGCCGCGGCGCAGGTCACCGTGGAGCGGATCGAGAAGGCGGGCGGCGTCGCGCACGCGGTCGTCGCCGACGTCACCGACGACGCGCAGTGCGGCCGGGCCGTCGCCGAGGTCGTGCGGCGCTTCGGCGCGCTGGACGCGCTGATGAACAACGTCGCGGTGGGCGACCGCGCCGGCCTGTTCGACGTCGGCCCGGACCGCTGGGACGAGCTGCTGTCGGTCAACCTGAAGTCGGCGTGGCAGGTCACCCGGCACGCGGTCCCGGTGCTGCCCGCCGGGGCGGCGATCGTCAACGTCTCCTCGGTCGGGGTGTCGGCCCGCGGCCCGGGGATGGTCTACAACGTGGCCAAGGCGGGGCTGGAGAACCTCACCGTCGGCGCGGCCGCCACGCTCGGCGGGCAGGGAGTGCGGGTCAACACCGTGCAGGTCGGCGCGATCTGGGGGGCGTTCGCCGAGCGCAACATGTCCGAGGAGATGCGCGAGCCCCGCAGGCGCGGCATCGGCCTGGGCACCGAGGGCACCTCGTGGGACATCGCCCACGCTGCCCTGTTCCTGCTGTCGGACCGGGCCCGGTGGATCTCCGGGCACACGCTGACCGTCGAGGGCGGGCCGCCGCGGCGGTTCCCGCCCGGCCCGCCGATCACGGAGGTGGCCCGGTGACGCGCGTCGCGCTGGTCACCGGCTGCGGCAAGCGCGACGGCATGGGCCAGGGCATCGCGCACCGGCTCGCCGCGGCCGGCTACGCCGTGCTGGTCAGCGACCGGGAGAAGGCCGGGGTGCTCAACACCCGCCAGGAGCGCGCCGGGGTGCCGCAGCGCCACCGCTGGGGCGGCCTCGACGAGCTGGTCGCCGAGATCCGCGCCGCCGGCGGCACCGCGGAGGCGGCGCTGGGCGACATCGCCGAACCCGACGACGCCCAGCGCCTGGTCGACACCGCCGTGGAGTCCTTCGGCCGGCTCGACGTGCTGGTCAACAACGCCGCCGCGCCGCAGGGCCCCGACCGCGCCGACATCGAGTCGGTGCCCCTGGAGGTGTGGGACCGGCTGATCCGGGTCAACCTCACCGGCACCTACCTGATGTGCCGCGCGGCGGTGCCGGTCATGCGCGGCCAGCGGTACGGGCGGATCGTGTCGATCTCCTCCATGGCGGGGCTGTCGGCCGCGCCGTTCAGCACCGCCTACTCGGCGTCCAAGGCCGGGGTGATCGGGCTGACCCGGTCGCTGGCGATGGACGTCGCGGCCTGGGGCATCACCGTCAACGCGATCTGCCCCGGGCTGGTGGGCACCAGCCGGGCGATCCTCGACCCCGACCCGGCGCTCGACGTCGACGAGACCCTGACCGCGCGCGGCCGGCGGATCCCCGTCGGTCGGGTCGGGCTGCCCGCGGACGTCGCCGCCGCCGTCGCGTACCTCGCCGGCGAGGACGCCGGCTACGTCACCGCCCAGACCCTCGTCCTGGACGGCGGCGGGTTCTCCGCGTTCCCCCTCCCGCGACCCGAAGGAGCCGACCATGGCTGACCCCGTCCGCGCGGCCGTGCAGGTCGCCCCGGGCAGGATCGAGCTGCGCGAGTTCCCGCGCCCCGTGCTGGGCGACGAGGACGGCCTGCTGCGCGTGGAGGCCAACGGCATCTGCGGCAGCGACGTGGAGATGTTCCGCGGCCACATGGGCATGCGCGGCGGCCCGACCATCCCCGGGCACGAGCCGCTGGGGATCGTCGAGGAGGTGGGGGAGAAGGCCGCGCAGCGCTGGGGCGTGCAGCCCGGCGACCGGGTGGCCCTGGAGGTCATCGTGCCCTGCCGGTCGTGCCACGACTGCCTGACCGGGCGCTACCAGTCCTGCCGGCACCGCCGCTTCGGCCACGGCGTCACACCCGTCGACGTCGCGCCCAGCCTGTGGGGCGGGTTCGCCGAGCACCTCTACCTCACCCCCGGCGCCGTGCTGCACAAGGTGGACAAGGACCTGCCCGCCGAGCTCGCGGTCATGTTCAACCCGCTGGGCGCGGGCGTGCGCTGGGCCGTGCACCTGGGCGGGGCCGGTCTCGGCGACACCGTCGTCGTGCTCGGCGCCGGGCAGCGCGGGATCGCCTCGGTCATCGCGGCCAAGGCGGCCGGGGCCGGCACGGTCGTCGTGACCGGGCTGGAGGCCGACGCGCACAAGCTGGAGCTGGTCCGCCGCTTCGGCGCCGACCACACCCTCACCGTGGACGGCCCGGACGCCGTCGACGTGGTGGACGCGGTCGCCGACCTCACCGGCGGCGCGGGCGCCGACGTCGTGCTGGAGCTGACCCCGATGGCGCACGCCCCGGTCGAGCAGGCGCTGCTCGCGGCCAAGCACGGCGGGACCGTGGTGCTGGCCGGGCTCAAGGGCCAGGCCCAGGTGCCGCTGCGCACCGACCTGATCATCAACCGGGCGCTCACCGTGCGCGGGGCCTTCGGCGTCGACGCCAAGGGCTACGCCGACGCGATCGCCATCATCGAGTCGCGCCGCTTCCCGCTCGAGGAGCTGCACACCCACACCTTCGGCCTCGACGACACCGAGCTCGCCCTGCGCACCGCAGGCGGCGAGGTCGAGGGCGAGCGGGCCGTCCACGTCTCCGTCCACCCGAACGGCTGAGGAGTTCTTCGTGCTGGTCGACGCGCACACGCACGTGCTGCCCCGGGACTACCCCGCCGACGCCCCGGAGTGCTTCCCCCGCATGGAGCCGGTCGACGGCGACAGCGCGCGCGAGCTGCTCTGGGGCGCGGTGCGGTTCCGCGCCCGCGACGTGTTCTTCGACGCCGAGCGCCGCGTCGCCGAGCAGGACGCCCAGGGCGTCGACGTCGAGGTGCTCAGCCCGATGCCGCCGCTGCTGCGCTACGACCTGCCCGCCGCGGAGGGCCTGTCGCTGGCCCGGCACGTCAACGAGTTCACCGCGGCGCTGTCGGCGGCCGCGCCCGGGCGGCTGATCGGCTTCGGGATGGTCCCGATGCAGGACCCGGACGCCGCCGCCACCGAGCTCAAGGCGATCCGCGACCAGGGCCTGTGCGGCGTGGAGATCACCTCGAACGTGCTGGGCGCCTCCATCGGAGAGGAGCGGTTCCGCGGCTTCTTCCTCGAAGCGCAGCGCCTCGACCTGCCGGTCTTCGTGCACGCCATGCCGGCGGCCACCGACCGGCTGCCGCGCAGCGCCGCCGGCACGTACGTCGTCGGGCTGGAGGGGGCCACGGCGGCCGCCTCGATGATCGTCGGGGGCACCGCGGAGGCCTGCCCGGACCTGCGGATCTCGTTCAGCCACGCGGCCGGCGGCCTGGCCATGATGCTGCCCAGGGCGCAGTACTTCTGGAGCGGCACCTGGAACGAGGAGCCGCCCCGGCCGGACAGGGCGATCGCCCACGTCGGTCCGGCGCCGCTGGAGGTGGCCCGCCGGTTCTGGTACGACGCCACGGTCTTCGACCGGCGCGCCGTGCGCTACCTGGTCGACCTGCTCGGCGCCGACCGCCTGCTGGTCGGTTCGGATCACCCGGCCATGCCGCGCGAGGAGCCGGCAGGCGCCACCGTCCGCAGCGTCGAGCTGACCGCGGAGCAGCTGGAGGACATCACCTGGCGCAACGCCTTCCGCTGGCTGGGCACCCAGTCCGCCCGCTGACCCCACCCCCGGGGGGGGGGGGGGGGGGGGGGGGGGGGGGGGGGGGGGGGGGGGGCGGGGGGGGGGGGGGTGG
>NZ_JAGSOV010000032.1 GCF_023898865.1 Pseudonocardia humida
CCCCCACCCCCGTCGAGACCGAACCGGTGGTGGTGGGGGCCCGGCCCACACGACGACGAGTTCGTTCTCGACGGTGTAGCGGGGGAGGGGACCGTCAGCTGACGCGGGCGGAGATCGAGCGGGTGATCGCGGTGGCGACCTGCTTGAGGGCGGCGGCCAGCTCGCGGGGGCGGGCGCGCTCGGCCTCCACGACGACCGAGATCGCCGCGGCGACCTCGCCGTCGGCGCCGTGCACCGGCACCGCGACGGCCAGGTTGGGCAGGGTGATCTGGCCGCGGGCCACCGCCACCCCTGAGCGGCGGATCTGGGCCAGGGTGCGGCGCAGCTCGCCCGGGTCGGTGACGGTCAGCTCGGTGAAGCGCTCCAGCGGCCCGGCCAGGACCTGCTCCTGCAGCCCTCGCTCGGCGTAGGCCAGCAGCACCAGGCCCATGCCCGAGGCGTGCATGGGCCAGCGGTCGCCGACCCGGCTGCTGATCGGGTGCCGGGTGCGTGCGCGCATCGTCTCGACGTAGACGACCTCCACGCCGTCGCGCACGCCGAGGTGCACGTTGCCGCGGGTGGTGCGGTGCAGGTCGTCGAGGTAGGGGAAGGCCACCTCGCGCAGCTCCAGGCCGCGCGGGGCCAGCGCGGAGAGCTCCAGCAGCCGCAGGCCCACCGCGTAGCGGCCGGCGGGGTCGCGCTCCAGCGCGCCGAAGCTGACCAGCTCGCCCACCAGGCGGTGCGCGGTGGGCAGGGTCAGGTGGGCGCGCCGGGCTATCTCGCTCAACGACAGCGTGCGGTGCCGCGGGCCGAACGCGTCCAGCACCGACAGCACCCGGCCCGCCGCCGTGGGTCGATGCGGGGCGCGGTGCGGCGCCACCTCCGGTGCGTCGCGACACGCGGCACGCCCCGCGGCCCGCTCCTCGTGGTGCCCGGTCCGTACCTGCGCAGCCGTCAGCTCGCTCACGCCGACTCCTTCGTCCAGCGCCCGTCCGTCCGCCCCAGTCTCACCGGCGCCGGTCCGCCGTCACAAGCGCCCGGGGGAGCAACCGGACCGGGACGTCCGTCGCGAACTCGTCTTCCGCCCCGCGAAAGCGGGGTCTGTCCCGGCGGGGTGGCTCCCCGACGCTGGACGCCGGTGAGTGAGCCCGGTCACCCGGCGCCACCACGGACTTCGGACCCCGGGAGAACCAGATGAGACGGCTGCGGTTGCGGTACTCGGCCGCCCTGGCGGCGGCCCTGATCGGCGTTGCGGCGTGCGGCGGGGGTGGGGGCGGCGCGGCCGCTCCGGACGCCGCCGCGGCGGGCCCGCCGCAGAGCGGCGGCGAGCTGACCGTGCTGGAGAACGTGACCTTCGCCGGCGGCTGGCCGACCGGCCTGGACCCGGCCACCAGCACCACCGGCGGGGCGAACGTGACCCAGCTCAGCGCGATCTACGGCGGGCTGTTCCGGCTGGCCGCCGACGACGACGGCTCCAACGCCCGGGTCGAGCCGCACCAGGCCGAGACCTTCGAGCTGCTCGACGAGGGCCGCACGGTGCGGCTGAAGATCCGCCCGGATCTCACCTTCAGCGACGGCACCCCGTTCGACGCCGAGGCCGTCGCGTTCAACTTCACCCGCGCCGTGGCCTCGCCGTGCACGTGCAACCCGCGCTGGCCGCTGGCCGAGAACGGCATCACCGTGGTCGACCCGCAGACCGTCGAGCTGCGGTTCAGCCGCCCGTACGCCGCGGTGATCAACTCCTTCCCGGTGTCGAACACGAACTGGATCGTCTCGCCCACCGCCCTGCAGCAGCAGGGCGAGGACCAGTTCAAGATCACCCCGGTCGGGGCGGGGCCGTTCACGGTGGTGGAGAACCAGCTGTCGTCGCTGCTGGTGCTGCAGCGCAACCCGACCTACTTCCGGCAGGGCCTGCCCTACCTGGACAAGCTGACCTTCCAGTCCATCGGCGGCGACCAGCCCGCCTACCAGGCGCTGCTGGCCGGCCAGGCGCAGGCCTACGAGGGGCTGAGCACCACGCCGCTGCTGGAGGCCGCCCAGCAGCAGGGCGCGCTGACCGTCACCGCGCAGCCGCCGACGTCGCCCTACGTCATCCAGCTCAACACGAAGGCGGCGCCCTTCGACGACCCGCGGGCCCGGGAGGCGATCTACGCCGCCACCGACTTCGAGGCGATCTCGCAGGGCCTGTTCCGCGGTCTCTACCCGGTGAGCCAGACGTTCACCGGCCCCGGCGGGCTGTTCCACCAGGAGAAGGTCGAGGGCTACCCGGCCCACGACGTCGAGCGGGCCAAGCAGCTGGTCGGCGAGCTGGGCGGGCTGGAGGTCAAGCTCGGGACCCTGCGCAGCTACGTCGCCGAGCAGGTGATGACCGCGCTGCAGACCCAGTGGCAGGAGGCAGGCATCACGGTCAGCACCGAGACCTACGAGCTGTCCACCCTCGTGCAGCAGTTCAACTCCAACCAGTGGCAGTCCATGCTGCAGACCGCAGGCGCGTGGGACCCCGCCTCCGGCGTGGGCGTGGCGTTCCGGTTCCGCTCGGACTCGCCGTTCAGCGGCGTGGCCGACCCCGAGCTCGACCAGCTCCTCGACAGCGCAGCGGCCACCGTCGACCAGGCCGAGCGGGCCCGGCTCTACGCCGAGGCGGGCAAGCGCATCAGCGACAACGCCTACGCGCCCTTCGGGCTGGCGTTCGCGGCGGCGAGCCTGGCCACCGAGGGCGTGTACGGGCCCGGGCTGACCACCAAGATCCCGCCGATCGTGGTCAACACCGGGATCCTGTGGGACGAGGTCTGGCGGGCGGCGCCGCAGTGACGGTCCCCACCGCGACCCCGGCGGGCACCGCCCCGAGCGATCCGCGGGACGACCGGGCGCCCGGCAGGCTGGCCACCGTGCTGGCCTCGCCGGGCACCCGGCTGGTCGGCAAGCGGGTGCTGCTGGCGGTGCCGATCGTCGTCGGGGTCAGCATCCTGACGTTCTGGGTGCTCAACCTGATCCCCGGCAACGCCGCCCAGCAGCTGCTGGGGCCCGAGGCCACCGCGGAGCAGGTCCGCGCGTTGGAGCAGGAGCTCGGCCTGGACCAGCCGGGGTACGTGCGCTACCTCGACTGGCTCGGCGCCGCCGTCACCGGCGACCTGGGCACCTCCCTGGTGAGCCGCCAGCCGGTGACCGCGCTGCTCGGCGAGCGGCTGGCGGTGACCGGGGAGCTGGTGGGGCTGGCGTTCCTGGTCTCGCTCGGGCTGGCCGTGCCGGTCGCGCTGCTGGCCGCCTACCGGCCCGGGCGCATGTTCGACCGGGTCAGCATGCTGGTCTCGATCACCGGGCTGTCGGTGGCGAACTACGTGCTGGCACTGCTGCTGGTGCTGCTGTTCGCCGTCGAGCTCGCGCTGTTCCCGGCGATCGGGTTCGTGCCGCTCTCGCAGAGCGTGGCAGGCAACCTGCACTCGATGGCCCTGCCGGTGGCCGCGATCTCGTTCCCGCTGTTCTGCTTCTACACCCGGTTCCTGCGCGGCGACCTGGTCGACCAGCTGCAGGGCGAGGACTACATCACCACGGCCCGGGCCAAGGGCATCGGGCCGGGGCAGGTGCTGCTGCGCCACGCGTTCCGCAACTCCTCGTTCGGCCTGATCACCGTGGTCGGGCTGAACCTCGGCACGCTGATCGGCGGCACCGTCATCGTCGAGCAGATCTTCGCGCTGCCCGGCATCGGCCAGCTGATGCTGCAGGCGGTCAACACCCGCGACTTCGTCGTCGTGCAGGCCTGCGTGCTGGTGTTCGCCGTCGTCGCGGTGCTGGCGAACCTGGTCGCCGACCTGCTCTACGCCGTGCTCGACCCGAGGATCCGCTATGGCAGTCGTTGACGCCGCGGTGGCCGTCGAAGCCGGGCCCGTCCGCGGGCGGGCCGGGGCGTGGTGGCTGCGCAACCTGGAGATCGCCGTCCCCGCCGCGGTCGTCGCGCTGGTCGCGCTGGCCTGCTTCGTCGGGCCGCTGGTGCTGCCGGTGCCGCCGCCGATCGGCGGCAGCGTGCTGGAGTCCTACCTGCCGGCCGGCTCGCCCGGCCACCTGCTGGGCACCGACCCGAACGGCAACGACATCCTCTCCCGCATCCTGCACGGCGGGCGGTCGTCGCTGACCGTGGCGGTGGCGGTGAACCTGCTCGGCCTCGCCGTCGGCGGCACCCTCGGCGCGCTGTCGGGCTACCTCGGCGGCGCGACCGACACCGTGATCATGCGGGTGCTGGACGTGCTGATCGCGTTCCCGTCGCTGGTGCTCACCCTGGCGGTGGCGCAGAGCCTGGGCGCCAGCCAGACCAACACCGTGCTGGCGCTGGCGTTCTTCAGCGTCCCGGCGTTCGCCCGGATCTCCCGGGCGGCCACCCTGCGGCTGCGCGAGCTGCCGTTCATGGCCGCCGCCCAGCTCTGCGGCACGCCCGGGTGGCGGGTGCTGGCCCGCCACGTCGCGCCCAACATCGCCCCGCAGCTGATCACCTTCGCGATGCTCGGGATGGGCATCGTGATCGTCATCGAGGGGGCGCTGAGCTTCCTCGGGCTGGGCATCCCCCCGCCCGCGCCGAGCTGGGGGAACATGATCTCGCAGGGCCAGCAGAGCCTGTCGGCCACGCCGGCGCTGGTGGTCTGGCCGTGCCTGGCGCTGTTCGTGACCGTGCTGGCGTTCAACCTGCTCGGTGAGACCCTGCGCGCCCGCTGGAGTGGCCGATGAGCGAGCTTGCGAGCGAATCATCCAACACAGCGCCCGCGCAGCGCCGACCGAGCGCTAGCGAGGGAGTGCGATGCGAGCTTGCGAGCGAACCAGTGGCAGAGCGCGAGGACGTGCTGGCCACCGCGACCGCAGCGGCCCCGCCCCCGCGCCGCGACCCGGACCGGACCGAGCCGCTGCTGGTGGTGGACGACCTGCGGATCCGCTTCGTCGGCCGGGGCCGGACCGTGCACGCGGTCAACGGGCTGAGCTACTCGCTCGCGCCCGGGCGCACGCTGGCGATCATCGGCGAGTCCGGCTCGGGCAAGAGCGTCGCGGCCCGGGCGCTGATGGGCCTGCTGCCCCCGACGGCCAGGGTGAGCGGCTCGGCCCGGTTCGACGGCACCGAGATGGTCGGGCTGTCCGAGCGGGAGGCCCGCCGCCACCGCGGCGCCGACATCGCGATGGTCTTCCAGGACCCGGCCCGCTCGCTCAACCCGACCATGCGGATCGGCGCGCAGATCGCCGAGGCGGTGCGGGCACACTCCGACCTGCCCAAGGCCGCTGCCCACCGGCGCGCGGTGGAGCTGCTGTCGCTGGTGCACCTGCCGGCCCCGCAGCGGCGCTTCCACGAGTACCCCCACCAACTCTCCGGCGGCATGCGGCAGCGGGTGATGATCGCGATCGCGCTGGCGGGCGAGCCCCGCCTGCTCGTCGCCGACGAGGCGACCACCGCGCTGGACGTCACCACCCAGGCCCAGATCATGGAGCTGCTGCTGGAGCTGCAGCAGCGCCTGGGCACGGCCATCGTGCTGATCAGCCACGACCTGGGCCTGGCCGCCAGCTACGCCGACGACGTCGTGGTCATGTACGCCGGGCGGGTCGTCGAGCGGGCGCGCACCGCCGACCTGTTCGCGCACGTGCGGATGCCCTACACCGGGGCGCTGCTGGGGGCGATCCCGCGCCTGGAGCGCGAGCCGCACTCGCTGCTGCCGGTGGTGCCGGGGCAGCCGCCGGACCTGTCGGCGCTGCCGCGGGGCTGCCCGTTCCGGCCCCGGTGCTCCTCGGCCACCGACCGGTGCGCGGAGGACCCGCCGCTGCAGGAGCACGAGCCGGGCCACTGGTGGGCGTGCTGGCACCCGCTCCCGGACGCCCGGCCGGACGCACCCGCGAAGGAGGGCGTGTGACCACGCTGGAGAAGGGCGCCGCACGCCCGGACGGCGGCCGGCGCCGTGGCGAGGAGCTGCTCGTCGCCCGCGACCTGGTGCAGGAGTTCCCGGTGCGGGCCGCGGGCGGGGTGCGCGGGGGCACCGTGCACGCGCTGTCGGGGGTGTCGTTCGACATCCGGGCGGGGGAGACGCTCGGCGTGGTCGGCGAGACCGGCTCGGGCAAGTCGACGCTGGCCCGCTCGGTGATCCAGGCGCCGCCGCCGCGGTCCGGCTCGGTCGTCTTCGAGGGCACCGACCTGACCCGCCTGCGCCGGCGCGCGCTGGTGCGCGCCCGGCGCCAGATGCAGATGGTCTACCAGGACCCGTTCGGTTCGCTGAACCCGCGCTGGCGGGTCGGCGAGCTGGTCGAGGAGCCGCTGCGCGGCTACGGGGAGCGCAACCGCGGCCCGCGGGTGCGCGAGCTGCTCGACATGGTCGGGCTCGACCCGTCGGTCCATGCCGGGCGGCGCCCGCACGAGCTGTCGGGCGGCCAGTGCCAGCGGGTCGCGATCGCCAGGGCGATCGCGCTGAACCCGGCCCTGGTCATCTGCGACGAGGCGGTGTCGTCGCTGGACGTGCTGATCCAGAGCCAGGTGCTCAACCTGTTCGAGCGGCTGCGCCGCGAGCTGGGGCTGAGCTACCTGTTCATCTCCCACGACCTGGCGCTGGTCAAGCAGGTCAGCGACCGGGTCGCGGTGATGCACTTGGGCCAGCTGGCCGAGGTCGGGCCGGCCGAGGCGCTCTACCGCGGCCCGCGCCATCCCTACACCGCCGCCCTGCTGGACTCCATCCCCGGGCTGGACGCGCGCACCGGGCGCCCGCGCCGGCCCGCCCCGCCGGCCGGGGAGCCGCCCTCGCCGCTCGACCCACCCTCGGGCTGCCGCTTCCGCACCCGCTGCCCGCGCGCGCGGGAGCGGTGCGCGGTGGAGGAGCCGGTGCTGGTCGAGCGGGCGCCCGAGCACCGGGTGGCCTGCCACTTCCCGATCGACCCCGTCCCGACCGTCCCCACCGATGCCCCCGCCCCCGTCGAGAGGACCACGCCGTGACCGACAGCCCGTCCGGCAGCAGCGACGACCAGGCCCTGGCCGACCTCCGGCGCACCCTGGCCGCCGACGACTACGGCATGGAGGTGAGCCGCGAGGGCACCGACGTACTGGTGCGGATCACCGCGGGCCCGCAGGCCTGCGCCGACTGCCTCGTCCCACCGCCGATCATGCGCGGCATCCTGGGCAAGGCGCTCGGCGTCCAGGAGGGGTCGATCTCGCTGGTCTACCCCGCGGAGTCCGAGCTGCACTGACCCGGGCCGCGCGATGTGGCGCGTTCCCGCCGGCCGGTGGCCAGGTGGGGCGGCTAGCGTCCGGCGGTGGTCGAGCAGGGGATGACCGGCTCCGCGGCGGCGGAGCGCGCCGCGCTGCTGCTGGGGATCGGGTCGGCGGCCGAGGCGCTGGAGCTGGTCGCGCCGTTCCTGGCCACCCAGGACGACCCGGCCCCGCACGTCGTCGCGGTGAGCGCGCTGCTGGTGCTGGGCGAGCCGGCGGAGGCGGCCCGTGTCGCCGACACCGCGCTGGGCGCGTTCGGGCCGGTGCCGCTGCTGTTCCGGGCCGCGTCGTTCGCCTACCGGGCCGCGGGCGACCCCCAGCGCGCGCTGGAGGTCACCCGCTGGGGTGTGCACCACTCGCCGCAGTGGGTGCCCGGGCTGCTCGCGCTGGTCGAGGCCGAGCGGACGACCGGCGCCGTGGCCGCGGCCGAGCAGGCGCTGGCCCGGGCCACCGCGCTGGCCCCGGACACCCCGGAGGTCTGGCTGGTCGCCGCGGAGCTGGCGCTGGGCACGGGTCGCAGCCGGCTCGCCCGCCGCCACCTGCTGACCGCGCTGCGGATCGACCCCGCCAACGCGGTCGCCATGCGCGGCATGGGCATGCTCGACGAGCGCCGCAGCCGGTTCGGCAGCGCGGGCCGCTGGTACGCGCGCGCCCTGCGGCTACGCCCGGGCGACGAGGAGCTCAGCACGCGCGTGCGCGCCCTGTTCGGGCGCTTCCTGACCATGGCGACCGCGCCCCTGATCGTGGTCGGTTTCGTGGCCTTCATCGCGTTCATGGCCCGGGCCGACCCGGCGCCGGGGCAGCAGGGCCTCGGTGAGCCGTCGGGGGCGCTGTCCTGGGCGCTGTGGGTCGTCGGCGTCGGCGGGTCCTTCGTCGGCACGGCCTGGTACACCCTGCGCGGCGCACCGCGGGTGGTGCTGGGCGCACTGGCCGCCGAGGCGCGCAGCTACCGCCGCGTGCGCCGGTGCGTGCGGCTGACCGCGGCGCACGCGGTGCTCGTGACCGCCACGGTGCTGGCCGCGCTGGCGCCGGTCGGGGAGCCCCGCGACCGGCTCGCGGTGGTCTTCGCGCTGTGGTTCGCGGCGATGGTCGTGATGGTCTGGCTGTGCGTGGCGCTGCGCCTGGCGTTCGGGTTCGGGCAGACGCGCGCCGCGCGGGCGCACCCCCGCGACCGGCTGCCTGCCTGAGGCCGGTCGGGCCGGTCGAGGGCTGGTCGAGGGCTAGGAGACCGCGGACCCGGCCGGCGTGGCCGCGACGACGGCCGGGGTCCGGTCGGCCCATGGCAGCGCCCGCTCCAGGTCGCCCGCCAGCGCCAGGAGCGTCGCCTCCTGCGCCGTCCCGGCCGCGAGCTGCACCCCGATCGGCCAGCCCCGCTCCGAGACCGCCAGCGGCAGCGAGATCGCCGGCATCCCGGTGACGTTGGACAGCGCGGTGAACCCGGCGAAGGCGAAGATCCGGTGGTACCAGCCGCGGGCATCCAGGCCGGGGTCATCGGCGTCCAGGTGCCCGAGCGCGGTGTTGGGCGCGCACGTGGTCGGGGTGAGCAGCACGTCGTGCTCCTGGTGGAACGCGGCCACGGCGCGGGTGGTGGCGTTGAAGACCCGGTCGGCGGCGTAGATGTCGGACGCGCTGAGCGTGCGGCCGTGCTCGACGCAGGCCAGGGTCGTGGCCTCCAGGGTGTCCGGGCCCGGGGTGACGCCCAGGGCGGCGGCGAGCCCGTCGACGCCGTCGGCGAGGAAGCTGCACCAGGCCACCAGGTTGGCCTCGTCGAACGCCCCGGCGTCCAGCGCGGGGGCGGCCTCGACGACGGTGTGGCCCAGCCCGGCCAGCGCGTCGGCGACCCGGCGGACCGCGGCGACGCACTCCGGGTCGACGCTGCCGGTGCCCGAGAGCGGGGTGGTGCGCACCGCGATGCGCAGCGGGCGGCTGCCGTCGCGGGCGGCCGCGGCGAACGGGGTGACCGGCGCGGGCAGCAGGTAGCGGTCGCCGGGTTCGCTGCCGTGCACGGCGTCGAGCAGCCCGGCGCAGTCGCGCACGGTGCGGGTGAGGGCGAACTCGATGCCCAGCCCGAGCAGCGGGTCGGCGTAGTCGGGGCCGACGGTGGTGCGGCCGCGGGTGGGCTTGAGCCCGACCAGCCCGCAGGCCGCGGCCGGGATGCGGATCGAGCCGCCGCCGTCGTTGGCGTGGGCCACCGGCAGCGCCCTGGCCGCCACCAGCGCGGCCGAGCCGCCGCTGGAGCCGCCCGGGCTGCGGGTGGTGTCCCACGGGTTGTGCACCGCACCGGTCGAGACCGGCTCGGTGCTGGCGTTGAAGCCGAGCTCCGGGGTCGCGGTGACGGCCATGGTGGCCAGGCCGGCCGCGCGGAAGCGGGCCATGAGGTAGGTGTCGCCCGGCATGGGGACGCCCTCGCCCAGCAGCCGGGTGCCCGCCCGCTGCCGGACGCCCTCGGCGTGGATGATCAGGTCCTTGATCGCGAACGGGACGCCGCCGAAGGGGCCGGCGGGGTCGTGGGCGAGCGGCTCGGCGAAGCGCTCCCCGACCACGGCGTTGAGCTCGCCGGACACCGCGTCGATCGCGGCCGCGGCGGCCTCGTGCACCTCCGCGGCGCTCACCTGGCCGTCCCGGATCAACCCGGCCAGGGCGGTGGCGTCGTGCGCGGTGTACTCGTCGATCCGCATGGTTCCTCCTCGCCCCGCTCCGCGGCGGGTGAGCCGGGACGCTAACCGCGCCCCACAGCGCGAGGCATCGGCAGAACGACCGATGCGCGATCGGGGCTGGTCGGGAGCGGATCCACCCGTACTGTGGGCCGATGATCGGCGACCCGTCCTCGTCGCGGTTGCGCGCCGCGCGGGAGCTGCGCGGGTTGCTGCGCGGCGCGGGCACCGCTCCCGGGCTGGCCGCGGCCGCGCTCGTCGAGCTGCGCGGCGTGCTGCCCTACGACTGCGCCTCCCTCGCCCGCTGGGACCCGGCGGCCGGACGGCACCGCACCGTGGCCGCCGCGGGCTACCCGCCCGACGCGCAGCGCGCGATCGACGCCGGCATGCACGCCGACCCGCTGTTCGACGAGGTGCGCCGCAGCGGCCGACCGGTGCGGGTGCGCGACATCCCGGGCCCGCGCCGCAGCGGGCGGATGTTCGACACGGTGATCGGCCCGCTGGGCTTCCGCGACGGGCTCACCCACTGCCTGACCGCCCCCGACGGCCGCTACCTCGGCATGGTCAACATCAGCACCCTCGACGCGCGCCAGCCCGACGACGACGCCGTCGCCCTGCTGGAGCTGCTCGCCGACGACCTGGCGGGCCTGCTCGACCCGCTGCCCGCCCCCGTCGCGGCGACCGCCGCACTGGCGACCGGCGAGGCCGACGGCCTGTTCGTCGGCCGGGGCGGTGCCACGGCGCTGTCGCCGGGCGCCCGCCCCGAGCTCGTCGGCCCGCGCTCGCCGCTGCACCCCCTGCTGGTCGCGGCGCTGGCCGGGCGACCGGTCCCGGCGTCCGCGCTCGTCGTGCTCGGCCGCGAGCTGCTGGCGGTCGCGCTGGACCCGCGCCCGGGCGGCGTCGTCGTGCTGCACCGCCCCGCGTCGGCGCCCCACGGGCTCACCCTGCGGGAGCTCGACGTCCTCGCCGCGCTGGCCCGCGGCCGGACGAACGGGCAGGTCGCCGCGGCGCTGGGGATCACCCCGCGGACGGTCGCGGCCCATGTCGAGCACCTGCTGGCCAAGACGGGCGCGCCGAACCGGGCCGCCGCCGCCCGCCTGGCCACCCACCTTGGACTGCTCGGCTAGGTGGTTTGCGACGGTTGGGGGGATCGACGAACCGGTCGCCGTCGCTGACCGCCCGGCCGTCGCGAACGGCCTTCCGCGGCTGGTCCCCGGTGCTATGGTCCCGATGTTTCCCAAGGTCCGACGCCTCGAGCCCCACCCCGGAAACCGCCGGGCACGCAAGCGATCGCCCTTCCCACCCCCATGCCCGCCAGCGTCCTCGTCGGGTCTTTCGTCAACGCTCGTAGACAAAAAGGAGCCCTGGTGCCCCCGACCGCCGTGCAGCTGCGCCGATCCCATCCGCTCGACCAGGTCACCGCCGAGGAGATCTCCGAGGTCCGCCGCGTCCTCGACGCCGCGGGCCTGGTCGCCGACAGCACGCGCTTCGTCTACGTCGGACTGCAGGAGCCGGCCAAGTCCGACGTGCTGGCCCACCGCGACGGCGACGGCACCGCGCGGCGCTTCCGGGCGCTGCTGCTCGACATCACCGCCCAGGTCTCGCGCGACGTGGTGGTCGACCTCGACGCCGGCGACGTCGTCTCGCAGGTCGAGCTCGACACCGCGACGGCGGGCCAGCTCCCGGTGCTCGACGAGGAGTTCGAGCTGGTCGAGTCGCTGCTCTCGACCGACGAGCGCTGGCTGGCCGCGCTGGCCGCGCGCGGGCTGGACGTGGAGAAGGTGCGCGTCGCCCCGCTGTCGGCCGGCGTGTACGCCGACGAGTACCCCGACGAGGCCGGCCGGCGGGTCCTGCGCGGGCTGGCGTTCGTCCAGGAGCACGAGGCCGACTCGGCCTGGGCGCACCCGATCGACGGGCTGGTCGCCTACGTCGACACCATGAACCGGGTCGTCGACCAGGTCATCGACGCCGGCGTCGTGCCGGTTCCCGACGTGTCGGGCAACTACGACGACCCCGAGGTCCGCGGCCCGCTGCGCACCACCCAGAAGCCCATCGAGATCACCCAGCCGCAGGGCTCCAGCCTCACCCTCGACGGCAACCAGCTCACCTGGGAGAAGTGGTCGCTGCGGGTCGGGTTCGACGCCCGCGAGGGCCTGGTGCTGCACCAGATCGGCTTCGACGAGGGCGCCGGCGTGCGTCCGATCATCTACCGGGCCTCCATCGCCGAGATGGTCGTGCCCTACGCCGACCCGGCGCCGGTGCGCTCGTGGCAGAACTACTTCGACACCGGTGAGTACCTGGTCGGGCGCTACGCGAACTCCCTCGAGCTGGGCTGCGACTGCCTCGGCGAGATCACCTACATGGACGCGGTGCTGGCCGACGAGAAGGGCGACCCGCGGGTGCTGCCCAACGCGGTCTGCATCCACGAGGAGGACTTCGGCATCCTCTGGAAGCACTCCGACATCTGGTCGGGCTCCTCCGAGACCCGCCGCCAGCGCCGCCTGGTGATCTCCTTCTTCACCACCGTCGGCAACTACGACTACGGCTTCTACTGGTACCTCTACCTCGACGGCACCATCGCGTTCGAGGCCAAGGCCACCGGCGTCGTGTTCACCTCCGCCCACCCCGGCGGCGACTACCCCTACGCCTCGGAGATCGCCCCCGGCCTGGGCGCCCCGCTGCACCAGCACCTGTTCTCGGCGCGGCTGGACATGACCGTCGACGGCCCGGCCAACCGCGTCGAGGAGGTCGAGGTCGCCCGGGTGCCGATGGGCCCGGACAACCACCGGGGCAACGCCTGGACCGTGCGGCACACCGTGCTGGGCAGCGAGTCCGCCGCCCAGCGCGACGCGGCGCCGGACCGCAACCGGGTCTGGCACGTCGTCAACCCCGAGAGGACCAACGCGGTGGGCCGCCCCGTCGGCTACGCCCTGGTCCCGCAGGGCCTGCCCACGCTGTTGGCCGACCCGGACTCCTCGATCGCCCGGCGCGCCGCGTTCGCGACCCGCCACCTGTGGGTCACCCGCTACGACCCGGCCGAGCGGTACTCGGCCGGCGACTTCGTCAACCAGCACGCCGGCGGCTCCGGCCTGCCCGCCTACGTCGCGGCCGACCGCGACCTCGACGGCCAGGACGTCGTGGTCTGGCACACCTTCGGGCTCACCCACGTGCCGCGCCCGGAGGACTGGCCGATCATGCCGGTCGACTACACCGGCTTCACCCTCAAGCCGGTCGGCTTCTTCGACCGCAACCCCACGCTGGACGTGCCCGCGTCCGCGTCGGACCACTGCGCGTCGGGTGGCGCGTCCGGTCACGGGGAGGCGCACCACCATGGCTGAGCGCACCAGCACCCGCCGATCCCGTGGGCCCGCCGGCGGGGACGGCCTTGCGCCCGACCGCCTCGGCGTGGCCGGGATCGTCTTCTTCGTGGTCGCCGCGGCGGCCCCGCTGGTCGGCATGACCGGTGCCGTGCCGGTGGCGATCGCCGCGGGCAGCGGTGCGGGCGCCCCCGGCGCCTACGTCGCGGTCGGCATCACACTGATCATCTTCAGCTCGGCGTTCTCGGCGATGAGCCGGGTCGTCACCAACACCGGCGCGTTCTTCGCCTACGTCGGGCGCGGCTTGGGCATCCCGGCAGGCGTCGGCTCGGCGCTGGTGTCGGTGCTGGCCTACCTGGCGATCCAGCTGGCGGTCTACGGCTTCTTCGGCGCCGTGCTCGCCGGGCAGATGGCCGCCACCGCGGGCGTCGACCTGCCGTGGTGGGTGTGGTCGCTGCTGGCCTGGGCGGTCGTGCTCGGGCTGTCGCTGATCAGCGTGGAGATCGGCGCCAAGGTGCTGGGCGTGCTGATGATCTGCGAGCTGCTGAGCCTGGTGGTCGTGGCGTTCGCGGTGATCGGCAGCGGCGGTGGCCCCGACGGGCTCGACCTCGCGGCGTCCTTCGCCCCGCAGAACGTGTTCGTCGGGGGTCTGGTCGGCTCGGCCGGCATCGCGCTGGCCTTCGCCTTCGCCTCCTTCATCGGTTTCGAGGCCACCGCGATCTACGGCGAGGAGAGCCGCGACCCGGAGCGCACCGTGCCGCGGGCCACCTACCTCGCCGTCGGCCTGATCACCGTGATCTTCGCCCTGGCCGCCTTCGCGGTCGTGAGCGGGCTGGGCGCGAGCGGCATCGAGGGCAAGGTCGCCGAGCTGTCCACCGTCGACGGCACGCCGCTGGCCGACCCGGCGGCGGTGCTGTTCGGCGTGGCCGCCACCTACGTCGGCGACTGGCTGGCCACGGTGATGAGCTGGCTGGTGGTCTCCAGCCTGTTCGCCGGCCTGCTGGCCTTCCAGAACTGCAGCGCCCGCTACTTCTTCTCCCTCGGGCGCGCGGGCGTGCTGCCCGCGGCGCTGCACCGCACCAACGGCCGGGGCGCCCCGGCCACCGGCTCGATCGCCACCAGCGTGCTCACCGGGCTGGTCATCGTGGTGTTCGCGCTGGCCGGTCTCGATCCGGTGCTCAACCTCTTCTACTGGACCTCGGGCCTGGCGGTGATCTCCGTCGTGGTCGTGGAGATCCTGGTGTGCGTGGCCGTGCTGGCGTACTTCGGCCGGTCCGGGCGCGAGCGGCACTGGTGGTCGACGACGGCCGCGCCGATCCTGGCCGGGCTGGGCCTGCTCACCGGGCTCTACCTGCTGATCTCGCGGTTCGGCCTGCTGGCGGGCACGGTGCCCGATGGCGTCGACCCGTCGACGACGCCGTGGACGCTCAGCGCCACCGGCTGGACCCTGGTCCTGCTGCCGTTCGTGGTGCTGGTGGCCGGCGTCGTGCTCGGCACGGTGGTGCGCGGCCGCGGCGACCGCAACCGGGAGCTGTCGGCCATCCTGGGCTGATGCCGAAGATCGTCGATCACGAGGCGCGGCGCGGGGAGATCATCGAAGCGGTCTGGTCGCTGATCTCCTCGCGCGGGTTCCAGTCGGTGACCATGCGCGAGTTGGCCGCCGTGGCGGGGTACGCCAACGGCGCGCTCACCCGCTACTTCCCCGACAAGAACGCCGTGCTGCGCGCGGCGTTCCGGCGGGCCTACGACGCCACCAACGAGCGGGCGGGCGCGGCCATCGGCGACCGCGGCGGCCTGGCCGCGCTGCGCCTGCTCTGCCTGGAGATCATGCCGCTGGACGACGTCCGGCTGCGCGAGGCCCGGGTCGTGATCGGCTTCTGGGACCACGCCGTCGGCCACGCCGACCTGGTGGAGTTCTTCGAGAGCACCATGGTCGAGTGGCGCGACCAGGTGCGCGTGTACCTGCGCCAGGCCCGGGCCACCGGGGAGGTCCCCGCGGGCCGGTCGGACGACGTCGTGGTCGACGGCCTGCTCGCGATGCTCATGGGGCTGCAGATCAACGCCCTGTTCATGCCGCGCGACACCACCCCCGCGCGGCAGCTGGCCATGCTCGACGGCTTCCTGGACTCCCTGCGAGGCCGCTGAACCGCTCCGGAGAGGACAGTCCTTCAATGACGACCGGCTACCTGTGGGACGAGATCTTCGGCTGGCACGACACCGGGACGGGCTCGCTGTTCCCCGCCGACCCCGACGTGGGCCACCAGCCCCTCAACCACGTGGCGCACCCCGACACCAAGCGCCGCATGCACGAGCTCGTCTGCGTGTCCGGGTTGATCGACCACCTGACCCGGATCGCCCCGCGCCCCGCGACGCAGGAGCAGCTCCGGCGGGTGCACACCGCGGAGTACATCGAGCGGATCGTGCGGGAGAGCGCGCAGCCCAAGGGCGGCGACGCCGGCGACGGGATCTCCCCGTTCGGCAAGGGCGCGCACCGGATCGCGGCGCTGGGCGCGGGCAGCGCGATCGCGATGACCGAGGCCGTCGTCTCCGGCGCGGTCGACAACGGCTACGCCCTGGTCAACCCGGCCGGGCACCACGCGCTGCCGGAGACCGGCCTGGGGTTCTGCATCTACAACAACGTCGCCATCGCCGCGAAGCACGCCCGCGCGGAGCTGGGCGTCGAGCGGATCGCGATCGTCGACTGGGACGTCCACCACGGCAACGGCGCGCAGGCGATCTTCGCGGAGGACCCCTCCGTGCTGACCGTCTCCATCCACCAGGACCGCTGCTTCCCGCCGGACTCCGGGCTGATCGACGAGCGCGGTACCGGGCCCGGCGAGCACTACAACATCAACATCCCGATGCCCGTCGGGTGCGGCGACGGGGCCTACCAGTACGCCGCCGAGGCGGTGATCGGCCCGGCGCTGCACGCCTACGCCCCCGATCTGGTGCTGGTGGCCTCCGGGTTCGACCCGAACGCGATGGACCCGCTGGCCCGCCAGCTGGTCACCACGCGCGGGTTCGTCACCCTCACCCGGACCGTCGTGGAGGCGGCGCGGCGTTCGGCGGGTGGCCGGCTGGTCCTGCTGCAGGAGGGCGGCTACAGCCCGATCTACGTGCCGTTCTGCGGGCTCGCCACGATCCAGGAGCTGGCCGGGGTGCACGTGCTCGACGACCCGCTGCTGCCGGTCGTCGGCGGGATGGGCGGGCACGACCTGGAGCCGCACCAGAAGGCGCTCGTCGACCGGGCGGCGGCCTTCGTGGCGGACCTGCGCCGGGGCTGAACCCGCGGCCGGGGGGCCTCCCGGGGGCGTCGTCCAACACTTAGCATGTCGATCGTCGCCAGATGTGTTGTGCGTTTCCGAGGAGGCCCCCGATGAGCTCCACCACGACCACCCTCGCCGAGCTGCCCGGGCTCACGGGCTCCGAGCTGGGCACGAACGACTGGGTCGAGGTCACCCAGGAGCGCGTCCAGCGCTTCGCCGACGCCACCGACGACCACCAGTGGATCCACGTCGACGTGCAGCGGGCCGAGGCGGAGAGCCCGTTCGGCGGCCCGATCGCGCACGGCTTCCTGACCCTGGGGCTGTTCATCCCGATGTGGTCGCAGGTGCTGGTGGTCACCGACTGCACCACGGCGGTCAACTACGGGCTCAACGAGGTGCGCTTCCCCGCGCCGGTGCCGGTCGGGTCGAAGCTGCGGCTGCGCGCGACGCTGCTCGACGTCGAGGAGGTCCGGGGCGGCTACCAGCTCACGGTCTCGGGCGTGGTCGAGCGCGAGGGCGGGGAGAAGCCCGTCTGCATCCTCGAGTCGGTGGTGCGCTTCCTGGGCTGAGGGGCCCGCCGGGCGGCTCACGGGGCGGCTCACAGCGAGTCGAGCGGGAGGTCGGGACCGCGGTCGACCGCAGGCAGCGCCGCGATGACGCTGCGCAGGTGGCCGCGCACCGCGGCCTCGGCGGCCCGCGGGTCGCCGGAGCAGAGCGCCTCGATGATCTCCAGGTGCTCGGGCAGCGACGCCGCCACCCGCCCCGGCAGCAGCGCCAGCCGGAACCGGTGGCGCACGTTCTGCCCGCGCAGCCGCTCCAGCACCCCGGCCGCCGTCGCCTGCCCGCCCAGCGCGCGCACCAGCGCGTGCAGCCGCTGGTTGAGCTCGGAGTAGCCCAGCAGGTCGCCGGCGGCCACGGCCTCGCGCATCGCCGCGCCGAGCCCGCGCAGCCGCTCGCGGTCGGCGTCGGCGAGCCGGGTGGCGGCCTTGGCCGCGCACAGGCCCTCGACGACCATCCGGACCTCGGTGACCTCCACGGCCTCGGCCAGCGGCACGGCCCGCACCCTGGCCCCGCGGTGCTGCACCCGCTCGACCAGGCCCTCGCCGCTGAGCTGCAGCAGCGCCGAGCGCACGCTGCTGCGGCCCGCGCCGAACCGCTCGGACAGGTCGGCCTCGACGAGGCGCTGGTCGGGCACGAACTCACCGGCCACGATCGCCCGCCGGACGGCATCGACCACCCGCGCCGTGCCGTCCGCGGGGGGCTCCGCCGCCGGGTCGGGCCCGGCCGCGGTCACCGCCCGCCGCCCCCTCCGACGCCCGGATCAGCTCTGTGCGGCATCGCTCGGGGCGGCATCGACCGGGGGGGTGCCGTGGGTGTGGAAGGACGCGATCGTCTTCAGCCCCCACGCCTGGCCCTTTGCCCGCTCGGCCTCGGTCCAGGTGATCGGCTCCCAGTCCGGGGCGTAGATCAGCCGCCCGGTCGGGTTGCACAGCTCGATGCGGTTGCCGCCGGGCTCGTAGAGGTAGAGGAAGAAGGTCTGCTGGATGGCGTGCTTGTGCGGGCCGGTCTCGATGAACACGCCGCTGTCCAGGGCGATGTCGGCGGCGCGCAGGATGTCCTCGCGGGTGTCGGTGCTGAACGCGATGTGGTGCAGCCGCCCGCGCGAGCCGGTCCAGTCGTTGGTGTAGACGAGGTCGTAGGACTTCTGGTTGAAGTGCGTCCACTGCCCGGAGATCACCCCGGTGTCCAGCTGGATCTGCTCGGTGACCCGCGCGCCCAGCGCGTCGCAGATGAAGTCGCCGTTGCGCGCCGCGTCCTCGGCCAGGTAGTTGACGTGGTTGAGGTGGCGCACGCTCACGCCGCGGCCCGGGTAGGCCTGGGCCTGGTTCTTCAGCGCCGGGCGCAGCTCGGGGGTCGGCCGGAAGCGCTCGGTCTCCCAGTACAGCTCGATCTCGTGGCCGTCGGGGTCGCGGCACAGGTAGGTCGGTCCGATGCCGGGGTCGCCGTCCTTCCAGCCGACGCCCAGGCCCATCTCCTCGACGGCGGCGACGCGGCGCTCCAGCGCCTCCTGGCTCGACGCGCGCAGCCCGGTGCGCCCGATGCCCGAGGTCGACGAGGCGGTGAGCTTCAAGCTGTGGTGCTCGTAGTCGTCCCAGGTGCGCAGGTAGACCGAGTCGCCGTCGCGGCCGTTCTCGGTCAGGCCCAGCACGTCGACGAAGAAGTCCAGGCTGGCCTCGGGCTCCGGGGTGAACAGCTCGACGTGCGCGAGGTGGGCGATGTCGTGGAGCAGGCGCCGCACGGGGAAGGGTCGGGACGTCTCGGGCTGGGCGGTCTCGGACATCGTGCGCTCCAGGTCAGTGGTCGCGGACGGGGGGACACGGGCGGGGGAAGACGGTCCCGTCGAACAGCGGACGGGCCGTGCGGACGACGGTCGAGCGGCGCACCCGTGGCGGGTCGGCACCGGGCTCGAACTCGACCTCCACGTCGAGGAAGCCGCTGGGGTGCTCGACGCGCAGGGGCCCCTCGCCCGCCGGGCGGACCAGCAGCTCGTGGCCGACCGCGCCGTCGAGCAGCGCCGCGGTGAGCACGCTGACCGCGCCCAGCACGCCGATCGCCGGGTGCGGGTGCACGGGGATGAACGTGCGGGTGCTGATGGCCCCGCCGGCGCGCGGCGCGGCGACCAGGGTCGTCTTGGGCACCGACGCCGCGCTGACGTCGCCGAGCCCCATCAGCTCGCCCGCCAGCAGGCGCAGGCGCTGCACCCGCTCGGTGAGCGCGGCGTCGGCGCCCAGCTCCGCCGGGCTCTCGTAGCCGGTGCGGCCGAGGTCGGCGGCGCGCACCACGACGACGGGCATGCCGTTGTCGATGCAGGTGACCTCGAGGCCGTCGATCTCGTCGACGAGCCGGCCGGTCGGCAGCAGGCTGCCGCAGGTGGAGCCCTCGGTGTCGGCGAGGTCGAGGGCGACGGGAGCGGCGGTGCCGGGCACGCCCGCGATCGCGGTGGTGCCGGTGTAGTCGACGCGCCCGCCGGGCGTGGCGAACCGGGAGACGGCCAGCCCGTCGGTGTTCACCATCGTGATGCGCACGCTGGTCTCCCCGTCGGCCGCGGTGACGAGCCCGCGCTCCACGGCGAACTGGCCGACGGCGGCGAGCAGGTTGCCGCAGTTCTGCTTGTCCGACACGGTCGCGGCCTCCACGCCGACCTGCAGGAACAGGTAGTCGACGTCGCGGTCGGGCGCCGCGGACGCCGAGACCACCGCGACCTTGCTGGTCACCGGCTGGGCGCCGCCCACGCCGTCGATCTGCTGCGGGTCGGGGCTGCCCATGATCCGCAGCAGCAGGTCGTCGCGGGCGGTCGGGTCGGCCGGGAGGTCGTCGGCCAGGAAGAACGCGCCCTTGGACGTGCCGCCGCGCATCAGCGTGCAGCGCACGCCGGTGGCGCTCACGGCTCGGTCTCCGTCGCGCTGACGTAGGTGACGCCGAGGTCGGCCAGGGTGGCGCGCAGGCCGTAGCGGTCCAGGCCCAGCTCGCCCTCGCGGAACGCCTTGCGCGCCGCCTGCTCCTTCTCCACGCGCGCGTAGCTCGCGGCCAGCACCTCATCGACCCGTTCGCGCGCCACCACGACGACGCCGTCGTCGTCGGCCAGGACGGCGTCGCCGGGCCGCACGACCTGGCGCCCGACCACGACCGGGACGTTGACCGCGCCCGCGGTGGCCTTGACGCTGCCCTGCGCGCTCACCGCGGCCGACCACACCGGGAAGCCCATCTCCCGCAGCTCGGCGACGTCGCGCACGCCGGTGGTGGTGACCAGGCCGCGCACCCCGCGGGTGGCCAGGCTGGTGGCCAGCAGCTCGCCGAACAGCCCGTCGGTGCACGGCGAGGTGGTGGTGACCACGAGCAGGTCGCCCGGGGCGCACTGCTCGACCGCCGCGTGGATCATCAGGTTGTCGCCGGGCCAGCACAGCGCGGTGACGGCCGTGCCGCCGACGCGCGCACCGTCCTGGATGGGGCGCAGCCCGGTGCCGAGGTAGCCGGCGCGGCCCTGGGCCTCGTGCACGGTGGCCACGCCCAGCTCGGCCAGCGCGCCGACGGTGTCCGGGTCGGCGCGCGGCGGGTCGGTGATGACGACCTTGCCGACGGGCGTGGTCACGACAGCTCCCCGGTGACCTGCGGGTACAGCCGGACGAACGCCTCGCCCATGGTCGAGTGCGCGAGCCCGAGGTTGGGCCCGGCGTTGCGCTTGAGCTGCACGCCGCGGCGCTTGGCGAGGTCGGTGTAGTAGTCCCACATGTGCTGCTGGGCGGGCAGGCACTCCATCGCCTTGCGCTTGCGGTCGAAGACCTCGGTGATGTCGAGCAGCACGTCGGGGCGGAAGTCGCACTGCTCGGGCTGGTGCGGCTCGAAGAAGAAGACCGGCGGGGCGCCCAGCGGGTCGCCCGGGGCGTCGTAGCCGATGGCCTGGGCGAGCACGCGGGCCTGCAGCGCCATCCGCGCCGCCGCGGGGTGGTCGCCGTTGTAGGGGTCGGTGAGCGTGTGGGTCAGGACGACGGTCGGGGAGAGCTCGCGGTAGAGCCGGACCAGCTGGTCGACCAGCTCCTGCGACTCGACCAGCGGATAGTCGCCCGCGTCGAGGAAGCGGACCTCGGCGCCGAGCGCGGCCGCGGCGTTGCCGGCCTCCTCCCGGCGGATGGCCTTGATCTCCTCCAGCGAGTGGCCCTCGCGCCAGGCGCGCGCGGACTCGCCGCGCTCGCCGTAGCTCAGGCACACGACGGTGGCCCGCTCACCGCGCGAGGCGGCCAGGGCGATGGCGCCGCCCGCCCGCCAGACGAAGTCCCCGGCGTGCGCGCTCACCACCAGCAGGCTCCCGGTGGTGGTCGACTCCGACCCCGACATCGACACCGACATCGACTCTCCTCGTCCGTGGTGGAGGGTCAGCCTGCGGGATCGGGAACAAGATTGTCAACAATCCTGGTGCGCGCTTCCGCCGGACGGAAGCAGCTGCTCCCGGGGTCCCACCGCACGCTCTGACCTGCGACGACGGTGGTCCGGCCGGTCGGCGCACCGCGGCGGCGAAGCGCCGGGCGCGCGTCCGCAGGCGCTCCACCAGCTCCGCTCAGCCCAGGTGCGCGGCGAGCGCCTCCCGGGTGGCCTCCCGGGAGGCCTCGTCGGGCGCGGCGACCTCCAGGCGCAGGTCGGTGGCACCGGCGGCCCCGTAGGCGGCCAGGCCGTCGAGCACCCGCTCCCACGAGCCGATCAGGTGCAGCTCGGCCGGGTCGGCCAGGCCCTCCCGGTCCTGCACGGCGGCGTAGGAGGGCACCTGGCGGTAGCGGCTGGCCGTCGCCCGCGCCAGCTCGTACGCGGGCGCCGGCTCGTCGGTCACGCAGATGCGGACCAGGGCCATGATCCGGGGGTCCGGCCGGCCCGCGGCCGCGGCGGCGGCCCGGATGGCGGGCGCGATGTGGGTGGCGATGGTGCGCGGGCCGCACTGCCCGACCGACGTGCCGTGCACGCGCCGCCCGGCCAGCTCCAGCATCCGCGGGCCGAGCGCGGCCAGCAGGATGGGCGTGGCCGGCGCGTCGATGGTCAGCGCGACGTGCGCGCTGAGCTGGGCGCCGTCCAGGTCGACCGGGCGCCCGGCCAGCAGCGGCTGCAGACCGTCGATGAACTCGCGGGTGAAGGCCAGCGGGTGCTCCCAGCCCAGGCCCATGGTGGTGGCCACCGCCCCGCGCGACGCGGCACCGATGCCCAGGGTGAACCGGCCGCCCAGCGCGCTCTGCGCGGTCCGGGCGAGCTGGGCCAGGCCGATGGGGTGGCGGCCGTAGAGCGGGACGACCGACGTGCCGACCTCGGCGAGGTTCGCGATGTCGTCGGCGACGCAGGCCAGCGCCACCACCGGGTCGACGGCGGTGGCGTGGGAGATCCACAGGCCGTCGAAGCCCGCGGCGTCGGCGTAGCGCGCCACCCGCCGCGCCTCCGCGACCGAGGCGATCGTCGTGCCCCCGGCCAGCCCCCACCGCATCCCGAGTCTGTCGCCGCCCATCCGCCCCCCGGATCCCCGTCGCCGCAGGCAGACTACGGCGGCCCCACGGTCGTCGTGATCGGCGACGATCGGTGGTCCCGACCGCCCGGGACCGGCGCCCGCGCGGCACGGTGCCCGTCAGCACGCCGCCGACCGGGCGCCAATACCCTTGTCGGGCAACGGTTTCCGACCAGGGAAGAGGTGTCGTCACCGATGTCGACGGAGACGATCGAGTTCCAGGCGCAGGCTCGCCAGCTGCTCCAGCTGATGATCCACTCGATCTACTCGACCAAGGACGTGTTCCTGCGCGAGCTGATCTCGAACGCCTCGGACGCGCTCGACAAGCTGCGCCTGGCCGCGTACCAGGACAAGGACCTCGAGGTCGACACCTCCGACCTGCACATCGCGCTGGCGACCGACCCGGGCGAGCGGACGCTGACCGTGCGCGACAACGGCATCGGGATGACCCGCGAGGAGGTCGTCGACCTGATCGGCACCATCGCCAAGTCGGGCACGGCGGAGATGCTGGGCAGGCTGCAGCAGGCGCGGGAGGCCGGGGCGGCATCGGAGCAGGCGACCGCGGAGCTGATCGGGCAGTTCGGCGTCGGCTTCTACTCCAGCTTCATGGTGGCCGACCGGGTCGTGCTGGTCACCCGGAAGGCGGGGGCCGCGTCGGGCGTGCGCTGGGAGTCCGACGGCCAGGGCACCTACACCGTCTCCGACGAGCCGCAGGCCCCGCAGGGCACCGCGGTGACGCTGCACCTCAAGCCCGAGGACACCGAGGACGCGCTGCACGACTACGCGAACCCGACCACCGTCAAGGGGATCGTCAAGCGCTACTCCGACTTCATCACCTGGCCGATCCGGATGGCCCCTGCCGGCGGCGAGGGCGAGCCGGAGACCGTCAACTCGCGCAAGGCGCTGTGGGCGCGCTCGCCGAAGGACGTCTCCGACGAGGAGTACACCGAGTTCTACCGCCACGTCAGCCACGACTGGCGCGAGCCGCTGCAGACGATCCGGCTCTCCGCCGAGGGCACCTTCGAGTACCAGGCGCTGCTGTTCCTGCCCTCGCACGCGCCGATGGACCTGTTCATGCGCGAGGCGAAGCGCGGGGTCCAGCTCTACGTCAAGCGCGTGTTCATCATGGACGACTGCGAGGCGCTCGTCCCGGAGTACCTGCGCTTCGTCAAGGGCGTCGTGGACGCCAACGACCTCTCGCTCAACATCTCCCGCGAGATCCTCCAGCAGGACCGCCAGATCCAGCTGATCCGCAAGCGGCTGGTCAAGAAGGTGCTCTCCACCGTGCGCTCGATGCTCGACGACGAGCCGGAGAAGTACGCGACGTTCTGGTCCGAGCTCGGGCGCGCGGTCAAGGAGGGCCTGCTCTCCGACCACGACAACCGCCAGGCGATCCTGGAGATCTGCTCGTTCGCCTCCACCCACGACCCGGAGAAGCCCACGACGCTGCGCGACTACATCGCGCGGATGCCCGAGGGCCAGGAGGCGATCTACTACGCCACCGGCGAGTCGCGAGCGGCGCTGGAGAACTCCCCGCACCTGGAGGCGTTCCGGGCCAAGGGCTACGAGGTGCTGCTGCTCACCGACCCGGTCGACGAGGTGTGGGTCGACATGGTGCCGACCTTCGAGGACAAGGCGCTCACCTCGGTCGCGAAGGGCGAGGTCGACCTCGGCGGCGACGACGTCGACGACGAGACGAAGAAGGGCTTCGACGCCCTGCTGGGCTGGCTCGCCGCCACCCTCGACGACGACGTCAAGGAGGTCCGGCTCTCCCACCGGCTCACCACCTCGGCGGCGTGCCTGGTCGGCGACGCCGCAGACCTCACCCCGACGCTGGAGAAGATGTACCGGGCGATGGGGCAGGAGCCCCCGAAGGTCAAGCGGATCCTGGAGCTCAACCCGGGCCACGCCCTGGTCACCGGCCTGCGCGAGGCCCACGAGCAGCGCCCGGACGACCCCGGCCTGCGCGAGACCGCACAGCTGCTGCACGGCATGGCGCTGCTGGCCGAGGGCGGCGAACTGGCCGAGCCGGCGGCGTTCGTGGCGATGTTGTCGCGCAGGCTGGAGCAGACCCTCACCTGAGCCGCACGGCGCCGCCGGCCCGCGCCCGGGTCAGCCCGGGCGCCGCAGGTCGTCGCGCTCCCCGGCCGTCCCGCCCTGCGCGGCCCCGGTGTCGGCGGCCTGCGCGCTGGACGAGGCGCCGCGGATCGACGGCGCGGTGGCCACCGTCGTCGGGACGGCGGGCCGGTCGCCGGCGTCGACCGCCGGTCCGGCCGCGTCGGCCGCTCCCTCGGTCGGGTGCACCCCGTCGTCGTCACGGGCGCTCGTGCGGCCGGCGGCGTCGGGCCCGGCGGAGCCGCGCGACAACGGGCCGGTGCGGTCGGTGGTGGTGTCGTCGGTCGGTCGCTCTGGTTCGGACATGCGCCGGTGGTTCCCCCGGGCGATCCGGGGAAACCGGACCGGGCGGGGGGTTTCGAGCCGTCCGCCGACCCGTCCCACCCGGAGGTGCCGATGACCGCCAAGCAGCCTCCCGAGATCGCCGCCGCCGCGGTCGAGACCGGGACGAAGAAGGCCCACCTGCGCTGGGACAAGGTGCTGGTGGGCTCGTTCCTGGCCGGGGCCTACATCGCCTTCGGCGGGCTGGTGGCCATCACGGTGTCCTCCGGCTTGGACCCGCGGACCTGGGGGACGCTGCCCACGCTGTTCATGGGCGCGGCGTTCACCCTCGGCCTGGTGCTGGTGCTGGTCGCCGGCTCGCACCTGCTGACCGGGAACATGATGCTGGTGCCGATCAGCGCGATGCAGGGCAGGCTGACCGTCGCCGACGTGGTCCGCAACCTGACCCTCGTGCTGGTCGGCAACCTGCTGGGGGCGCTGTTCGTGGCCTACTTCCTGGCCGTGCAGACCGGCGTCATCGGCGGCGTCGACTCCGAAGCGGGGGCCACCGCGGCGCTGACCCACCAGCGGCTGGCCGACATCGTCGAGGCCAAGGGCCTGCACGAGAGCGCGTGGCAGATCTTCCTGCGCGGGGTCGGCTGCAACTGGCTGGTCTGCCTGGCGGTCTGGCTCTCGCTCGCCGCGGACGACGTCTCCGGGAAGATCCTCGGGATCTTCTTCCCGATCATGGCCTTCGTGGCGATGGGCTTCGACCACGTCGTGGCCAACATGTTCTTCCTGCCGGCCGGCATCTTCGCCGGCGTGCCCGGGCTCGGCTGGGGGGACACCCTGCACAACTGGGCGTTCGCGTTCCTGGGCAACCTGGTCGGCGCCGTCGTCTTCGTGGCCACGTCGTACTGGTACCTGTTCCTGCGCGACGACCCGGCCGACGAACCGGCTCCCGACCGGCGCTGATCGCACCCGATCGACGATCGCGGGTTTCGATCCGGCGCCGTCGGGCACGCACCGCTAGGGTCCGAGGTGATCGGTCCCGGTACGGAACGGGGGGCGCGGTGGGCGTTCGGCGATGGCTGGAGAGCTGGCCGGTGTACCGGCAGTTGACCGGTCCCGACCCGCTGGGTCGGGGTGCGGCGGCGGAGTCGCCGCGCTACGCCGCGCTGCGCCCGCGCACCGAGTCCGCCGACCGGGTCGCCGACTCGGTGTGCCCGTACTGCGCGGTCGGCTGCGGCCAGCGCGTGTTCGTCCGCGACGAGAAGGTCGTGCAGATCGAGGGCGACCCCGACTCGCCGATCTCCCGCGGCCGGCTGTGCCCGAAGGGCTCGGCCAGCCTGCAGCTGGTCACCGGGCCGCAGCGCCAGGAGAAGGTCCGCTACCGGGCGCCCTACGCCACCGAGTGGACCGACCTCGACCTCGAGACCGCGATGGACATGGTGGTCGACCGCGTCCTGGACGCCCGCGAGCGCGGCTGGCAGGAGCGCGACGAGCAGGGCAACCGGCTGCGCCGCACGATGGGCCTGGCCAGCCTGGGCGGCGCGACGCTGGACAACGAGGAGAACTTCCTCATCAAGAAGCTGTTCACCGCGCTGGGCGCGATCCAGATCGAGAACCAGGCCCGTATTTGACACTCCGCCACGGTTCCCGGTCTGGGGACCTCATTCGGTCGCGGCGGAGCGACGGACTACCAGCAGGACCTGGCCAACGCCGACTGCATCATCATCATGGGCTCGAACATGGCCGAGGCCCATCCGGTCGGGTTCCAGTGGGTGATCGAGGCGAAGGCCCGGGGTGCCCGGGTCATCCACATCGACCCGCGGTTCACCCGGACCAGCGCGCTGGCCGACACCTACGTGCCGCTGCGCGCCGGTAGCGACATCGCCTTCCTCGGTGGCGTCATCAACCACGTGCTGTCCAACGACCTCGATTTCCGGGAGTACGTCGCGGCGTTCACGAACGCGTCGTTCCTGGTGAGGGAGGGTTTCGAGGACACGGAGGACCTCGACGGGCTCTTCGGCGGCTACGACGCCGAGACCGGCACCTACGAGCGCGACTGCTGGCAGTACGAGGGCGCCGACCAGGAGCGCGAGGAGCCGGAGGGCGCCAGCCCGGACTCGCCCTCCGGGGACGACGACTCGGAGATGGACAAGGAGCGGACCTCGCCGATGGGCAGCGGCGCGGCCGGGGCCCCACTGCACGGCGCGACCAACGTCGCGACCGACCCGACGCTGCAGCACCCGCGCTGCGTGTTCCAGATCCTCAAGCGGCACTTCGCCCGCTACACCCCGGAGATGGTGGAGCGGATCTGCGGCACGCCGCGGGAGAAGTTCCAGGCCGTGTGCGAGGCGTGGGCGTCGAACTCCAACCGCGAGCGCACCTCCGCGCTGGTCTACAGCGTGGGCTGGACCCAGCACAGCGTCGGCGCCCAGTACATCCGGGCGGGCGCGATCGTCCAGCTGCTGCTGGGCAACATCGGTCGGCCCGGCGGCGGGGTGTTCGCGCTGCGCGGGCACGCCAGCATCCAGGGCTCCACCGACGTGCCCACCCTGTTCAACCTGCTGCCCGGCTACCTGCCGATGCCCACCGCCGGATCCCACGAGACGCTGACCGACTACCTCGACGACCTGCGCAGCCCGACCCAGAAGGGCTACTGGACCGGCGCGGACGCCTACCTCGTCTCGCTGCTCAAGGAGTACTTCGGCGACAACGCCACCGCCGAGAACGACTACGGCTACGCGTGGCTGCCGAAGATCGACGGCGACCACGGCACGTACCGCACGGTCATGGACATGGTCGACGGCGGGAAGGTCTTCGGCTACTTCCTGCTCGGCCAGAACCCGGCCGTCGGCTCGGCGCACGGCAGGCTGCAGCGCCTGGGCATGGCCAACCTGGACTGGGTCGTCGTCCGCGACCTGGCCATGATCGAGAGCGCCACGTTCTGGAAGGACTCCCCGGAGATCGAGACCGGGGAGATCTCCCCGCAGACCTGCCGCACCGAGGTCTTCTTCTTCCCGGCCGCATCGCACGTGGAGAAGGAGGGCACCTTCACCCAGACCCAGCGCATGCTGCAGTGGCGGGAGAAGGCCGTCGAGCCGACCGGTGACCAGCGCTCCGAGCTGTGGTTCTTCTACCACCTCGGGCGCAAGCTCCGAGAGCGGCTGGCCGGGTCCACCGATCCGCGCGACGAGCCGGTGCAGAAGCTCGACTGGAGCTACCGGGTCGACGGCTCGGGGGAGTGGCCCGAGCCGTCGGCCGAGGACGTGCTGCGCCGGATCAACGGCTACCGCACACGCACCGGCGAGCCGGTCGACTCCTACCTGGAGCTCGAGGCCGACGGCAGCACCGCCTGCGGCTGCTGGATCTACAGCGGCGTCTACGCCGACGGGGTCAACCAGGCCGCGCGGCGCAAGCCGCACGACGCCCAGGGCCCCTACGACCGGCAGTGGGGCTGGACCTGGCCGGCGAACCGGCGGGTGCTCTACAACCGCTGCTCGGCCGACCTGGACGGCAAGCCGTGGAGCGAGCGCAAGAAGCTCGTCTGGTGGGACGCCGACGAGGGCAGGTGGACCGGCGACGACGTCCCGGACTTCCCGGCGACCACCCCGCCCCGCTACGAGCCGCCGCCGGACGCGGTCGGCCCGGAGGCGCTGCGCGGCGACGACGCGTTCATCATGCAGGCCGACGGCAAGGCCTGGCTGTTCGCGCCGCACGGGCTGCTCGACGGCCCGATGCCCACGCACTACGAGCCGCACGAGTCGCCGGTGTCCAACGCGCTCTACGGCCAGCAGGGCAACCCGACCCGCAAGGTCTACGGGCGCACCGACAACCCGTCCAACCCCGCCCCGCCCGAGCTGCACCGCGAGGTGTTCCCGTTCGTGCTCACCGCGGCGCGGCTCACCGAGCACCACACCGCGGGCGGGATGAGCCGCCAGCTGCCCTACCTGGCCGAGCTGCAGCCGGAGCTGACCGTGGAGGTCTCCCCGGAGCTGGCCCGCATCCGCGGGCTCACCCACCTGGGCACGGCGCACGTGGTCACCAGCCGCGCCGCGGTCCAGGCCAGGGTGATGGTCACCGACCGGATGTCGCCGCTGTGGATCGACGGCCAGGTCGTGCACCAGATCTGGATGCCCTACCACTGGGGCGGCACGGGGCTGGTGTCCGGCGACGTGGTGAACGACCTGCTCGGCGTGGTGGCCGACTCCAACGTGTTCATCCAGGAGAGCAAGGTGGCCACCTGCGACGTCCGGCCGGGACCGCGCCCGCGGGGCGCGGCGCTCACCGCGATGCTCGCCCAGACCCGCGCCCGGGCCGGCGTCACCGTGGAGACCGGCACCCGCATCGCGACGGCCGACGACGTGCCGCACGTGACGCACACCGAGGACGACACCGCCGGCGGCACCGACGACGGCAGCACCGACGACGGCAGCACCGGGAACAGCGCAGGGGAGCAGTCATGACCGGCAACCGGCTGTCCGGGCCGCTCGACGACCCGGCCGGCGACGCCGGGCACGCCGAGCACCCGCCGCGGGTGGGGTTCTTCACCGACACCTCGGTCTGCATCGGCTGCAAGGCCTGCGAGGTGGCCTGCAAGGAGTGGAACGCCGTCCCCGAGGACGGCCTGGACATGCTGGGCATGTCCTACGACAACACCGGCTCGCTGGGCGCGAACTCGTGGCGGCACGTGGCGTTCATCGAGCAGCCGCGCTCGACCGGGCGCCAGGACCCCGGCTTCCTCGGGCTGCCCACCGGCCCGACCGGCACCGGGCTGATGGCCGATGCGGTGGGACCGCGGTTGCGCGCCTCCGAGCGCGGCGGCTCCGAGCTGGGCACCGGCCCGCTGGACGGGCCGAAGGCGGCCGCCGAGCAGCCGGTGGGCCAGCCCGCTGAGGACCTCGGCATGCCGGCGTTCTCCCGCCCGGGCGACGCCACCGGCCCCGAGTCGCGCACCGACTTCCGCTGGCTGATGGCCTCGGACGTGTGCAAGCACTGCACGCACGCCGGCTGCCTTGACGTCTGCCCCACCGGGGCGCTGTTCCGCACCGAGTTCGGCACCGTCGTCGTCCAGCAGAACATCTGCAACGGCTGCGGGTACTGCGTGTCGGGCTGCCCGTACGGCGTGATCGACCGGCGCCCGGACGACGGCCGCGCGCAGAAGTGCACCCTCTGCTACGACCGGCTGCACGGCGGTCTGGAACCGGCCTGCGCCAAGGCCTGCCCGACCGACTCCATCCAGTTCGGCGAGCTCGACGAGCTGCGCGAGCGGGCCGACCGCAGGCTCGCCCAGCTGCACGACCTCGGGGTCGGCGAGGCCCGGCTCTACGGCAACGACCCGAACGACGGCGTCGGCGGCGACGGTGCGTTCTTCCTGCTGCTCGACGAGCCGGAGGTCTACGGTCTGCCTCCGGACCCGGTGGTGCCCACCCGCGACGCGCCGTCGATGTGGCGGCGGGCCGGGGCGGCTGCGGCGGCGTTCGCGCTGGCCGGCGTCGGCGCGTTCGTCTCCTCGGCGATCGGCGGCCGGCGGTGACCGAGGAGCCGGGCGCGGATCGCGGCAGCCAGGGGCGCACGGGCACCTCGCACGCGGCGACCGAGCTGAGCGGCGAGGCGGGCGCCCAGGCCGAGAACGAGGAGGCGCTCGACCGGAACGCCGGCGCCGACACCGCCACCCGCCCGGCGCCCGAGGGCGACTCCGAGGAGGGCTCGATCGGCCGCGAGGCCCAGCTGTTCCAGGGCAGCGGGCTGGGCAAGCGCCGCCGCCGCGGTGGAGGCGGGGGTGGGCGCGGCGAGCAGACGGTCGTGCCGGACGCGGAGTTCCGCTCGTACTACGGCCGCCCGGTGCTCAAGACCCCCGTGTGGGACTGGCGCATCCCCGCCTACCTGTTCGCCGGCGGGCTGGCCGCGGGCTCCTCGGTGGTGGCCGCCGGGGCCGACCTGACCGGGCGCCCGCAGCTGCGCCGGGCCGGCCGGCTCGGCTCCCTGGCCGGGCTGCTGGGAAGCATGTACTTCCTGGTCAGCGACCTGGGCCGGCCCGAGCGGTTCCACCACATGCTGCGGGTGTTCAAGCCGACCTCGCCGATGAGCGTGGGCACCTGGATCCTGTCGGCCTTCGGGCCGGGGGCCGGGATCGCCGCCGTCGCCGAGCTGGTCCCCGCCCGGTGGCGGCGGACGTGGCCGGCGCGCCTGCTGGCCCGGTCGGCCCGCCCGGCCGGCGTGTCCGCCGCGGCCATCGCTCCCGGCCTGGCGTCCTACACCGCCGTCCTGCTGTCGCACACCGCGGTGCCGGGTTGGAACGAGGTGCGCGACGAGCTGCCGTTCGTGTTCACCGGCTCGGCCGCGGCCAGCGGCGGCGGCTTCGGCATGCTCTGCGCCCCGGTCGAGGAGGCCGGGCCGGCGCGGGTGTTCGCCGCCGTCGGCGCCGCGGGGGAGCTGCTCGCCGCCAAGCGCATGGAGCAGCGGATGGGCCTGATCGGTGAGGTCTACCGGCACGGCAAGGCGCACCGGCTGCGGCGCGCCTCCGAGGTGCTCACCCTGGCCGGGCTGGCCGGCACGGTGCTGGTCGCGCGGCGCAGCCGGACCGGGGCGGCCGCCTCGGGCCTGGCCCTGCTGGCCGGCAGCGCCCTGCAGCGGTTCGGGGTGTTCGAGGCCGGGGTGGAGTCGACGAGGGACCCGAAGTACGTGGTGGTGCCGCAGCGCGAGCGGCTGGAGCAGCGCCGGAGGGATGCATCGGCGGCGGGCTGATGCCCGGCCCACCCCGTCGAGGGTGTGACCCCGCGGGCGAATCAGTCCCCCGCCTCGGCGAAGCGTGCACGAGCCGAAGCGACCTGCGCTCGGTCGTCGGAGTCCTCCGTCAGCTCGGCGAGCCGGGACGCCTGGTCGAGGTGCCAGGCCGCGCCATCGGCGTCGCCGAGTTCATGGCGAGCGAGAGCCACCCCGAGGTGACCCGCAGTACGGCCGCCCGCGGCCTCGAGCGCCGGAACACGGCCAACCCCGTCGCGAATCGGCCAGGCCGGCGGTGAGGAACCCCTCCGCCGGCACATGGTCGCCCCGTGCGAGGACAGTCAGTCCAAGGCCGTTCAGCGCGTCAGCACGCAGCCCAGTCGCCGATCTCGGTCGTGGCGCGCATCGATTGCCGGTACCGAAGCTCCGCTTCGTCCAAGCGCCCGGTCCGGCGCAGGAGTTGACCGAGGTTGCCGCTCGTCAACGCGGTCAGCGTCAGATCTCCGGCCGTTTCCGCCCGCCACGAGGTCTACCGCAGCTGCCTGACTCACTAGCCGACTACGCGTTGCGGATGGTCAACCCGCCGTCGACCACCACCGCGGCGCCGGTGATGTAGGAGGCCGCGGGCAGCAGCAGCGACACCGTCAGGTGCGCCACCTCCTCGGGGTCGCCGTAGCGGCGCAGCGCCGTGCGTCTGCGGGCGAAGACCTCCTTGTCGGCGTCGGGGATGGCCGCGGTCATCGCGGTGCGGATCGGGCCGGGGCACACGCAGTTGACCGTGACGCCGCTGCGGCCCAGCTCCACGGCCAGCGACCGGGTCAGGCCGATCACGCCGTGCTTCGAGCTGGTGTACGGGGCGATCCCGGGGGTGGCGCCCAGGCCCTCGGTGGAGGCGACGTTGACGATCCGGCCGTCGCCGTTGCGGGCCAGGTCGGGCAGCGCGGCGCGGATGAACAGGGTGTGCGCGGTCAGGTTGACCGCGATCGTGGTGGCCCACGCCTCGGCGAAGCCGTCGCCGTCGAAGGGCGCCCGGATGCTCACCCCGGCGTTGTTGACCAGCCCGTCCAGCGGGCCCAGCGCCGCGCGGACCTCGGCGACCGCGGCGGCCGGCGCGGCGGGGTCGGCGACGTCGGCGACGACGGGGTGCGCGGTCGCGCCGGCCCCGCGGATCTCCTCGGCGACAGCGGTCAGGCCGTCGGCGTCGCGGTCGACGATGCCGACCAGGGCGCCCTCGTCGGCGAGCAGGTGGGCCGTGGCCCGGCCCATCCCGCTCGCGGCTCCGGTGACGAGGACGACCCGGTCGGCGAGCGAACGGCTCAGTGCGGTGAGTCGGGGCATGCCCCCGTCCCTACCAGGCCCGGCCACCGCCGGGAACGCTGCCGTCGGGTCAGAGCCCGGGCGGCGCCAGCCGGTACACCGCGCCGGCGTCGTCGTCGGTGATGTAGACGGCGCCGTCGGGGCCGGGGATCGCGGTGACCGGCCGGCCCCAGCGCTTGCCGTCGGTGCCCTGGAAGCCGCCGACGAGCGTCTGCTGCGCGCCGAGCTCCCCGTTCGCGTACGGGAAGAACGAGACCTCGGGGGCCCGCGGCGGCGTGCGGTTCCACGAGCCGTGCACGCCGACGAGCGCGCCCTGGCCGTAGGGCGCGGGCAGCGTCGTGAACGACATGCCCAGCGGCGCCGAGTGGGCGCCGAGGCTCTGCTCGACCGGAGCGATCGAGCCGCAGTCGAACACCTCGCCGTCCTCGTTGGTCTCGTAGTCGGCCACGAAGGGCGGCGCCGTGTGGTCCAGCGGCGAGCCGGGCACGCCGGGCTCGACGTCGGGGTCGGGATTGCAGTACGGCCAGCCCAGGTCGCGGCCCGGGGTCAGCTTGGCCACCGGCTCGGCCGGGTGGTCGGCGACGTAGCTCTCCAGGACCTCGCCCTGGGCCGAGGCGAAGCTCCCGGGGTACTCGCGGTCGTACGGGTAGGCGATGTCGTCGCGGCCGTTCACCGCGGTCCAGAGCGCGCCGTCCGGGGCGATCGCCATCGCCGTCCCGTTGCGGACGCCGCGGGCGAACACCTCCGGCGCTCCACCGCCCGGCGGGATCCGCATGATCGAGGCCGCCTCCGGCTCGGACTCGCGGTCCTCCTCGGTGATGTTGCCGCTGGAGCCGATGGAGAAGTAGAGGGAGCGGTCCGGGCCGAGCGCGAGGGACTTGAGGGCGTGCGCGTAGGCCCCGCCCAGCTGGCCGTCCTTGGCGTCGGGCAGGTCGCCGACCACGATGTCGCCGCCGGTGGCCGCCCCGTCGGCGTAGTCGTAGGAGCGGATCTCGTCGCTCTCGGCGACGTAGAGCGTGGTCCCGTCGAACGCCAGGCCGTGCGGTTGGCGCAGGTCGCGCAGCAGCACCGACGCCTCGGCGAGCCCGGACTCCCGGGGGGTGAGCTTGACGACCTCGCCGCCCTCGGGGCGGGACACCAGCAGCGCGCCGTCGGGCGCCCAGGCCGCGTGGCGCGCCTCGTCGAGGTCGGCCCACAGCGACATCGACCAGCCCGGCGGGATGAGCGCGAAGCGCTCGCCGGTGAAGCGGTCGTTCGTGACGCCGGGAGGGACCTCCAGCCGCGTCCGCTGCAGTTCGGGCGGGGCGGCGGCCGCCGTGGGGGCGGGCTGCTCGGCGACGGTCGTGCCGCCGCACGCCGCGACCATGGCGAGGGTCAGCGCGAGGACCGGAACGGCTGCCCGGCCGCGTCTGCGGGTCGAAAGGCGCATATGCACCATCGTGCCGACCGCCCGTCAGCCGGGGTGCACCACCCCCGTACAGCGTGCGGGCGCCGTCGTCACCCCTTGC
The DNA here is from genome assembly GCF_023898865.1 of Pseudonocardia humida. Taxonomy (GTDB): domain Bacteria; phylum Actinomycetota; class Actinomycetes; order Mycobacteriales; family Pseudonocardiaceae; genus Pseudonocardia; species Pseudonocardia humida. Next base: position 34,406 of record NZ_JAGSOV010000032.1, read on the forward strand.
GACCGACCGCGCCCGCGATGCAGTACTGCACCGGGGACATCGGGGTGACCCGCGGTCCGTCCGGCCACCAGTCGGCGCACCGGACCAGACCCGGCTCCACCAGCTCCAACCCGTCGAGCATGGTCATGATCTCGGCCTCGGTGCGGAACGCCCCGCTGCCCATCGGGCTGTGCAGGAAGATGTCCTCCATGCGCCGGGCGAGCGCGCTGTGCTCGGAGGTCTCCGGGTCGAGGAAGTGGCTGAGCGCGACGTAGGAGCCCGGGGGCAGCGCCTCGATGTAGGTCCGCATGATCTCGGCGTAGCGGTCGCCGGTGTAATGGTGCATCGTCCCGCACTGGTACAGCGCGATCGGTTCGGTGAAATCGAGCTGCTGGCGCACGACCTCGTTGTCCAGCACGGCGCGCGGGTCGAATATGTCGGCCCCGATGAGGTGGGTCTGCTCGTTCTCCTCCAGCAGCGCGCGCCCGTGGGCCAGCACCACCGGATCGTTGTCGACGTAGACGACGCGGGCGTCCGGGCGGATCCGCTGCACGATCTGGTGGGTGTTCTCCGCGGTCGGCAGGCCGGACCCGCAATCGAGGTACTGGGTGATTCCGGTCTGCGCGGCGATGAATCGCGAGGCGCGGATCAGGAACTCCCGGTTGTCCCATCCGAGCTGGGTGGCCTCGGGGGCGACCTCCTGGATCCGGCGCAGGACCTCGCGGTCGATCTCGTAGTTGTCCTTGCCGTTGAGGAACGCGTCGTACACCCGGGCCACGCTGGCCTTGGAGACGTCGATGTGGGCCGGTACGACATCCTCGGTGCTGGTCATTCACGCCTCGTCATGCGTCGACGTCGGGGGGCAGACCTGCGGCGTCCTGCTGGGTGACGATCCGCCGGCCCGGGTGATGGTAGGCCACGCAGCGCGTTGCGTTAACCCCGGGCAGTGACCTTTCTGCGTCGCTCGTCGGCGTGTAGGGTTCGGCGGCGTCGGGGATGCAGCTCGGGTCCTGCCGAAAGGATGACCACCACTCCTGTTCGGCCGGGCGGTCGGAGGGGGAGTCGCGCGCGATGGCCGAGAACGCACCCTCGGGCGCGGATGCCGCGCCGCTGCGCGGGGCCACGGCGCGGCGGATGGTCCTGGGCGCCCAACTCCGCCGGCTGCGCGAGAGCGCGAGAATCTCCCGGTCCGACGCCGCGTACGCGGTGCGCGCGTCGGATTCGAAGCTTTCCCGGCTCGAGCTCGGCCGGGTCGCGTTCAAGGAACGCGACGTCGCCGATCTGCTCACGATGTACGGCGTGAACGACCCGGCCGAACGCGATGTCTTCCTGGACATGGTCAAGCACGCCAATCAGCCCGGGTGGTGGCGCCGCTACAGCGACGTGATGCCGAACTGGTTCCAGGACTTCGTGGGGCTGGAGGAATCGGCGTCGCTGATCCAGGGTTTCGAGCTGCAGTTCGTGCCCGGTCTGCTGCAGATCGAGGAGTACGCGATCGCGGTCGCCACGCGCGGTCGCCCCGAATACGTGCCCGAGGACGTGCGCAAGCGGATCGCGCTGCGGATGGAGCGGCAGAAGATCCTCGGCGGGGTCCGGCCGCCGTCACTGTGGGTGGTGCTCGATGAGTCGGTGCTGCACCGCCCGATCGGTGGGCGGCGGGTGCACCGCGCCCAGCTGGAGCACCTGCTGGAGATGGCCGAGCGACCCAACGTCACCGTGCAGGTGGTGCCGAACCAGCTCAGCGGGTACGCCGCCGAGCACCCGTTCACGATCCTGCGCTTCGCCGAGCCCGAGCTGCCCCACGTCGTCTACGTCGAGCACATGAGCGGGGCGCTCTACCTGGACGGGCTGGCCGAGATCGAGGTCTACAGCCGGGCGATGGACCGGCTGATGGTCGACGCCGAGACCCCGGACCGGTCGCGGGCGCTGCTGACCAAGCTGCTCTCGCAGCTGTGACCGGCTGACACGCGGACGTGCGCCCCCGCCGCGGAGCACCGACCGGGCGGGGCGCCCGGGGGCGCCCCA
>NZ_JAGSOV010000033.1 GCF_023898865.1 Pseudonocardia humida
CGGCCTCCCCGCCGCCGGCCGCCCGGGCGGGGCCCCCGCCGCGGGGCCCCCGGACCGGTGCTCAGCCCAGCTGGACGACCGGCCGGCCGGTGGGCAGCGCGAACTCGTCGCGCTGCATGCCGACCACGAACGCCGCCCACTCGGCCGGCGTGAAGACGAGCGCGGGACCGGCCGGATGGCGCGAGTTGCGCACCGCGACCTCGCCGCTGCCGAGCATTGCCACCTCCACGCAATTGCCCAGCTGGCCGCTGGCGCTGCTGCGGCGCCAGTCCGCGTCGGGGAACGATGAAGCCGAGGAACCGTTCCGGTCGTCGCTCGTCATGTGGCCTCCCGTAAGGCCGTGGTGCCCTTGTGCGGAACCGACGCTAGCACAGCGCGGATGCACAGCCCAGATGCACGTGCACGGATTCTGTGCGCGCGAACGGCAGCGGGATCAGCACATGGAGTGGTCGATCTGGCGCCCGGGCGGGAACACCTGATACGTCGTGTGCTGGTCAGAGCGCTCTGATGTACTGCGTCAGTACATATGCACGTGCATCCGTCGCGTGCACGTAAAATGTGCATCTGCGGCTTGCATGAGCAGTCCGTAACCGGCACACTGCGTTCCGTGCAGAATCCGGCATCGGGCGAACCGACCACGACCATCCGCGGCATCGCCGAGGCGTTGGCGGGATCGCTGCCGGACGCCGCCGTGGACCGCATCCTCGACGAGCACGCCCCGGACTCCACCGGGCACTGCCGCGGGTGCCGCTTCCCGACCACGGCCTCGCCGGTGTGGCCGTGCCGGCTCTGGGCGATCGCCGACGAGCTGCGGCGGCTGCACCCGACCCGCCGGGGCTGATCCGGCTCCGGCCGCGCCCGCCGGATCAGCCCGATCCCGCTGTCGAATCCGGCGGTCGTCGTTCGCCGTGTCGATGAGGGCACCGCCGAGGTGCCCCGCGACGAGGAGGAACGGCATGCGCAAGCTGGTGGTGACGGCGTTCGCGACGCTGGACGGGGTCGTGCAGTCGCCCGGCGGCCCCGACGAGGACCGCGACGGCGGGTTCGCGCACGGCGGGTGGGCCGTGCCCGGGATCGACGAGCAGGTGCTCGCCGTGATGGGGGAGCTGACCGGGAGGGCGGGTGCGCTGCTGCTCGGGCGGCGGACCTACGACATCTTCGCGGCCACCTGGCCGCTGGCCGGGGCCGACGACCCGCTCGGCGCCCGGATGAACGAGCTGCCCAAGCACGTGGTCTCCCGGACGCCCCGCGTCCTGACCTGGACCAACGCGACCCAGCTCGACGGTGGGGTCGCCGAGGCGGTGGCGGAGCTCAAGGGCGAGCCGGGCGGTGAGATCCAGGTGCACGGCAGCGGCGCACTGGTGCAGGCGCTGCTCACCCACGACCTCGTCGACGAGCTGCACCTGCTGGTGTTCCCGGTGCTGCTGGGCACCGGCAAGCGCCTGTTCGGCGGCGGGACGGTGCCCGTCGGGCTGCGGCTCGTCTCCGCCACGACGACCGCGACCGGCGTCGTCATCGCGGCGTACGCCCGCGGCGGCGGGGTCGAATACGGTGCCATGGGCCCGGAGACCGGGAACTGGTGAGCGACCCGACCGGACAGGACGAGCGATGCCGCAGTACGCGATTCTGATCTACGAGACCGAGCTCCCCGGCGGGGTGGCCGACATCCCGCCCGAGGTCATGGAGGCCAACATGGCGGTCGAGGGCGAGATCGCCGCGATGGGCGCGCGGGTGGTGTACGAGCCCGCGCTCCAGCCCGCCTCGACCGCCCGCACGATCCACCGCGATGGCCTGGTCACCGACGGGCCGTTCCTGGAGACCAAGGAGGTCATCGCCGGGTTCTTCGTGGTCGAGGCGGCCGACCTCGAGCAGGCCGTGGCCATCGGCAGGCTGTTGCCGATCATGGACGGGGCGGTCGAGGTGCGGCCCCTGCTGGCGATGTGACCGCGGTGCCCGCCACCGGGGCGGGCGCTGCCGCCCGGCGGGCCGTGGCCGACGCGCACCGTCACGAGTGGGCCGCCGTGCTCGCCGCGACGGTGCGCGTCACCCGCGATCTCGACCTCGCCGAGGAGTGCGTCCAGGACGCCTACGCGGCCGCGCTCGACTCGTGGCCGCGCACCGGGGTCCCGGCCCGCCCGGCGGCCTGGCTGACCACCGCCGCCCGGCACAACGCCCTGGACGCCCTGCGCCGGGCCGGGACCCTGCGGACCAAGCTGCACCTGCTGGTCGAGCCGCCAGCCGGGACGGGGGAGCCCGACCTGCCGGGCGATCCCGTGGTGCACGACGACCGGCTCCGGCTGGTCTTCCTGTGCTGCCACCCCGCGCTGGCCCCCGAGGCCCAGGTGGCCCTGACCATGCGGCTGGCCTGCGGCGTGCCCACCCCGGACGTGGCCGCGGCGTTCCTGGTCCCGGTGGCGACCATGGCCGCCCGCCTCACCCGGGCGAAGAAGAAGATCGTCGCGGCCCGGATCCCGTTCCGGATGCCCCCGGCCGCCGAGCTCCCCGACCGGCTCGACGCCGCCCTGTCCGCGGTGCACCTGCAGTTCACCACCGGCCACACCGCCCCGGCCGGCCCCGTGCTCACCCGCGACGACGTCGCCGGGCGCGCCGTCGACCTGGCCCGCCTGCTGCACGCCCTGATGCCCGACGAGCGGGAGGTCCGCGGCCTGCTGGCGCTGCTGCTGGCCAACCACGCCCGCCGCGGTACCCGCACCGCGCCCGACGGCCGGTTGCTGCTGCTCGCCGAGCAGGACCGCTCGGCCTGGGACCACGAGCTCATCGCCGAGGCCGATGCGCTCGTGGTCGGCGCGCTGCGCGGCGGGCGCCCCGGGCGCTTCGCGCTGCAGGCCGCCATCGCCACCCTGCACGCGTCGGCGCCGAGCTACGGGGCCACCGACTGGGCGCAGATCCTTCAGCTCTACGACGAGCTCGCCCGGGTGTGGCCCACCCCGGTAGTGGCGCTCAACCGGGCGGTCGCGGTCGCGATGGTCGACGGGCCCGCGGCCGGGCTGGCCCGGGTGGAGGAGCTGGACCGGGAGGGCGGCCTGGCCGGGTACCGCTACCTCCCGGCCGTGCGGGCCGACCTGCTGCGCCGGTTGGGGCGCGCCGCGGAGGCCGCGGCGGAGTACGAGCGGGCCGCGGCGATGGCCGACAACGAGGCCGAGCGCCAGTTCCTGCGGGACCGGCGCTCGGAGCTCGGCCCGTCCGCGAGTCGGCCCGGGCCGCTGCAGCACGGGGACCGGCGGTGATCGACGGCGGTGATCGACGGCGGTGATCGACGAGGTGCCGCTGCGCCGCAACACGCGGTTCCAGCTGCTGTGGATCGGCGGCGCGGTGTCCCAGCTGGGCACCGAGATGACCAGGCTCGCGATGCCCCTGCTGGTACTCGGGCTCACCGGCTCGCCCGCCGCGGCGGGGCTGGTGGCGGGGGCGGCGGTGGCCGGGCGGATGGTGGCGCTGGTGCCGGCGGGGGTGTGGGTCGACCGGTGGGACCGGCGGCGCACGCTCGTCGCCGCCCAGGCCGCCCGGGTGGTCTGCGCGGTCGTCCTGCTGGGGCTGGTGGCCACCGGCGCGCCGCCGGTGTGGGCGCCGGCGCTGCTCGGCAGCCTGGACGGGGTCGGGGCGACGTTCACCGACCTCGTGCGCTCCGCCTCGATCCGCGGGCTCGTGCCGCCCACCCAGCTGCGCACCGCCTACGTCCAGGAGGAGGCCCGCACCCACGCGGCCTGGCTCGCGGGGCCGCCGATCGGCGGGCTGCTGTACGCGGTCGCCCCGGTGCTGCCGTTCGCGGTCGACGCCGTCACCTTCGCGGTCGCGCTGGTCTGCGCGGCGGCGGCCCCGGTGCCGCGCAAACCTGCGGTGGTCGTCGTCGAGCGCGGCACGGGTGGGCGGAGCATGCGCCGGGAGGCGGCGGACGTGCTGCGCCGGCTGTGGCGCCGTCCGGGGCTGCGGGCGGTCTACGGGGTGCTGGCCGCGCTGAACCTGCTCGGCGGGGCGTTCATGATCCCGCTGATCGCGCTGGTCTCCGAGCGGGGCGGCGGAGCGGCGGCCACCGGCGCGGTGCTGGCCGGCGCCGGGATCGGCGGCCTGGTCGGCTCGCTGCTGGCCGGGCGCGTCGGCGGCCTGCTGCCGGTCGGCCCGCTGATGCTGGTCGTGGTGGCGGTGTTCGGGACCGTCGTGGCGGCGATGGCCCTGCCGTTCGGCCCGTGGTGGCCCGTGGTGCCGCTGGCGGTGGTCACGCCGGCCAGCCCGGTGGTCAACGTGGTGATGAACGAGGTCACCGCGCGGCTGGTGCCCGAGGACGTGCTCGGGCGGGTCGACGCCGTGCTCACCCCGGTGGCCAGGGACACGGCGCCGGTGGGGCCCGTGCTGGGCGGGGCGCTGGCCGCCGGGTTCGGCGCGGGCCCGGCGCTCGTGCTCGTCGGGGCGGCCCTGCTGGTGGCGGTCGGGCTCGCCGCGACCGCCGCCGAGCTGCGCCGCTTCACCGGGGCCGACCCCGGCCCGGTCAGCTCGCCGTGACGCCGTCGACCAGCTCGCGCAGGATGTCGGCGGGCCCGGCGTGCGGGAGGTCTCCTCGACCAGGTGCGCCCACGACGGGGCGCAGCGCGACCCGCTCGAACCCCCCGGTCGTGGTAGGCGTGCACCGGCGCGGGCGCGCCGGGGGCGGGACAATCCCCGGGAACGACCATGGGGGTGCGCGTGACGGGTGCGGTGACCGCGGAGGAGATCGCGCAGCGCGCGACCGTGGGTCTCGTCGTCGTGCGCGACGGCGCGACCGAGTGGTGCAACGCGGCCGCGCGGGACCTCGTGGCGCGGCACGGCGGCTCGTGGACCGCGGACGACGCGGCGGTCCGCCGGGTGGTCGAGGTGGCGCCGGGCGCGGTGCGGGCGTTGGTCCGCTGGTCGCCGCCGGGCGGGGGTGTGCGGCTCTGGCAGGTCTCCTGCACCGCGCTGGGCTCGCCGGGTCGCCTGCTCTACGAGATCGCCGACCACACCGCGCCCCCGACCGGCGAGCGGCCGCTCGGCATGGCCGACCCGCACTGGCGGCTGGACCGCCTCGAGGCACTGGCCCGGATGGGTTCCTGGGTGTGGCACGTGGCCGACGGCCGCGTGGAGTGGTCCGAGGCGCTGCTGGCGATGTTCGGCCTCCCGCCGGGAGAGGTGCTGGAGTACGACGGGTTCAGGGCGCTGGTGCACCCCGACGACCTGCCCATGATCGACGCCGCGATCGCCGAGGGCATGGCGACCGGGTTGCCGTTCACCTACACCCACCGGATGGTCGTCGGCGGCTCCGTCGAGCGGATCTTCGAGTGCCACGGCGAGGTCTTCCGGGACCCCGACGGTGTCCCGTCGCGGGTGCTGGGCACCGCGCGCGACGTCACCGAGGAGCACCGGGCCCGCACCGAGCTGGCCTACCTCGCCGAGCACGACCCGCTGACCGGCATCGCGAACCGGCGCGGCATCACCGCGCGGTTGGCGCAGTGCGCGGCGGGCCCGGCGGGCGCCACCTTGCTGCTGATCGACGTCGACCACTTCAAGGACGTCAACGACCTGCGCGGGCACGCGGTGGGCGACCGGGTGATCCGACGCGTCGCCGAGACGGTGTCCGCGCAGCTGGAAGCCGGTGCGCTGCTCGGGCGGCTGGGCGGGGACGAGTTCGCGGCGGTGCTGCCGCGCTGCGACCCGGCGGCGGGGATCGCGCTGGGCGAGCGGCTGTGCGACGCCGTGGCCGGCGATCGCGTCCTGGTGCAGGGCCAGGCGGCGGTACGCACGACCGTCAGCGTCGGGGTGGCCGCCGTGCCGCGCGGGGACGGCGTGGAGGCCGGCCTGGCCCGCGCCGACCTGGCGCTCTACGCGGCCAAGAACGCCGGGCGCAACCGGGCCCGGCTGTTCGCCCCCGACCAGTACACGCAGGCCGTGGCCCGGGTGGGCGTGCTGCAGCGGGTCGGCGACGCGCTGGACGGCGCGGCGATGCAGCTGGACGCGCAGCCGATCGTCGACCTGGCCACCGGTCGGGCGAGCCGTCGCGAGCTGCTGATCAGGCTGCGCGACGGGTTGGACCCGCAGCTGGGTCCGGCCGAGTTCCTGCCCGCCGCCGAGCGCACCGACCTGGTGCTGCGCCTCGACCGCTGGGTGCTCGGGCACGCCGTGCGGATCCTGGCCGGTCCCATGGCACGCGCCCGCGAGCTGCGGCTGGAGGTCAACATCTCGGCGCGGTCGTTGGAGGACGACGAGCTGGGCGACTGGGTGCTCGCCGAGCTGCGGGCGTGCTCGGTCGAGCCCGGCCGGCTCGGGCTGGAGATCACCGAGACGACCGCGATCACCAACCTGGACGCGGCCAAGCGCCTGGTCGGGCGGCTGACCGCGGCGGGGTGCGGCTTCTCGTTGGACGACTTCGGTGCGGGGTTCGGGTCGTTCTCGCACCTCAAGCACCTGCCCTTCACCGCGGTGAAGATCGCCGGGGAGTTCGTCCGGCAGCTGGACACCGACCCGGTCGACCGGGCACTGGTGAGCGCGGTGGTCGGGGTCGCGCAGCAGCTGGGGATGCGCACCGTGGCCGAGCAGGTCGACCGCCCCGAGCTGGTCACGGTGCTGCGCGAGCTCGGGGTGGACGACGGGCAGGGCTACCACCTGGGTCGACCGCGGCCCATCGCAGAGCTGTTCGACTGACGGGCTGCTCAGGCGGGGGACTGCGCGAACGCGAGTACGCGGTCGGGGTCGTAGCGCTCGACGGTCGCGCGCAGCCGGGCCAGGTTGGCGCCGTAGTAGGCGCTGGCCCAGTCGGGCATGGCGGGGTCGATGTAGTTGACGTAGCCGGTGGCGCCGGTGAGCGCGCCCAGCCCGTCCCGGACCTCGGCCACGGCGGTGGTGGCCGGGCCCGGGTCGCCGCTGACGGAGGCGTAGACCTGCGCGCTCGCGAACGCGGTGCGGTGCGGGAAGGCCGTCTCGGCGGGGTCGACCCGTCCCGCGGCCCCGCCCAGGGCGTCGAGCAGCACGGCGATGCCCGAGGCCCGGTCCAGCAGGGCGACCAGCTTCGCCGGCTCGGGCAGGGGAGCGGGCAGCACGCGGGAGGAGGCGACGAAGGTCTCCCGGTCGCTGCCGCCGGCGAACCACCGCATCGCCGCGAGGTAGTCCTTGGTCGACACCACCGCCGACGACGGCGCCGGTGCGCCGGCCAGCAGCCCGGCGAGCTGGTCGCGGCAGGCGCTCTCCCCGCCGAGGAACGACCCCGCGATCCGCGCGCCCGGCGGCGACCCGGAGCTCAGCGCGCAGGTCGACCACAGCTCGTCGGGCGCCGCGGCGGCCCAGGCCTGCCAGGCGGGCAGCACGTCGGCGGCGGCACCGGCCGCGAAGCGCAGGGAGAACACGGTGACCGTCGGCGCGGCCTCGGTGGCGAACTCGAACGACGTCACCACGGCCGCGTTGCCGCCGCCCCCGCCGCGCAGCGCCCAGAACAGGTCGGGGTCGTCGCGCCCGGAGACCGTGCGCAGCGTCGAGTCGGGGGTGACGACCTGCGCGGAGACGAGCCGGTCGCAGGTCAGGCCGTAGGCGCGGGTGAGCACGCCGATGCCCCCGCCCAGGGTGAGCCCGGCGACGCCCACGCTCGGGCACGACCCGGCAGGCAGGGCCCGCCCGGCGCCGCCCACCGCGGCGTAGACGTCGCCCAGCCGGGCGCCCGCGCCGATCGTGGCCGTGCCGTCGGCGCCGACCGCCACCCCGGCCAGGGCGGCCACGTCGATCACCAGGCCGCCGTCGGGCACGCTGTAGCCCGCGTAGCTGTGCCCGCCGCTGCGGGCCGCGACCGGCACCCCGGCCGTCCGGGCGAACTCCAGGCAGGCCTGCACGTCGGCGGGGTTCGCGCAGGCCGCGACCGCGGCCGGGCGCCGCCCGTCGAACAGGGTGTTGTGGGAGAGGCGGGCGGTGTCGTACCGGGGATCGCCCGGCAGCACGAGCGCCCCGGCCAGCCGGGCGCGCAACGGCTCCCAGTCGGGTGGCGGCCGGTCGGGGACGCCGACCGCCCCGGACGAGGCGACCGCGGGCGCGCAGCCGGTGATCCCCGCGACCGCGAGCGCGGCGGCGCCCAGCACCGCGCGCCGGCTGACGGCCATCGATCGCTCCCCCCGACCCCGCGATCGTGCCCGAAGCCCGGGGCGCCGCGCAGCCCGGTGCTCCCTTACCGAACGGTGAAATCCGCACCCGGGCGGATGAACCGGCGTGTCCCCAGGTGGCGTGGGCGCTGATCCGCACCGGCCGCGACTGGCTGCTGCGCCGCACGAAGGAGCAGCCCGGCGCGGCGGCCGCCTAGCCGGGGCGGGCCACCGTCCGGTACCGGGCCCGGGCCGCCCACTCGTCGGTGCCGCGCCCCAGCTCGACGGCGTGGGTCAGGCGCAGGGTGGTGGCCAGCCACAGCAGGATGTCGTGCAGGCGCAGCCGGGTGGGGGCGGCGTCGCCGGTCAGCGAGGCGACGGTGGTCTCCAGGGCGGCCATGCCGGTCGCGTTGGCGCGCAGCTCGCGCAGGACGACCGCCTGCACGTCGCTGTCGCCCTCCTCGGTGTGCGGCCACAGTGCCCGGCGGGTGGTGCGGGTGAGGTGCGGGACGAGGTCGGGGCGGCGGTGGTGCAGGGCGGCGAAGACGTGCCCGAGGTGCTCCCCGGCGGCCCGGCCGATCTCGCGCAGCGCCGCCCCGACGGTGCCCGGCTCGCCGAGCACCGACAGCTCGTCGTCGGGCAGCTCCCAGAACGCGCGGCCGGCCGCGCGCGCGTCGGCCGCCTCGGCCAGCGGCCGGACCTGCTCCAGGACGTCGCGGACGGTCGTCCACGACGCCCGGTCGAGCCTGCCGTGCAGACCCTCGCCGATCAGCACGTCCTTGTCGCCGGGCTGGTCGACGGGCCAGGTGTCGAACCGGGTCCAGCCGAACGCCGGCATCGGCACCCACCGGCCGCGGGGGGCGTCGGGGGTGCGGACGCGCATCGGCCGGCGGCCCCGGGCGTAGCCGAGCACCGCGGCCAGCGCCGTGTCGAACGGCAGGGGCTCCGGTCCGGCGCTGGGCAGCAGCAGCGCCGGTGGTAGGTCCCGGTCCGCGGCGTCGAGCACGCGCCCATCCTGCCCGAAGTCCCGCCGGTCGGGCGCGGGAGGGAAGGGTTTCAGGCCTTGGTGACGACGCTGCGGGCCCGGCCCAGCGCCAGCGAGACGAGCGCGCCGGCGACCGCGCAGACGGCGGTCAGCGCGAAGATCTCCCGGTACTGCACGAGCAGCGCGCCGTTCACCGCGGCGGTGTAGGTGCCCAGCTGCTGCTGGTAGACGACGGGGTCGACGATCCCCCCGGTGGGGTCGATCGGCAGCGGGGTGGTCAGCCCGGCGGTCAGCTCGGCGAAGCGGTGCAGGCCCCACGCGGTCAGCGCGGCCACCCCGACGAGCATGCCCGCCGTCCGGGCGACGACGACGGTGGCCGAGGCGACGCCGTGCCGGTCCTGCGGGACGGCCCGCAGGACCGCGGCCGACACCGGCGCGATCACCAGTCCCAGCCCGAGCCCGGCCAGCACCAGGTCGGTGTCGAGCATCGACAGCCCGGGGAGGCGGGTGGCGCCGAGCGGGTCGGCGGGCCAGGTGGCCATCAGGGCGTAGGCCACCGCGGCCACGGCCATGCCGACCGCGGCGGTGACGGCGTCGCCCAGCCGCGGGGCGAGCACCCCGCCCAGCACGGCGCCGATCGGCAGCGCGACCAGGAACCGGGTCAGCAGCAGGGCCGCGCCGGTGGCGTCGCGGCCCAGCAGGGTCTGCGCGAACAGCTCCACGTCGACCAGGGTGACCAGCAGTGCCGTACCGGCCAGGAAGCTCACCACCAGCCCGGCCGCGAACGGCCGCCCGGCGATCCCGGTGGGGTCGAGCAGCGTGACCCGGGCCCGGGACTCCCAGAGGGCGAAGGCCACCAGCGCCACCACGGCGGCCCCGACGGCGGGCCAGCCCCACGGCGGCAGCACCGACTGCTGCGGCTCGGGGTTGTAGAGCCCGACCACCAGCAGCGCCAGCGCCACCGCGAGCAGCAGCCCGCCGATGACGTCCACGCCGCCGCGCGCACCGGGGGTCGCGGGCGTGCGGCGGGGCAGCGCGACGTGCACGGCCACCATCGCCGCCACGGCCAGCGGCAGGTTCACCCAGAACACCCCGCGCCAGCCCAGCAGCGCGGCGAGCGCTGCGCCGTAGAGCGGGCCGAGCACGCTGCCCAGCTCCTGGGCGGCCCCGACGAGGCCGAGCGCGAAGGTGCGCCCGCGCTCGGCGACCAGGTCGGCGACCATGGCCATGGTGACCGGCAGCAGCGCGCCGCCCGCGATGCCCTGCAGCGCGCGGCCGGCCACGACCAGCCACAGGCTCGTCCCCAGCGCGGTGATCACCGAACCGGCCGCGAAGCCCAGCAGGCACGCCTGCACCACCGTGCGCCGCCCGATGCGGTCCGACAGCTGCCCGAGCAGCGGCATCGCCGCCACGTAGCCCAGGAGGTAGCCGGTGACCAGCGGCGTCGCCCGTTCCAGCCGGTTCAGCGGCAGCGACAGGTCGGTGATGATGTCGACGAGCAGCGTGACGACGACGTAGGCGTCCAGCGCGGCCAGCAGCACCGCGGCCGCGCCGACTCCGACGGCGACGCGCGGGCGCGCGGTGGGGACGGCCACGGCTAGGCCGGCGGGGCGATCGAGACGGGCGCGTCGAACTCCGACATGCGCACGGTCACCGGGCCGCCCGCACCCGCGGGACCGTCGGGCAGGTCGAGCTCGGCGCGCACCAGCCGCGAGGTGGCCGCGTCCAGCCAGACGACGCCGGGCACGGACTGCGTCACGCCGGGCACCAGGGTGGCGACCCGCTCGGCGGGGAACGTCGCGGCCACCCGGTAGGCGTCGACGCCGTCGCTGACCTCGCGCGCCTGCGTGGTGCCCTGGTCGGCGCCGGCCAGCAGGGCCGCGGTGCCGCGGTCGGGGTCGAGGATGGCGGTGGGGTCGTAGATGGCCGCCGCCGAGGCCAGCGGCAGCGGGCTGTACCCGCCGGTCGGACCCTTGAGGTAGAGCACGTCGCCGGTGACCACCAGCTGGTACTCCAGCGGCGCGCCGCCGGCCAGCGTGAGCACGGCGGTGCCCTCGGCCTGGCCGTCGGCGGTGATGGTGCCGACCGCGCTGCGGATCGGGACGGAGGTCACCGCCGGGTCCACGGCGATGTCGACCGCGGCGCTGGTGACCGTGCGCATCGCGTCGGCGCTGCGCGAGAGCAGCTCGGTGGCGTTGGGCAGCTCGGGCTCCGCCGGCCCGCCCGAGCAGGCCGTGGGCAGCACCGCCGCGGCCGCGAGGGCCAGCGCCACGGCCCGGCGGACCCACCGATGGGGTGACACTCTTCGGGCGGACGACGGCACGGCTGGTGACATGCGCGGATGGTAGCGGCGGTCGAGGAGGGGGTTCATCGGCCCGCGCCCGGTCGCCGGGTGCCCCGCGCGTGCCGCAGGAGACCGGTCACGACCAGGGCGGCGACCACCGCCGCGGCGGCCACCGCGACCGTCGTCGGCGACAGCCACCCGGCCGCGGCCAGCCCGGCCACCGCCGCGGTCTCGGCGCCGACGGCCAGCCAGACGGCGCCGCCGGGCACCCGGTCGGCCGCGGCGATGCCGGAGTAGAGCAGCAGCTGGGCCAGCGCCAGCAGCGTGCCGAGCGCGGCGAACACCCACGCGGCGCCGCCGATACCGGACCCGTACGCGGCGCCGCCGATCAGCGGCAGCGCCCGCGCGCCGACCGCGGCCGTGCCCAGGGTCAGCACCGCGCCCAGCCCGCCGACGACGCCGAGCGCCGCGAGCAGCGCCCGCCGCCGGTCGGCGGGGTCGGCCAGCCGGGGCAGCAGGACCACGCCGACGCCCTGGGGGAGCCAGAACACGACCTTGACGATGATGGCGCCGACGGCGTACTCGCCCGCGGCCCCGGCGCTGAGCCAGTGCCGGGCCAGCAGCACGTCCAGGCCGCTCAGCAGGACGAACCCGAGCAGCGCCGCGGCCGCCGACAGCCCGGCGACGGCCGGCGGGCGCCACCCGGGGCCGGGGCGCGGTGCCCCGCAGCCGAGCCACCCGACCAGCGCTCCGGCGAGCGCGCCCGCGGTCATCCCGGCCAGCGCGCCTGCCGGGGTGCCCGCCACCAGCAGCCCGATCACCGCGCCGGCGGTCTTGGCGCCGGTGAAGGCCACGGTCACCGCGGCGAGGCGGGCGAAGCGCTCGGTGCCCTGCAGGATGCCCAGGTGCGCGCCGACCACCAGGTGCGGCACCAGCAGGACCGCCAGCCAGAGCGCGGTGCGCGGGTCGGGAAGGTGCAGCAGGACCCCGACCAGCGGCGCGGCCAGCGCGGCGAGCGCGGCGACGGCGGCCGCGGTGACCAGGCCTGCCGAGTGCAGCTCCCGCGGTCCGACCCCGGCGCGGGACCCGGCCATGGCCAGCGCGCCCGCGGTCTGCAGGCCGTTCGCCGGCACCACGGCCACCAGCAGCACCCCCAGCAGCGCGGCGAGCTCGCCGTAGGAGGCGGGGGTGAGGGTGCGGGCGGCGAGGACGGTGAACCCGTAGGCCAGCGCGTTGGCGCCGATGAGGGCGAGCGAGACGGCCAGCGTGGCGACGGCGCCGGTGCGGGTGGCGGGCGGGACGGCGGTCGCGGCGGTCACGGGAACGGCGTCGCCCACGGCACCTCCCGACGGTGGGACAGCCTGGTTACCCGGCGGTAACCCGCGATACGGTAGCCGCCCCCGGCGGGGCGGAGGAAGACGTGCGCGACGACGGCGGCCGATCGGACCGGCCGGGATGGTCCGTCCGGTTGCTCGCCGCGGCGACCGGGCTGCTCGTCGTGGGCCCCGGCCTCGGACCGGGGTTCGTGCTGGCCAACGACATGGTCTTCGTGCCGCGCCAGTACCCCACAGCCGACGCGTTCGGGCTCGGCTCGGCGCTGCCGCGCGCGGTGCCCGCCGACGCCGTGCTGGCCGCGGTCACCGCCGTCGTGCCGGGCGACCTCGTGCAGAAGGCCGTGCTGCTGGCCACCGTGGTCGCCGCGGTCACCGGGGCGGCCGCGCTGGTCCGCCCGCTGGTCGGCGGGCGCACCGCGGTGACGGCCGTGGCCGGGCTGGTCTACGGCTGGTCGCCGTACCTGGCCGAGCGCCTGCTGATGGGGCACTGGGCCCTGCTGGTCGGCTACGCCGCCCTGCCCTGGGTCGCCCGCGCGGCGCTCGACATGCGGGCCGGACGGGCGGGCGCGACGGCCCGGCTGGTGCTGGCCATGGCGCCCGCGGCGCTGGTGCCCACCGGCGGGCTGCTCGCCGCCGGGGTGGCGGTCGCGCTCGGCGGGCGCCGCGGGCTCGGGCGCGCGGCGGGCTCGGCGGCCGTGCTGGCCCTGCCGTGGCTGGTCGCCGCGGCGCTGCACCCGGGCGCGGCGGGCGCCGACCCCGACGGCGTGGCCGCGTTCGCCGCGCGGGCGGAGAACTGGGCCGGGTCGGGCGCGGCCGTGCTCGGCGGGGGCGGGATCTGGAACGCCGCCGCCGTGCCGGGCAGCCGCGCCTCGGTGCTGGCCCCGCTGGTCACCGCGCTGGTCGTGGCGCTGGCGGCGGCCGGCTGGCCGCGCGTCGCGGCCGGGTGGGGGCGTGGCCCCGCCGTCGCGCTCGGTGGGCTGGGGCTGGCCGGGCTGGCGCTCGCCTTGGCCGGGACCGTGCCCGGCGTGCGCGACGCGCTGGCGGCGGCGCAGCCGGTGCTGCCCGGCGCCGGCCTGCTGCGCGACGGCCAGAAGTGGGCGGCGTGGTGGGTGCTGGCGCTGGCCGTGGGCGCGGGGGCGGGCGCGGCCCGGCTGGCCGCGGCCGCCACGACGGCCACCGGCGCCGCGGCGGTGAGCGCCGTGGCGCTGGCGCTGCCGCTGCTCGCGGTGCCCGACCTGGCCTGGGGCGTCGGCGGCCGGCTCAGCCCGGTGGCCTACCCCGCCGACTGGGAGCGCGTCCGCGCCGTGCTGGCCGACGACCCGCACCCCGGCGCGGTGCTGGCGCTGCCCTCGGGGGCCGTGCGGTCGTTCGGGTGGAACGCCGGGCGCCCCCAGCTCGACCCGGCGCCGCGCTACCTGCCGCGCCCGGTCGTCGTCGACGACACCCTCGTGGTCGGCGGCTCCGACGGTGGCGCGATCGCGGTCGCGGGGGAGGACCCGCGGGCCCGGGCGGTGGCCGCGGCGGCCGCCGACCCGGTCGCGCTGGCCGCGCTCGGGATCGGCTTCGTGCTCGTCGAGCGGGGCACGCCCGGCGCCCCGCCCGTGCCGGCGGTGGCCGCGTTGCCGCAGGTCGTGGCCGGTCACTGGCTGGTCCTGCTGCGGGTCCCGGGGGCGGTCGAACCGGCCCCGCCCTCGCCTGCCGCCGTCGTCGCCGTGCTGGGTGCGCACGGGGCCGCACTCGCCGCCGTCGTGGCCGCCGCGGTGGTTACCGGCGGGTCGGGGTGGCGATCGACGGCGTTGTCAAGAGCGCCGCGCCGGGTTACGGTCTGCGCCCGTCGGAACCGGGGAAGGCGGGGCAGAGGATGAAGTCGATCGCTGGAGTAGTCGTCGCGGTGGCTCTCGGGGCGGTGCTCGGGGTCGCTGCGGTGTTCGCCGCGGGCGCGGCGCTGAACCCCGACCAGGCCGCGGCGCAGAGCGAGACGGTCGCCACGGTCAACTACGGCGAGCGCTGAACCGTCGCCGGTCGCGGCGTCCCACGGGGGCGTCGCGCCGGTGACGGCGGCCAGCACCGCGGCGAAGCCGCGCACGCTCTCCGCCCAGGTGTAGCGCGCGGCCTCGCGGGCCGCCGCCGTGCCCAGCGCGCCCCGCGCCGACGGGTCGCCCAGCAGCCGCTCCACCGCCGAGACCAGCCCGTCGACGTCGTCGACCAGTAGACCGGTCCGGCCGTCGACCACCGAGTCGCGCACCCCGCCCGCCGAGCGGTAGGCCACCGTGGGCACCCCGTGCCCGGCGGCCTCGGTGACCACGATCCCCCAGCCCTCCTTCACCGAGGGGCACAGGTGCAGCCACGCCGCCGCCAGCAGCTCGTGCTTGGTCTGCTCGTCGACGTAGCCGTGGAAGCGCACCCGGTCGGCCACGCCCAGCTCGGCGGCGCGCTCGCGCAGCCGCGGTGCCCACCAGCCGTCGCCCACGACGTCCAGGCGCAGGTGCGGCCAGCGCTCGCGCAGCCGGGCGACCACCTCGATCGCGTGCTCGACCCGCTTGTGCGGGACCAGCCTGCCCAGCACGACCAGCCGCGGGTGCGGGTCGGTGCCCGCGGTGACCGCGGGGGTGGGCTCGCGGCCGTTGGGGACGACGGTGATGCGGCGCCGCGACACCCCCAGCCCGACGAGCTCGTCGGTGGTGCTGGGGGAGACGGTCACGTAGCGGCAGCGGCGGTAGAGCCGGGGCGCCACGCGCGACTCCAGCACCCAGCCCAGCGCGCCGACGACCCGCCCGAACAGGATCCGCCACTGCTCCCGGTGCACGTGGTGGACCAGCACGACCACCCCGGACCGGGCGACGAGCGGGCAGCCGAAGGGCACGCCGTTCTGCACGTCGACGACGACCCGTGGGCGCAGCCGGACCAGCTGCAGCAGGCCGTGCGGGTACACGCTGAACCGCCCGCCGCGGCGCAGCACGCGCACCCCGCCGACCCACTCCTCGCGCGGTGCCTCGTCGTGCGCGGCGCACAGGAGCGTCACCCGCAGCCCCGCCGCCGCCAGGCCCTCGGCGATCCGGTGCACGTAGCGTTCGGACCCGCCGCCCTCGGGGTGGGTGGCGTCGCGCCAATTCAGGAACAGCACGTCGGTGTTTGCCGCCGTTGGCATGCCGAGCACGCTACCGTTCAGTAGGTTACCCGCCAGTAGTACATTTGGGTCTACGCCGGAGGCTGAATGTCGCACATTGCCCACCGGGCCACGCTGGGTCGCGCCGTGCGCTTGTTCCGCGCATTCCTGCGCGAGCAGACCGATCCCGATCACTTCTACTCGGTGCTGGCCGCCGACTCGGTGGGCCAGCTCGCCGAGCACGTGCCGCTGCGCGGGCGCCGGCTGCTGGACGTCGGCGGCGGGCCGGGCTACTTCGCCGACGCCTTCCGCGCGGCGGGCGCGGGCTACTTCGGGCTCGACCCGGACGTGGGCGAGCTCTCGGCGCGCGGGGCCCCCGCCGCGGGCATGATCCGCGCCAGCGGGCAGCAGCTGCCGGTGCGCACCGGCTCGGTGGACGTCTGCTACTCGTCCAATGTGCTCGAGCACGTGCCCTCACCGTGGCTGATGGCCGCGGAGATGGTCCGGGTCACCCGGCCGGGCGGCGTCGTCTTCCTGTCGTTCACGCCGTGGTTCTCGCCGTGGGGCGGCCACGAGACCGCCCCGTGGCACTACCTCGGCGGGCACCGCGCCCGCGCCCGCTACCGCGCCCGGACCGGCCGCGAGCCCAAGAACCGCTTCGGCGAGTCGCTCTTCGCGGTGTCGGTCGGGGCCGCGCTGCACTGGGCGCGCAGCCGCCCCGACGTCGAGCTCGTGGCCGCGCTGCCGCGCTACCACCCGTGGTGGGCGCACTGGGTGGTCGCCGTGCCGCTGCTGCGCGAGGTCGTTTCCTGGAATCTGGTCATCGTGCTGCGCAAGCGCGCAGGCGAGGGCCCTGGATTGGGTGTTGGCAACGGCGCTACCGGTGAGTAACCTGCCCCGAGGTCACTGCGGTGGCCCCCCTCTCAACGGTGAAGGGCGCATTCGATGCAACGTCGCACGCTCGGTCTCGTGCTGCTCGGAATCGGGGCATTCTGCGCCGTCGCGGCGGTCGCCGTCCGGCTGTTCCTGGTCCCGCAGCTGGTGGTCCTCCCGCTCGACCAGGACGGCTCCAGCGTGGCGACGGGCACCGGGGTCACGGTGTTCTACCCCGGCGACCTCGAGCAGCGCAGCGGCGTCGAGGTGCGGGCGGGCCGGGACGTCATCGGCGACCCCCGCGCCCCCGACGCCGGCCCGGACGTGGCGGTGTGGACGGCCTCGCTGCTGATCACCGACTCCGAGGGCGCGCTGATCGGCGTCACCGAGGACCGCGTCTGCCTCGACCGGCACACCGCGCAGGCGGTCCAGCCCTGCGCCGCGGAGCGGCTCAACGGCGACAACCGGGTGCGCCACTCCGGGCTGTCCTACACGTTCCCGTTCGGGGTCGAGCAGCGCGACTACGAGCTGTTCGACACCACCGCGCAGCGCCCGTTCCCGGCCCGCTTCGTCGGCGAGGAGCAGATCGAGGGCACCACGGTCTACCGGTTCGAGCAGGTCGTGCCCGAGACCGTGACCGAGCGCCGCGAGGTGCCCGCCCAGCTCGCGGGCGGGGTCGAGGTCACCGGCGACGTGCCCGTGGAGCGCATCTACACCAACGTGCGCACGGTGTGGGTGGAGCCGACCAGCGGCGTGATCGTCAACGGCCAGGAGCAGCAGCGCCAGTTCTTCCGCACCCCCGACGGCACCGAGGGCGTCACGCTGATCGAGGGCACGCTGCGCTTCGACGACGCCACCGTGGCCGCCGGCCTGGCCAGGGCCCTGGACGCCAGCGCCCGGATCACCCTGGTCACCACGACGCTGCCGATCACCCTGGGCGTCGTCGGGCTGCTCGCCCTGGTCGGCGGGGCGCTGCTGGTGCGCGGCGGGCAGACCCGCCCCGCCCCGGCGCGCGGCAGGCACGCCACCGCGCCGCTGCGCGCGCAGGCCGGTAGCTGACCGGCCGACGGAGACCGCGCGAGCCGTGGCCCTGCTGCTCGAACCCCCTCAGGTCGCGCCCGCGCCGGCCGCCCCGCCCGTCCGCCCCGTCGCCGGGCCGTCGCCGTCGCGGGTCGTGCACCGCATGCGGCTGGTCGCGGTGTGCCTGGGCTTCGTCGGCCTGGCGCTGTGGCAGCAGCCGGGTCGGATCGTCCCGGACACCAAGCTCGACCTGTTCGTCGACCCGCTGGCGTTCCTGGGCCGGGCCCTTCGGCTGTGGGAGCCGGAGGGCTTCTCCGGGCAGGTCCAGAACCAGGCCTACGGCTACCTGTTCCCGATGGGCCCGTTCTTCGCCATGGGCGACCTGCTCGGCATGCCGGTGTGGGTGGTGCAGCGGCTGTGGTGGGCGGCGCTGCTGTCGGCGGCCTTCCTGGGCGTCGTCGCGCTGACCGGGCAGCTGCGGGTCGGCACGCCGGCCACCCGCATCGTCGCCGGGCTCGCCTACGCGCTGGCCCCGCGGATGGTGTCGTCGCTGGGCGCGGTGTCCATCGAGGTCCTGCCGATGGCCCTGGCCCCGTGGGTGCTGGTGCCCCTGGTGGCGGGCACGCGCGGCGGGTCGCCGCGGCGGGCGGGCGCGGCCGCCGGGCTCGTGGTGTTCTGCGTGGGCGGGGTCAACGCCGCGGCCACGGCGGCGGTCCTGCCGCTGGGCGCGCTGTGGCTACTGACCCGCGCGCCCGGCCCGCGCCGGCGCCGGCTGATGCTCTGGTGGACGGTGTGCACCGGGCTGGCCACGGCGTGGTGGGTCGTCCCGCTGCTGCTGCTCGGCCGCTACAGCCCGCCCTTCCTCGACCACATCGAGACCGCGGCCACCACCACCGCGCCCGGCGAGCTGGCCCAGGCGCTGCGCGGGATGACCCAGTGGGTGGCCTGGCTGGGCACCCCGGCCGGCCCGACGTGGCCCGCGGGGTCCGCGCTGCTGCACGAGACGCTGCCGGTGCTGGCCAGCGTCGTGCTGGCCGCGCTCGGCCTGGCCGCGCTCACGCGCGCCGACCTGCCGCACCGGCGCTGGCTGGTGCTCGGCGCGCTCACCGGCCTCGTGCTCCTCACCGCGGGGCACCTGGCCGCCGCCGGCCCCGCGTTCGACGGCCTGGCCGCGGGCCCGCTGCGGGCCGCGCTGGACGGCGCGCTGGCCCCGCTGCGCAACGTGCACAAGTTCGACCCGGTGCTGCGCCTGCCGCTGGCCGTCGGGCTGGCGCACGTGCTGGGCGTGGCGCTGCGCGCGGCGCGCCGGGGTCGCGGGGCGAGGGCGCGGGCCGCCGCGGCGGTGCCGGTCGTGGCCGTGCTGGCCGTGCTCGGCGTGGCCACCCCGGCGCTGGACGGCAGGCTCGCCGCGAGCGGTTCCTACCTGGAGGTGCCCGGCTACTGGCGCGACACCGCCGCCGCGCTGGCCGCGCTCGACCCCGACGGGCGGGCGCTGCTGCTGCCGGGTTCCTCGTTCGGCGTCTACCTGTGGGGCAGCCCCGCCGACGAGCCGCTGCAGCCGCTGGCCGAGTCGCCGTGGACGGTCCGCAACGCGGTGCCGCTCACCCCGGCCGGCTACATCCGGATGCTCGACGTGGTCGAGGACCGGCTGGCCCGCGGCGACGGCGGCGCCGGGCTGACCGCCTACCTCGCCCGTGCCGGGATCAGCCACCTCGTCGTGCGCAACGACCTCGACGCGGGCACGGCCGGGGCGACCCGCTCCGCGCTGGTGCACCGGGCGTTGGCCGACTCGCCGGGGCTGAACCGGATCGCCGCCTTCGGCCCGCCGGTCAACACCGGCACCGCGCTGCCGGGGCTGGTGCTCGACTCCGGCACCGACACGCCGGCCCCTGCGGTGGAGGTGTTCGCGGTGGCCGGTCCGGCACCGCGGGCGTCGCTGACGCCCCTGTCGCAGGTGCGCTCGGTGCTGGGCGGGCCGGACGCGGTGGGCGCGCTGGCCGAGCGCGAGCCGTGGGGCACCGCGCCGACCGTCGCCGCGGACGATCCGGCGGTGTCGACCGGTGCGCCCGTCGTGGTGTCCGACGCCCTCGTCCGCCGGGAGCGCACGTTCGGCCGGATCGCCGACGCGGCCGGGGCCGCGCTGGCCCCGGGCGACCCGCTGCGGTTGGACGCCCCGGCCCGCGACTACCTGCTGGCCGGGCAGGAGGCGCAGGAGTCGTCGGTGCGCTACTCCGGCGGTACGCCGGGGGCGTCGAGCTCGGCGTCGGACCCGGACAGCATCGGCGGCGCCCGCGTGGAGCACCAGCCCTACGCCGCCCTCGACGGCGATCCGACCACGGCCTGGCGGCCCGCGGTGCTTCTCGGGCGCGAGTCGCAGTGGTGGGAGGTCGCGCTCGACGCCCCGGTCAGCGCGGCCGCGGTGACCGTGACCCTCGACCCGCGGACCGTGCCGAGCACCCCGAGCCGGGTGCGGGTGCGCACCGACGCGGGGGAGCGGGTGGTGCCCCTGGAGCGCACGGCCGACCCGCAGCGGCTGGCCCTGCCCCCGGGACCGACCCGCACCCTGCGGATCACCGCCGACCCGTCGCCGGGGACCATCGGCGGCCCGCGGATCGGGCTGGCCGAGGTGGCGCTGCCGGGCGTGCTGGTCCGGCGCACGCTGGTCACCCCGACGCCCGACCGCGCGGTCTCGACCTACGCCTTCGACACGACCCCCGCGCGGGCCGGCTGCGTGGTGAGCGCGGCGGGGCCGGTGCGCTGCGCACCTGCGCTGGTGCGCGGGGCCGAGGAGCCGCTCGGGCTCGATCGCGCCTTCACCGTCGCCGTCCCCGCCGAGTACGACGTCGCGGTGACCGCCGTCCCGCGCCCCGGCCCCGCGCTCGACGCGCTGCTCGCCCCGCCGCCCGCCGGGCCGCGCGAGTGGCCCCGGCCCGGCGCCACCGCGTCCTCGAGCGCGGTGCCCGACCCGCGCGGCGGCCCCGTGGCCGCGGTGGACGCCGACCCGGCCACGACCTGGACGGCGGCTCCCGACGACCCCGACCCGACGCTCACGCTGAGCTGGGACCGGCCGCTGACCGTCGACCACCTGCGCGTCGTGCTGCCCCCGGGCACCCCGGCCGCCGCGCCCACCGCCGTCACGGTCAGCGGCGGCGGCCAGCAGTGGACCGTCGGGCTGGAACCCGACGGCACCGCCCGGTTCGCCCCCATCACCACCGACCGGCTCAGCCTGCGGTTCCCCCTCACCGCCGCGCTGACCTCCTTCGACCCCTACACCCGCGGCCTGGAGGCGCTGGGCGTCGGCGTGGCCGAGGTGGAGGTCCCCGGACTGGGCGCGCCCGATCCCGCCGACCCCGTCGAGGTGCCCTGCGGCGGCGGGCCGACCGTGCGCGTCGACGGCAGGTCCACCCCGACCGCGGTGCGCACCACGGTGGGCGACCTGCGCGCGCTGCGGCCCGTGCGGGTGACGCCGTGCGGGCCGACCGGCACCGGGCCGCTGGCGGCCGGTGAGCACTCCTTCACCGCGACGGGTCCGCCGACCGGGTCCGCGGCGTTCACCGCGGTCTCGGCCACCCTCACCGCGAGGGGCGCGGCGCCGACCTCGGCGAACCCGCAGCGGCCGCCCACGCCGACCTGGGACGTCGAGCACCGCGAGGTGCGGGTGCCTGCGCGCGAGGCCCCTGCCCTGCTCTCGGTGCCGGAGAACGCGAACCCGGGCTGGGTGGCCACCCTCGACGGCGTCGAGCTGGCCCCGACCACCGTCGACGGCTGGCAGCAGGGCTACGTGCTGCCCGCGGGTCCGGCCGGCACCGTGGCGCTGGACTTCACACCGGGGACGGCCTACCGCGCCGCGCTGCTGGCCGGGGCGTTCGGCGTGCTCGCCGTCCTGGTCCTGCTGGTCGTGCCGGTGCGCCGGGCCCAGCCCCCGCCCGCGCGCCCCGGACGCCGCCGCACCGGCGTCGTGCTGGTCGCGGTGGTCGCGACGGGCGTCGCCGGCGGCGTGCCCGCGCTCGCCGCCCTGGCCGTGCTGGCCTACCTGGGCGGACTGGTCGGCGACCGGCGCCGCCGCCCGCTGCTGGGCGCCGTGGCCGCGGCCGGCGTGCTGGGCTGCGGGCTGCTGCTGGCCGCGACCGGGATGCTGCCGTTCGGGGTGGAGATGCCGGTGTGGCTCGGCGAGCCCGCCCGTCAGGTGCTGGGTGCGGTGGCGGTGGGCGCGGTGGCCGCGGCGCTGCTGCCGGTGCCGGCCGGGGCGCGGCGCCGCTCGGGCACCAGTCCGCGCCAGCGGGTCATCAGCGGGCGCTCCAGCAGCCGGTAGCTCACCGCCGCGACCAGCGCCCCGCCCACCCAGCCCACGAGGGCGGTCGACCAGACGTCGCCGGTGAAGGTCGGCCGGTCGAGCACGACGTAGAAGCCGGTCAGCACGATGAGGTGGAACAGGAAGACGCCGTAGGAGATCTCGCCCAGGTACGCCATCGGCCGGCTGGACAGCGCGGCGCGCAGCCGCCCGGCCCGCTGCGGGCCGAACACCAGCGGCCAGAGCGCGAAGGTGGCGACCCCGGTGTAGAGCAGGTTGCGGGTCACCGCCTCCGCGCCGGACTGCTGCACCAGCCCGATCGCCCCGGCCACCGGCGTGCAGGTGATCCAGAACAGCGCCCCGGCGATCGCCCAGCAGGTCCACGGGCTGCGGCCCAGCTCGTGGGCCATCCGCACCGGCCGCCACGACGCTCCGGTGGCCACCAGCACGGCCATGCCCACCCCGACGCCGAACCAGCAGGCGAAGGCGGGCAGCCACAGGTTCAGCGGCCCGGTCACCCGCTCGTCGGCCTCGGTCCAGTACAGCCAGACCAGCCCGAGCAGCATCAGCGCGCCGAGCCCGCCCAGCACCCTGCCCGGGCGCCAGCGATCACCCGACAGCCGCACCAGTCCCCCCACCAGGAACGGCAGCAGCAGGTAGAACGACACCTCGGTGGACAGGCTCCAGGTGTGCGTCAGGCCCTCGCGCAGCCAGCCGTAGCCGTAGATCTGGCCGAGCACCAGGTGGCGCAGCCAGTCGCCGAGGCTCGCCCCGTTCTCCCCGGGGAACAGCAGCAGGGCCGCGGCCACGGTCAGCCAGTACACGGGCAGCACCCGCAGCGCCCGCCGCCACAGGTAGGCGGCCGTGCGCGGGCGCGGCACGCCCGCGGCGGCCGCGCGCAGCATCGGCAGCGCCAGCAGGAACCCCGACAGCGCGAAGAACAGCGCCACCCCGATGTCGAGCCGGGCGAAGAACCGCCCCGCCCCGGTCTCGGCGTAGTTGCCGGTCATGAACGCGGCGTGGGTGAGGACCACGGCCGCCGCCGCGACCGCGCGCAGGCCGTCCAGGCAGGGGTAGCGCAGGGCGGCGGGCGCGCCCCCGCCGGCCGCGACGGCGGTCACCGCAGCCCCGGTGGCACGGGCTGGGCGCTGCCGATCTCGATCTGCGGGACGCAGACCGGGGCGGTCGGCGCGGCCAGCTCGACCGTCACGGTCGACACCGCGCCCGAGACCTGCACGAACACCTCGTGCAGGCCGGCGGGCAGCGCCACCGGCACCCGCTGGTCGCCGGCGGCGATCCAGCCGGTGTTGTCCGTCGAGGACAGCCAGACCACCCGGACCACCCAGCTCCACGGTCCCACGCCGCCGAACTGCAGCGGGATGGGGACCGGCCGGTCGAAGACCAGCCAGCCGCAATCGGGCGTCGGCCCGGGGACCGCGCTGGTCAGCGGCGGGACCCAGGCCGGCTGCACGTGGCCCTGCTCGTCGAGCATCGCCGGGGCGGGCGCGGACTCGCCGTCGTGCAGGAACCGCGCCTCCGGGGCCCCGGCCAGCAGGCTGGAGGCCAGCGCGTAGTTGCCCAGCACGTGCCACTGCACCGGGTCGGGGACGATGCCGTCGATCAGCACGGTGCCGGGGCGGGTGGCGAGGTCGGTGCGGGCGTTGTCGACGAAGGGCCGGGCCGGGTTCTCGTGCCAGCGCTGGGCGTAGTTCACGGTGGACACCACCGACCCGGTCGCCAGCACCAGCACGGCCAGCGCGCCTGCCGCGGCGGGCAGCAGCGGCACCCGGCGCAGCGCGGCACCGGCGCCCAGCACCGCGCGCGGCAGCCGCAGCGCCCGCTTTCGCAGCACCGTCGGCGCCTCGCGGACCGGCAGGAAGGCCAGCGCCAGGCACAGCGCGCCGACCATGGCCACGTCGGTGAAGTAGCGGTACTCGCGGGCCAGCGCGAACGGCCCGATCAGCTGGGCCCGGCTGGCCGAGAGCAGCACGCACGTGCCCACCACGTAGAGCGCGAGCAGCACCCACGCCCGCCCGGCGCCCCGCCTGCGCAGCACCGACACCGCCACGACGACGGCAGCGACCCCGACCGACAGCCACTGCAGCACCGCGGGCGGGTCGGCGATGGCCAGGGTGGGCGGGAAGTCCTCCCACACCCACGGCCCGCCCAGCAGCCCCGGCAGCACCGAGCGCAGCAGCGCGGGCCCGAAGAGGTCGCCCACCTCGCCGAGGGTGGGAGTGCCGACGATCGGCGAGTCGACGTTCAGCACGTAGTACGCCGAGTACGCCCCGCCCAGCGCGCCGTGCACGAGCCATGCGGTGCGGTGGCGCCCCAGCGTCCGGCGCAACCGTGCGAGCGGCCCGCCCTCGGTGAACCAGAACAGGGTCAGCGCCACCAGCAGCGGCAGTGCCAGCAGGGTCTTCTCGGAGAACAGCAGCCCGGCCGCCACGGCGGCGGCCGAGCGCAGCGCGTCGCGCAGCTCGCCCGAGCGCAGGTAGCGGACGTGGTAGAGCAGCGCCAGCAGCACGGCCAGCTGCATCGGCAGCTGGTTGAGCGCCGCGGCCCACCACAGGAACGCCGGCAGCGTGATGGAGCTGGTGACGTAGAGGGCGAAGGGCACCAGCACCGCCGGTCGCCGCCCGAACAGCAGCACCAGCAGCGCGAGCAGCGCCGCGTCGATCGCCAGCTGCTGGGCCAGCCCCAGCGCGACCACCGCGGGCCAACTCAGCGGGGCGAGCGCGGTGAGCGCCTCGACCAGCGCGAAGGAGCCGGGCATGACGTGGCCGTTGTAGGCCTCGAAGATCCGCAGGTCGAACGGGAGCGAGACGGCGCGGTCGATGAAGACGAAGTCGTCGAGCAGGTAGAACCCGCCCGCCGCGGCCCATCCGCGCAGCACCAGCTGACCCAGCACCAGGACGGCGGCGATCGGGACCACGACCGATCCCGGGTCGGAGCGCAGCCGATCGCGCAGGCCCCGCAGCGCGCGCGGCGGGGCCGGTCCGGCTGCGTCGGCGGTGGCGACAGCGGTCATCGGTGCTCCGTTCCGGGCGGGGCGACCGGTGGAGCCTACGAAAGGAAGTTACCGGCTGGTAGGTCCGTTCGGCGGCAGTCCGGCCCGGCTTGCGCACCACGATCGACGTGTGATGCTGGGTCCGGGGTCGCGCGGGCGCGGCCGCGGGGGATCGGCTCCCGCGCACGGCTGGTCGGGGAGGGTGGTCGTGGCGGACAGCGCGCTGGTGGAGCTGGGGGCGGCCGGGCTGGCCGAGCGGATCGCGGCCCGTGAGGTCTCCTGCGTCGAGGTCGTCGCCGCCCACCTGGACCGCATCGACGCCCTCAACCCGCAGGTCAACGCGATCGTGGCGCGCCGCGATCGCGACGAGGTGCTGGCCGAGGCCGCCGAGCGCGACCGCGCGCTCGACCGGAGCGGACCGGCCGGCCCGCTGCACGGCATCCCGATGGCGATCAAGGACCTGGCCGAGGTGGCCGGCCAGCCGTGGACGGCGGGCTCGCCCGCCTTCCGCGACCGCGTCGGCGCCGTCGACGACCCCTTCGTGGCCCGCGTCCGGGCCGCCGGCGCGGTGCTCGTCGGGCGGACGAACGTGCCGGAGCTGGGGCTGGGCTCGCAGAGCTACAACCCGGTGTGGGGCACCACCACCAACCCGTACGACGCCTCCCGCACGGCCGGTGGCAGCAGCGGGGGAGCGGCCGCCGCGCTGGCCCTGCGGATGCTGCCGGTGGCCGACGGCAGCGACTACATGGGTTCGCTGCGCAACCCCGCGGCGTTCTGCAACGTGCTCGGGCTGCGCCCCAGCCGGGGGCGGGTGCCCCAACCCGGGTTCGTCGCCCAGCTCTCCGAGGTCGGCCCGATGGGCCGCTCCGTCGCCGACGTGGCGCTGCTGCTCTCGGTGCTGGCCGGGCCCGACCCCGCGGCCCCGCTGGCGCTCACCGACCGGCTCGACCTGACCGACCTGCGTCCGGCCGAGCTGCGCGGGCGGCGGGTGGCCTGGCTCGGCGACCTCGGCGGCAGGCTCGCCACCGAGCCCGGCGTGCTGGAGCTGGGCCGCGGCGCCGCCGACGCGCTGGCCGGGCTGGGCGCCGACGTCGTCGAGTTCGTGCCGCCGTTCGACCTCGACCGCCTGTGGTCGGCGTTCCTGGTCTGGCGGTGGTGGGGGATGGTGGGCAAGGCCCCGCTGCTCGCCGAGGGCGTCCGGGAGCTGGTCAAGCCGGAGGCGCGCTGGGAGATCGAGCGCGGCCTGGCGCTGACCCCGGCCGCCATCGCCGACGCCATGGCCGTGCGCGACGAGTGGTACGCGGCGGTCGTGCGGATGGTCGGCCCGGCGGGCTCCTTCGACGCGCTGCTCGCGCCCAGCGCCCAGGTCTTCCCGTTCCCCGCCGACGTGCACTGGCCCGCCGAGATCGACGGCCGCCCGATGGACACCTACCACCGCTGGATGGAGACGGTCGCCCCGTGGTCGATGGCCGGCATCCCGGTGCTGGGCATGCCGGCCGGCTTCGACGCGCGCGGTCTGCCCACCGGCGTGCAGCTCATCGGGCCGCCCGGCGGCGATCGGCGCGTGCTGGAGATCGGCCTGGCCTACGAGCGGGCGACGGGGTGGGTCGACCGCGTCCGCCCGCCCGCCGCGCTCCCGACCGATGAGTCGGAGCCCGCGCCCCGGTCCTAGCCGCGTGACGACTCCGGCACTCGCCCCCGACCGCCTCTCCCGCCTGCACGACGTCCTGGCCCGCCACGTCGAGCGCGGCGCGGCACCCGGGCTGGTCAGCGTGGTCGCCCGCGGCGGGGAGACCCGGGTGGACGCCATCGGCGCGATGGCAGTCGACGGCCCGTCGATGCCCGAGGACGCGATCTTCCGGATCTCCTCGATGACCAAGCCGGTGGTCGCCGTCGCGGCGCTGCTCCTGGTCGAGGAGTGCGTGCTGCGCCTCGACGACCCGGTGGACCGGTTCCTGCCCGAGCTGGCCGACCGCCGGGTGGTGCGGCGCATCGACGGCCCGGTCGAGGACACCGTCCCGGCCCGCCGCCCGATCACCCTGCGCGACCTGCTGACCTTCCGCATGGGCACCGGCGTGCACCTCGGCCCGTGCCCGGTCGCGGACGCGGCGGCCCCGCTGGAGCTGTTCGTCGGCCCGCCCCGGCCCGCCCTGCCCCCGGAGCCGGACGAGTGGATGCGCCGCTTCGCCACGCTGCCGCTGATGGCCCAGCCCGGCGAGCGCTGGCTCTACAACACCGGCTCCGACGTGCTCGGCGTGCTGATCGCCAGGGCGTCGGGAAGCGCCCTGCCCGACGTCCTGCGCGAGCGGATCTTCGAGCCGCTCGGCATGGTCGACACGGGCTTCGCGGTGCCGCCCGCGGCCGCCGACCGCCTGGTCGGCGCCTACACCCCCGACCCCGCCACCGGCGCGTTGCACCCGTACCCGGCCGCCGCGCAGTGGCTGACCGCCCCGGCCTTCCCGTCCGGTGTCGGCGGCCTGGTCAGCACCGCGGCCGACTACCTGGCCTTCGCCCGGATGCTGCACCGCGGCGGCGCCCCGGTGCTGTCGCGACCGTCGGTGCGGGCCATGACCACCGACCAGCTGACGCCCGAGCAGAAGGCACCGGGCGGGTTGTTCGCCGACGACTTCGACGGGCGCGGCTGGGGCTTCGGGGTCTCGGTCGTGACCCGCCACGACACCCCGGCCGCGCCGGTGGGGCAGTACGGCTGGGACGGCGGGCTGGGCACCGTGTGGCGCAACGACCCGGCCGAGGACATGATCACGGTGCTGCTCACCAACGTGGCGTGGACGTCGCCGCGGCCGCCGGTGCTCGCGCGGGACTTCCTGACGGGGGCCTATGCCGCCGTCGCCGGGTGAGGCCCGGTTCCCGCGGGTCTGTCCGGCGGCTTCTGCGCTACTGCCGCCTGCGGCTCGGTGCCTCTCGTCTTGCCTCCGGCGGCGCCTGCGCGGCGGGCGACCTCGGATCGAGCAGGGGCTCGGGACCGGGGTGGGCACCGGTGCCCACGGGGTCATCGCGGAACACGGGACACACTCCGGCCGGGGTTGGTGTTCTGTGTTGGTCGAGTCGAGTCAGAGCGTCCGGGTGGTCCGGTTCTGGGGTGCCGTCGGGGTTTGCGATCTTTGTCGAGCCACGCGGGCGGGATGAATTCGGGTAGGCCGTCGCGGGCGATGCGCACGGCCCATTCCGTGGAGTGGATCTCTTGGTGGTGTGTCCAGCACAGCATGACGAGGTTGTCGGTTTTGGTGTGGCCGCCTCTCGCCCATTCGCGGATGTGGTGGATTTCGCACCAGCTGGGTGGGCGGTCGCAGCCGGGGTGGGCGCATCCGTGGTCGCGGGCGACGATCGCGCGGCGGATGGGGAGGGGGATGGTGCGGGCTTCTCGCCCGATGTCGAGGGGTTGGCTGTCGCCGTCGAGGACGTTGGGGATGACCTTGGCGTCGCAGCAGAGTGCTCGGAGTGCGGCGGGGGTGGGGGTGCCGCCGAGGTCGAGGCAGGCGGCGCGGGCGCGGTTCTCCAGGTCGGCCAGCCTGACCGTGACGGCGATGTGGGGGCGTTCTCCTGCCTTGTCGGGGAGGATGGTGTCGCCGTGGGTGGCGACGAACCCGCACACCTCGGCCAACGCGTCGGCGTTGCGTTCGGCGGCGCTGCGCGGGTCCTGCGCGGTCAACGGGGTGGCTTTGGCGTCGATGACCGTGGCGATCATCGTGTAGCGGACCGGGTCGGTGAACACCCCGCTGATCTTCCCGCCGCCGCCGGGTAGCGGGGTCAGGCGTAGTTCGTTGACCTGCACGGGTTCCCGCTCGTCGGGTTCAGCGCCGTCGTGGTCGTAGGCGCGCACCAGTTCGGCTCCGAACCTGGCCAGTTCGGTCGGGGTGCAGGTGTCGGCGACGGCGGCGATCTGTTCTTCGATCCCGGCCCAGGCATACGGCGGAACCCGCCGCGCCGCGGGCGAGTCGAGGAGTCGGGCGATCAGGTCGACGTGCTGCAAGCTGGCCGCACCGCTGCTGAACGCCGCAGCCATCGCGGGCAGCACCGGCGGCAACACCTGCCCCTGCAGATCCACCCGCGCGGCGACGTGCTCGGCCGCGCGCACGATCTCCCGCGCCCGCCCCCGATCCACCGTCAGCACCGAGGCCACCGCGGAGTCGGGTCGCCGGTGTCCGGCGGCGGCGAACGCGCCGCTGCGCTGCAACACGGCCACGGCCTCGACCTGCAGTTGCGACACCGCCCGAGTCAATTCCCGGGTGGCCGCGAGTGCGTCCAACGCGTCTTGATCGGAACCGTTCTCGCGCAGTCCGACAGTGACCGCAAGAATGCGGTCTGCCGTGGCGGCGAGTTCGGTCGGAATCATGCCTCGATTCTACTCGAACATTTGTGCGGAGTCGAGGAGGAATCGGGCCCACTGGATAGTCGCCGCGCTCGCAGGTGGAACGCTCACAATCGCAACCGGCACCTCGAGCCGGGGACGGGCGCTAGCGCAACCACACTATTCGTTGTAATCGCAACCGGACCGCCTCGGCAACCGAACCGCCTCGGCAGCAACCGCATGCGCAGCGGAACCGCCGACGCAGCGAACGACTACGCGTCAGAAGCTGCCACGTACACCGCGTTCTGCGGCCGCGGGCTCGGGTAGACGCGGACGTCCGTGAACCCCGTCTCCGCGAGCATCCGTTCGGCCGCCTCCCGTCCCCACATCGCGCCCAACCCCGCCCCGCCGCCGTGCAGCGAGATCGGTAGGCAGTGCAGCACGCTCACCCCGAACGCCTGCGTCGCGCCCGCGCTCCCGGCGACCTCGTCCAGGTCGGCGGAGAAGGCGATGTCGACCATGACCAGTACCCCGCCCGGCGCCAGGGCCCGGCGCATCCCGCGCAGCGCCTCCTGGGGGCGGCCGAGGTCGTGCACGACGTCGAGGGCGAGGACCACGTCGTAGCGGCCGTCCTCGCCGAGCGCCGCGGCGTCGCCGACCCGGTAGTCGAGGTTGGGTCGGTCGCCGCGGGCGGCCTCGGCCTGCTCGATCGCCTCGGGGACGACGTCGAGGCCGGTCACCCGGGAGGCCGGGAAGGCGTCGGCGATCAGGCGGGCGACCTGGCCGGGGCCGCAGCCCACGTCCAGCACGGCGGCGCCGGCGCGCAGCCGGTCGTGCAGGCCGGGGACGGCGCCGAGGAAGCCGGGCACCAGCTGCTCGTCGTAGAGGTAGCGCCGGGACCCACCCAGCGAGCTGCCGGCGCGCTGGGCGTAGGCGGCGGCGGGGATGCCGTCGCCGTCGCGGAAGCGGTCGGCGACCTCCGGGACCATCGCGGTGAGCCGGGTGAGCATCTCGGCGCCGGGCGCGGCGTTGGCCGCGGTGGCGCCGCTGAGGACGCCGGCGTAGCCGGGGGCGAAGCGGTACCGCCCGGTCCCGGCGGTCCACTCCACGATGCGGCCGCCGACCAGCGCGCCCAGCCACTCCCGCACGTAGCGCGGATCCGCCCCGGCGCTGGCCGCGAGCTCGTCGGCGGTGGCGGGCCCGGCGGCGAGGGCGTCGAGCAGCCCGATGCGGTGCCCCAGCCCGATCATGGTCACCAGCACGTGACCCAGGGCCAGTTCCGCGAGCCGGGCCGCGGCGGTGTCGGTGTTCGTGTCGGCGGAGGCAGCGGAGGCAGCGGAGGCGGGGCCGGGGCGGGTGTCGGTCGTCTCGTTCATCGCCGCCGATTGTGGCCCGTCGCTCAGTCGCCGAGGTGGGCCGCGGCGACCTTCTTCGGCACGACCATCCGCCACGCGTCGACCACCAGCTCGCGCATGCGCTCCTCGTCGAGCTCGGACAGCCACGCGTGCACCCAGTTGAACCGCAGGTCGGACTCGCGCGGCAGGTGGAAGACGGTCGGCTCGGCGGCGACCAGGGCGTCGCGCTCCTCCTTCGGGAACGCGAACCCCATGACGGTCTCGTCGCGGGAGAACCCGACGTAGACGATCTGGCCCACGCGGAACCTGACCTGGTCGCGGATCAGGTGCTCGGTGGTGCGGGGCAGCGGACGGGCGACCCGGCGCACGTCGTCGACGGTGACCACCGGACCACCGTACGACGTCAGGTCCGCAGCAGGGCGTCGGCCGTGACCGGCCGGTGCGGGATCGTCGTGCCCGACTCCAGGTGCACCGCCCCGGAGGGCAGGATGCCCGCGCCGCCGAAGCGCTCCATCACCCGCTGCTCGGCCACGACGTCCTCGCCCACGGCGTCCTCCGGGACCTCCCGCCAGAAGTCGAACCCGCCCACCGACTCCAGCGCGGCGCGGTCGTAGAGCACGCAGCCGGCGATCCAGGCCACCTTGTACGCGACCCACGCCTCGCCCTCCCGCACGTGCCGGCGAGCCAGGTGGGCGGGGTTGGCCGCGTTGTGCAGGCGCCAGCGCTCCCACTGCGGGCTGCCCGGCTCCAGCCGCTCGGGCTGCGGGCGGCCCTCCCAGCGCTCGAAGGTCGTCAGCTCGTGGGGGCGCTCGTCGTCGAGGTGCGACAGCCCCTGCATCGCGCAGCCGACCAGCCCGCACCCGAGCTCGACGATCGCGGCGTGCAGCCGGGCGACGGTGCCGGGCATGAGCCAGACGTCGTCGTCGAGGAACAGCACGTGCTCGGCGTCGGAGGCGGCGAGCAGGGCCGCGCGGTGCTCGATCACCCCGCGGCGGGGGAGGTGGCGCACGGTGCGGACCCGGCTGCCCCGCATCCGCAGCACCTGCAGCATCGCCTGCGCCGGTGGGGTGTCATAGGAGGCGGGCCCGTCGGACTGGTCGCTGATCAGGACGTCGAACGGGTGGTCCTGGGCGGCGAGCCCGGCGAGCGTGGTGGCCAGCTCGACGGGTCGCTCGACGGTGGGCACGAGCACCTCGATCGTCATGGCGGCGGGGTGGCCCGGGAGCAGGGGGCTAAACCCCCACGGCCTCCAGCACCGCGGCGACCCCGACGTCGGCCATGCAGGCGGGCCCGTCCGGGGACAGCGGGCAGCGGGCCTCCCACCAGCAGACCTGCTCGGTGATCGCGGTGGGACGCCGGTGCGGGCAGCCGGGCAGGCCTTGCAGGTCGACCGCGCGCGTGCCCGGCTCGGCGAGCCCGTAGCGGGTCGCGGCCGTGGGCCCGAAGATCCCGACGGTGCGCGCGCCGACGGCGGCCGCGACCCGCACCGGCCCGGTGTCGGGCCCGACGACGACGCCGCCGCGCTCGGCGACCGCGGCGAACGAGGCGGCCAGCCCGCGCAGGTCGGTCGAGGGCAGCCGGTGGGCGTGCGCGTCGGCCCACGGCCCGGGTGCGGGGTCCCCGGCGACCACCAGCGCCGGCTCGCCGCGGGCCGCGACCGCCCGGGCCAGCGCCGGCCAGTGCGGCCAGTGCTTGACCGCCATCCCCGCCCCGGGCACCAGCACGACCGGCCGCCCGCGGGGCGCGTGCTCGGCCAGCGCCGCCGCGCCCCGCGCGCGCTCGTCGGGGGTCAGCTGGACCTGCGGCGGCAGGTACCCGTCGACCAGCCCTTCGTCCCGGAGGATGCGCAGGTAGCGGCGGCTGACCGGCTCGTCGGGCGGCGGGCCGCGCCACAGGTCGGTCACGCAGCGCATCCCACGGCCCTCGATCTCGGCGGGGATGTCGTCGTACCGCGTCGTGCTCACGACCAGGTCGTAGGGGTGGCGGTCGAGCTCGGCGGCGACGGCCGCGCGCTCTCGGCCCTTCTCCGCGGTGCGGACCCCGGTCACGGCAGGGTCGTGGCGCAGCAGGGCGTCGCCGGGCGCGTGGGTCAGCACGCGCAGGGCGGCCCCGGGGTTGCGGCGGGCCAGTGCGTGCACGACCGGCAGCGCCATGACGAGGTCGCCCAGGCCGCCGAGCAGGTCGACGACCAGGATCCGCCGGTACCGCTCAGGCACGGACCCGCCCGAGCACGTCCTCGTAGAGCTCGCGGTGGGCCCGGGCGATAGCCGGCCAGGTGCGGTCGGCGACCAGTGCCGCGCCGCCGCCGGCGACCCGGGCCCGCAGCCCGGGGTCGTCCAGCAGTCGGGTGAGCGCCCCGACCAGGGCGTCGGCGTCGCGGACGCACGGTGCGACGACCGCGGTGCGCCCGTCGACCAGGTCGGCGTCGGGCGGCTCGGCGCGCGTGACGACGGTCGGCAGGGCGTGCGCGAAGGCCGAGAGCAGCGCGCCGCTCTTGGTCGTGGCGCCCGCGGTGAACGGGAAGGCGGCGATGTCGGACGCGTGCAGCGCGGCCGACACCTCCCCGGGCGGGAGGTGCCCGGTGATCGTCACGTGCCCGGTGACGCCGGCCGCCGCGACGCGCCCCTCCAGCTCCGCGCGGAAGGCGTCGGCCTCGTCGCGGGGCAGAGCCAGTGAGGTGAACCCGCCGAGCACCAGCAGGTGCAGCCGGTCGCGGCCGCTCGCGCGCAGCGCCGCCAGCGCCTCGATCAGGTAGCGCACGCCCTTGACCGGGTGCACGAACCCGAAGAACGCCACCACCTCGGCGTCGGCGGGCACGCCCAGCCGCTCGCGCGTGCGGTGGCGGTCGGCCGGCCCGGCGTCGGGGACGTTGGGCGCGAGCGGGATCGTCACCGCGTCGCGGCCGAGACGGGCGTGCAGCGCGGCGGCGTGCCCGGCGTTGGTGGTGACTCGGGCGGCCCCGCGCGGGGCCAGCCGCCAGCTCTCCCGGTCGAACCGGCCGCGGCGCTCCAGCGCCCGCCACGCGCCGGGCGGCACCCGCTTCGGGGCGGCCCACCAGCCGTACTCGTGCAGGGTGGTCACCACCGGGGCGTCCACCAGGTCGGGCAGCAGGCCGACCCAGGGCGCGAACCCGAACGCCGACGGCGCGAACTGCACGTGCACGAGCTCGGGGCGCATCCGGCGCAGCCGCCGCGCCGCGCGCAGCACCGAGGGCAGCGAGCCGGGCACGGTGACGGCCTCGACGTCCACGCCGGCGTCGACCAGCGCGGCGCCCAGCAGCCGGGTGTAGTCGGCCACCCCGTCGCGGGCCGGGTCGGCCCGTCCCTGCAGCATCGCGATCACCACGCAGGCCTGGTTCCCGCCCGCGGGGCCGGGAAACGGGCCGTCCGGGCGGTTGGGCCTCGCCGGGGCGGGTACCGCGAGACGTGCCCGTCGACCGGTTCGCCCATCCCGCCGCCCTGGCCGGTCCGCCGATCCCGTGGTCGCGGCTGCGGCGGATCCTCGTCGTGCGCCCGGACAACCTCGGCGACGTGCTGCTCACCGGACCGGCGCTCGCCGCGCTGCGCGCCGCCGCCCCGGGGGCGCGGATCGAGCTGCTCGCCTCGCCCGGCGGGGCCGCGGCGGCCGCCCTGCTGCCCGAGGTCGACGACGTCGTGGTGGCCCGGGTGTCCTGGCAGCGGATCGAGACCGGGCCCGCCGAACCCGGTCCTCCCGACCCCGGTCTGGTCGAGGAGCTCGCCGCCCGCGGCTACGACGCCGCCGTCCTGCTGACCTCGTTCTCCCAGTCGCCGTGGCCCGCGGCCTACGTCTGCCAGCTGGCCGGCATCGGGATCCGGGCCGGGCTGAGCAAGGAGTTCGGCGGCGCCGGGCTGACCCACTGGGTGCCCTCGCCCGACGACGAGCTGCACCAGGTCGACCGCGCCCTGCACCTGCTGGAGCGGCTCGGCGTGCCGGGGCGGGGGACCGACCTGCACGCGCGGGTCGAGCCCGCGGCCGCGCAGGACCTGCTCGACGCCTCCGGGATCGCAGGTCCCTACGCGGTGCTGCTGCCCGGCGCGTCCTGCCCGTCGCGGCGCTACCCGGCCGCGCGGTTCCGGGAGGTCGTGCGGCTGCTGGGGCAGGAGGGGCTGCCGGTCGTGGTGTCCGGTCCGGCCGCCGAGGCCGAGCTGGTCGCCGAGGTGGCCGACGGGCTGCCCGGGGCGGTGGCCGCGGCCGGCGGGCTGGACGTGCCGGGCCTGGCCGCGCTGCTGGCCGGGGCCGAGGTCGTGGTGGCCAACAACAGCGGCGGCACCCACCTCGCCGACGCCGTCGGCACGCCGGTGGTGGTGCTGTTCGCCGGCACCGAGCTGGCCGCGCAGTACCGCCCCCGCTCGGTGCCCGCCGCGGTGCTGGGCCGCCCGACGGCGTGCACGCCGTGCCGGCAGTTCCGCTGCCCGTTCCACCTGGAGTGCCTCGACGTCCCGCCGGCCGAGGTGGCCGCCGCGGCGCTGCGGCTGGTGCCGGCCCGCGCTTGACCACGCTCCGGGTCGATCTCAGCGATCGCTCAGCATGCGGTGACGGCGCCGCAGTGGCTGCCCCTAGCGTGTCAAGGGCGCCACCCGTCCTGGTGAGGACCCCGGTGGCGGTACTCGCACGTCCGACAGGCAGGTTGTCCCGATGACCGTCATCGTCCGATCGTTCCGCCGGCACCCCCGGCGCTACACGGCCGTGCTGGTCGTGCTCGTGCTGGTGGTGGCGGCCACGATCTGGCTGGTCACCCGGTCGACCGCGGCCGCGGAGCCGCAGCTGGCCACCGCGCGCACGGGTCAGCTCGACCGCACCGTGGTCGTCACCGGGACCATCGAGCCGACCCAGCGCGCCGACCTCGACTTCCCGGCCGGTGGGGAGGTCGTCTCGGTCACCGCCGCGGTGGGCCAGCAGGTCGCCGCCGGGCAGGCGCTGGCCGCCGTCGACTCGGCCGCGCTGTCCGGCCAGGTCGCGCAGGCGCGTTCGGCGCTGGCCTCGGCCGAGGCGCGACTGGCCGCCGACCGCTCGGCCGACGCCTCCGCCGAGCAGATCGCCGCCGACCGCGCCGCCGTCGACTCCGCGCGGGCCCAGCTCGACGTCGCCCGGCGCAACGAGGCCAACGCCACCCTGACCGCGCCCTTCGCCGGCACGGTCGCCGCGGTCAACGTGACCCTCGGCGAGCAGGTGACGGCGGGCGGGGGCGGCTCGTCGGCCGCGTCCGCCGCCGCGTCCGCCGCGTCCGCCGCGTCGGGGGGCCTCGGCGGCCAGGGCGGTGCGGGCGGTCCGGGCGGGGGCATCAGCGCGAGCGGTGGGGCGGCGGTGTCCTCCGGGTCGACCTCCGCCACCGCCGCCCCGGGCACGGCCCACGTGGTGGTCGTCAGCACCGGCTCCTACATCGTCGACGCCACCGTGGACGACACCCAGGTCGGCGAGCTGCGCCCGGGCCTGGCCGCGAACATCACCCCGAACGGCGCCGTCGAGGCCGTCCCCGGCACGGTCGAGTCCGTCGCGCTCGTGGCCACCTCCAGCTCCGGGGTGGCCGGCTACCCCGTCACGATCAGCGTCACCGGCAGCCCGCCCGGCCTGCACATCGGCTCGACGGCCCAGGTGGAGATCGTGACCGAGCGGATCACCGACGCCGTGCTGGTGCCCAGCGCCGCCGTGCGCGGCGGCGGCGGCGAGACCACCGTCGTCGTCCGCGAGGGCGACGAGGACGTCACCCGCCCGGTGACGCCCGGCGCGACGTCCGGCGGGCGCACGCAGATCCTGCGCGGTCTGGCCTCCGGCGAGCAGGTCGTGCTGCCCGAGACCGGCGAGGCGCCCCCGCAGTCCGGCTTCGGGTTCGGCAACCGGCCCGGCGGCGGTCAGGGCGGCGACCAGGGCGGGCAGGGCGGCGACCCCGGCGGCGGGGGCACGCCGCCCGCGCAGAGCCCCGCTCCGGACGGCGAGCCCGGGGGCGGTTCGTGAGCAGCGATCCGACCGCGCCGATCAGCACGACCCCGGCCGTCGGGGAGCCGCTCATCCAGCTCGAGGGCACCAGCAAGACCTACCGCAGCGGCGAGCTGCAGGTCACCGCGCTGCAGCCCACCACGCTGCGCGTCGACGCCGGCGAGTTCCTGGCGATCATGGGACCGTCCGGCTCCGGCAAGTCGACGCTGATGAACGTGCTGGGCTGCCTCGACGTCGCCAGCTCGGGCACCTACCGGCTGGCAGGCTCGGACGTCGGGTCGCTGTCGGAGGAGGAGCTGGCCGAGATCCGCAACCGGCGGATCGGCTTCGTGTTCCAGCAGTTCAACCTGCTCGCCTCGATGCCGGCGTGGCGCAACGTGGAGCTGCCGCTGTGCTACGCCGGGGTGTCGCGGACCGAGCGCCGGGAGCGGGCGCTGGCCGCGCTGGAGCGGGTGGGCCTGGCCGATCGCAGCGACCACCGCCCCGGCGAGCTGTCCGGCGGCCAGCAGCAGCGGGTGGCCGTGGCCCGTGCGCTGGTCACCGAACCCGCGCTGCTGCTGGCCGACGAGCCCACCGGCAACCTCGACTCGACCTCGACCGCCGACGTGCTGGGTCTGCTCGCCGAGCTGCACGACGCCGGGCGCACCATCGTGCTGATCACCCACGAGGACGACGTCGCCGCCGCGGCCGACCGCATCGTTCGGCTGCACGACGGCACCGTCGTCTCCGACCGGTCGAACGCGCCCCGCGCGGGCCTGCACCGGGCCGGGAAGGTCCCGTCGTGAACTGGTGGGAGACCGTCCGCACCGGCTACGACGCCGTCCGGGCGCACCGGCTGCGCTCCGCGCTGACCATGCTCGGCATCCTGATCGGCATCGCCGCGGTGATGCTCACCGTGGGCCTGGGCCTGGGCGCCCAGGCCACCATCGGCGCGCAGATCAACTCCCTGGGTAGCAACCTGCTCGTCGTCACCCCGGGCAGCACGACCACCAACGGGGTGCGCGGCGGGCAGGGCAGCGCGGCCACCCTCACCATGGCCGACGCCACCGCGCTGACCGACGAGCAGGTCGCGCCGGACGTGGCGGGCGTCGCCCCGACCGTGCAGCGCCCGGGCTCGCTCGCCGTCGCCGGCACCAACTGGACGACCAGCGTCGTCGGCACCACCGAGGACTGGTCGCAGGTGCGGGCCCGCACCGTCACCAACGGCCGGTTCCTCTCCGCGGACGACGTCAGCGGCAAGGCCGCGGTCGTCGTGCTCGGCTCGACGACGGCCGCCGAGCTGTTCGGCGAGGAGAACGCCGTCGGGCGCACCGTCACCGTGTCCGGGGTGCCGATGACCGTGGTCGGCATCCTCGACCCGGGCGGCAGCTCCCCGCTGGGCGACCAGGACGACCAGGCGGTCGTGCCGATCAGTGTGGCCGCCGAGCGGATCTTCGGCGGCACCGCCCGCGGCACCGTGCAGACGATCTTCGTGCAGGCGGAGAGCACCGAGGCGCTCTCGGCGGCGCACCAGGAGGTCAGCTCGCTGCTGCTGGCCATGCACCGGATCACCGACCCGACCGCCCCGGACTTCACCATCACCACCCAGCAGTCGATCCTCGACATCGCCAACTCGATCACCGGCGCGCTCACCGCGGTGCTCAGCGGCATCGCCGGGATCTCGCTGCTGGTCGGCGGGATCGGCGTCATGAACATCATGCTGGTCTCGGTGACCGAGCGGATCCGCGAGATCGGGCTGCGCAAGGCGCTCGGCGCCACGCCGAAGGTCATCCGCCGCCAGTTCCTGGTCGAGGCCGCGGTCCTCGGCCTGGCCGGCGGGATCGCCGGGGTGGTCGTCGGGGTCGCCGGGTCGGCCGCGCTGTCCAACGCCATCGGCCAGCCGATCGTCGTCTCACCGTCGGCCACGCTGATGGCGCTGGCGGTCTCGATCGGCATCGGCCTGCTGTTCGGGGTCTACCCGGCCAGCCGCGCCGCGCGGTTGGCCCCCATCGACGCGCTGCGCAGCGAGTGAGTGGAGACAGGCCCGTGAGAGCGCCAGAGAACGCAGGGAGTCGGACATGACGAGCGCGCTGCGCCGCAGCCGGCGCTTCTGGATCGTCCTGCTGGTGGTCGTGGTGCTGCTGGCGGTGCTGGCCGCGCTCGCCGCCACCGCGGGCTCGGCCACCCCGCGCTACCGCACCGCCGCCGCCGGCCCCGGCGACGTGACCGTCACCCTGGACGCCAACGGTTCCATCCAGCCGGTCGACCGGTCGGACCTGGCCTTCCCGGTCGGCGGCACGATCGCCTCCGTCGAGGTCGCCGTCGGCCAGCAGGTGGCCGCGGGCACGGTCCTGGCCCGCCTGGACACCACCGCGCTCGACGCCCAGGTGGCCGCGGCGCAGTCGCAGTTGGCCACGGCCAGGGCCCGGCTGGCCGCCGACGAGGACGGCACCGGGTCGGCCGATCCGGCCGGCGGGTCGGCTGCGGGGCGCAACGCGCGGATCCCGAGCCTGCCCGCGGGCGCGGCGATCCCGCCCGCCGCCGCGGTTCCCCCCGCGGCCGTTCCGCCCGCCGCGGCCGCTCCACCGGCTGCTCCGCCCGCCGTCCCACCGGCGGCCGTCCCACCGGCGGCCGTCCCACTGGCGGTCGCCCCGGCGCCCGCGGCGGTCCCGGCCCAGGACGCGGTGCGCGAGGCGGTCGAGGTCGCCGCCGCGTACCGCCAGGCGCGGGCCGAGCAGCGCGAGGAGGCCGGCTCCGCGCTGGCCACCGCTCGCGACAAGCTCGAC
The DNA here is from genome assembly GCF_023898865.1 of Pseudonocardia humida. Lineage (GTDB taxonomy): Bacteria > Actinomycetota > Actinomycetes > Mycobacteriales > Pseudonocardiaceae > Pseudonocardia > Pseudonocardia humida. The sequence goes on from NZ_JAGSOV010000033.1 coordinate 39,375, forward strand.
GCGGCGAAGGCCGCCTGCGTCCCCGTGACGGGCGAGCCGACCGAGCACCGGAAGGAGCAGGCCCCCGAGCCGACGCACGACGCGTCGACCCAGGAGCACGACGCGGCGGAGCCGACCGAGGACCCGTCGGCGACGGAGACCGCACCGACCCACGAGCCCGCAGGGGGAGAGCCCGCGGAGGACCGGGCGAGCCCCGCGGCCCCGCCGTCCGCCGAGCCCTCCGCGACGGACGAGCCCACGACGACCGCGAGGGACGAGCCCACGACCACCGCGACGGACGAGCCCACGACCACCGCCCCGCCGACCACTTCGGGATCCGAGCACGAGGACGAATCAGAAGGCTCGGACGGCACGGACGGCTCGGACGGCTGGGAGGACTCCGGACAGGAGGACTCCGACGTCGCGGTCCCGGTCGCGTTCCGGCACCCGGCCGCCACCGACCCCGACTCCGACCCCGACTCCGACCCCGACTCCGACTCCGACAGTGATCCCGGCGCGGCCTCCGAGGACTGCATCCAGGCCCTGCAGGAGGCCCTCACCGCGCAGACCGACGTCGCGGAGCGGCAGGACCGGATCGCCGACGGCGACGCCGCCTTCGACGAGGCGCTGAGCGCGCTGCTGACCGTCGCGACGGGGAGCACCCCCGCTCTGCCGAGTCCCGATGCGCTGCCCGCCGGGGTCGAGCTCCCGGCGGGCAGCCAACCGCCTGCCGGTGTCGAGTTGCCCGCCGGGGCCGAGCTTCCGGCGGGTGTGGAGCTGCCGGCCGGGGTCGAGCTTCCCGCCGGGACCGAACTGTCGGCTGGGACCGAGCTGCCGGCCGGGGTCGAGCTTCCCGCCGGGACCGAGCTGCCGGCCGGCGTCGAATTGCCTGCCGGTGTCGAGGTGCCCGCCGGGGCGGTCCCGGGTACCGCCCCGGGCCCAGCCGCCTCCCAGGCGGCCGCGGCCGCCGCGGCGGCGTCGCTCCCGTCGGCGGCCGCCGCGCAGGCCCTGGCCGGCGGCGGGCCCGCCTCGGCCGAGCAGCTCGACGCCGACCGCGCCGCGATCGACGCCGCCGACGCCGCGCTCACCGAGGCCCGGCAGAACCGCGAGCAGGCCGTGCTGGTCAGCCCGATCGACGGCACGGTCGGCGCCCTCGACCTCCAGGTCGGCGACACCGTGCCGGGCGGCTCGACGTCGCCGCAGGTGGTGGTCGTCGCCGCGACCCGGGGTTACCAGCTGCAGGTCTCGGTCGACGAGGGCGACATCGCCCGGGTGGCCGTGGGCAACCCCGCCACCGTCACCCCGGACGGCACCGGTGCCGCGATCGAGGGCAGCGTGGCCGCCGTGGGGCTGCTGCCCGACGGCTCCACCGGCAGCGCCGTCACCTACGAGGTCACGATCGCCCTGCCCGGCGCCCCCGGGCCCTACCCCGCGGGCCAGGGAGCGTCGGTGGCGATCGAGCTCGCCGACGTGGCCGGGGTGCTGACCGTGCCGACCTCGGCCGTGCACACCGACGGCGCGACGAGCACCGTCGACGTGCTGCGCGGCGAGGCGGTCGACCCGGTGCCGGTGCGGGTCGGCGCGGTGGGCCCGCTGCGGACCGAGATCCTGTCCGGGCTCGCCGCGGGCGACGAGGTGGTCATCGCCGACCCGTCGCGCCCGCTGCCCACCCCGGGCCTGTCGAACCTGGGCGGACTGCGCAGCGGGAGCCGCAGCCAGGGCGGCGGCTGACGGTCGCGGCCCGGCTCAGTAGCCGGGCCGCGACGACGGGTCGCCGTCCCGCCCGGCGCTGGTCGCCGGGTCGAGCGCGGCCCACCGCCGGGAGATCGCCCCGCCCAGCAGGGCGAGGTCCTGCCCGACGGTGAGCAGCCGCACCCCGCGCCCCGCCCAGTGCGCGCCCATCTCCGCGTCCGAGCAGTGCAGGCCGACGACGACCCCGGCGTCCCGGCAGGTCGTGACGATCCCCTCGATGAGGTCGTCGACGGCGGGGGAGTCGCGGTAGGTCGCGCGGTCGAACCCGCAGCCGAGCGCCAGGTCGTTGGGTCCGATGTAGACGCCGTCGACGCCGGGCACGCGGACGATCTCGGCGAGCGCGTCGACCGCGGCCCGCGTCTCCACCATGACCAGGCACAGCACCGCCGCGTCCTGCTCGCCCGGGGCGGGCGCCCCGTCGTCGCGCACACCGGCCCACATCGGCCCCCAGCTGCGCGCCCCGGCCGGCGGGTACCGGCAGGCCGCGGCGGCGGCCGCCGCCTCGACGGCGCTGTTGACCATCGGCACGATCACCCCGAAGGCGCCGACGTCGAGCGCCCGCATGATCGACGCCGGGTCGTTCCACGGCACCCTGACCAGTGGGGCCCGGTCGGCGGCCCGCATGGCCTGCAGCATCCCCGGCAGGTCGGCGTAGGTGGCGTGGCCGTGCTGCAGGTCGACGCAGACGTAGTCGAAGGGGCTGGCCGCCATCAGCTCGGCGACCGCCGCGTCGCGCGTGGAGCTCCACACCCCGAACGCGGCCCGGTCCTGCTCCCACAGCCGGACGAGGTGGGCCTTGCTGCGGGCGATGACGCCGTCGGTGCTACTGGTCACGACTTCCGGACATTACGCCGCGGCGAGCTCACCCACCGGGTGATCGAGGCCGACCGGCCGGTGCGTCCCCGAGCGTCGGGTGCGCGCGGATGGGACGGTGGGGTCCGGCGACCGGGAGGAGCGTGCGTGGCGGTGTCGGGCGCGGCAGGCGGCACGACCGACGGCGAGCCCGAGCTGCGCCGCCGCCTGGGGGCGGTGATCCGCCGCAGGCGCAAGGCGATGGGCCTCACGCTGGTGCAGCTGGCCGGGCGGGCCGAGCTCTCGCACCCGTTCCTCAGCCAGCTCGAACGCGGCCTGGTGCGCCCGAGCATGTCCTCGCTGCACCGGATCGCCCAGGCGCTGGGCACCAGCCAGCCCGCGCTGATGTCGCAGACCCTCGACCCCGGCGACACCCGCGTCGGGCTGGTCCCGGCCGGTGAGGGCATGCCCGTGGACAACCCGGGCGGCTCGGCGCGCTCGCTGGTCGCCGGCACCCGGGGGCTGTACCCGATGCTGTTCGAGGGCGCGCCGCAGGAGTTCGGGCCGGCCTACGCCCACGACGGCGACGAGTTCATCCACGTGCTGTCGGGCACGATCGAGGTCGAGATCGTCGGCGAGGGCCTGCACACCGTCCGGACGGGCGACACCCTCTACTACCCGGGCACGCTGGCCCACCGCTGGCGCGGGCTCGGCGACGAGCACGTGCGGGCGCTGTTCGTCCAGCAGGGCCGCCCCGGCCCCACCCACGACCCGCGACGGCCGGGCTGATCAGTCGAACAGGTCGGGGTCGCTGCGCACGATCTCGTCCCACAGCGGCTGGAACGCGAACCAGCCCGCGTAGGCCCCGCCGATCTGGTCGCGGGTGAACCGGGCGTTCTCCGGGTCGATGATCGTCGGGGTGCCCGCCGCCTCGGCCAGCAGCTGGGCCTGGCAGTTGCGCTCGGTGCTGACGAACCACCACGCCGCCTCGGCCACCGTCTGCCCGACGGTGAAGATGCCGTGGTTCTGGTGGAAGCACATGCTGTGCGGGCCCAGGCCCTCGGCGAGCAGCCGGGCCGACTCCTCGTCGACGACGACCGCGCCGCGGCCCTCGGTGACGACGACGTGGTTCTCGTAGAGGGCGCAGGCGTCCTGGGTGATCGGGTCGAGCACCCGGCCCAGCGACGACCACGCCTTGCCGTGCGTGGAATGCGCGTGGCAGGCCGCGACGACGTCCGGGCGGGCGGCGTGCACGGCCGCGTGGATGACGAACCCGGCCCGGTTGACCGGCTTGTTCCCGTGCCGCACGGTGCCCTCGTGGTCGACCAGGATCAGGTCGCTGACCCGGATGTGGCGGAAGGACATGCCGAACGGGTTGACCCAGAACATGTCCGGGTGCTCGGGGTCGCGCACGGTGATGTGCCCGGCCACGCCCTCGCCGAAGCCGAAGCGGCCGAACAGCCGCAGCGCCCCGGCCAGCTGCTCCTTGCGGTACCGGCGCTCCTCCTCGACGGTGGCGAAGACCGGCGGCTCGGGCAGCGACAGTCCCTCCTGGGTCGGCACGTAGGCCGACATGGAGGCGGAGGCGGCAGGGGCGGTGGAGGCGGTGGACGGGGACGTCGTCGGCGCGGCCATCCCCCGACGGTGCGCCCGCCGCGGTGCCGGGTCAAGGGCCACGGTGGTCGTTGACAGCGGCCCGGCGGCGCTCCTAGCGTCTGAACGATCGTTCAGCCGACACCGCTCGTCCCGTCCGATGAAGGGCTGGAACATGGTCAGCGCCGACCCCGCCACCGCGCGCACCAGCGCGGACAGCACCGAGAAAGCACTGCTCACCGCCCGCCTCACCGCGCCCGGCGGCCCGTTCGCGCTGGCCGAGGAGGAGGTCAGGGGCATCCCGATGCGGGTGTACGCCGAGGGCCCGCAGACCCTGCGCGACGTCGTGCTCTCCACCGCCGGGTACGGCCAGCGCACCTTCCTGGTCTACGAGGACCGGCGGTGGACCTTCGCCGAGCACCTGCGCCTGGTGCTCGGCCTGGCCCGGTGCCTGCGCGAGGAGTACGGCCTGGCCAAGGGCGAGCGGGTCGCGGTCAGCATGCGCAACTACCCCGAGTGGTCGCCGGTCCTGTTCGCCGCCGCGGTCGCCGGGCTGGTCGTGGTGCCGCTGAACGCCTGGTGGACCGCGCCCGAGCTGCGCTACGCGCTCGACGACTCCGGGGCGAAGCTGCTGGTCGCCGACGCCGAGCGCATCGCGGTGCTGGCCGGGCAGCGCGCGGAGCTGGGCATCCCGATGATCGAGGTGCGCGGCGGCGACCCGGCGCCGGGCGTGCGGTCCTGGGACGACGTGCTGGCCGGGCTCGACCCGGACGCCACTGCGCCCGAGGTCGACATCCACCCGGACGACGACGCCACGATCCTCTACACCTCCGGCACCACCGGCCGGCCCAAGGGCGCGGTGGGCAGCCACCGCAACCACTGCACCAACCTGATGAACACCCTGCTCGGCGGGTTCGTCTCGGCCACGATCGCCAACGGCGGCGTGCCGCCCACCCCCGACCCGGACGCCCCGCAGCCCGGCGCGCTGAACACGTTCCCGCTGTTCCACATCGCCGGGCTGACCGGGCTGCTGTACACGCTGGCCGCCGGGGCGAAGCACGCCTCGCAGTACCGGTGGGACGCCGAGCAGGCCATCGAGCTGGTCGCCCGCGAGCAGCTGACCGGGGTGTCCGGGGTGCCGACCGTGGTGCGCCAGCTCGTCGAAGCGGCCACCGGCGACCCGTCGCGCATCGCCTCGCTGGCCGGGCTCAGCATGGGCGGCACGCCCGTGCCGCCCGACCTGATCGGCCACATCGACTCCGGGTTCGCCTCGCTGGTCGCCCCGGCCAACGGCTACGGCCTCACCGAGACGACCTCGGCGGTGGTGTCCAACAGCGGCGCCGACTACGTCGCCCGTCCGGACAGCGTGGGCCGCTGCGTGCCCGGCGCCGACGTGCGGGTGGTCGACCCGGCCACCGGTGACGACGTCGCCGACGGCGCGGTGGGCGAGCTGTGGTTCCGCGGCCCCAACGTCGTGCGCGGCTACTGGAACGACCCGGAGGCCACCGCGGCCGCCTTCACCGACGGCTGGTTCCACACCGGCGACCTCGGCGCCGTGCGCGACGGCTGGGTGTACGTGGTCGACCGGCTCAAGGACGTGGTGATCCGCGGCGGGGAGAACATCTACTGCGCCGAGGTCGAGGCCGCGCTGTTCGAGCACCCGGCCGTCGGCGACGTGGCGATCGTCGGGGTGCCGCACGAGTCGCTGGGCGAGGAGGCGGTGGCGGTGGTGCAGCTGCGCCCCGGGGCCGTCGCCTCGACCGCCGACCTGCAGGCGCACGTGCGCGAGCGGCTGGCCGCGTTCAAGGTGCCGGCGTACGTGGTGTTCCGCGACGGGCCGCTGCCGCGCACGCCCAGCGGCAAGGTGCTCAAGCGCGACCTGCGCGGCGACGTGGCCGCCGAGCTGAGGACCCGCTGAGCCCTCAGCCCGCCGGCCACGGCCGCCCGGCCAGCACCGCCAGGTGCAGCGCGGTCAGCGTGTCCTCCAGGTCGGGCAGCTCGCCGATGCGGTCGTGGTGCACGCGCGTGCTGACCAGCTCGGTGGTCGCGCCGACCAGCGCGACGTAGGCGTCGAACGGGACCCGCGGCCAGTCCGGGTGGCGGCGGCGGGCCCGCTCGTGCCACGCCTGGTTGAACCGGGCGAACTGGTGGGTGGCCGCGTCGTGGCGGGCGACGCCCTCGCCGCCCACGGCGGGCAGGTCGACGTAGAACAGCCGGGCGAAGGCGGGCTCGTCGGCCAGGAAGCGCAGGAAGGCCCGGCAGGCCGCGCGCCAGTGCAGCTCCGGGTCGGCGTCCTCGGGCACGGCGCGGCTGCCCGCGGTGACCGCGTCGGACAGCTGCGCCCAGCCGTGCGCGCCGGCCGCGAGCACGCAGGCGTCCTTGTCGCTGAAGTGCGCGTAGAACGTCGCGCGCGACACCCGGGCCCGGCGGACGATGTCGGCGACGGTCACCCCGTGCACGCCCTTCTCGGCCACCGTGGCCACGGCCGCGCCGAGCAGCCGCTTGCGCTGGTCGGCGGCGACGTCGGAGGCGGGCAGGCTGGAGCGCCCGCGCGGCAGCGCCCGCCCGCCGCGCTCGTCGCGGGGCGAGGACAGGGAGCCCCCTTGCCGCATGGCACCTCGCGATCTACCGTCGTGAAGCCTGAAGTACGAGCACGTACATCTGGACCGGTCGGACCACCGCATCGTCGTCGAACCCGTCAATCCAGACAAGTGGTGCCGACCCGCCGTGGCCGCCCGCCCGGGTCCCCGCGGTGACGACCGAATGCGCGACCCGCGGGAGACACCATGGCTGCTGTTCTTCCTGACGCCCCCAGCGAGAGCCGGGGCGGTGCGCTGACCAGGATGATCTGGGACCGGCGCCTCGACCACTACCCCGACACCCGGCCCCGGATGATCCAGCTGGCCCTGGTCGTGGTGGCCACGATCATCCTCTACTACCAGGCGTACGTGGGGGGCGCGGTCTCGCCGGCGATCATCGCGCACTTCGGCATGAGCTTCCCCTTCTACGTCTACATGACGGTCGTGGCCAACGCGCTGGGCGCCTTCGCCTCGCTGCTGGCCGGGCTGGCCGACCGCTGGGGCCGGGCCAACCTGGTCGCCTACGGGCTGGGCGTGACCGGCGTGCTGGTGACGTTCGTGGTGCCGCACATGCCGGACAAGTGGTGGTTCGCCGCGGCGTCCACGCTGGTGGGGTTCGTGGAGGGGGTCGTACTGGTGGCCACCCCGGCCCTGGTGCGCGACTTCTCCCCGCAGCTGGGCCGGGCCTCGGCGATGGGCTTCTGGACCCTGGGCCCGGTGATCGGCAGCCTGGTGGTGGCCGCGGTGTCCAGCAGCACGCTCGCGGTCCTGCCGGACTGGCGCGCCCAGTTCTACATCTGCGGCGTGGTCGGGCTGGTGGTGTTCGTGATCGCCCTGTTCGGGCTGCGCGAGCTGTCGCCGCGGCTGCGCGACCAGCTGATGGTCAGCCTCAAGGACCGCGAGCTGCTGGAGGTGCGGGCGGCCGGCGTCGATCCGGAGGCGGCGATCCGGCGGCCGTTCCGCCAGATGATGAAGGCCGACGTCATCGGGTCGGCCTTCGCGGTCGCGATCTTCCTGGTCGTCTACTACACGATCATCGGCTTCCTCACCATCTACCTGACCACGATCCACGGCTTCTCGCTGGCCGACGCCAACGGGGTCGGCAACTGGTTCTGGGCGTTCGACGCCGTCGCGCTGGTCCTCATCGGGATCGCGTCCGACCGGCTGCGGGTGCGCAAGCCGTTCATGGTCGTCGGTGCGGTCGGGGCGATCGTCATGACGATCGTCTTCCTGGAGGCCGGGCCGGGCACGACCTACACGCAGTTCGCGGTCATCCTCAGCCTGCTGGCGATCAGCCTGGGCGTCGCCTACGCGCCGTGGATGGCGAGCTTCACCGAGACGGTGGAGAGGCACAACCCCGCGCTGACCGCCACCGGACTGGCCGTGTGGGGCTGGATCGTCCGGATCGTCGTGGCGGTGTCGATCTTCCTGCTGCCCTTCGTGGTCACCTCGATGACCCCGCTCGTGCAGTACGGCGGCGGGGTCGGGGAGCTGTCCGCGAAGTACGCTGCCGAGCTGCGGACGATCGGTGCCGTCGAACCGGGCACCCTGGCCGAGATCACCGCCGACCCGGGCGACGGCGCCGCTGCGGCGGACGCCGTCGGGCAGATCTCCGCGGCGCTGGGGGTGAGCGCCGCCGAGGCGATCGCGCAGCTGCGGGCCGTCGGCGCGGTGCCGCCGGCGGACCTGTCCTTCCTGACCGAGCACGGGCCCGAGGTGCAGGCCGCCGCGGCCCGCAGCGCGGACGAGTGGAAGGCCTGGTGGTGGGTCTCGGTCGTCTGCGAGGCGCTCTTCATCCCGTTCGTGTTCCTGATGGCCGGGCGGTGGAGCCCGCGCCGGGCCCGCCAGGACGCCGAGGAGCACGAGCGCAGGGTGCGGGCCGAGCTGGAGGCGCTCCGCGCGGGGCGTCCCGAGCAGCCGCGACAGGGCTGAGCACGCCCCGGCGTCCGGGCCCGCCCGGCCCCTCCGTCGCGGAGGGGTCGGGCGGGGTTCGTAGAGTGCTCGGCTGTGGTGGTGGACGGGACGGCGTCGGTCGTCGTCGACGACGGCGTCGCCCGCCGGTTGAAGGCGCTCGCGTGCACCGCCCCGCTGCACGAGCTCGACCAGCGCAAGCACCGCCTGGAGTGGGTCGACGCCGGCCGCTACCAGATGGCCGAGATCGCCCTGCAGGCCATCGACCAGGTCACCCTGGCCATGGACTTCGACACCGGCGCCGACCAGGGCCGGGTGGTGCGCAGGCTGGCGCCGTTCATCGCCGCGCAGGCGCCCGGCGCGCCCGCCGCCGAGCACGAGCGCATCGGCCACTGGGTCGTCGAGAACCTGATCAACGTCGGCAGCGTCGACCGCGGCTTCCAGGCCGACTACGGCACCACCGGCCCCGACGGCGGCTACGTCCGGCGCCGGTTCGACTTCAAGCTGCTCGTCGAGCTGGCCGGCCCGGACGGCGAGATCTACCTGCGCGCCTCCGACGAGGCGATCAACGTGCTGGTCGGGGCGCTGGACACCGACGTCGAGTCGGCCCAGGTCGCGGCCGAGGTCAAGCTGGAGAACCTGATCAGCCGCGGCCGCCTCGGCGATGCCCGGCTTGCCGCCGAGCAGGCCCGCTACCGCACCGTGCAGTACGCCGAGGCGCTGCGCGGGCGGCTCGACTCCACCCGTCGCGACGTGCGCTCGGTCGACTGGCTCTCGGCCGTGCCCGAGCTGATCGACGAGGCGCTGCGCCACATCGAGTCCCGCTACCGGGCCGAGTCGGCGATCCTGGCCAACATCGCCGACGCCCGCGACACCGCCACCGAGCCCGGGCGCCGCAGGCAGGCCGCCGAGCTGGTCGACGTCGTCGGCGACTGCATCCAGCGCCACACCCAGCTGCAGACCCGGCTGCAGGAGGCCGGGGCCACGTTCCGCGCCGAGCAGGACCGCCAGCAGTTCGCCGGGCGCCCGCAGCGGGCCGCGGTGGACGTGTTCGGGCAGCTGCTCACCCCGTGCCTGGAGCTGGACGCGGCCACCGCGGCCGGGCCCACCGGCACCTTCTTCAGCGCCGGCACCGGGCTGCGCGTGCCCAGCGTGCTCAGCCTGACCGGGCTGGTGGAGGTGCTGCTCGAACCGCCCGCCGACCGCGACCCGCTCGGCGAGGAGCTGTCCGAGCCCGAGCTGGTCGCGCTGGACACCGACCGCTACAGCGACGAGCAGTGGCGCCAGGTCTCCGCGCTGCTGGCCGAGCCCGGCCCGCCGCGGCGGCTGTCGGCGGCGCTGGAGCGGGCCCGCGCGCTCGACCCGCGGCTGGCCGAGCTGGTCGTGCTGCGATCCCTGCACGCGCTGGGCACGTCGGTGGCCACCGCGCGCAGCCAGGGCGACGAGCGCGTGTGCCTGGCCGTCGACGACGGCGCGGTGCTGCGCGACGCCGAGTTCGGCGGGGCCGACCTGCTGGTCGGGATGGTCGACGTGGCGCTCGACGAGCCAGCCGAGCCGGACGAGCCGACCGGGCGGGATGAGGACGCGGCATGAGCGGCATCCGGTCCCAGGACGTGGAGTCGGCCTCGCGGTTGGTGGCGCTGGGGATGCGCCCGAAGCTGGTGCCCGCGCGCGACCCCGGCTACGCCGAGCTGGTGCGCCGCTACGGCGAGGACGACGCGTTCAAGGACGTCGTGCAGCGGGTGGCGTCCGGGCTGGGGCTGGTGGTGCTGGCCGTCGGCCCGCAGTCCGGGGCGGTCGTCGCGGCCACCGAGGAGTCGATCTTCGAGATCCGGATGGACGAGTACGCCCGGCGGACCGCGCTGGCCAACCGGCAGGCCGACAAGGTGCTGCATGGACTCGCGCACTTGGCGGTGGCCGCGCTGGCCTTCCCCCGCCCCGACGACCTGGGCAACGACAGCTACGTCGGGCGGGTCTCCGTCGACCAGGTCGACGCCGCCGTCCGGGAGGCCTGTCGGGCGCTGCAGGAGCGGGTGGAGGGCACCGGGGAGAACAGCGACCCGCTCTCCGAGGCCCCCGAGCTGGAGGCGGCGTGGCGGGCGTGGTCGCGCCGCCCGCCTGCCGCGGCCACCAAGGACGGCCGGGCAGGCGACGCCACGACCCGCGGCATCGTCGGCAAGGCCCTGCGGTTCCTGGCCGACCAGGGCTTCCTGGTGCCCGTCGGGGCCGACGGGCAGGCGGGCACCGCCACGTTCCGCACGACGGCCCGCTACCAGGTGCAGGTGCGGGAGCTGGCGTCCCGCCGCGCGTTCGACGAGCTGCTGGAGCTGGGCGTGCTGCCGGTGACGTCCGCGCTGGGCACGCTGCGACCCACGGCCGACGGTGCCCTGGAGGCAGGCGGTGTATGAGCTGTCCCGGGTCCGGCTGTTCTCGGTCGGCCCGCCCGGGGCCCGCTACCAGGACGTCTGCCTCGACCTGCGCGGGCTCGGCGCCCCGGTCCGCGGCGCGCCCGCCCAGCTGGACTTCTTCGCCGCCGACGACGTCGAGCGGGTGCCGCGGCGGCCCTCGCCGGCGTCGGTGCTGTTCCTGGAGAACGGCGGCGGCAAGTCGGTGCTGCTCAAGCTGGTCTTCTCGGTCGTGCTGCCGGGTCGGCGCCAGGTGGTCGGCACGACCAGCACCACCGTGCTGGAGAAGTTCGTGCTCGGCGACGACGTCGCGCACGTGGCCTGCGAGTGGATGCACACCGGCACCGGGGCGCTGCTGGTCACCGGCAAGGTCTCGGAGTGGCGCGGGCACACCGCCTCCAGCGACCCGGACAAGCTCACCGACGCCTGGTACTCGTTCACCCCCGGCGACGGCTTCGGCCTCGACGACCTGCCCTTCACCCGCGAGCGTCGCAGGCTCACCCTGGCCGCGTTCCGCGACCGGCTCGCCGAGGCCGACCAGGCCGACCCGACCCGCGCGCTGGTGTGGGAGACCGGGCACGCCGACTGGACCCGCCACCTCGTCGACGTGGGGCTCGACCCGGAGCTGTTCCGCTACCAGCGGGCGATGAACGCCGGTGAGGGCGAGGCCGCCGACGCGTTCACCTTCCCCACCGACGATGCGTTCGTCGACTTCCTGCTGCGCGCCGTGCTCGACCCGGCCGAGCCGGGCACGCTGGCCGAGCTGGTGGCCGGCTACGCCAAGCGGATCGCCGAGCGCAGCGACCTGGAGCTCGAGCGCGAGTTCGTGGCGGGGGTGCTGGACCTGCTGGGCCCGCTGGCCGCGGCCGAGCGGGCGGCGCGGCTGGCCAGGGCGGGCGAGGCGACCGCGCGCCGCGAGGCTCGCGGGCTGGCCGCGGCGGTCCTCGCCCGCCGCGACGTCGAGACCGCGCGCCTGGAGACCGTCGCGCGGGCGCTGGCCGGCGCCGAGGAGGCCGCCCGGCTCGCGGGCGGTGAGGTCCGCAGGCTGCGCGAGGTCGCCGCCGAGCTGCGCCGCATGGTCTCGGCCCTGCGCCTGCGCGACGCGACCGCGGCGCGCGACGCCCTGCAGGGGGAGAAGGACGGGGCCGAGGAGCTGCTGGAGGCGTGGCGGGCGGTCGAGCCCGTGCTGCGCGACCGCGTCGCCGCGGCCGAGGCCCGCCGCCTGCGCGCCGTCGTGGACGCCGAGCAGGACAAGGCGCGCCCCGCGCTGCGCGCCCGCCAGGACGCCGCGACGGCGCTGGCCGCCGGCCTGCGCGCCGGGGCGGCCGCCGCCGAGCGGGCCGCCCGCGACGCCGCCGAGGCGGTGCGGGCGGCGACCGCGCGGGCCGAGGCCGCCCGCGACGAGGAGCTGCGCCGCACCGGCGAGGCCGCCGGCCACCGGGCCGCCGTCGAGCAGGCCCGGGTCGGGCTCGACCGCATCCGCGAGCGGGTCGGCGAGGCCGTCGGCGCCGGACTGCTGCGCGCCGACGAGGACGCCGCCGACGCCGCCGACCGCGCGGAGTCCGCCGCCCGGGCCGCCGACGCCGAGCTGGCTGAGCTGCACGCGACGCTGGAGCGCCTGCGCCGTGACCGGCGCGCCGCCGACGCCCGCCTGGGCGCCGCCCGCGAGGCCGCCGCCGCGGCGAGCGGGGCCGCGGCCGCCGCCGAGGACGCGTGGGCCCGCGCCGACGAGCGCCGCCGCGCGCTGGTCGCCCAGGACCGGTTGGCCGAGCTGCTCGGCGTGGACACCGTCGAACCCGGCACCGACGCCGGCGGCGCGGTCGAGCTGGTCGCGGCGGCGCTGGCCGAGGGCGAGCGCGAACGCACCGCCCTGCTCTCCGAGCAGGACCGCGACACCCGCGCGCTGCGCGCGCTCGGGGAGGGCGGGCTGCTACCCCCGCCAGCGGACGTCGAGCAGGCGCTGGCCGTGCTGGAGGGCGCGGGCGTGCGGGCCTGGTCGGGCTGGCGCTACCTGGCGATGATGCCGGCCCAGACCCGCGAGGCGACGCTGCTGCGCTTCCCGCACCTGGTCGGCGGCCTGCTGCTGAACGACCCGGCCGACGCCGACCGGGCCCGGGAGGCGCTGGCCGCCGCGCGCGGGCTGCCCTGCGCGGCGGTCGCCGTCGGCTCGACCCGGGCGATCGAGGACTCCGGCCCCGGCGCGCCCGGCGTCGAGTTCGTCGTGCCGCCCAACCCGGCCATGGTCGACGAGGACGCCGCGGCCGCCGTGCGCGACCAGCTCAGCGCCGAGACCGCCGAGCGCGGGGAGCGGTTGGCCGGCCTGCAGGAGCGCCTGGGCGCCGACCGGGAGCTGGCCGCCCGGCTGCGTGAGTGGGTCGCCCGCTACCCGCCGGGCGCCCTCGACCATCTGGCGGAGGCCCGCTCGGACGCGGCCGGGGCCGTCGCCGCCGCGCGGTCCGCGGTGGACGCCGCGAGCGCCGAGATCACCGCCATCGACGACCGCGCCGAAGGGCTGGAGGCCGCCCGCGCCGGGCTCGACGCCGCCGCCACCGCGGCCCGCGAGCGGGCCGCCCGGCTGGCCGCGCTGCGCGGGGTCGGCGCCGAGCAGGCCGACCTGCGCGAGCGGGAGCGCGCCGCCGCGGTGGCGGCAGGCGAGGCTGACGATCGGGCCGCGCGGGCCCGGGCCGCCGCCGAGCTGGCCCGCGGCCGGGCGAGCGAGGCGCAGCGCACCGAGGACCGGCAGACCGCCGCTGCGCGCAGCCGGTACGACGAGATCGCCGAGCTACCCGTCGACGGCGCCGCTGGCGACCGGGACACCGCGCCCGACCAGCCGCTGGAGGTGCTGCGCACCGAGTTCCGCCGGGCCGCGGCCGCCTACGCCGCCGCCGAGATCGACGCCGACCTGCGCTCGGCGCTGATGGCCGCCGAGCGCACCGCCGAGGCGGCCCGCGAGACCGTGGGCGAGCTGGGCGCCGCCGTCCGCGAGCGCGCCGACGCGCTGCTGCGCTCCCCGGACGGCGCCGACGACTCCGCCCGCCACGCCGCCACCGCGCAGGCCCAGCGAGCGCTGGTCGCGCTGACCACCCGGCTGCAGAGCGCCGTCACCGAGGTCGTCGTGGCCGAGCGCGCGCTGGCCGAGCTGCCCGGTCACGGCGGGTCGGTGCAGCCCGGCGGCGAGCCGACCGACGCCGAGCACGGTCGCGAGCTGCTCGACCGGGTCGGCCACGACCTGCGCGCCGCCGAGGCCGCCGCCGAGCGGGCCGAGGCCCACCGCGCGGCGGCCCAGGCCGAGCTCCGCGCCGCCGAGGCGGCCGCCGAGGGCTTCGCGATGCTCGTGCGCGCCCTCGGCGAGGACGCCGCGGGCGACCCCGGGGCGGCTCCGGCCGAGCCGTTCGCCGGCGACGCCGACACCGGATCGCAGCGCTGGGCCGCCGCGCAGGCGGGCGTGCGGGCGGCCGCGCAGGCCAGGGCCCAGGCCGAGACCGCGACCCGCAAGGCCGCCGACGCCGTCGCGCGCCTGGCCCAGGACCCGCGCTTCGACAGCGTCACCAGCCCGGTCCGCAGGCACATCCTCAAGATCGACCGCTCGGAGACCCCGGCCATGGCCGCCGAGTGGGAGTCGGCCCTGCGCCCGCGGCTGCGCTCGCTCGACGACGACCTGGCCAACATCGGGCGCTACCGCTCCGGGATCGTCACCCGGCTGCAGGGCATGGTCGGCGAGGCGCTGCGCACCCTGCGGCTGGCCGGGCGGCTCTCCCAGCTGCCGGAGGGCCTGTCGGACTGGTCGGGCCAGCAGTTCCTGCGCATCCGCTTCGACGACATCGACGACACCGAGCTGACCGCCCGCCTCGGCGACGTCGTCGACCGCACCGCCGCCGAGCACGCAGGCAAGGCGGGCCCGGCCCGCGACCGCCGCGACGGCATGGGCCTGCTGCTGCGCGGGGTGCGCGCGGCGATGCCCAAGGGTGTGCGGGTGGAGATGCTCAAGCCCGACGCCGTGCTGCGCACCGAGCGGCTGCGGGTCTCCGAGATCCGCGACGTGTTCTCCGGCGGCCAGCAGCTCACCGCGGCGATCGTGCTGTACTGCACGATGGCCGCGCTGCGGGCCAACCAGCGCGGCCAGGGCCGCCGCCGGCACGCCGGCGTGCTGTTCCTGGACAACCCGATCGGCCGGGCCTCGGCCGGCTACCTGCTGGAGCTGCAGTTCGGCGTGGCCCGGGCGCTGGGCGTGCAGCTGGTCTACACGACCGGGCTGTTCGACGCCGGGGCGCTCGGCGCGTTTCCGCTGATCATCCGGCTGCGCAACGACGCCGACCTGCGCGCGGGCCGCAAGTACCTCTCCGTCGACGAGCACGTGCGCCACCACCTCGACGAGCTCGACGCCCCCGACGGCACCGGCCGGATCTCCGCCGCGCGGATCTACCGGCGCCCGGAGCCCGCCGCCCCGTGACCGGCCCGCCGCTCTCCGCCCTGGCCCGGCTGCTGGGCGAGGAGGTGGCGGCGAACCGCGCGCGGCGGGCGCCGCTGGCCGAGCTGTCCTGCGCGATCAGAGGTACCTCTCGACGTAGACGCAGGTCGAGTACGAGTAGCCGGACTCGATCACGTCGGAGCGCACCGGGGTCGACTCGTCGGTGGTCCGCGAGAACCAGGTGAAGGTGCCCGACCCGAGCATCAGGGTCAGCGAGGGGCGCCCGGTCGGGTCGCCGCACGGGTCGGCCGGGCCGAGGCTGTCGATCAGCGGTCCGACGTACTGCTCCGTGCAGTCCGGGCAGGGCGGCAGCACGAACTCGTGCGCGGTCGGGCCGACCAGGTAGACGTGCTGCTCGTAGGGGGTGTTGTTGAAGACGGTCACCGGGTTGGGGCCGGTCACGTTGTTCGTCAGCGGGGCCGGCAGCGGCAGCGGTGCCCCGCCCGACTCGGCCAGCACCGTCGCCGCGATGATCGCCGAGCGGGCCTGCGCGGCCCGCGGGTCGTCCGGGTAGGCGCCCAGGAAGGCGGTGAGCCGGTCGATCGCCCCGGAGTAGCTCGACCCCCGGTAGTCGGCCAGGCCGCACTCGAACATCGCCGGGGCCCGGTCGGCGTGGGCGACGCGCACGACGTCGGCGGTGGGCCCGGTCGCCGGCAGGGACGCGAACGAGTCCAGCACCGGCAGGCCCGCGCAGTACTGCCCCTGGGCGGTCAGCCCCGTCGCGGCGGCGTAGGTGTCGGCCAGCGCCTGAGGCACGCGCGCCGCGCTCGGGGTCGCGGCGAACTCGTCGGCCACCACGAGCAGCGCGTCGACGGCGGCCCGGGCCAGCCCGGCTCGGGAGTTCCCGTCGCCGGTGGCCGCGGCGGCGCGCAGCTGCTCGGCCTGTTCCAGGTAGGTGGCGGCCAGGTCGGCGCGGGCCCGCGGGGTGTCGAACTCGACGAGCAGGTCGCGGTAGACGCGGATCGCGCCGGGCTGGTCGCCCGCCGCCCGCAGCTGCTGCGCCCACGCGTCGTAGGTGGCCTCCAGGTTCCGCGCGGCGAACCCGACCAGCACCGTCCCCGGGTGCGCGCGGCGGAAGTCCTGGTAGCCGCGCACCGCCGCGGCGTGGTCGCCGCGGCGCCCGGCCTCGACCGCGACGAGGTAGGCCAGGCACTGCGCGCGGCCCAGGCGCGCGGCCGGGACGTCCGCGCTCATCGTGAGCTCGAACGGCCCGTCGACGGTGTCGAACCGCTCCACCGCCGTCGCGCAGTCGGCCCGGGCCTGCGCGGCCAGCCCCTGCTCGTAGACCGAGGACCCCGCGACCCGGTAGCCGACGAACCCCCCGACC
Source organism: Pseudonocardia humida (assembly GCF_023898865.1). Classification (GTDB taxonomy): domain Bacteria; phylum Actinomycetota; class Actinomycetes; order Mycobacteriales; family Pseudonocardiaceae; genus Pseudonocardia; species Pseudonocardia humida. The sequence goes on from NZ_JAGSOV010000033.1 coordinate 56,181, forward strand.
AGCCCCACCACCAGCAGCGCCGCCCCCACGACCGGCACGGCGCGCGCCCGCGCACCCACCGGCCGCGGGTGCCGCCGGGCCAGCAGCCCGGCGGCGACCGCCGCCGCCCCCAGCCACAGCCCGGCCGGCACGACCCACAGCAGCGGCCGGTCGGCGGCGTCGGTGCCGAACGCGAACGCGACCAACCCCCCGGTGATCGCCAGACCCCCGGCCGCCGCCCCCCACCGCCCCAGGTAGGCGAACCCCACCCCGAGCCCGCTGAGGTTGAACAGCACCGCCGCCCCCACCGACCGCGCCGGCCGCTCCGCGGACGTCGGGACGATGTCGGTGTGGTCGACGGTCGGCCCGTCGGACCGCACGGGGTGCGACGGTGGTGGAACGGTGCTCATCGGGCCCCCGGCCTTCGCGGGACGTCCCTCGCGGGACGCGGACCGCCCCATTACCGGCCCCCGCGCTTCACCCCCGCTTTAGCCCCTCCCACGACCCCGCCACCACGCACACCTGGTGGTCGTCGCGCACACCTCCCGCCATGTGCGTGGTGGCGACGAGGTGCGCGCGGTGGCCGGGGGTGTGCGTGGTCGAACTCAGGTGGGACGGAAGGCTGCCCGGAGTCGGCGGGCGACCGGGGTGAAATCGTCCAGGTCCGGCCACGACCAGCGGACGACGGCGAGGCCCTGAGCGCGAAGCCGGTCTTCGCGGAGCTTCTCGGCGTACGGCGTCGGCCGGTGCTTGGCCGGGGCGCAGGAGCCGTCCGTACTTGGCCCGGCCGTCGAACTCGCCGATGGTGGCGAGCCCGGGCCAGCCGAAGTCGGCCCGGCCGATCAGCGCACCGTGTTCGTCGTGCACGGCGAGTTGGGGCACGGGCCGCGGCAGCCCGCAGCGGGCGATCGCGATCCGGCTCCGCGACTCGCCGACGCTCTCGGCACGGCCGTCGGCGAACGCGAGCGCCCGGCGGGCCGCGGGCAGGCCCGGCCACCTCGCCGCCCGGAGCAGCACCATGGCGAGGCCGGCCGGGTCGACCGCGTGGCGGGCCAGGGCGGCGTCGGCCAGGACCACGGCCTGCTCGAAGGGCTGCGTCCGGGCGAGGTCGAGCAGGGTGCGGGCGACCGTGGTGACGCGCAGGCCGCCGATCACGACGACGTCCTCGGGGGCCAGCGGGGCCGCGTGGACGTGCACCCGGACACCGGAGCGACCGCCGCGGGACCGGCCCCGGGTGACGTGCACGCGCTCCAACGGCACCCCCCACACCGGCAGGCCGTGCACCACCGCGGCCGACGCGTGGCTGACGACCGCATCGGGCGACAGGACTCCGCACGCCGCCCTGATCGCGAGGAGGTGGTGGGCATCGGCGCCGGCGGGTGGGGTGCCGACCGCGTAAGCGCCCCGCCGCAGCGGGACCAGCACCCCGTCGCGCCGCATCCGCCGCAGCTCGCCGTCGGTGTAGCCGCTCGCGAGCAGCCGCCCGCGCCACTCCACGTCGCCCGTCATGCCGTCGAGGGTGCCGCCCGCCGACTTCGGTGAGCACCCCCTCCGCCGGCGCTGTGGACAACCCGCCGCACCGGCTTGTCCACGACGCACACCCCCTGGTCACCGCGCGCACGTCCCAGCATGTGCGTGGTGACCAGCAGGTGTGCGCGGCGCCGGGAGGTGTGCGTGGTCAGGCGGGCGCGGCGGTGAGGGCGGTGTCGAGGGCGGTGGCGAACGCGGCGGCGAGGTCGCGGATCTGCTCGTCGGTGATCACGAACGCCGGGGAGACCTGGACGGCGCCCTGGCCGATCGCCCGGGTGAGGACGCCTTCGGCGCGCAGCGCGGCGACGACGGCGGCGGGGAGGGCGGGGTCGCGGGCGAGGGCGTCGGTGGACAGCTGGACCGCGGTGAGCAGCCCGGTGCCGGTGCGGACCTCGCCGACCAGCGGGTGGGCCGCCAGCGGGGTGAACGCCTCGGCCAGCACCACCTCTGCATCGCGGACGCGGGGGATGAGCCGCTCCCGCTCGATGATGTCGAGGTTGGCCAGGGCCGCGGCCGACCCGGCGACGTGCCCGGAGGACGTGTAGCCGTGGCGCCACAGGCCCACCGTGCCGTCGTAGAACGGCTCGGACACCCGCTCCCCCGCGAGCACGGCGCCCATCGGCAGGTAGCCCGAGGTGATGCCCTTCGCGCAGAGCACGAGGTCGGGCTCGACGCCGAAGCGGTGCGCGGCGAACCACTCGCCGACCCGGCCGAACCCGGTGATCACCTCGTCGAGGACCAGCAGCACGCCGGTCTCCCGGCAGATGCGGGCGACCTCGGCCAGGTAGTCCGGCGGGGGGATCAGGATGCCGCCCGCGCCGATCACCGGCTCGCAGATGAACGCGGCGACGTGCTGCTCACCGAGGCTCTCGATGGTCTTGGCCAGCGCCTCGGCCGAGTCCCACGGCACGCGGGTGGTGTCGGGCACGAGCTCGCCGTAGCCGGCCCGGTTGGGCTCGATGCCGGCCAGCCCGGTGCCGCCCAGGTGCATGCCGTGGTAGGCCGACTCGCGCGAGACGACGGTGCGCCGCTCCGGCTGGCCCAACGCCGACCAGTAGCGCCGGACCAGCTTGACCGCGGTGTCGACGGAGTCGGACCCGCCACTGGTGAGGAAGGCCCTGGCGGCCGGGAACGGGGCCAGCGCGGCCAGCCGCTCGGCCAGCTCCTCCGCGGGCGGGTTGGAGTAGTCGCCGAAGGTCGAGAACGAGGCCAGCCGCCCGACCTGGCGGGCGACCGCCTCGCCGATCTCGGTGCGGCCGTGCCCGACGTTGCAGTTCCACAGCCCGGCGGCGGCGTCGACGTAGCGGCGCCCGGTGGTGTCCCAGACGTGCACGCCCTCCCCGCGCTCGAGCACGAGCGGACCGTCGCGGGTGATCGCCTGCATGTCGGCGAACGAGTGCCAGAAGCTCGACGTGGCCATGCCCTGCTCCTCACGCTGGGATCACCCGATCCTGTGCGGGGCGCGGCAAGCGGTCAAGCCGGGCTCAGCCCCGGGCCAGCAGCGCCGCCGCGTCGGCCGGGTCGAGCCGCAGCTGGGCCAGCAGCCCGGCGTAGTCCCACAGGGTGCGGTGGCGGTCGATGAGCGTCGTGGTCAGCCCGAGGCGGCTGCGGTGCTCGGCGGACACGACGGTGATCGCCAGCACCTCGACCGGCCGCCCGGTCGCGGGCACGCCCGGCAGCAGCCAGGGCAGGGCCCGGTCGTGGGTGAAGGCCACCACCGACTCGTCGACGAGCCGGCGCTGGTCGGCCGTGCGCGACACGCGGCGGAAGGTCAGGTCGGGCGGCAGGTGCGGGGCGAGGTCCTCGTCGAGTCGGCGGCGCAGCTCGGCCGCGCCGCGCGCGGTGACGCCGTGGGGCAGGTTCGCCACCTCGACCGAGTCGGTGACGCACGCGAGCGCCGCTGCGGTGTCGCCACCGGCGTAGACGGCTCGACCGAACGAGTCCGCCAGCACCTCGAGGCTGTGCACGAGCTGCCGGATCTGCATGGTCATGCGGGCCCCCACGGTTCACGGCGCCCGCAATGCTCGCAGGGGCCCGACGGGCGGATCAACGGGTCGGGGCGCCCGCCGGCTAGCCGAACCCGAGGCGGGCCAGCGGCTCGACCAGCTCGCGCTCCTCGTAGGACAGGTGCGACAGCAGGGTGTCGGTGAGCAGGTCGATCGCGGCGCGCAGGTCCTTCATGCCGTCGGGCGTGGTCACCAGCGCCACCAGCGCCTGGTCGACCCGCTCGATCACGCCGTGGATCGCGATGTGCTCCTCGGCCAGCCGGTCGACGACCGGGGCCAGCGCGGGCTCGGCCCGGCGCAGGTGCGGGAACAGGGTGCGGTCCTCGATGGTGTGGTGGGTGGTGACGATCCGGCAGTAGGTCTCGCAGTAGACGCCCAGGGTCCAGTTGTTCTGGCGCAGCGTCATGGTCTGCAGGTGGGAGCGGGCGGTCCCGGGGTCCAGCGCCCCGGCGGCGACCTGGTCGGCGATGTCGCGCAGCTGCCGCAGCTCGGCGCGCAGCCCGTCGTGCACGTCCACCAGGTGCCGGCCGGCGGCCACCTCGTGCGGGGTGTAGTCGCGGCGGGGGTCGGACGCCGGGCCGGTCGGGCGGGTCGACTCGTCCCACACGTGCTCGGTGCTGAGCCGGGTGCCGTCGTCGGGGGTGGGGACGCCGGCCAGGGATCCGCGCGCGGTGACCGGTTCGGGCACGTGGAGGGGCGCGGCGGGACCCGCCGCGCCGGCCCGCTCGGCCGCCACCAGCTCCCGCACGGCCGGGGCGACCTCGGCGGCGTAGCGGCGGATGAGGTCGGGGGAGTCGGCCATCAGGATGAACCCGGACACGCCCTCGGTCAGCGCCAGCTCGGCCAGCTGCTCCACCCACACCTCGGGTGGGCCCTGCAGGAACTCGCGGCCGGTGCCCTCGAAGGTGCCCACGACGTTGTAGAGCCTGCGCACCGCCGACGGCTCGCGCCCGGCCGCCCGCGCGGCCTCGTCGATGACGGCGCCGGCCGCGGCCAGCTGCTCGGGGGGCAGGTAGGGCGAGCTGGGCAGCCAGCCGTCGGCGGCGCGCCCGGTCAGGCGCAGGCCGCGCGGCTTGTAGACGCCGAGCCAGATGCCGATGTCGTGGACGGGGAACGGGCCGGGCTTGGCCCCCGCGAGGCGGTAGTGCTCACCTGCGGTGCGCGCCCCGCGCCCGGGCGTCCACAGCGCCCGGATCACCCCGATCGCCTCGGCCAGCGCGGTGAGCGACTCGCCGGGGGTGCGGCGGGGGCCGCCCTGGGCGGCGATGGCGTCCCAGAACGCACCGGCGCCCAGGCCGAGCTCGACGCGCCCACCGCTGAGGATGTCGAGGCTGGCGGCGCTGCGGGCCAGCACGGCGGGCGGTCGCAGCGGCAGGTTCGCGACGTTGGGCAGCACCGCCACCGAGCGCGTGCGGGCGGCGATCACCGACAGCAGCGTCCACGCGTCGAGGTGGGCGGGCTGGTACGGGTGGTCCTGCACGCTGACCAGGTCGAGCCCGACCTGCTCGGTCAGCTCGGCGAGCGCGAGCGCCTGCTCGGCGCGGTCGGCGGCCGGGGTGATGAACGTGCCGAACGCGAGGTCGTGGCCGAGGTCGGGCATCGCGGGTGTCCCTCCAGAAAACGTGCTGTCGTTCAGATTGTACATATTTAGATGTTCTCTGCGATAGACGGCCTGGCTGTCGCGCGCCCGGCGAGCCGGGTCGCCACCGCCTCGCGCGGGAGGCCCCGCCGTTCGGCCAGGGCGCGCACCGCGACCCGGGTGGGCATCCTGCCCGCCGCGGCGGCGCTCGGTTGTGCCCACGCCGCCGCGGTGGTCCAGTGGTGCTCCGATCGTCGGAAGGAGCGGCCATGACGGGCCTGCGCGAGCCCACCGGGACCCCGGCGACCCCCGCGTCGAGCGCGGAGGTGCTGCGGGCGGTCGAGCAGCGCGTGCTGTGGCTCTCGACCGCGATCGTGCACCACGCCAACCGCGTGCGGCCCAACCCCGGCGGGCTCAAGGTCGGCGGCCACCAGGCCTCCAGCGCCTCGATGGCCACGATCATGACCGCGCTGTGGTTCCGGCACCTGCGCGCCGAGGACCGGGTGTCGGTCAAGCCGCACGCCTCGCCGGTGCTGCACGCCATCAACTTCCTGCTCGGCGAGCTGGACGAGCGCTACCTGGGCACCCTGCGCGAGTTCGGCGGCCTGCAGAGCTACCCGTCGCGGGCCAAGGACCCCGACCCGGTCGACTACTCCACCGGCTCGGTCGGCATCGGCGCCACCGCCCCGATCTGGGGCGCGCTGGCCCGCCGCTACGTCGCGAAGTTCGACGGCGCGGTCGGCACCGGGCGGCAGTACTCGCTGGTCGGCGACGCCGAGCTGGACGAGGGCGCCTGCTGGGAGGCCGTGCTCGACCCGATGGTCGCCGAGCTCGGCGAGATCGTGTGGATCGTCGACCTGAACCGGCAGAGCCTCGACCGGGTCGTGCCGAACTTCGGTGCCACCCGGCTGCAGGGCATGTTCGCCGCCGCGGGCTGGCAGGTGCTCACCGTCAAGTACGGGCGCCTGCTGGAGGACCTGTTCACCCGCCCCGGCGGCGCCGCGCTGCGCAGGCGCATCGACGAGATGCCCAACCCGGAGTACCAGCGGCTGCTGCGCTGCTCGCCGGAGCAGCTGCGCGAGCGGCTGCCCGGCGCCGACGCGGAGGTGGCCGACCTGGTCGCCGACCTGGACGACGCCACCCTGCACGCCGCCGTGCGCAACCTCGGCGGGCACGACCTGGAGACCCTCGGCGCGGCCCTGGACGCCATCGACGACACGCGCCCCACGGTCATCCTGGCCTACACGGTCAAGGGCTACGGGCTGGCCAGCGAGGGTCACCCGCAGAACCACTCCTCCCTGCTGACCGACGCCCAGCTCGCCGAGCTGGCCGCCGCGGTCGGCGCGTCGGTGGACCGGCCGTGGGCCCGCTTCGCGGCCGGCACGTCCGAGGACGCCCTCTGCGCGGCGACGGCGGCCCGATTGCGCCGTCCACCGGTGCCGGCGCCCGCGGCGCCGGCCGTCCCCGCCGACTTCGGCCGCACGCCGGGCGGTACCGCGACCACCCAGGCCGCGCTCGGCCGGACCCTGCTCGACCTGACCCGCTCGGCGCCGGAGGCCGCCCGCCGGGTGGTCACGCTGGCCCCGGACGTCAGCTCGTCGACGAACCTGGGCGGCTGGGTGAACAAGGTGGGCGTCTGGTCGGCGCGGGAGCGCGTGGACTGGTTCGCCGACGACCCGGAGACGATCCTGCACTGGCGCGAGCAGCCCGACGGCCAGCACCTGGAGCTGGGCATCGCCGAGACCAACCTGGTCGGCCTGCTCGGCGAGCTGGGCGCCACCTGGAGCCGGTGGGGCGAGCCGCTGCTGCCGATCGGGGTGCTCTACGACCCGTTCGTGGAGCGGGCGCTGGAGCCGTGGTCGTTCGGGATCTACGCCGGCGGGCAGTCGATCCTGGTCGGCACGCCGTCGGGGGTGACGCTGGCCCCGGAGGGCGGGGCCCACCAGTCGGTCACCACGCCGTCGGTCGGGCTGGAGCAGCCGGGCTGCGTGGCCTACGAGCCCGCGTTCGCGCTGGACGTCGAGTGGACGCTGCTGGCGAGCCTGGCCCGGCTCGGTCGCCCCGACGGCACGTCGGCGTACCTGCGCCTGTCCACGCGCCCGGTCGACCAGACGCTGGCGGCGGTGCCGGCGGACCCGGCCGCGCGCGAGCGGCGCCGCCGGCAGGTCGTGGCCGGCGCCTACCCGCTGCGGTCGGCGTCGCCCGCGCCGGCGGTGACGATCGCCGCGATGGGCGCGATGGTGCCCGAGGCGCTGGTCGCGGCCCGGCGCCTGGACACGCAGGGCGTGCCCGCCGACGTCGTGTGCGTGACGAGCCCGGGGCTGGTCTTCGACGCGGTGCAGGCGCGCGCGGGCCGGGGCGAAGGCCCCGGCTGGATCCTGGACGCGGCGTTCCCGGCCCGCCGCGCCGCGCCGATGGTCACCCTGCTCGACGGGCACCCGCACACGCTGGCCTTCCTGGCCGGGATCAACGGCGTGCGGGCCGCGCACCTGGGGGTGTCCCGGTTCGGGCAGTCCGGCGACCTCGACGCCGTGCACCGCCACCACGGCATCGACGCCGACTCGGTGGTGCGCGCCGCGCTCGACGTCGTGGGGTGAGCAGTCGCTCAGCCGTAGGTGACCGGGAACGACTTGATGCCGTTGAGCCGCCCGGAGCGCTGGCGCACGGGCGCGCCCGCCGCGGCGATGCCCGGCATGTGGTCGGCGATGGCCTCGAACATCAGCTCGATCTCCAGCCGGGCGAGGTTCGCGCCCACGCAGTAGTGCGCCCCGTGCCCGCCGAACCCGAGGTGCGGGTTGGGGGAGCGGGTGATGTCGAAGCGGTGCGGGTCGGTGAAGACCGCCTCGTCGAAGTTGGCCGAGCTGTAGAACATGCCGACCCGGTCGCCCTTGCGGATCGCCTGGCCGCCGAGCTCGGTGTCGGCTGTCGCGGTGCGCTGGAAGGCCACCACCGGCGTCGCCCAGCGCACGACCTCGTCGGCCGTGGTGGCGGGGCGCTCGGCCCGGTAGAGCTCCCACTGCTCGGGGTTGTCGAGGAAGGCGGCCATGCCGTGGGAGATCGCGTTGCGGGTGGTCTCGTCACGGGGATCTCCCTCGGCTCGGCGGGCGGGGGCGGGACCCGAAGAGTTGAGCACACGCTTACCTCCCGTGGCCACCGGGCGCGGGCCGCCGGATCGACGGCCGGGCGCGGCGGCGCCGGCCCTACCCTGGGCCCGTGGCCTGCTACCTGTGGGACGGCGAGGGCCGCACCGACCGGGCGCTGGCCGCCGCCGAGGCGATGCTCGCGGCCCACCGCAGGTCCCCGGTGCTGTGGTTGGGCGCGGGCGCGCACGCCCGGATCAGCGAGCCGGCGCTGCAGGCCGAGCAGGGCGAGCGCGCCCGCCACCACATCGGCGAGGCGCTGGTGCTGTTCGAGCGCCTCGGCGCGGCCGCCGAGATCGCCGGGGCCGGCCGGTGGATGGTGCCGGCGAACCTGCAGCTCGGCGAGCTCGACTGGGTCGACCACCGGGGCGACGGCGCGGGCGCGGGTCGGCGGCAGGCCTCATGCCGCGCGCACGCCCCGCTGGCCCACCGCACCGCGCAGGCCGACGCACCCGACGCAGCCCACGCAGTCGACGCAGTCGACGCACCCGATGCAGGCCACGCACCGCCGGCAGCCGACGCAGGCCAGGCAGGCGATGCAGGCGCTGAGCGCGATGCTGAGCAGGGTCAGCAGGCTGCCGGCCACCGCAACGCTGCCCGCCGTCCCGGCGCTGCCGGCCACGGCGACGCTGCCGACGGTCCCCGCGCTACCGGCCACCGCGACGCTGGCCGCGGTGCCCGCGCTGCCGGCGACGGCCACGCTGCCGGTGGTGCCGACGCTGCCGGCCACGGCGACCCCGCTTGTGGTGCCGACGCTGCCGGCCACGGCGACGCCGCTTGTGGTGCCGACGCTGCCGGCCACGGCGACGCCGCTGGTGGTGCCCACGCTGCCGGCGACCGCGACGCCGCTGGTCGTGCCGACGCTGTCGGCGCCGTCGGCGCCGCGGTCGACCTCGCCGTTCCCCCGGTGTTTCGTCATGGCGCCAGCATCGCGCACCGCGACGATCACCGGAACGCCGGTCACGCCCCGGAGCCGGGCGGATCAGACCCGCGCCGGCACCGGGCGGTCGGCGATGATCCGGTCGACGACGAGCTTCGCGGTCTCCACGCAGGCCACGGTGCCGCCGGGGGATCGTCGGACGTCATGGACGGCGATCTACTCCGGGTTCAAATCGGGAGGGCTCAGGGTCGCAGGGCGTGCAGCACCATCGACTGGGCGGTGCGGATGACGTCCTCGATCGACCCCCTGTCCGGGTCCCACCACTCGGCGGCCCAGTTCAGCGCCCCGAGCACGAGCATGCGCGCGGCCGACGGGTCGATGTCCTCGCGCAGCTGGCCGGCCGCGGCCAGGTCGGCGACCCGCGTCCAGCAGTCGCCGCCGGGTGCGCGCCGACTTGGAGCCCGCCCTCTCCTCGCCACCCGGCTCGGCCAGGCCGTCCACCCCGCCCTCCCCGGAGATCCCGTCCCGGTCGGTGGACGTGGGGGAGCCGCTGGTCATCGCTCGATCGTAGGTGCAGCGCCACCCGCGGTGACGACGGCCGATCCGGCGCCGGCCGCGGTGTCGAGCGGCGCCGCCCGGAGCTCCCGGGCCGCTGAGCGCGGCGGCCAGGTCGCGGGAAGCGCGGCTCGGCGGCGGTACGCTGGCGGCGGTGAGCGACAGACCACCGTTCCACCTCGCCGTCCCGGTCGACGACATCGCCCGCGCCCGTGAGTTCTACGGCGGGGTGCTCGGGCTGGCCGAGGGCCGCTCCGCCGAGCACTGGGTCGACTGGGACCTCGACGGCCACCAGCTGGTCACGCACCGGTCGGCGGGGTCGGGCCCGGTCGGCCACAGCGACGTCGACGGCCACCGCGTCCCGGTGCCGCACTTCGGGCTGGTCGTGGACGTCGAGCGCTTCCACGACCTGGCCGGGCGGCTGAAGGCGGCCGGGACGACCTTCGTGATCGAGCCCTACCTGCGGTTCGCCGGCGAGCCGGGCGAGCAGTGGACGATGTTCCTGCTCGATCCGGCGGGCAACGCGCTGGAGTTCAAGGCCTTCCGCGACCTGTCCCAGCTGTTCGCCTCCTGAGCGCGGGCCCGTCCTCAGACGATGAGGCGGGCCAGCGCGGTGACCACGGCGGCGGCGACGAGCGCGACCACCAGCGGGGCCCGCAGCAGCAGCGCCGCCAGCGCGGCGCCCAGCCCGAGCGCCCGCGCGTCGACGACGATCCCGCGCTGGGTGCTGAACGCGCCGATGACGACCAGCGCGGCCAGCAGCGCCGGGGCCACCAGGGCGATCACCCCGGCCAGCCGCGCGGGCAGGGGGCGGCCACCGGCCAGCACGGGGCCGATCGCCTTGGCCACCAGCGTGCCGACCGCCAGCACGCCGATCAGCACCCAGATCACCGGCGCTCCCGCAGCCCGATCAGCGCGGCCGCGGCGGCCGCCACGACCGGCACGCCCGCCGGCGTGAACGGCACGAGGGCCAGCGCGATGACGGCGGCGCAGCCCGCCACCAGCCGCGCCCGGCGGTCCTCGCGCAGCTCGCCGATCAGCAGGCTGAGGTAGAAGGCGGGGAAGAGCACGTCCAGGCCCCAGCGCTGCGGGTCGCCCAGGACGTCGGCGCCCAGGGCCCCCGCGGCCGTGCCGAGCAGCCACGCCACGTACTGCAGGGGCATCGCGCCGACCAGTGCGGCGGCGTCGAACCGGCCGCCGCCGCGGTGCGCGATGGCGAACGACGCGTCGACCACCGTCGCGCCCACCGCGGCGCGCCGCGGTGCCGGACCCGACAGCGACGCCGCGATGGCGAAGCCCATCGGCACGAACCGGGTGTTGGCCAGCAGCCCGGACGCGCCGGCCAGCACCGCGCCGCCGCCCGCGCCCAGCACGCCGACCGCGGCGAACTGGGCCGTGCCCGACCAGACCACCGCCGACATCACCACGGCGGCCGTCGCGCCGATCACCGGCGCGGCGAGCAGCCCGAAGGTGACGCCCACGGCGACCGTCGGCAGGACGAGCGGCGCGGAGTCCCGCAGGCCGCGCCGCCACCCCGCGGATCGAGCCACCCCGCCTCCCTAATGACTCGTCGGAGTTTCGCCCATTAGGTCGGGACCGTATGCTCGTCGTCGCGATGCGGCAACCCCGCAGGAGGACCGATGCCCACCCCGCCGTCGCGCGCCGGGTCGGTGCGCCTGGTCGGCGGTCGAGCCTGCCTCGACCTGGTCAACACGGTCTCCTGGCGGGGCGACCCCGCCCGCCGCGAGGACCACCTGGCCACCGGTGCCGACGCGCTGACCTGGCTCGTCCGCGTCGGAGTGGTCACCGCGGCGGAGTCGGCACGCCTGCGCCCCGACGGCGGGCGCGTGCTGTCGAGCCTGGTGGGGGTGCGCGAGGAGCTCGCGGCCTACGTCGACGCCGCCGTGGACGCCGGTGGCGCGCTGCGGGAGCACCCCGCGCCGGCGGCGCTGCAGGACGGCGTCCGCGACGCGATCGCGCACGCCGCGCTGCGCCCCGGCCCCGACGGCCACCGCTGGCAGGTCGCCGCCCTCGACCCCCGCACGCCCACCCGCCGGATCCTGCTCGACGTCCACGACCTGCTCGGGCTCCCGGGGGCGCGGGTGGGCCGGTGCGCCGACGGCGACTGCGGCTGGGTCTTCCACGACGCCGGCCGGCGCGGAGCGCGGCGCTGGTGCAGCTCGGCCGACTGCGGCAACCGGCACCGCGTGCGCCGGCACTACGCCCGCACCCACCCGCCGGAGGGGGACGTACCCGGCGCGGCGCCGGGTCGGCTCAGCGGGAGTCGATGAAGCGCTGCGCGACCTCGCGCGCCTGCTCGGCGGCGCCGTCGATCTCGGCGGTGCCGGACTCCCCGCTGCTGAAGGCCAGGAAGACGCTCGAACCGATGCGCGTCACCGCGACGCGGTCGCCGGCCGGGGCGAACCCGGGGCCGCCGACGGTGCTGGCGGCCAGCAGGCCGTCGTCGCCGAGCGTCGGCTCGTCGCGGGTGACCCACTCCCACCGGCTGCCCTGCTCGGTGCTCCCGGTGCGGCACGCGGCCAGCGCGCGGCGGAAGCCGTCCATCACCTCGGCGGCGTCCTGCGCGCTGGGGTAGGTCGCGAGCTGGCGGGCCCCCTGGTACTCCGGGCCGGTCTGGGAGACGGTCTTGAAGCCGGTGCGCCGGGCGTCGGTGGGGTAGGCCGTCGGCGAGCACGGGTCGAGCAGCCAGGAGCGGTGGGTGCCGGTCTCGGTGACCCAGTCGGTGGTCTCCGCCGACGGGCTGCGCTCGCCCTCGTCCGGCAACGCGACGTCGGGCGCGACCTCGCCGCCCGGCTCGCCCGGCGTCGCGCGCCGGGTCGGCCCGGTGCCGGTCGACGCCGGGTCGCCCGCGGTGGGTGCGGTGGTGGGTGCGGTGGTGGGTGCGGTGGTGGGTGCGGGCCGCGGCGGCGCGGCGGTGCCGCAACCCCCCACGACCAGGCCCACCGCGAGCACGGCCACCGGCGCCCACCGGCGCAGTCGCGTTCCCGCCATCGTCGTCCCCCGATCCGGCGGCCGGCGGCCGCCACGTCCTGGCCGCTCAGTCCGCCTGGGCCAGCAGTACTCCGACGATCTTCGCAGTGCGCTCGTCGGTGCCCCACGCCGCGGCGAGCTCGGCCGCGTCCTGCTCGGTGTAGCCGGCCCGCTCGAACCCGTTGACCAGCGCATCGGCGCCGCTCGGGTCGTCCACCACGAGCGGCGTGCCGGTGGTGAGCGCCTTCATCGCCACGGCCTTGGCCTCCGGGTAGAACTCCAACCCCCAGGCCCGCTCGATCGCCGTGGCCTGCTCGCCGATGCGGGCGCGGTCGGCGTCCTCGGCCAGGCCACTGACCCCGGAGGCCACCTCGGAGAGGTAGCCCGGGCGCAGGTCGTCGGGGTCGAAGGGCGGGGGCGAGGCGGGCTGCGCGGGCTGCACGGCCGGTGGCGTCGAGCTGATCAGCGCCGCGGACGGGCCGGGCGGCGTCGCGGCCGGGTCGACCTGGTCGGGCGCGGTCTGCAGCGCCAGCACGATCACCCCGGCCATGCCCGCCGCCCCCACCGCCGCGGCCGGCCCGGCGACCGCGCGCACCCTGGCCCGCTGCCGCCTGCGGCGCTCGACGATGTCGAACACGTCGTGCAGCGGCAGCGGGCGGTTCCGCTCGTTCATCGTCCACCTCCGGTGGTCGGCTCGGCGCCCAGCGCCCGCCGCAGTCGCGCGCGGGCCGTGGTCAGCAGCGACGAGGCCGTGCCGACCGGCACCTGCAGCCGCTCGGCGATCTGCTGCTCGGTCAGGTCGTCCCAGTAGCGCAGGCGGATCGCCACGCGCATCCGGCGGGGCAGCTTGCGGACCGCGCGGTAGACGTCGTCGGGGTGGTGGGCGGGGTGGTCGGCGCCCCCACCGACCACCCCGCCGCCGATCATCTCGGGCACCATCCGGGCCAGCGCCCGGCTCTCCAGCGCGCGCTGGCGCCAGCTGCGCCGGCCGATGTTGACCGCGACCCGGTAGACCCAGCCCTCCGGCGAGTCCATCGCCGCGATCCGCGGCCAGCGCTCGTAGGCGCGCGCGAAGGCCTCCGCGGTGGCCTCCCGGCCCAGCATCGGGTCGCCGACCGCGGCGGCGACGCGGTGGGTGAGCCCCTCGACGGTCGCCCCGTACCAGCGGGCGAAGTCGAGGGCGGCCACGGTCACGTCGACGTCGGTGCTCACCGGCGGCCCCGCCCCCAGCGCTCCAGCGTCGCGGTGTCCTCCTCGACGCGCCCGGTGGGCGGGTGCGGGAGGTCGGGCTCCTCGACGCACAGCCGCAGCAGCCCCTCGACCAGCGCGGCCCGCTCCACGATCGCCTCGGCGGCGTCGGCGCCGGGCAGGATGCGCACCTCGAGGGTGTCCTTGACCCGCGGCGCGCGCAGCACGTGCAGCAGGTTCACGTCGCTGTACTTGGTCAGCTCGACGTCCGCCAGCGCCGCGGGCACCTCCGCCCACGTCCCGAGCCCGCGCAGGGCGTCGACCCGGTCGAGCAGCGCCTGCGGCGGCGCGGCCAGCCGCCGGCACGCCGGGTTGGTGCCCAGCAGCCGCCACAGCGCCGGGCGCCAGCGCCCGAACAGCGCGACGACGTTGGCGAAGGCCCGTGGCGCGCGGAACGGCGCCGCGTCCAGGTGCAGGTGCACGGCCGCCTCCACCGGCACCGCGCACCCCAGCGCCCTGGCCGGGCCGAGCAGCCGGTCCAGCGCCGCGGCGTGGTCGCGCTCCAGCGGCGGTGTGATGATCTCGGCGGGCCGCTCGCGCTCGCCGGGCAGCGGGGCGGCCATCGCCACGCTGGCGCCGTCGCGGTCGACGACGCGGAAGATCGACGGCCCGGCCGCCAGCACCTCGGTGCCGAACAGCGCCGCCACCGGCTTGAGGACCTCGCCCTGCTCGGCCTGCGGGTCGCAGACCCCGGCCAGCAGGTTCAGCAGCCGGGCGTCGTCGGTGAGCATCCGGTACCAGCCCGGCGCGGGGACCGCCCGCACGTCCAGACCGGCCACGATGGTGACGTCGTCGACCACCGAGCACACCGGGGCGCCCTCGGCGTCGACGACGTCGAAGGCCGGTGTGAGGTGGCGGAAGCTGCCCATGCCCGGTACGGCCGACGGCTCGCTGTCGCGGTGGAACGCGCGCTCGACCCGGCCCCCCGACCCGGCCGCGATCGCCGCGGCCAGGTCGGCGCGGCTGCTCCCGCGCGGGGTCAGCAGCTCGATCTCGAACCCGACGCGGGACTGCAGCTCGCTCGGCACGCGGACGGTCCCCCCGTTCCCGTCGGCCGTCGGTCGGTCGCGATCAGTCTCCGACACCGGGCACGGACGGCAGCGCCTCACCCGACCGCAGTAGCCCACCGGCCTTCAGCTTGGCCTCGAACGGTTCGCCGAGCCCCCAGTGCGCGGCGAGGGCGACGGCGTCGTCGTAGTCGTGGCCCGTGTCGAAGAACGCGGCCAGTGCGGCGTCGTCGCCGGCGGCGGGCACGTACTCGTCCACGGGCGGCACGTCGACGAACGGCAGCACGCCGACGACCTTCAGCTCGCGCCCCGCCGCGACCTTGGCCTCGCCCAGCGGCAGCTCCCACTGCTCGGCCAGCACCGCGGCGTCCTCGCCGGTGTAGCCCAGCGCGAAGAACAGGTCGACCAGCTGCTCGTCGGAGGCGCCGTCGTCGAGGGTCGGGTCGGCCAGCGGCGACGCCTTGAGCGCGACCCCCCGCTCCAGGAAGGAGCCCGCCTCGACCTTGACGCCGAACGGGTCGAGGTCGAGGCCCCAGATCGCGGCCAGGTCGAGCGAGTCCTGGTAGGTGTAGCCGGCGTCGAGGTAGGCGAGCACGGCGGCCTGGTCGGGGTCGGTGCCGGCGGGCCGGTCCGTGCCCGGGCTGACGAAGGCCGCGGGCGCGACGCCCGCCTGGGCGTTGGCGATGGCCGGCAGCACGAACGCCGAACCGACCACCGGCAACGCGATCAGGCCGAGGGCCGCGGCCCGGCGGCGCCTGCGGCGGGCGGGCTCGGGGTCCGGGGCGGTCTGCGGAGCGGGGTCCATGGTGGTCTCCTCGGGGAGCGCGGGCACCGCGGTGCGGTGCGACACCCCGAGAAGCCCACCGGGCCCCGAACCCCTGAGTGGCGTGCGTCACATCGGGTCAGGGCGTGATGACCACCTTGAGCGCCTCGTTGGCCGCGGCGTTCGCGAAGACGTCGTAGGCGTGGTCCATCTCGGCGAAGGTGAACCGGTGGGTGCCCATCCGCTCGGCCGGGATGCGCCCGCTCGCGACCATCGTGAGCAGGGTCGGCACCGAGACCGTGTCGACCAGGCCCATGGTCAGCGTGATGTTGCGGATCCACAGGTCCTGCATCGGCAGCTCGACCGGGACGCCGTGCACGCCGACGTTGGCCACGGTCCCGCCCGGGCGCACCAGCGCCGCCGCGGTCCGCAGCGTCTCCGGGTAGCCGACCGCCTCGATGGCCACGTCCACCCCGAGCCCGTCGGTCATCGCCAGCACGTCGCCGACCGCGCCCTCCCCGG
The DNA here is from genome assembly GCF_023898865.1 of Pseudonocardia humida. Lineage (GTDB taxonomy): Bacteria > Actinomycetota > Actinomycetes > Mycobacteriales > Pseudonocardiaceae > Pseudonocardia > Pseudonocardia humida. The sequence goes on from NZ_JAGSOV010000033.1 coordinate 72,381, forward strand.
CCTCGACGGCGTCGGTGGCGCCGAACTCGAGCGCCTTGGCCAGCCGGAACTTGTTGGTGTCCACGGCGATGACCCGCGAGGCCCCCCACAGGCCGGTGGTCAGCACGGCCGCCAGCCCGACCGCGCCGGCGCCCACGACGGCCACGGTGTGGCCCGGGCGCACCCCACCGGCGAGCACGCCCACCTCGTAGCCGGTGGGCAGCGAGTCGGCCAGGAAGATGGCCTGCTCGTCGGTGACGTCCGGGGGCACCGCGTAGAGGGAGGTGTCGGCGTAGGGCACGCGGACGAGCTCGGCCTGGGTGCCGTCGATGAGGTGGCCGAAGATCCAGCCGATGCCGCCGACCGTGGCGCAGTGCGAGGGCATCCCGCGCTGGCAGTAGGCGCACCGCCCGCAGCGGGTGATCGCCGGCACCAGCACCCGGTCGCCCTCGGCGAACCCGGTGACGGCCGCGCCGACGGCGGTGACCGTCCCGACGGCCTCGTGGCCCAGGATGCGCCCGTCGGTCACGGCGGGCACGTCGCCGTGCAGGATGTGCAGGTCGGTGCCGCAGATCGTGGTCGTGTCCACCCGGACGACCACGTCGGTGGGCTCCTGGACGGCGGCGTCCGGGACGTCCTCCCAGGCCTTGCTGCCGGGTCCGTGGTACACCAGCGCCTTCATCCCGCCTCCGTCCGTTGGGTCCGGCGGCCCACGCTAGGGACGGCGCACACCGCGGGATGTCGCAGATTGCGACGCGCCCTCACAGGGCCAGGCCGGACTCCAGCAGGCCGAGCGCCCGGTCGACCGCCTCCACCGGGTCGGTACCGGGGGTGTTCGCGGCGTCGAGCAGCGCCCGCACGCTCACCCCGGCCACCGCGCCGATGAGCGCCCGGACGGCGGGGTCGGCCGGGTCGCGGCCGGTGCGGCGGGCGACCAGCTCGCCGAGCGCGTCCAGTGCGCGTCCGACCATCGCGGCGTTGGCCGCCCACAGCTCGGGGACCTGCAGCAGGGCCAGGTCGCGGGCAGTGCGGGCGGCGCGGTCGTGCGGGTCGAGCCCGGCGAAGGCGGTGCGCAGGGCGGCCCGCAGCGCCGCCAGCGGCCCCAGTTCGGCGGGCTGCTCGGCGACCAGGCGGGGGATGACGGCGGCCAGCGAGTGGTGGTCGTCGAGGACGGCGAGGTCGTCCTTACCGGCGAAGTAGCGGAACACGGTGCTGGGGGAGACCTCCGCGGCCTCGGCCACCTGCTCGACGGTCGTGGCGGCGTAGCCCCGCTCGCGGAACAGGCGCAGCGCGTGCTGCTGGATCGCCGCCCGGGTACGCGCCTTCTTGCGCTCCCGCAGACCGCCGCCCGAAGTCATGACAGCTCACTTCCTTTTGCTACAACGCTACTGTTTGGGAGTCTACTATCAGATTTGGGGTGGCGCGATGACCGACACGATCGACCGGGTGCACCACGTCGGGCACGTCGTGCCCGACATCGGGGCCGCCGCCGACCGGTACCGGCGGATGGGGTTCCGGGTGCCGCCGCCGAGCTTCCCGGTGCTGCCCGCGGCGGGCGGGCCGGCGCGCGCGGTCGGCGCGGGCAACACCCACCTGGCGTTCCGGCGGAACTTCGTCGAGCTGGTCACCGTGCTCGACGGCGCCGACGCCCCCGCCGGGCAACTGGTGGCGCTGGACGTGCCGGCGGCGGCCCGGGAGCGGGTCGCGGCGAGCATCGCGGCCACCACCGCCAGGGTGCGCGCCGCCCTGGACCGCTTCGCCGGTCTGCACATCCTGGTGCTGGCGACCTCCGACGCCGACGCCGCGGCCGCGCGGCTGACCGGCGCCGGGATCGGGCACGGCGGTGTCGTCCGGCTCACCCGCCCCTCGCCCGACGGCGGCGCTCCGGTGCCGGTGGCCCTGCTGGAGGTCGACGCCGCGGCGAGCCCGGAGGGCAGGCTCGCGTTCGCCGAGGAGCTCGACGAGACCGGCCCGGAGCACCCCAACGGCGCGCTCGACCTGCTGGGACCCGTCCTCTGCGTGCCCGACGCCGAGCTCGACGCCCACGCCGGGCGCTACCGGCGCCTGCTCGCCCGGCCGGTGCGCGAGGTCGGGCCGACCCGCGTGCTCGACCTCGACGCCGGTCGCGTCGTGCTCGTCGGCGACTCGGCGCTCGGGGCGGTGCTCCCCGGCGAGCGCGCCCCGGCGCTGCCGGCCTTCGCCGCGTTCGCGGTGCGGGTGCGCGACCTCGCCTCCACCCGGGCGTTGCTCGTCGGCGCGGGCTTCGGGGTGCGCGACACGCCGGACGGCGCGATCCTCGTGCCCGCGGCGGAGGCCGGCGGGTGCGCGGTGGTGTTCACCGACCGGGGCCACTAGGCGCCTACCCGGCGGGCCCGTCGATCTCGACGCGGCCGTCGGTGCGGCCGTCGGTCAGGAACGCGAGCAGCCCGGCGCCCTCCTCGACCACGGCGTCGCGGTCGGCGCCGGTGATCGGGACCAGCGCGCTGATCCGCAGGACGGGCGGGTCGTCCGCGGCGCGGGTGGGCTGCGCGGGCTCAGTGGTCCAGGTGGCCGCGACCCGGCCGTCGACCAGCAGGAAGCGGGCGCCGCCGACGCTGAGGCCGCGGTGGCGGTCGTCGATGACGCGGGTGCGGTCGTCGTAGCCGAGCACCGCGTTGTCGAAGGCGGGCAGGAAGCGCGGCGGGGCCGGGACGTCGGGGTCGGGGCGCGGGGCGCCGGGCAGGTCGAGCAGCTCGCGCCCGCGCCCGTCGCGCAGGACCTCCAGCTCGGGGCGCAGCCGCGCGATCGCCGCGGGCAGCCCGGTCAGCCCCGACCATGCCCGCACGTCGGCGGAGGCGGCGGGGCCGAACGCGGCCAGGTAGCGCAGCACCAGGTCCTCGGCGCGACCGGCGCCGGGGTTCCCGGCCGCCGCGACCGGACGCCCCAGCCACGCCTCGATCGTCGTGTTCGCGGCCGGCCCGCTCGCACCCCACACGCCCCGCGGCGGCACCTGCACCAGGGGCACGACCGAGCTCAGCGCGTCGCCCAGGTCGCGCGGGGCGACCCCGGGCCAGCGCCCGGCGACGGCCCGGGCGACGTCGGTCAGGGTCCGGGGCCGCTCGGCGAACAGCGGGGTGCCCGCGGCGCGCAGCTCGGCCAGGTCGACCCCGGGCAGCCGGGCGCGCAGCACGGCCATGACCCGCTGCTCCAGCATCGGCTGGTGCAGCGCCCGCAGCCCGACGGCGTCCTCGGCGGTGACCAGGTGCAGCGTGCGGCGCATCAGCAGGGTGCGCACCGCGCGCCTGCCCTCCAGCAGCTCCACCAGCTCGGCGGGGACGAACCCGCGCAGCCGCGACCACAGCCCGGCGTAGGGCTCCAGCGGCTCCTGGGCCTGCACCCCGACCAGGTGCCGGACGGCGTCGACGGCACTCATGTCGTGGCGGTCGAGCAGCAGCTGGCGCGCCAGCAGCGCGCGGTTCAGCTCGCGGGTGCCGATCACCGTCATGGCCGCGCACGCTACCGCGCGGCCGTGTCGGTGCGGACGTGCAGAATCACGGTGTGGGGTACGGCGGAGGGCGCAGCGGCACGGCCGACACCGGGGTGACCCAGCGCGAGGCCGAGGTGCTGGCGGCGGTGGGCGAGCACCTCACCAACGCCGAGATCGCCGCCCGGCTGGTCATCTCCGTGCGCACCGTGGAGAGCCACGTCTCGGCGCTGCTGCGCAAGCTGGCCGTGGCCGACCGCCGCGCCCTGTCCGAGCTCGCGGCCGAGCGGGCCGCGGCCGGCGCGGCCGCGCCCGCCCCGCCCACCCGGCCCGCCGCACCGCTGCCCTCGGCGCTGACGCCGTTCGTCGGCCGCGCCGCGGAGCGGGCCGAGCTGGCCGGGCTCCTGGTCGGCGCGCTCGACGGGCAGCGGCTGGTGTCCGCGGTCGGTCCGGGCGGGGTCGGCAAGACCCGCCTCGCCCTGGCCGTGGCCGCCGACCTGTCCGACCGGGTCGTCGACGGCGTCTGGTACGTCGACCTGGTCCCCGTCACCGACCCGGCCATGCTCGCGCCCACGGTGGCCGCGGCGCTGGGCCTGGGCGAGCAGCCCGGCCGCACCGCCGACGACACCCTGCTGGAGTGGGTCGCCGACCGGCGCGCCGTGCTCGTGCTCGACAACTGCGAGCACCTGCTCGACCCGGTCGCGCTGCTGGTCGAGCGGCTGCTCGCGGCCGGGCCCGAGCTCGTCGTGCTGACCACCAGCCGGGCCCGGCTGATGCTGCCGTTCGAACGGGTCTTCCCGGTGGCCGGGCTGGCGGTGCCCGACGGTGGCGGCGACGGTGGCGACGCCGTCGCGCTGTTCGAGCAGCGCGCCGCGGCCGCGGGATCCCGCCCCGACGCCGCCGACCGCGCCCGCGTCCGGCGGATCTGCGCCGGCCTGGACGGGGTGCCGCTGGCCATCGAGCTGGCCGCCGCCCGGCTGCCCGCCCTGGGGCTCGACGGGCTGGAGGCGGGCCTGGCCGACCGGCTCGACCTGCTGGCCGGCGCCCGCCGCGCCGACGAGCGGCACCGGTCGCTGCGCGCCACGCTCGACTGGAGCTGCGCGCTGCTGCCCGGGTCGGCCCGGGCGGTGCTGCGCCGGGTGTCGGTCTTCGCCGGGCCGTTCCCCGCGGCCGACGCCGCGGCCGTGGCCGGCTGGGCGCCGGTGCGCCCCCGGGAGGTCGGCGCGCAGCTGGCGGTGCTGGCCGAGCACAGCCTGCTGGTGCCCGTCCCGGGACCGGACGGCACCCGCTACCGCACGCTGGAGACCGTGCGCCAGTACGGCGCCGAGCTGCTCGACGACGCGGGCGAGACCGACGACACCCGGCTGCGCCACCTGGACCGGGTCGCCGCGACGGGCCGGGCGCTGCTGGCCGGGGCCGACGCGGACGCCGGGCCCGGCGGGGGTGGCCGGCGGGTCGGCTTCGACCACCTGGCCGACGAGCTGCGCGCGGCCGTGGGCTGGGCCGCGACCGTGCCCGCCCACCGCGGCGCCGCGCACGACACGGCGGTGCTGCTCGGCGCGCTGTGCCTGCGCCGGGGCCGGCAGGCCGAGGCGCAGCGGCGCTTCGAGCTCGCGGCCGAGCTCGCCGAGGACGACGCGGGGGTCGCCGCCGCGCTGGGCCGGGCCGCGGCGGTGGCCTCGGCCCGGCTCGCCGGCGACGACGCCCTGCGGCTGCTGGCGGCCGCGGCCGAGGCGTCGCTGCTGGCCTGCCGGCCCACCACGGCCGCCTACCAGCTGGCGGTGCTCGCCGAGCTGGTCAACCGCGGCCCGGGCATCATCGCCCGCCCGCCCGACCCGGACACCGCCGCCCGCCTGATCGAGCGGGCCGGGCGCCTCGCGGGCACCGACCCGGCGGCGCTGGCCCGGATCGCCACGGCGCAGGCCTTCGAGCTGTCCGAGATCTCGCCCGAGGGCGTCGCGGCCAGCGAGCGGGCGCTGCGGCTGGCCCGCGAGGCGGGCGACCTGGTGGCCGAGAGCGCCGCGCTCGACCGCGCCATCACCATCGAGCTCTCCCGGGGCAGCCCCCGGGGCGCGCTGGCCACCGCCGAGCGGCGCATCGCGCTGCTGCGCGGGCTCCCGGTGGACGCCGATCCGGGCTTCGAGGTGGCCGACGCGCACGTCATGGCCACCGAGTCGGCGATCGCGGCCGGTCGGCTGGAGCAGGCCCGCCGCTACGCCGACGCCGTCGCGGCGCTGCCGCAGTTCCGCGAGACCGGGCACGTGGCGCCGGCCCGGCTGATCATCGTGTCGTTCCTGCAGGGCGACTGGGACCGCACCCTCGTGGAGGCCGAGCGCTTCCGGGAGAGCTGGGTGCGCGCGGGCCGGCCCCGGGTGCCGACGCTGCGGCGCACCGCGCACTCCGTGGCCACCCTGCACGGCCTGCGCGGCGAGGAGGCCGAGCGCGCCGAGTGGCTGGCGGTGTTCGACGCGCTGGTCTCGGCCCAGTGGCCCGAGCACGACCGGCACCCCAGCGCCTGCTTCGACGCGCTGCTGCTGCTGCACCGCGGGCGGCCCGACGAGGCCGTGCGCCGGATGCTGTTCCCGCCCGGCGATCTGGTGCGCTGGTACGACGCCATCTGGCGGCCCTGGTACGCGGCGATGTGGGCGGAGGCGGGCGTGCTGGCCGGGCTGCACGACGCCGCCGAGCGCGTCGCGGCGGCCCGCGCCTCGGTCTCCGGGAACCCCATCGCCACCGCACTGGTCGAGCGGGCCGCCGCCCTGCTCGACGGCGACACCGCCGGGGTGCTCGCCGCCGCGGCGGCGCTGGGCGCCGCTGGCGACCGGCTGCAGTCCGCGCGCAGCCTGGTGCTGGCCGGCGGGCCGCACCGCGACCGCGGCGCCGCGGCCCTGGCCGAGCTCCGCGTCCGCATGCCCTGACCTGCGCGTCCGTGCCACCACGCAGACGGGCACGGAGGAAGATCCGTGCCCGGATCCGTGGTCGGCACCGATGTCGCGCGGCCCCCCGAGGACGAGGGTGGAACCCGACGGACCCACCCGACACCGAGGACGTGCCGACGATGATGATCCACAGCTTCGTGACCGCCGACCTGGCCGCCGAGCGCACCCGGACCCTGCGCGCCGAGGCCGACGCCCACCGCCTGGCCCGGGCGGCCCTGCGGGGACGCGCCGCAGCGGGTGCCGCTGAGGGCACCGAGCACCCGCGGCGCTGGACCAGGCCGTGGGGCCGCCCCGACGTCCGCCCGGCCTGACCACCCGGCCCCGGTGCGCGGAGGGTGCACCGGGGCGGGGTGGCAGGCCGGGCGGTGTCAGAGGACCCCGGGGAAGGAGCCGCCGTCGATGAGCAGGCTCTGCCCGGTGATGAACCCCGCCTGCGCGGAGCAGAGGAACGCGCACGCCGCACCGAACTCGGCGGGCTCGCCGAAGCGGCGGGCGGGGATGCGGGCCCGGGCGCGCTCGGCGGCCTCCTCGATCGACACGCCCTGCTCGCGGGCCCCGCGGGCCTGGGCCGAGCGCAGCCGGTCGGTGTCGAAGGCGCCCGGCAGCAGGAAGTTGATCGTGACGTTGGCGTGCGCGACCGAGCGGGCCACGCCGGCCAGGAAGCCGGTCAGCCCGGCCCGGGCGCCGCTGGACAGGTCCAGGCCCGCGATGGGGCTCTTCACCGAGCCCGAGGTGATGTTGACGATCCGGCCGAAGCGGCGCTCGACCATGCCGTCCACCACGCCCTGCACGAGCCGGATCGGCGTGGCCATGTTGGCCGTGACGCCGGCCATCAGGGCGTCGTGGTCGATCTCGCGGAAGTCGCGCAGCGGCGGGCCGCCGTTGTTGTTGACCAGGATGTCGACCTGCTCGACCGCCCCCAGCAGGCGGTCCTGGCCCTCGGGGGTGTCCAGGTCGGCCGCCACCGGCACGGTCCGCGCCCCCGTCGCGGCCGCGATCTCCGCGGCGACCTCGTCGACGGTCGCCGCGGTGCGCCCGTTCACCACGACCGTGCAGCCGGCCCGGGCCAGCTCGGTGGCGCAGGCGCGCCCCAGGCCGCGGGTCGAGGCGCACACCACGGCCGTGCGGCCGGTCAGTCCGAGATCCACCCGCCCTTCCTAGTTCGCCGCGGGCGCCGTGTCGAGGGTGCGGGTCGGGCGGCTCAACCGCCGGGCGCGTCGATCACGACCTTGACCCGCCCCGGCGCGGGCACCATGGCCCTCTCGTAGGCCCGCTGGGCCTCGTCGAAGGCGAAGGTGTGGGTCACGTAGTGCTCGGCCAGCGCGGGGTGCTCGGCGAGGTAGGCGTCGGCCATCTCCAGCGCCACCCGGCGCGCGCTGGTGGCGCCCGCGGTGAGGGTGGCCGACTTGCGCAGGAACTCGGCCAGCGGGAACGGGTAGACCGGGTCGTCGGGGATCCCGAAGCAGTAGACCTGCCCGCCGATGCCCACCGCGTGCACGGCCGCGGTGAACGTCGAGATCTGGTGGCCCACCGCCTCCACGACCACCGTGGGCTGGTCGCGGCCGGCCGCCACCTGGGCGGCCCAGTCCAGCGCCCCGGCGTGCACCGGCTCGTCGACGCCGTAGCGTCCGGCGAGGTCGGCGCGGTCGACCAGGTCGACGCCGGTCACGTGGGCGGCGCCGCGGGCCTTCATGACGTGGCTGAACAGCAGCCCGGTCGAGCCCTGCCCGATCACCGCCACCCTGGCCCCGGCGACGCGCGGCACGCGTTCGAGCGCGTCGAGCACGCAGGCCAGCGGCTGCAGCATCACCGCCGTGGTCGGCGGCAGGGCGGGGTCGTACTCGTGCACGTCGAGACCGCGGGTGACCACCCGCTCGGCGAGCCCGTCGAAGCGGGAGGCCCAGCCGACCACCCGGCTGCCCGGGCGCACCCGCGCGTCGCGGGAGGCCAGCACCTCGCCGACGACCTCGTGCAGCGAGCCGCCGGGCACCGGGGCGGGGTGGCCGGTGACCGGTCCGGTGCCGCGGAAGGCCGGCAGGTCGCTGCCGCAGATGCCGCCGGCCAGCACGCGCAGCAGGACCTCGCCGTCGGCGAGGTCGTCGGGACGCGGGGCGGGCGCGTCGACCATCGTCAGGGTCGTCGGGCCGGTCAGCAGCCCGGCCCGCATCGTGGCCGGGGGCCGCGGGGCGGGCCTCGCGGCGGTGTCGTCGACGGGGGACTGGCTCGGGGTGCTCACGGCGTGCGGACCTCCACGCCGTCCGACAGTAACCGCTGGAGGCGCCGCGGAGCAGGGGCGAGCGGCCCGCGGGAACGATCGCGTCGCGGGATCGGGGAGGGATGCGACACCGGCGGGTTGACTCCGACGCCCTCGACGGCGTCCGCTGGGGGAGATCAGCGGCGCGACGGGCGGAGGACGACGTGGGGCGGGCGGGCGTGGAGCGGATCGGGACGGCGGGGGCGGCCGGGGCGGACGCGGGGGCCACCGGCACCCGCACCGGCGGGGAGGCCGTGGTCGACGCGCTGGTGGCGCTGGGGGTGCGGCACGTCTTCGGCATCCCGAGCGTGCACAACCTGCCCGTCTTCGCGGCGCTCAGCGCCCACCGCGACATCAGCGCGGTCGGCGTGCGCCACGAGCAGGCGGCCGCGCACGCCGCCGACGGGTACGCCCGCGCCACCGGGCACCTGGGCGTCTGCCTGACCAGCACCGGCCCCGGCGCGGCCAACGCGGTCCCCGGGCTGGCCGAGGCGGCGTTCGCGTCCTCGCCGGTGCTCATGATCACCGGGCAGGTGGAGACCCGCGACCTGGGCCGGGGCCGCGGCGCGCTGCACGAGGCCGACGGCCAGCTGGCCATGCTGCGCACGGTCGTGCGCAGGGCCGAGACGGTGCGCCGCGTGCAGGACGTGGAGCGCACGGTGCTCGACGTCGCGCTGGACGTGCTCACCGGTCGACCGCAGCCGGGGGCGGTGGAGGTGCCGATCGACCTGCAGTACGCCCGCACCGCGACCGTCGAACCGCCGCCCAGCGCGCCGCGCCGGTTCGCCCCGCCCGACGACGTGCTCGACCGGGCGGCTGAGCTGCTCGCCGCCGCGACCCGCCCGCTCATCTGGGCGGGCTCCGGCGCGGTCGGCTCCGGCGCGGAGGTGACCGCGCTGGCCGAACGGCTCGGCGCGCCGGTGCTCACCTCCGGTGGCGGGCGCGGCGCGATCGGCGAGGACCACCCGCTGTGCGTCGGTGCGCTCACCGACCAACCGCCGGTGCCCGACCTCGTCGCCGACGCCGACGTGGTGCTGGCCGTGGGCACCCGCTTCCAGGCCGGCCCCACCCGCCGCTGGGCCACCCGCGTCCCCAGGCGCCTGCTGCACCTCGACGTCGACCCGGCGGTGATCGGGCGCAACTACGAGCCCGAGGTGGCGCTCGTCGGCGACGCGGGCCGCGGCGTCGCCGCCCTGCTCGACCGGCTCGGCGCGGGCGAGGGCCGCGACCCGGGCTGGGCCGCGCGGGCCGCGGCGGCGCGGGCCGAGGTGCACGCCCGGCTGCGCGAGCGGATGGGCCCCGACCACGTGGCGATCATGGAGGCGATCGGCGAGCTGCTCCCGGTCAGCGGCAACATCGTCCGCGACGCGACCGTGCCCGCCTACGTCTGGGGCAACCGGCTGCTCCCGGTCCGCCGCCCGCACACCTCGATGCACCCCACCTGGGCCGGCATCGGCCCCGGCCTGCCGCTGGCCATCGGGGCCGCGGTCGCGAGCGGGGAGCCGACCGTGCTGATCCAGGGTGACGGCGGGCTGATGCTCAGCGTGGGCGAGCTGGCCACGCTCGCCCAGCACGGCCTGCCGGTGGTGGTGTGCGTGTTCAACGACCGCGGCTACGGCGTGCTGCGCGGCATCCAGGACGCGCAGTTCGGCCACCGCACCGACGTCGACCTGACCACCCCGGACTTCACGATGATGGCCGCCGCGGTCGGCATCCCGGCCGCGGCCGTCGACTCGGCGGCGCGGTTCCGCGAGGAGTTCGCCGCCGCGGTGCGCCGCCCCGGCCCGACGCTGCTCGACGTCGACATGACCGCGCTGCACCCGCTGCGGATGGCCTAGGGATGGTGCGCCCGGCCCGGGGTGTCCGCTACCGGGCGCCCGCCCGGCGCAGGCGCTCGGCGGCCTGCGCCCGCAGCGCGCGGCCGGACACGGGGGAGTCGCCGTGCAGCGCCTCCCACCGGGCGTTGTGCGCGGCGGGCCACAGGCTCGCCGCCCACGCCACCTCCCGCTCCTGGGCCGTGAACGCGCGCCGGCGCAGTTCCTGGTAGGCCGCCAGGAACGCCTCGGAGCTCTCGATCGGCGCCAGCGTCGGCGGCCCGGCGCCGGCGAACGACCCGCCGGCCGCGCCCACGAGCGCCGCCTCCGGCTGCCAGGCCAGGCTGTCCCAGTCGTGCACCACCCACACCCGCCGCCCGCGCCAGCGCAGGTTCTGCGCCTCGAAGTCGGCGTGGCCCAGCACGCGCGGCAGGTCGGCGGCCAGCAGCCGCCTGCGGGCCCGGCCCGCGGTGTCGACCACGTGGGCGGGCACGGCGCTCTGGTCCCGCTCGTCGAGGAACCCGATGCCCGGCCACAGCCCGGGACCGTCGTGGTCCCAGCGCGCCCAGCGCGGGTTGGGCAGCGGCGGCGTCACGCGCACGTCGGCCAGCCCGGCCATCAGCGCCGCGAACACCTCCGCGTAGCGCACCGCCACGTCCGGCGAGTCCCCGCGCAGCACGTCGCCGCCGGGCCGGAACTCCTCGGCGTGCACGGCCAGCGCACCGACACCGACCGCGGGCGTGAGCGGGCGGGCGCACGGGAACCCGCGCCCGGCCAGCCGCGCCTGCGCGGCCACGCACGAGGCGGCCCGGCCGTCATCGGCGCGCGCCTTGACCACGACCTGCGCGCCGTCGGCCAACCGGAGGCCGAACACCGCCGACATCTGCCGCACCGCGAACAGCACGTCGACCGGATCGCCGCCGAGGTGCTCCCGGCACCAGGGCGCCACCCAGTCCGGCAGGTCGTCCATCGGCACCTGGAGAACTGTGCCACGAAGCCGGTCAGGGCCGTCCGACCGGATCTCGCGGCTCGCTGAGGGACAGCAGGCGCTCGGTGGAGACGCACGAGGTCACGCAGCGCTCCTTGGCGTCGCCGAGCAGCTTCGCCGTCCAGTCGGTGGTGCCGCCGTCGCCGAGATCGATCTCCTCGCCGTCGCGGGCCCGCAGGCCGATCGCGGCGTCGTCGTAGTAGCCGGCGCCCTGGGTGCGCGCCGGGTCGGCCCGCAGCTCGACCACCCGGGCGCTCCCGGCGACGGCGGGGTGGACGGTGTCGGCGAATCGCTCGGCGAGGGCCGACGGGCCGAACCCGGTGAAGGTCAGCCACGGGCCGAGGTGGGGGACGAACTCGTCGAGCACCCGGGCCCAGAAGCGCAGGTGGTCGGCGAGCATCTCGGCCTGCGCGGTGCCGGAGCCGCGGTCGCGCGCGCTGGAGACCAGGGCGAAGAGCCGGAAGTGCGCCGACCGGCCCGGCCCGTCGAACCGCTGCGCGCGCAGCACCCGGTGCACGCAGGCCAGGTCGACGCGGCCGGTCCGCGGGCCGGACGAGCGGCGCACCGCGGCCTCGACGGCCAGCGCGTTGGTGGGGTCGCTGACGACCTCGCTGCCCCGCACGGTGCTCACGACCTGGTTCTGGTCGACGGTGGCCACCGCCGAGCAGGTGCCCAGCGGGGCGACGGGCGAGAGCTCGACGCCGGCGAACCGCCCCGGCAGCAGCTCCCACAACCGGGCCTCGAGCCGGGACAGGGCCCGCGGGTCGTGCGCGGACGGCCGGACGAAGCGGTCCTCCCGCCAGCGCCGCACGACCCGCGCCGGGACGACCCGCCCGGCCCGGGAACGGGCCACGTCCAGCAGCAGGGTCTGCAGGTCGGTCGGGGCGAGGCCGCTGGTCAGCGCCGTGCGCGAGCCGTCGTCCAGTGCCCGCCACACCCGCTCCACGCCGTCGAGTCTGGTCCGGTGCGCCGCCGCGCGCAGCGGGTTTTCAGTCCAGGAACTCCTCCGCCCCGACGTCGAGGGCGTGGGTGAAGTGCCGCTCGGCCATGGTCGCGAACATCCGCCGCCCCCGCTCGTCGGTGGTGACCAGCATCGACGCGCCCACGGTCATGACCACGCCGGACAGCGCGCAGCGCCGGTAGTCCTCGCGCAGCTGCGCGGCCGTCCGGTCGACGACGCCTGCGGCGCGCAGCCGGGCGTGGTAGCCGGCCACCAGCGCGTCCTCGTGGGCGCGCCGGTCGGCGGCGGTCAGGCTGGCCCCCAGCAGGTAGGCGACGTCGACGGCCGCGGCGCCCCGCTGGACGGTCTGCCAGTCCACGACGGTCACCCCGGTGGGGCCGAACATCATGTTGTCCACCCGGAAGTCGCCGTGCACCAGGCTGCGCGGCGCGCGGTCGCGGGCCGCCCATGCCGGCAGGGCGCGCACGAACCGCTCGCCCAGCCCGGCCCCGCCCGGCGGCAGCGCGTCGCCGTACTCGGCGAGGAACCCCGGCCACACGGCGGTCAGGAACTGCCCGAGCACCTCCGCGTAGCCGGGCGCGCGCTGCAGGCAGGGCTCCTCGTCGAGGACGGGGTGGGCCCAGTAGGCGGCGTGCAGCAGCGCGGCCTGGGCCAGGGCGTCGTCGGCCTGCTCGGGGGTGCAGCCGGCCAGCTGGTCGCCCTGCACGGCGGGCGCGAGGTCGTCGAGCAGGAGGGTGAAGTCGCAGGTGGGCTCGTCCAGCACGGCCACGTGGCAGCGCGGCAGCCGCAGCCCGGCCCGCCCGGCCAGGTGCTGGTAGAAGCGCACCTCGCGCAGGTACTCCCCGCCGGTGCGGCCCCGCTCGCGGCTGCGGGGGTCCGGCGAGGGGAACTTGCCGACGACGCTCGCCGGGCCCGCCGCGGGGCGGTCCCAGTCGAGGGTGAACCGGATGCACTGGCCCACCAGGCCGGTCCCGATGCGTTGGCGCCCGAACCCGGTCACCTCGGCCCCACCGGAGACCTCCGACAGCGCCGCGGTGAGCCAGCGCGCATCCACCTCGGCCGGGTCGGTGACCAGCCCGGCGCTCACGGCCGGGTCGGGACGTCGAAGAGCCCGGTGAGCCCGAGCGGGGCGTGCGGCCCGATCATCAGCGACTCGAACACCCCGATCCCGACCTGCCCGTCGCCCTCGGCCCGCACCAGCTGCTGGACGTGCACGTTCTCCGGGGCGGCCGGGTCGAGCTCGGCCACCCGCCACTGCGAGCCGCCGACGGCGGACTCGCCGTGCCACACCCCGTGCGCCCACCGCGGGTGGAAGTAGCCGATGCCGCGCATCTGGAAGGTGAGCAGCGGGGTGAGCCGGGTGATCCGCTCCTTGCCGTCCCAGCAGGCGAGCCGCAGCGTCGCCGACGCGCTACGGCGCACCCCCGGCAGCAGGTCGATGTCGACGTCGGCGGTGCGGGCGTGCTCGAGCGGGGTGGCCTCGTCGGCGCCGGGCAGCAGCGGCACCCGGCAGGCGCTCTCGTAGACGTGCCGGCCGGCGGCGTCGTCGACGACGGCCAGGTGGGTGCAGTGGTCGTCGAAGTGCAGCGGCGCCCACAGCCAGAAGAACTGCGGCAGGGCCCGCGGCGGCGCCCCGCCGGGCGGCTCGCCGACGGTGCGCACGCCCCACGAGCGGTCGCGGGTGCCGCGGGCGCCGGCGCACTCGACGGTGTCGGCGCCGGTGCCGAACCGGCCCTGCCAGGTGCCCCACTGCGTGAGCCGGGTGTAGTCCATGACCACGGTCGGTCCGTTGTGCCGGGTGAACCGCGGCTCCTCGACCGCGGGCGTGCGGGCGGTGAAGACCAGTTCGGCCGACAGCCCCTGCTCGGGCGCGTCGACGCGGACCCGCAGCACCCGCAGCGGCTCGACGACCTCGACCGAGATCGGTCCGACCCGGGTGAGCGCGCGGTCCGTCGGCGCCCGGCCGGAGGCGTGCACCGAGCGCTGGACGCCGTCGTGCAGCACGCTGAACGAGGCGTCGATGACCTGGCGGTTGGGGTAGACGCCGAGCGCGACGCCGAAGAACCAGCCGCGGTCGGGGTCGTAGCCGTTGAAGAAGTACCGGTCGTAGGCGTTGCGGTCGCCGGTGGCGGGGACCGCGACCGGCTCGGCCGTCTGGTGCACCGGGTAGTCGTCGAAGCTCGTGATCACCGCTGCTCCCGTCCGCGCCGCGACGGTGCGGCACCGGTCCCCGACGCTACGAGGCCGCCGGGCTCGGATCCAACACCTGCATCGCCCCCTCGTCCCGGCTACCGTCGCCTGGTGACGACGACGTCGCCCCCCATCGCCCTGCTCGACCCGCGCTCGTTCGCCGACGGCCAGCCGCACGAGCAGTTCCGGTGGCTGCGCGAGCACGACCCGGTGCACCGCCACGACGAGCCCGACGGACCGGGGTTCTGGGCGCTCACCCGCTACGCCGATGTGCGCGCCGTCGGGCGCGACGCCGCCACGTTCTCCTCCGAGCCGACGATCATGATCCCGGACGGCACGGTCGCCACCGACGGCGTGCACAAGATGATGCTGATGGCCGACGGGACGACGCACACCGACCTGCGCAAGATCATCTCGCGGGACTTCGGGCCGCGGGCGGCCCGGCTGCTGCGCCCGCGCATCGAGCAGATCGCCCGCGAGATCGTCGACGGCGTGCTCGACCGCCGGGAGTGCGACCTGGTCACCGACGTGGCCGGGCTGATGCCGTCGTACGTGATCGCCGAGCTGCTCGACATCCCGCAGGCCGACGGCGTCGCGCTCTACGAGCTCACCGAGGCCGTGCACGCCGCGCCGGAGGAGGGCTCGACGGCCGGGCAGGAGGCGGTGATGCGGATGTTCGGCTACGCCCACCGGCTCTGGGAACGCAAGCGCGCCCACCCCGGTGACGACCTGGCCAGCCGGATCGTGCACGCCTGCGCCGACGGCCGCGACCTGGACGAGGTCGACTTCGCGCTCTACTTCATGCTGCTCATCGACGCCGGCGGCGACACCACCCGCAACCTGGTCGCCGGCGGCGTCCAGGCGCTGTTCGAGCACCCCGAGGCGCTCGCCGCGCTGCGCGCCGACCCCGACGCCCTGCTGCCCGCCGCCATCGAGGAGATGCTGCGCTGGGTGAGCCCGGTGGTCTACATGCGCAGGCGGGCCACGCGCGACACGACGATCGGCGGCGTCGACGTCGCCGCGGGCGACAAGGTGGTCATGTACTACGGCGCGGCCAACCGCGACCCCGCGCACTTCCCCGACGCCGAGCGCTTCGACATCACCCGCAGCCCCAACGACCACCTCGCCTTCGGCGGCGGGCCGCACTTCTGCCTCGGCGCGCACGTCGGGCGCATCGAGATCGCCGCGCTGCTGCGCGAGATCCTCATCCGGCTGCCCGACCTCGCCCCGGCCGGGCCGGTGCGCTGGCAGAGCTCGGTGTTCATCTCCGGGCCGCGGTCGATGCCGGTGCGCTTCTGAGCGCGAGACCGTCGGGCAGCGGGGTTAGCGTGGACCCGTGCGATCGATGACGCCTGCCGAGCTCGACGAGTACTGCGCCCGCGTGGGCTACACCGGCCCGCGCGAGCCGACCCTGCCGGTGCTGCACGCGCTGACCTCCGCCCACGCCCGCTCCGTGCCGTTCGAGAACCTCGACGTGCTGCTCGGCGAGCCGATCGAGCTGACCGTCGACGCGCTGGTCGACAAGCTGGTCCGCCGGCGCCGCGGCGGCTACTGCTTCGAGCAGAACGGCCTGTTCCTGGCCGTGCTCACCGCGTTCGGGTTCGCCGCGGCGCCGCTGTCGGCGCGGGTCCGCCTCGGCCGCCCGCGCGACGTCGTGCCCCCGCGCACCCACCTGTTCCTGCGGGTCGAGCTCGACGGCGCGACCTGGCTCACCGACGTCGGGATCGGCGGTGTGTCGCTGACCTCGGCCATCCGCTGGGAGCCCGACGGCGCCGATCAGACTCCCGAGCAGCCCACCCCGCACGAGCCGCGCCGCATCGTCCGCGAGGACGGCCGGTGGTTCCACCAGGTGCGCTTCGGCGAGCAGTGGGTCGACGCCTACGAGTTCACCGGCGAGGAGATGCCGCTGGTCGACCGGGAGGTCGGCAACTGGTTCACCAGCACCCACCCGCGCTCGCACTTCCGGCACCGGCTGATGGTGGCCAGGGCGGGCGCCGACGGGACCAGGCTGACCCTCACCGACACCGAGCTCAAGGTCCGCGACGGCGACGGCCGCGCCGAGAGCAGCCCGATCGGCTCGCCGCAGGAGCTGCTGGCGGCCCTCGACGAGCACTTCGGCCTCCGCTTCGCCGCCGGCACCACGTTCCACCCGCTGGCCGTCTCGGTCTGAGCGCGCCCACCGCGAGCGCCGTCACTCGTTCGGCGTGTGGGCCGCGGGCCGGGCGCCGACCTACCGTCGAGGGGCGGTCGGGTCGCGGAGGTGGCGGTGGCGCGGGAGCAGGGCGGCGGCGCCGACGACCGGGCGCGGCGCCGGCTCGCCCAGGAGCGGCAGCGCAGCCGGACCATGGAGGCCGCGGCCAGGCGCACCGAGCGGGAGGTCGCGGACCTGCGCTCGGCGTTGCGCCGGGTCGACGCCCAGGCGCGCACGCTGCGCGTCGAGCGCGAGGTGGCCGAGCTGGACCTGCTGCTGCTGCGCGGCCTGCGCCGCAGCCCGGTCTTCGACTGGGACCGCTACCGGCGCCACGACGAGCCGGAGGCACTCGACCTCGGTCCCGACGCCGTGCCGCAGCCGGGGCCGGTGTGGGAGGCGTACGCGCCCGCCGGGTCCGGCGCGCTCGACGCGCTGCTGACCACGGTGCCCGGCACCGACCGGATGCGCAGGCGGCGCACCTCGATCGCCCGGCAGCGCTTCGAGCAGGCCCGCTTCGAGCACGAGCGCGCCGAGATCGACCGCAGGAGGCGGGTCCGCGAGCGCGAGGTCGCGCACCGCGCGTCGGTGGCCGAGCACCACCGGGCGGTCGAGAAGCACAACCGCGACTGGCGGGAGCTGCGCGCGGGGGTGCTCGCCCGCGACCCCGGCTGCGTGGCGCGCCTGCTCGGCTTCGTGCTGCGGGAGCTGCCGCTGCCGGTCGGGTTCCCGCGGGCGGCCGAGGTCGGCTGCTCGCCCGACGCCCGGGAAGCCGCGGTCCGGGTGGAGCTGCCCACCGCCGAGGTGGTGCCGGCGGTCGTGGGCTACACCGCCTCCGCCGAGCTCGACGAGCCCGCCGCGGTGCCCCGGACCGCGGAGCAGGTCGGTGTGCTGTACCGGTCGGTGCTCACCCAGATCACCCTGCTGCAGCTGCGCGAGCTGTTCGGCGTCGATCCCGGGCTGGGCCTGGTCCGGCTGACCGGGTACACCGGCGACGGCACCGCGCTGCTGCGCGTCGAGACCGACCGGGCCGCCTTCGACCGGCTCGGCCTCGGCGCCGTCATCGACGCCGACGCGGGGTCGGGCGGGTTGGGCATCGAGATCGGAGCCTGACCCGGTCAGCCGGCGTGCGGCGCTGCGCGGTCCTGCGCCGCCGCGGCGCCGGCCAGCCGGGCGGCCAGGCCGCGCACCACCTCGGCGGCCAGCACGGCCTGGCCCGCGGTGGAGAAGTGGATCCGGTCGGCGCTGAGCAGCGTCGCGCGGTCGTTGACGGGGTGGTCGGACATGTCCACCAGCACCGCGTCGTGGTCGGCGGCGATGCCGCGGATGACGTCGTTGAGCGTGTGGACCCGCTCGGGCAGGTCGGGGAAGGCGGCGGTGGCGAACGCCCGCCCGAGGGTGAACGTGGTCAGCAGGGCGCCGCTCTCGGCGGCCAGCGCGTAGACCTGGCGCATCCGCGCCTCGATCCGGCCGAAGTCGGGCTCGTCGCGCCACAGGTCGTTGGCGCCGCAGGCGACGTGGGCGAGGTCGGGGGCGAACGCGCGCACCCGCTCCTGCTGCTCGGCCAGGATCCGGCTGCTGGTGGCGCCGACGGTGCCGGTGTTGAGGTAGGCCAGGTCGGGGTGGACGCGGCGCAGGGCGTCGGCGACCCGGTCGCCCCACGGCTGGGATGCGTAGCCGGGGGAGGGGTCGCCGGTGCCGGCGGCGAGGCTGTCGCCGAGCACGGCGAACCGCCGCCACGGCGCTGCGGCGAGCAGTCGCGCGGCGTCGGCGGGTGGCAGGCAGAAGGGGTCGGTCTCCTCGGTGAGGGCCGCGGTGGTGACGGTCATGAACTAACTGTACGATCGGACGTATTGTTTAGGCAATGGCGTGGGAGGATGGCCTCGTGAGTGAGCAGCGGGTGGCTCCGGCGGACGCCGGGGCGGTCGACGGGCGGCTGCTGCGCGGCGCCCGCAGCCGGCGCGCCATCGCCCGCCACGCGGTCGACGTGGCCTCGGTCGAGGGGCTCACCGCGCTGAGCATCGGCCGGCTGGCCGGCGACCTCGGGATCAGCAAGAGCGGGGTGCAGGCGCTGTTCGGCAGCAAGGAGAACCTGCAGCTCGCGGCGGTCGAGGCGGCCAGGGAGACCTTCCTGGCCGAGGTGCTGCGCCCCGCGCGGGCCGCGGCGCCGGGGGTGGCCCGGCTGCGCGCGCTGGTCGAGCGCTGGATCGCCTACGTCGAGTCCCCGCTCTACCCCGGCGGCTGCTTCCGGGTGGCCAACCTGTCGGAGTTCGACAGCCGTCCGGGCCCCGTCCGCGACGCGCTCGCCCGCGACACCCGCGACTGGCAGGCCACGCTCGCCGCCGAGCTGCGCCGGGCGGCCGCCGCGGGGGAGACCGCCGCCGACCTGGACGCCGAGCTGGTGGCCTTCCAGATCGACGCCGTGCTGTGCGCGGCGAACACCGCCCTGCGCCTGGGCGACGACCAGGTCGTCGACAAGGTCCGCCGCGTGCTCGACGCCCTGCTGTCCGCGCCCGCGGCCGGAGCCGCCCGGTAGCGTGGCGTGCCGCTCGCGGACGTCGACAGAGGGGAGCCCTCCCGTGTCATCGTTCCGTCCGTCGCCGGTCTGTCGGGCCAGCAGGCCATGGTCCGGTTGGCCACCGCATCGCCGCTCGGACGCCGCCGTCCCGGCCGGGCGCGTCATCGCGACCCTGCCGCCCGTCGGGTCGGCGGTGCCCCCGTTCGTCGGGGTGGGGTGTCGTTGCTCGTCTCGACGGGCCGCGAGCCCTGGGACCCGGCCTGGCCCGACCCCGACGAGCCCGCCGCCGGGCCGACCGCCGACGCCGTCCGCCGGTTGCGCCTGGCGGTCGTCGACCAGGAGGCCCGCAGCCGGTCGTTCGGCGTGCTGATCGCGTCGCTGCGCGCGGAGGCCGACCGCGACACCGCCCTGGTCGACCAGCTCGACGCCGACCTGCGCCGGCTGCGCGAGCGGCACTCCGCCGACGCCGCCCGCCTGGCCGAGCTCGAGGGTGGTCGCTGAGGCCGCTCGTCGCCCTCGCGGCACCGCTCCCCGGGGTCATCGGGCGGTCGCGGTGCGATGCGCGAGCCCGCGAGCGCTTAGCGGGATCGGCGGGACCGCTCGTCGCCCAGGCATTCCCAGTGGTCGTCGAGGGTGCCGCCCTGGTCTTGTTCGCCGATAACGGGCTCGTATACGCTGCGGAACGAGATAAGCTCCCTGGAATCACAGAAAGGCCTCGACGCAACGTGCTGGCCGACATGATGATGCTGATCGCTGCGGTCCTGGCCGGGACCGGAGGCGCCCTGCTGGGCGTTCGCGGTGCCGATGCCGTGAATCGGCTGCTGGGCCGTGACGCCCCGCCCGCGGATGACAGCGCGATATAGCGCGTATTTCGGCGAGGGCGTCGATGTTGCAGTCGGCAGGTCGAGAATTGCTCGGAGAATGTGCGCGCCACCCCGGTGGGACAATTCTCGGGAAAACAGCGGAGTAGTGGGGTCGAGCGCCGGGTGCGGTGATCGACGGGCCCGCCCGGCGAGCCCGCCGGTCCGGACCAGGAGCGGCGCGACCACCGGGCGGCCGAGTGATCGGGATCACGTTTAGCTCGGGAGGATTCCCGGAAGCCGTCGTGGCGGGCTCGCCGGGCGTTCCCGCGGGCCGCGGGAAAGGCGCGGTGATCGGTTTCTGGAGCGGATCACGCCCGTCCGTCGGGTGTCGCGAGCGCCCGCAGCAGCCGGGCCGGGTCCGGGAACATCCCGAGCACCGACAGCGGCGGGTGGCCCGGGGTCCGCACGTGCACGTCGGCCCGGGCGCTCCACAGCAGCCGGGCCGGGGTGAGCTCGACCGTCGTGCCGGGTCGCAGCGGGCAGTGCGTGACGTCGATCGTGCGGATGCCCGTGTCGAACGGCCCGGCCGCCTCCCCGAGCTCGACCAGGCGCACCTCGCCGTCGGTCAGCAGGACGATCCCGGAGCCGCGCGGGCGCCGGGTGCGCGACCGGCCCGCTCCGGCGAAGCGCAGCCACTCTCCCGGTCCGAGCTCCCCGGCCACGGCCCGGGCGATCGTGCGGTCGTTCTCCAGCGATTGCTGCGGGCCGGGCAGGACGTGGCGCACCATCGCCAGCGCCGCGCGCTGCACGGTGTCCCGGTCGAGGGCGACGGTCACCGGTAGGCCCGGGGCGACGCGCTCGGCGACCGCCCTGACGTGCTCGGCGAGGTGCGGCCGGGCGAGCGGCACCGCCTCGCAGTCGCGGAGGAACCCCAGGTCCGGCGGCGGGTCGAGCGCGGCCTCCCGCTCCACCCGCACCACGACGATCCTGGCCCCGGCCGCCCGTGCCGTGCGGATCTCGCGGCGCACCCAGTCGTCGTCCTCGGTGAGGCGGGCGCGGTTCTCCCCGCGGTCCCAGCTCTTCCCGGCCAGCACCAGCAGCACGGCGGTCTCGCCCGCCCGGCCGAGCAGCTCCGCCTCGAAGCGCACGCGGCTGCGCAGGGAGAGGGTGTCGAGGAAGACGTTGCCGGCGCCGAGGAGCTCCTGGAGCGTGACGCCGAGCAGCGCGGCCGCGAACGGCTCATCGGCGCGGCGGTAGCAGAGGAAGACCGACGGGGGCGTGCCCACGGCGACGGGTTCGGGTGCCGGGTGGCGGGCGTTACCGCGACCCCGACGCCACGGCGGCCGCCCGACCGCCGGCCCGGCCGCCGATCATCGCGGAGGGACCGCCATCCCCGGCCGGGTGAGCCGGATGGCCCAGTGGCCACCCCCGCCGTACGGTCGTCCGGATCGGGGGATCCACCTGCGAGGGGGCCGGGATGATCGATCTGACCGGGCGGTCCGCCGTTGTCCTCGGCGCCGGGTCGGTGATCGGACGGGCCATCGCGCTGACCGTCGCCCAGCTCGGGGCGAGCGTGGCCGCGGTCGACCGCGACCCGCTGGCCGTGGCCCGCACCGCGCTGCTGGTCGAGCCGCCCGGCGACGTGCGCGACTACGAGGCCGACGTCGCCGACGCCGCCGGGTTCGACGTCGTCCGGCGCGAGATCGAGATCGAGATCGGGGTGCCGCACATCGTCGTGGAGGTCACCGGGGCCGCCGACGCCGTGACGGGACCGGCCGTGCGCGCGTTCCTGGACGGGATGGTCCGCCGCGGCCGGGGCGGGCGGATCGTGCTGGTCCGCGGGGTCGGAGCCGGTCACGGCGACCGGGACGCCGCGGTCGGGCTCACCACTTCGCTGGCCGGCGAGCTGGCCGGTGACGGGATCCTGGTCAACTGCGTGTGCGCCGGCCCTACCGACACCCCGTTGCTGGCCGCGCAGCCCCGGTGGGTGCGCCAGCGGCTGGAGCGCGAGATCCCGCTGCGCCGGCTGGCCCACCCCGACGAGATCGCCGCGGCGGTCGCGTTCTTCGCCTCCGACCGGGCCTCGTTCGTCACCGGCCAGGTGCTCTCGGTCAGCGGCGGGCTCACGATGGCCCGCTGAGCCCGCCCGCTCGACGCCACCGCCGGGTCCCCGTACGGTCGGGCGGTCGGAAGATCCACGGCGACGGGGCTGGGGGTGGCGCGCGGTGATCGATCTGACCGGTCGGGTCGCGGTGGTCGTCGGGGCCGGGTCGGGCATCGGTAGGGCCACGGCGCTGCGGCTGGCCGCGCTCGGAGCGGTGGTCGCCGCCGCCGACCTCGACCTCGACTCGGCCGCCGAGACCGCCCGCGGAGCCGACGGGGTCCGGCCCTACTTCCTCGACGTCACCGAGCAGGGCACGATCGACGAGGCTCGCGACGCCGTGCTGCGCGACCTCGGGGCGCCGCGGATCGTCGTCAACGCGGCCGGGTGGGACAGCGTCGGGCCCTTCCTGGACGGCGACCGCGCGCTGTGGGAGAAGCTGGTCGGGCTCAACCTGGTGGGCACGATCGCGGTGGTCCGGGCGTTCCTGGACGCCATGATCGAGCGCGGTGACGGCGGCCGGGTCGTGACCGTCGCCAGCGACGCCGGGCGCGTCGGCAGCACGGGGGAGACCGTCTACGCCGGGGCGAAGGGCGGGATCATCGCGTTCAGCAAGTCGCTGGCCAGGGAGATGGCCCGGCACGCGATCCTGGTCAACTGCGTCTGCCCCGGCCCGACCGACACCCCGCTGTTCGCCTCGCTGCCCGAACGCACCCGCCTCGCGCTGGAGCGGGGCATCCCGCTGCGCCGGCTGGCCCGCCCCGAGGAGGTCGCCGCGGCGATCGCGTTCTTCGCCTCCGAGGAGGCGTCGTTCATCACCGGTCAGGTGCTCTCGGTGAGCGGCGGGCTCACCATGCACGGCTGACCCCGACCGCACCGGTAGGAGACACGTGGACTTCGACAGCTACCAGGGCCTGCGCTTCGAGCGGCCGGCCGAGGGCGTGCTGCTGATCACGCTCGACCGGCCCGAGAAGCTCAACGCCGCCGACGAGGTGATGCACGCCGAGTTCGCCCGGGTGTGGCTCGACGTCGACGCCGACCCCGAGACGCGCGTCGCGGTGGTCACCGGGGCCGGGCGGGCGTTCAGCGCGGGCGGCGACATGGCGATGATCGAGCGGCAGACCAAGGACTACGCGGTCATCACCAAGCTGCTGCGCGAGGCGGGCGACGTCGTCTACAACATGATCCGCTGCGAGAAGCCGATCATCTCGGCGATCAACGGGGTGGCGGTCGGCGCCGGGCTGGCCATCGCGATCATGGCCGACATCAGCATCATCGCCGAGGAGGCCCGGCTCACCGACGGCCACCTGCGCCTGGGCGTCGGCGCCGGCGACCACGCGGCGATCATCTGGCCGCTGCTGTGCGGGATGGCCAAGGCCAAGTACTACCTGCTCACCGCCGAGTTCATCGACGGTCGCGAGGCCGAGCGGATCGGCCTGGTCAGCCGGGCGGTGCCGGGGGCGGAGCTGCTCGACACCGCGCTGGGCGTGGCCGGGCGGCTGGCCGCCGGCCCGCAGGTCGCCCTGCGGCTGACCAAGCGCTCGCTGAACCAGTGGCTGGTGCAGGCCGGCCCGATCTTCGAGTCCTCGCTGCACGCGGAGATGCTGACCTTCTTCGGCGACGACGTCGTGGAGGGCCGCACCGCCGTGCTGGAGAAGCGGGCCCCGGTCTTCCGCGACGGCATCGGCTGAGCCCCGGCGGCAGAGCTATTCGACCAGCTATTCGGCCAGCGCCTTCGCGATCTCGCCCCACCGGCCCATCGCCCTCGGGTCGGCCCGGACCGACTCCTCGGCCAGGTAGGTGACCAGGCGGGCGGCGATGCCGGCGTAGCGGGCGCGCAGGATGTCGGCGACCTCGTCCCAGCGCCCGACCACGGCGAACTTCTCGACCATCTCGTCGGTGATCGTGTCGCGCATGCCGTCCAGGTCGCCCGCCTTGAGCAGTTGGTTGAGCCGGGCGGAGGTGCCGGTGAAGCCGAGGTCGTCGAACTGGAAGGCGTAGTTGCGGGTGGAGCCGTAGAAGGCGATCTGCTCGCGCGCGCGGCGCAGCAGCGGTGCGCGCTCCTCGGGGGTGTCGCCCGCGACGACGAAGACCGGCACGATCAGGTCGACCGCCGCCGGCGGGCGCCCGGCCCGGGCGGCGCCTTCGGCGACCGCGGGCAGCAGTCGGCTGTGCAGGTACTCCACCGAGTGCAGCGGGTGGACGTGCACGCCGTCGGCGACCTCGCCCGCCATCCGGCACATCCACGGCCCGACCGCCGAGACGTCGATCTTGATGTCGGCGTGCTCGTGGGGGCGGGGCCGCCAGCCGTGCGGCAGCAGGGTGAGCCGGTAGAACTCGCCCTCGTGGTTCAGCTCGCCGCCGGCGAACGCGGCGAAGCAGGCCCGCACGGCCAGCACGTAGTCGCGCAGCCGGGGGCCGGGCGGGTCGAACTCCACGCCGTAGCGGCGCTGCACGTGCGCGCGGACCTGGGTGCCCAGGCCGAGGCGGAACCGGCCCCCGGTGTTGTCGGCCAGCTCCCACGCGGTGCCCGCGGTGACCATCGGGCTGCGCGGGAACGCGACCGCGATCCCGGTGGACAGCTCCAGCCCCGGCGCGGCGCCTGCCGCGACGGCCAGCGACATCCAGGGCGTCGTCGAGGTCTCGGTGAACAGCATCCCGGACAGCCCGGCTGCGGCGGCGGCCCTCGCGGTGGCCGCGGTGTCCGTCCACGCCGACGGACCTTTCATGAGATCGAACTTCACCCCGCCGACCCTACGGCGCGAGCGGCCGATGACAGGTTTACTCAACCGAGGTAAGATTTACTCGTGCGAGTAAACGAGCCGGTGGGACGGACGGTCACCGGCGCGGCGCGCCGGGCGCAGATCGTGGCGGCGGCGATCGAGACGATCGCGGAGCTGGGGCTGGGCGGGGCGACGTTCGCCCGGATCGCCGAGCGCGCCGGGCTGTCCAGCACGCGGATGATCTCCTACCACTTCGCCGGCCGCGACGACCTGGTGACGGCGGTGTTCACGGAGATCTACTCGGTGGCCGGGGGGTTCATCGAGCCGTTCGTGCTGGGCGCGACGAGCCCGGCGCGGCAGCTGCGCGGGGTGATCGAGGGCAACATGCGCTTCTACGCCGAGCACCGCGCGCACGTGCTCGCCGCGCACGAGATCTGGCACAACCACCGCCGCGCCGACGGCCGGCTGCACTACGGGATGGACGCCTTCGAGCTGGAGCTCGTGATGCTGTCCGAGATCGCCCGGGCGGGGTGGGCGAGCGGGGAGTTCCGCCGGTTCGACCCGCGGATCCTGCACACCAGCCTGCGCCACACCTTCAACGGGGTGGCCGGGCTGCTGTCGACCGACCCGGAGCTGGACCTCGACGCCTGCACCCGCGAGCTGGTCGCCCTGTTCGAGGGCGCGACCCGGAGCCTGCCGTGACGGCCACCGGGCAGCTGCTGGCCGACGACCCGATCTGGCTGGTCCTGGCCAAGGTCGTGGCGCTGTTCGGGCTCGGCCTGCTGCTGACCATGTTCATGATCGTCGGTGAGCGGAAGGTCGTCGGGCGGATGCAGCAGCGCCCCGGCCCCGACCGCACCGGCCCAGGCGGTTGGCTGCAGTCGCTGGCCGACGCGCTGAAGCTGGCGTTCAAGGAGGACGTCATGCCGGCCGCGGCCGACAAGCGGGTGTACTTCATCGCCCCGGTGATCTCCACGATCCCGGCGTTCGTGGCGTTCTCGGTGATCCCGTTCGGTGGCGAGGTCACGATCTTCGGTGAGCCGACCGT
>NZ_JAGSOV010000034.1 GCF_023898865.1 Pseudonocardia humida
CGCCGTCCGGTTCGCCGAGGAGGGCGCCGACATCGTGATCGGCGACCTCGCCCCCGGCGACGAGACGGTGGCGCTGGTCGAGAAGGCCGGCCGCCGCGCGCACTACGTGCGCACCGACACCACCAGCGAGGCCGACTGCGACGCGCTCGTCGCCGCGGCCGTCGCCGAGTTCGGCCGGGTCGACGTCGGCGTGGCCTCGGCCGGGATCGCCACCGCGGCGGGGCCGAGCAACGTGCAGACCCGGGTGGCGTCGGAGGGCGCGACGAACGTCGTCAACCTCGACGTCGCGGCGTTCCAGCGGGTGCTGGAGGTCAACGTCGTCGGCGTGCTGCAGACCGACCGCGCGCTGGCCCGGCGGATGCTCGCCCAGGGCGACGGCGGATCCATCATCAACATCGCCTCCAGCGCGGCGAAGATCCCGCTGGCCGGCGCCTCGCCCTACTGCGTGTCCAAGGCGGGCGTCTGGATGCTCACCAAGGTCATGGCCCTGGAACTGGCCACGACCGGCATCCGGGTCAACGCCGTCGGTCCCGGCTACACGGCCACGCCGATGATCGACGGGATCGAGGACGACGAGGCCGCGTACGCGGCGGCCATGGGCATCACGCCGATGAACCGGCTGGGCCGGCCGGCCGAGATCGCCGCGACCTGCCTGCACCTGGCCTCGGCGGAGTCGACGTTCACCACCGGGCAGCTGCTGCTGCCCGCCGGGGGCCAGTTCACCGGCTGACCGACGGGCCCGGGCAGCACGTCCCGGTGCGCCGCACCCCGATCGTCCACTGTGGACCGACAGCAGGGAGAACAGGATGGCAGGAGCACTGCGGGACCGGGTCGCGGTGATCACCGGCGGGGCCGGCGGGATCGGCCGGGCCACCGCCGTCCGGTTCGCCGAGGAGGGCGCCGACATCGTGATCGGCGACCTCGCCCCCGGCGACGAGACGGTGGCGCTGGTCGAGAAGGCCGGCCGCCGCGCGCACTACGTGCGCACCGACACCACCAGCGAGGCCGACTGCGACGCGCTCGTCGCCGCGGCCGTCGCCGAGTTCGGCCGGGTCGACGTCGGGGTCGCCTCGGCCGGCATCTCCTCGGCCGCCACCGCGGCCGAGCGCCAGGCCCGGGTGGAGAGCGACGCCGGGCACGTCGTCAACGTCTCCACCGACGCCTTCCGCCGGGTCATGGACGTCAACGTCATCGGCGTCCTGCAGACCGACCGCGCGCTGGCCCGGCAGATGCTGGCCCAGGGCGACGGCGGATCGATCATCAACATCGCCTCGACGGCCGGGAAGATCCCGCTGGCCGGCGCCTCGCCCTACTGCGTGTCCAAGGCGGGCGTCTGGATGCTCACCAAGGTCATGGCCCTGGAACTGGCCACGACCGGAATCCGGGTCAACGCCGTGGGCCCCGGCTACACCACGACCCCGATGTGGGACGTCCCCGAGGACAGCCCCGCGCACCGCCAGGCCATGAGCATCACCCCGATGGGCCGCAACGGAACCCCCGACGAACAGGCCGCGGCCTGCCTGTTCCTCGCCTCGGCCGAGTCGTCGTTCATGACCGGCCAGATCCTGCACCCGGCCGGCGGCCAGTTCACCGACTAGCGGACCACCGACCACCCGGCGACCCGCCAGACCCAGGAGACACACCCGTGAGAACAGCACCGCCGTCCCCGCCGAGGACACTGCACTCGCGCCCCCGCTGGTTGGTCAGCCTGCTGGCCGTGCTCGCCCTGCTGGCCCTCGCCGCCTGCGGCGGCGGAGCCCGCTCCGGCGGCGGCGGGGGCGGGGGCACCGGCGAGATCGACCCGAACGGCACGTTCCGCTACGTGTTCGTGCAGAACCCGTCGACCTTCGACCCGCACAAGTCGGCCAACCCCTGGGACATGATCTTCTTCCGGCTGGTCTACGACCAGCTGATCATGGAGGACGAGGCCGGTGAGCTGGTCCCGCAGCTGGCCACCGGGTGGGAGTTCGTCGACGACGACACCGCGCTGGTGCTGACCCTGCGCGACGACGTCACCTTCACCGACGGCACCAAGTTCGACGCCGCCGCGGTCAAGGCCAACCTGGACCGGGCGATGACCCTGGAGGGCAGCACCCAGAAGGGCGCGCTGGCCCGGGTCAACGACGTGCAGGTGGTCGACCCGACCACGGTGCGGGTCAACCTCAAGGGCCCGGGCGGCAACCTGCCCGCGCTGTTCAGCGGCACCACCGGCACCATGATCAGCCCGGCCGCGCTGAGCAACCCCGACCTGGACCAGAAGCCCGTCGGCTCGGGCATGGCGACCCTGGCCGAGTTCATCCCCGGCCAGGTCAGCCGCTACGACCGCAACCCGGACTACTGGGACCCGGAGGCGGCGAAGGCCGCGCACTACGAGATCTACGTGCAGACCTCCGCGCCGACCCGGATGAACATGCTGCAGACCGGGCAGGCCGAGCTGACCTACCTCGACCCGTCGCAGGCCGAGCAGGCCGCCGCGGCCGGGCTCAACTCCGCGCCGTCCAAGAGCCTGTCGATCATGTCGATGTACATGAACACCGGCAAGCCGCCCTTCGACGACATCCGCGTCCGCGAGGCCATGGAGCACGCCGTCGACCGGCAGGCGATCGTCGACGGCGTCTTCTTCGGCATCGGTGAGCCGGTGGCCCAGTACATGCCGCCGGAGTACTGGGCCTTCAACCCCGACGTCGTCCCGGACAAGCC
This sequence comes from Pseudonocardia humida, assembly GCF_023898865.1. Taxonomy (GTDB): domain Bacteria; phylum Actinomycetota; class Actinomycetes; order Mycobacteriales; family Pseudonocardiaceae; genus Pseudonocardia; species Pseudonocardia humida. The sequence goes on from NZ_JAGSOV010000034.1 coordinate 2,701, forward strand.
GGAGTACGACTACGACCCGGCCAAGGCCCGCCAGCTGCTCGCCGAGGCGGGGTACCCGAACGGCGTCGACTTCGAGATGCTCGTGCCCAGCCTCGACGACCACCGCGCGGTGGCCGAGGCGCTGGTGCCGATGCTGGCCGAGGCCGGGCTGCGGGCCAGCACCCGGGTCATCGAGTCGCCCACCACCCCCAACACGTTCTACGCCCGCCAGGAGGGCAACGCCTTCCCCGGCATGGGCGCGCCCTTCCAGGACCCGACCACGGTCTACCAGGCCAGCCTGCCCGGCCAGTTCGCCAACCCGTGGAACACCACCACGCCGGAGTTCCAGCAGGCCTGGCTGGACGCGCTGACCGGCGCCACCCGCGACGAGCGGCTGCCCGCGATGCACCGGATGGTCGAGGAGGAGAAGAAGATCCGCAAGTCGTTCCCGCTGCACGCGCACTTCCCGCCCAGCGCCTGGACCGACAAGGCCGTGTTCCCGGAGGGCTACCGCCCCGCCTACGCCCCGACCTTCCGCGGCGTCGGCGTCACCACCTGACCGGTGGAGCGGTGCCCACGCACCACCTCGGTGGTGTGGGCACCGCTCCATTGTCCGGCCGGTCCCGCACTCGCAGACTTGACCCGTCGCGCCGGTCCGAGCCCCGCTCCCGGCGGCATCCCGCACTCCACCGAGAGGACAACCATGCGTCTGGACGGCAGGGTCGCCGTGATCACCGGGGGCGGCTCCGGGATCGGCGCGGCCACCGCCCGCGCGTTCGCCCGCGAGGGGGCGCGCGTGGTGATCGCCGACATCGACGAGACCGCAGGCGAGGCCGTCGCCGCGGAGATCGCCGCCGAGCTCACCGCGACGGGCGCCACCATCGACTTCCTGCACGCCGACGCGTCCGACCCGACCGAGATCGAGCGGGTCATCGGGTTCGCCACGAGCACCCACGGCCGGCTCGACGTGCTGCACAACAACCACGTGTCGTTCGAGTCCGGCCGGGTCGGCGACCTCACCCTGGAGGGCTTCCGGCGCTCGCTGGAGGTCGGCCTGGTCTCCTACTGGTACGCGATCAAGCAGGCGCTGGTGCCGATGGTGGCCGCCGGGCGCGGCTCGATCGTCAACACGGCCTCGGTCTCCGGGCTGGCCGGCGACTTCGGCCTCGGCGCCTACAACGTGCTCAAGGCGGGCGTGGTCAACCTGACCCGGGTGACCGGCATCGAGTACGCCCGCAAGGGCGTGCGCTGCAACGCCGTGTGCCCCGGCCCGATCGGCACCCCACCGATCGAGCGGCTGCACGAGGCCGCGCCGCGGATCTGGAGCGACATCCGCGACGCGATCCCGATGGGCCGCTACGGGCGGGCCGAGGAGATCGCGAACGTGGTGCTGTTCCTCGCGAGCGACGAGTCGTCGTTCGTCACCGGCAGCCACATCGTCGCCGACGGGGGCCTGTGGGCGCACTCCGGGATGCCGCCGATCGGCGGCCTCGGGCCGGACTTCTAGGGCGGCGCGGTGAAGTTCCACTGGTTCGCCGAGGCCACCTACCCGGCCCTGCCGACGACCTACCCGCAGCGCCATCCCAGCGGCAGCGTCGACGTCCCGGCCGCGCTGGTCGACCCGCACCGCGCCGGCGAGCTGTACCGGATGTTCATCCGGCTCATGCAGCAGGCCGACCGGCTGGGCTGGGACGGGCTGGCGGTCAACGAGCACCACCAGACCACGTTCGCGATGACCCCCTCGCCCAACCTGCTCGCCGCCGGCCTGGCCTCGACCACCGAGAACGCCGCGCTGCTGGTCATCGGCAACTCGCTGGCGCTGTACAACCCGCCGGTCAGGGTGGCCGAGGAGCTGGCCTACCTGGACTGCCTGTCGGGCGGGCGGCTGATCGCCGGGTTCGTCTTCGGCACCCCGATGGACACCGCGTTCGCCTACGGGGTGCCCCCCGCCGAGCTGCGCGAGCGCTTCCACGAGGCCCGCGAGCTGATCACCAGGGCCTGGACCGAGCCGGAGCCGTTCGCGTTCAACGGCCGCTACAACCGGCTGCGCTACGTCAACGTGCTGCCCCGGCCCGTGCAGGCGCCCCCGCCGATCTGGGTGCCCGGCACCGGCAGCGTCGAGACCTGGGACCTGGTCCTGGACGAGGGCTACTGCTACGGCTACCTGTCGTTCTTCGGGCTGGCCAACGCCCGCCCGATCGTGCGCGGGTTCTGGGACCGGGTCGAGCGGCGCGGCCTGGAGCCCAACCCGCACCGGATGGCGTTCACCCAGCTGGTCTGCGTGGCCGACACCGACGCCGAGGCCGAGCGGCTCTACGGCGACGCGGTGCGCTACTTCTTCACCCGCCAGCGGGCCCCGCTGCACTACGCCAACCCGCCCGGCTACACCTCCCGGGCCTCCCAGCGCGAGGTCCTGGAGCGGGCCAAGGGCGTCTCGACCGAGGACCGGTTGCGCGCCACCCGCGGCGAGCTGTCCTTCTGGGAGTACGACGAGCTCGGCTTCATCGTCGCCGGCACCCCGGAGCGGGTGCGCCAGCGGCTGCACGAGCTGGCCGTCGAGCTGCGGGTGGGCCAGCTGATCACCTGCATGCACATGGGCGACCTCGCCGAGGACGTCGCCGCGATGAACAACGAGCTGTTCGGTACCCGGGTCGCGCCGTTCCTGCGCGAGCTGTGGGCCGAGTACGACGACCCCTGGACGCCGCCGGTGAGCCGGCAGCGGGTGGCCGCCGCCGCGCCCGGCATCCCCGTCGACGCATTCCCGTCCCCGCGAGGAGGAGACGCATGACCACCCTGGAGATCCCGCACGTCGGCCGGTTCGACGTGCAGGTGTGGGAGCAGGGCAGCGGCGAGCCGCTGCTCTACCTGCACGGCTACGAGCGGCACCCGGGCGGGGCCGGCTTCCTGCGGCGGCTGGCCGAGTCGCGCCGCGTGCTGGCCCCCGAGCAGCCCGGCTACGGCCGCTCCACCGGCGTCGAGTCGTTCACCGACGTCCTGGACGTCGCGCTGTTCTACCGCGAGCTCGTCGAGTCGTGGGGCATCGACCGGATCGACGTCGTCGGGCACTCGCTGGGCGGGATGTTCGCCGCCGAGCTGGCCGCGATCGCCCCGCAGCTGGTGCGCAGGCTGGTGCTGGTGAACGCGTTCGGCCTGTGGCTGGACTCCCAGCCCGCGCCCGACCCGTTCGGCGCCGCCGACGAGGTCAAGGCGGCCAAGTGGCACGGCGAGGCGCCCACGTCGGAGCCGACCAACTTCGAGCCCGACCCGGACGACCCGCACGCGGCGATCCTGTTCAGCGCGCAGAACCTGGGCTCGGCCACCAAGTTCATGTGGCCGATCGCCGACCGCGGGCTGCGCAGGCGGCTGCCGCTGATCGACGCGCCGACGCTCGTCGTGCACGGCACGTCCGACGGGCTGCTGCCGCCCGCCTACGCCGAGGAGTTCGTCCGGCTCATCCCGGACGCCCGGCTCGCCCCGATCGAGGCGGCCGGCCACTACCCGATGGTCGAGCGCGAGGACGAGTTCGTCGCCGCCGTCACCGACTTCCTGGAGGGTTGAGCGACATGGGCAGGGTCGAGGGGAAGATCGCGCTGGTCACCGGCGGCGCGGCCGGCATCGGCGCGGAGACCGCGCGCACGCTCGCCCGCGAGGGCGCGCAGGTGGTGATCGCCGACATCAACCTGGACGGGGCCAAGCGGACGGCCGAGGGCGTCGGCGACGCCGCGTCGGCCGTGCACTTCGACGCGACCGACCAGAAGTCGATCGAGGACCTGGTCGCCGCGGTCATCGCCCAGCACGGGCGGATCGACGTCATCCACAACAACGCCGCGCTGGTCGGGCCGGACGCCTGGTTCACCGACGGCTCGGTGGTCGACACCAGCGTCGAGATGTGGGACCGGGCGTTCGCCACGAACGTCCGCAGCATCTTCCTGATGTGCAAGTACGCGCTGCCGCACATGGTCGCGGGCGGCGGCGGGTCGATCATCAACATGTCCTCGGTCGGCGGGATGCGCGGCGGCGCCGCGCTCACCGCCTACGGCACGACCAAGGCCGCGGTGATCGGGCTGACCCGCCACGTCGCCGCCCAGCACGGCAAGCAGGGCGTGCGCTGCAACGCGATCGCCCCGGGCGTCATCCGCACCCAGCAGCTGCTCGACGCCGTGCCGCAGCTGCCCGAGGCGGCGCTGGCGGGGGTCGCGTCGCCGCGGGTGGGCGAGCCCTTCGACATCGCCAACATGGTGCTGTTCCTGGCCTCCGACGAGTCCGCCTTCGTCAACGGCGAGGTCTACCGCGTCGACGGCGGCGCGATGGCCGCAGGCCCCCGCTGACCCCCCCGAGGAGAGACATGATCAAGCTGACGGTGCTCTACGACACCCCGGCCGACGTGGCCGCGTTCGACGCCCACTACCTGGGCACGCACGTCCCGCTGGCGCGCAAGGTGCCCGGGATCGAGCGGGTCGAGGTGACCCGGTTCGGGCCCGGCCCGGACGGCTCCGCCCCGCGCTACCACCTGATGGCCGAGCTGTACTTCGCCGATGCCGCGGCCATGCAGGCCGGCCTCGGCTCGGCCGAGGGCCGCGAGCTGGGCGCCGACGTGGCCAACCTCGGCGGCACCCCCGCCACCCACCTGGTCGGGAACCTGGAGGACTCGCAGTGAAGTTCCACTGGTTCGCCCAGCACTACTACACCAAGCTGCCGCCGGACTTCGGCGACACCGTGCGCAGCTCGTGGGTCACCCCGCCGGCCGCGGTCGCCGACCCGACCCAGGTCGGCGAGGACTACCACATGTACCTGCGGCTGATGCAGCAGGCCGACGGGCTCGGCTGGGACTCGCTGCTGCTCAACGAGCACCACCAGACCTCGCTGGCGATGACCCCGTCGCCCAACCTGCTCGCCGCGGTGCTGGCCGCGACCACCGAGAACGCCGCGATCACGCTGTGCGGCAACTCGCTGGCGCTGTACAACCCGCCGGTGCGGGTGGCCGAGGAGATCGCGATGCTGGACGCCCTGTCCGGCGGGCGGGTCATCGCCGGCATCGTGTTCGGCACCCCGATGGACACCGCCTTCTCCTACGGCGTGCCGCCGATCGAGCTGCGCGAGCGGTTCCACGAGGCCCGCGAGCTGATCACCCGGGCCTGGCGGGAGCCCGAGCCGTTCGCGTTCAACGGCAAGTACACCCAGCTGCGCTACGTCAACACCTGGCCGCGGCCGGTGCAGGACGACATCCCGATCTGGATCCCGGGCAGCGGCAGCCCGGAGACCTGGGACGTGGTCAACGACAACGACTACTGCTACGGCTACCTGTCGTTCTCGGGCAAGCAGAGCGCGGCGCCGATCGTCGGCGGGTTCTGGGACTACACCGCGTCCCAGGGCGCCAACATGAACCCGAACCGGATGGCGTTCACCCAGATCATCTGCTGCGCCGACAGCGACGCCGAGGCCGAGCGGCAGTACTCCGACGCGGTGAAGTACTTCTACCGGCAGAACCCGACCGCCATCGAGTTCGCCACCCCGCCCGGCTACAACACCCCGGCCGCGATCAAGGCCAACCTCACCAGGGCCAAGACCCAGTCGGCCGAGGAGCGGCTCAAGGCCACCCGTGGCGAGCTGTCGTTCTGGGAGTACGACGAGCTCGGCTACATCATCGCCGGCACCCCGGAGCGGGTGGAGCAGCGCGTGCGCGAGCTGGCCACCGAGCTGCGGATCGGCCAGCTGATCACCTGCATGCACGTGGGGAACCTGCCCGAGGAGGTGGCCGCGCAGAACAACCAGCTGTTCGGCCAGGTCATCCCCAAGCTGCGCGACGTGTGGGGCGAGGAGGAGGACCGCTGGACCCCGAAGGTCAGCCAGGAGCGGGTGGCGGCCAAGTTCGGCGACGGCGCCGGGCTCGCCGTGTGAGGCGCGGTGGACGGGGCGGGCGGAGTCCACGACCGCCCCCGTCCACCGGACGGGTGCTGCGCGGCGCCCCGATGACCTAGCGTGGCCGAGTCGACGGGAGGCGAGCGTGATCCTGGGCGGGATGGGCACCCCCGCGCCCGACCAGACGCTGGCGCGGCTGCTGCACCTGCTGGCCACCGAGGCGCCCAGCGAGGCGTTCGACCAGCTCGCCGAGATCGTCGAGGCCGGCGCGCCGGGACCGGAGCGCGACGAGATGCTGGTCGCGATCGGACGCGCCGGGCGGGTGCGCGAGCTACTGGCCCGGCGCAAGCGGCGGGAGAAGGAGACCGCCGCGCTCGTCGAGACCGCCCGCGACCTCGCGTCGCTGCGCGACGTCGACGAGGTCCTGGAGGCCATCGTGCGCCGGGCCCGCCAGCTGCTCGGCACCGACGCCACCTACCTGGCGCTGAAGGACCCGGTCGCCGGCGACGTCTACATGCGGATCACGCTGGGCACCGTCACCCGGGCCATCGAGTCGGTGCGCCAGCCGCTCGGGCGCGGCGTCGGCGGACGGATCATCGCCACCGGCCGCCCGTTCGCCACCGCCGACTACCTGACCGACCCGCGCCTGGACCGCGACCCGGCGGTCACCGACGCCGTCGTCGAGGACGGCATCGTCAGCATGGCCGGGGTGCCGCTGCGGGTGCGCGACGACGTCGTCGGCGCGCTGTTCGTGGCCAACCGCTACCGGCGCGCCTTCGACGACACCGAGGTCGAGCTGCTGACCTCGCTGGCCGACCACGCCTCGGTGGTGATCGAGAACGCCCGGCTGTTCGGGCACGCCGAGGCGGCCGCGGGGCGGTTGCGCGAGGCCAACGACGAGCTGGCCCGGCAGAGCCGCTCGCTGGAGCGGGCCGCGGCCGCGCACGAGCAGCTGATGCCGCTGGCCCTGCGCCGGGCCGACGTCGGCGAGCTGGTGCAGGTGGTGGCCGGGATGCTCGGCGGCAGCGTCGCCGCGGTCGGCGCGGACGGGACGGTGTCCGCCGCCGCCGGGGACGCCGCGCTGCACGGGTCGCTGCACGGGTTGCTGCCCGATCCGACCGATGCCGCGCTCGACGCCCGCGAGGTGCCCGACGCGCCGGGGACGTGGACGGTGCCGGTGCGCGCGGGCGGCGAGACCTTCGGCCACCTCGTGCTGGTGGTCGAGGGCCCGCTGCCCGACGCCGACCTGCGCACCCTGGAACGGGCGGCGCAGACCGCTGCCCTGCTCCAGCTGATGGAGCGCCAGGTCTCCGCGGCCGAGCAGCGGGTGCGCGGCGAGCTGATCGACGACCTGCTGGCCGATCGCGAACCCGACTGGGCCGCCTTCGACCGGCGGGCGCGCCGCTCCGGCGGGCTCGACCTGCGCGTGCCGCACGTCGTGCTGGTGCTCTCGGCCGACGGCGTCCCCCGCCGGCAGCTGCTGCGCGCCGCGGCCGACCGGGCCGCCCGCGACGGCGGGCTGGCCACCGAGCACGCCGCCCGCGTGGTGCTGCTGCTGCCCCGGATCGACCGGGCCGTCGCCGCCCGCACCGTCGCCGCCGAGCTCGGCAAGGCGACCGGCGGTGTGGTGACCGCGGGGGTGGTCGGGCCGGCGACCTCGCCCGCGCAGGTGCGCGCGATGCACCGCGAGGCCGAGCGGGCCCTGCGCCTGCTGCTCGCGCTGGGCCGGGAGGGCGAAGGCGGCGGCGCGGAGGAGCTGGGCGTGCTGGGCCTGGTGCTGTCGGGCACGTCCCGCCGCGGGCTGCAGGACCTGCTCGCCGAGGCGGTCGAGCCGGTCCAGCGCTACGACGCCGAGCACAACGCGCTGCTGCTGCCGACCCTGGACGCCTACTTCGCGGCCGGGCAGAACCCGCGCGCGGTGGCGCGCGCGCTGCGGGTGCACCCGAACACGGTCTACCAGCGGCTGGAGCGGATCGACCGGGTGCTCGGGCACCGCCGGTGGCGCGAGCCGGAGGGCGCGCTGGTCATGCAGGTCGCCCTGCAGCTGCGCCAGGTGCTCGAGCAGGTCCCGCTCGACGACCTGCTCCCCGGCCGACCCGGCTAGCAGTGGTTAACGCCGACTCCCGTTCACCTTGACCTCGTCCGTTTGAGCTGCTTACAGTCGGCTAACGACCATTTGCCAACGACGGCCGGTTGAGGTGCCGATGTCCCTGACCACCGACGCCTCCAGCCGCGCCGGCACCCCGGCCGGCGTCCTGGCCCACGTGCTGCGGCTGCTGGCCGAGGAGGCCCCCGCCGATCAGCTCGACGTGGTCGCGGCGCAACTGCGCGACCCGGCCGTCGCGCCCGACGAGCGCGGTGTCGCGCTGCTGGGCCGCGCGCTCGCCGACGCCAGGCGCGTGCGCACCCTGCTCGACCAGCGCGCCCGCCGCGAGCGCGAGATGCGGGTGCTCGTCGAGACCGCGCGCGACCTCACGTCCCTGCGGGGCACCGACGAGCTGCTGCGCGCCATCGCCGACCGGGCCCGGCAGCTGCTGGCCGGTGATTCCACCTACATCGCGCTGGTGGAGCCGGCCACCGGCGACGCGGTCATGCGGGTCACCTCCGGCACCCGCACCCCGGCCATCGAGACCGTGCGCCAGCGCCCCGGGCTCGGGGTCGGCGGGTACGTGATCCAGACCGGCCAACCGCTGGCCACCACCGACTACCGCCGCGACGCCCGGCTGCGCCGCGACCCCGCGGTGGCCGCGGCCGTCGCCGACGAGGGCTTCGTCAGCATGGTCGGCGTGCCCATCAAGCTGGGCACCGCGGTCCTCGGCGCGCTGTTCGCCGCCACCCGCCGCCGGCACACCTTCGGGCAGGGCGAGATCGCCCTGCTGTCCTCGCTGGCCGGGCACGCCGCGGTCGTGCTGGAGAACGCCCGCCTCTACGAGCGGGTGCAGGAGGCGTCGCACGAGCTGCGGGCGACCAACGCCCGGCTGCGCGCGCAGGGCGAGGCCCTGCAGCGGGCCGGGCGGGCCCACGAGCGGCTGATGCCGATGGCGCTGCACCGCGTCGGGCTGCTCGAGTTCGCCGACACCGTCGCCCGCATCCTGGACGGCACCGTCGTGGTGCTGTCCGGCGACGGACGCGTGCTGGGGCAGGCCGCCGTGCCCGGCGCCCCACCGCCGCTGGCCGTGCTGACCGGTCCCCCACCGGGCGCGGTCGTCCGCGCGGTGCCCATCGGCGCGGGCCGCGAGGCGTTCGGCCGGCTGCTGTTCGCCCGCTGCGGCCCGCTGTCCGACACCGACGAGCGCACCCTCGAACGGGCCGCGCAGACCGCGGCGCTGCTGCTGGTCATGCAGCGCCAGACCTCGCTGGTCGAGCAGGAGCTGCGCGCCGAGCTGGTCCAGGACCTGGTGGCCGAGCAACCGCCGAGCTGGCCGGTGTTCCACCGGCGGGTGCGCCGGCTGGGCGCGGTCGACTTCGCCCTCCCGCACAGCGTCCTGGTGCTCAGCGGCCAGGAGGTGCCCCGGCGCAGGCTGCTCGACGCCGCGGTCCGGTTCGCCGCGCGGCGCGGCGGCATCGTCGGCGAGCACGCCGGGCACGCCGTCGCCCTGGTGCCGGGCACCGACGCCGCCGCACTGGCCCGGGCCGCGGCCGCGGACCTGGCCGCGGCCACCGGCCACCCGGTCACCGCGGGCGCGGCCGGTCCGGCGGACTCGGCCGAGGCGGTCCGCGACCTGCACCGGGCCGCGGCCCGCTGCCACCGGCTGCTGCTGGCCCTGGGGCGGGCCGGCGACGGCGCCGCGCTGCCCGAGCTCGGGGTGCTCGGCTCCCTGCTGGAGGAGGCCTCCGCCGCCCAGGTGGGCCACCAGGTCGAACGCGCGCTCGGGCCGCTGCTGCGCTACGACCGGGCACACGGCTCCCAGCTCGTGCAGACCCTGGACCGCTACTACGCCGCCGGCCAGAACCCGCCGACGGTCGCGCAGCGGCTCGGCGTCCACGTCAACACCGTCTACCAGCGCCTGGACCGCATCGACCAGGTGCTGGGCAGCCGCTCCTGGCGCGCCCCGAGGGGCGCGCTGGAGCTGCAGGTGGCGCTGCAGCTGCACCGGCTGCGCGGCGACCCGGCCGAGCCGCCCGCACCCGCCGACCCCGCGGCGCTGCCGGGGCCGGCGCGGCGCTGAGCGGCGGTCAGCCCCGCGCCCGCCGGAGCAGGGCGCGGGTGCCGACGACGACCGCGCCCGCGGCGACGAGCCACGGCCCGGCGACGATCAGCGGGTCGAGGCCCTGGTGCACCACGTCGGCGCGCCGGCGCCCGCGCCGGGAGGCGATCCCGTGCCGGGTGAACTCGGCGAGCACGCCGGTCTGGGTGATCGGGTTGTCCGGGCGCGGGCTCGCGAACGAGCGCAGGTGGCTCTCCCAGGCGTCGACCCGGTCGGCGGCCACCAGCAGCAGCCAGTGCGCCGCGCGCCCCTCGCTGTAGCGGCGGTAGGAGAACTTCCGGATCGCCCCGGACAGGCCCTTCGGCGGGCAGGAGGTGCCGAACACGGGGGTGAGGATCGCGTGCTCGATCGACCGCTCCCGCGGCCACTTCTCCGGCTGGCGCTCCGGGAACTCCCAGTGCGCCCCGCTCGTCCCGGGGTCGAAGCGCTCCCGGGGCACCGCGGGCCGGTCGGCCGGGTCGAGGTCGGCGCCCCAGCCGGGGATGCGCGCCCGCAGCTGCTCGCTGGTCTCCGCGTTCGGCGGCTTCCGCGCCGTGTAGGTCGGCAGGTCGGTCGTGGGCTCGGTCATCGTTGCGGCCCTCCTCAGCCGGCGCTCGGGACGATCAACGGCTTGATGCAGCCGTCGAGCTTGGCCGAGAACATGTGGTAGGCCTCGGCGATGTGCTCCAGCGGCACCCGGTGGGTGACGATGTCGCTGGGCTTCAGGTAGCCGTTGCGGACGTGCTCGAACAGCCGCGGCCACTGCCGCTTGACCGGGGCCTGGTTCATCCGCAGCGTGAGGCCCTTGTTCATCGCGTCGCCGAACTTGACCGCGCTGAAGATCGGGCCGTAGGCACCCATCACCGAGATCGTGCCGCCCTTGCGGACGCCGTCGATCGCCCAGTTCAGCGCGATCGGCGAGCCGCCCTGCAGCTTCAGCTTGGCCGCGGTGACGTGCTGGAGCAGGTTGCCGTCCGCCTCGGCGCCCACGGCGTCGATCGCGACGTCGGCCCCGAGGTGGCCGGTGATCTTCTTGAGGTGCACGACGATGTCGTCGTACTCGACGAAGTTGTAGGTCTCGGCGTGCGCGAACTCCCGCGCCTTGGCCAGCCGGTACTCCAGGTGGTCGATGACGATCACCCGGCCCGCGCCCATCAGCCACGCCGACTTGGCCGCGTACAGCCCGACCGGCCCGGCCCCGAACACGACCACCACGTCGCCCTCGACGATGTCGCCCAGCTGGGCGCCGAAGTAGCCGGTGGCCAGGGCGTCGGTGAGCAGGACGGCGTCCTCCTCGGCCATCCAGTCCGGGATCGGCGCCGGCCCGACGTCGGCGAACGGCACCCGCACGTACTCGGCCTGACCGCCGTCGTAGCCGCCGCTGGTGTGCGAGTAGCCGTAGATCCCGCCGACCGCGGTGGCGTTCGGGTTGACGTTGTGGCAGTTGGAGTACAGGCCGCGGGCGCAGAAGAAGCAGGACCCGCAGTAGATGTTGAACGGCACCATGACCCGGTCGCCCGGCTTCAGGTTCCGCACCGACGACCCGACCTCGTGCACCGTCCCGACGAACTCGTGGCCGAACGTCATCCCGACCCGCGTGTCGGGCATGAGCCCGTGGTAGAGGTGCAGGTCGGAGCCGCAGATCGCGGCCAGCGACACCTTGACGATCGCGTCGTTGGGGTGCTCGATCGGCGGCACGTCCTTCTCCTCGACCCGCACCTTGTACGGCCCGCGATAGACCATCGCTCGCACCCGTCGCCTCCCAGTCCACCGCGCCGCCGTCCGGACGACCGCCGTCCGGTGCTGCGCGGTGCCCCGGGCATCCCCGCGGGACGGCGGCGCAAACCGTCAGGAGCGGCTGGTCTCCCGGCGCTCACCGCGCTGCATGATCGGCAGCTGCTCGACCGCCCCCGCCGCGGCGGCCAGCGCACGGTCGAGGGTGGCCAGCCGGGTGCGGAAGCGGTGGCCGGTGCGCTCGTCGAGCCGCTGCAGGTTGTCCCGGCCGCGGTCGAGGACCGTCAACGGCAGCGCCGAGAGCGTCTGCCCCGGTGGGCGGCGGGACACGACGGGGTGCGGCCGGGTCGGCGAGATCCGCCGCACGAGCTCCCACTGCAGGCCCAGCAGCCGCAGCCGCCACGGACCGAGCAGCTGCTGCAGCCGCGGCAGCAGCTCGTCCTCCTCGGTGCGCACGTCGTGGTCGAGCACGGCGAACGCGTGCTCCATCAGCTCGACGTGCCCCGGTTCCGCGCGGTCGGACCCGTCCAGGTCGGCGACGACGTCGTCGACCTCCTGGTGGTCGGTCTCGATGCGCAGGGTCAGCGGATCGCCTTCGGGCAGCACCCGGCGCGCGGCCGGGAAGAGCACGGCCTCCTCGGCGAAGGCGTGGGTGAACACCAGCCGGGCCAGCGCGCGCAGCGCCCTGGCGTGCTCGCGCTCGTCGCCCGGGCCCAGCGTCTCCCGGGCGCGTGCCATGAGCCGGTCCAGCCGGGCGTGGTCGGCCCGCTGGCGGGCCAGGATGCTCATCCGGCCGCCGAGCTGCCGCGGGCTCCGACCGGCGATGGACGGTGGGGGCCCACCGGCGGCGGCGACCGCGGGCGAGGCGGGGGGTGTGGGGTCGTGGCTCACGCGGGCCGTGTACCCCTCCGTCCCCGTTCAACCGCGCGCCGTCGGAACGCACGCGCGAGAACACGACGATCGCGCTCCTGCTCCCGGACCGCCGCCGGAACGGAGCGCCCCGACCCTCGTACTGTGCCGGGGCATGGCCCGCGTCAGGTACCTCACCGCCGAGACCGCCCCACCCGCCGTCGCCTCGACCGTGGGCAAGATGCCCCCGCTGCACGTGTTCCAGATGCTCGCGCACGCCGAGACCGCCTACCGGCCCTGGTTGCGGTACGGCGGCGCCATCCTCTCCGACCTCGCCCTCGACCCGCTGCTGCGCGAGCTGGTGATCCTGCAGGTCGGGCGCCTCGCGGCCCGCTACGAGTGGGAGCAGCACGTCCCCATCGCGAAGGCCGCGGGCGCCACCGACGAGCAGCTGGCGGCCCTCGACCGCGGCGAGCTCGACCCGTTCGACGCGGCTCAGCGCGCCACGCTCGTGTTCACCCGGGCCTTCGTGCGCGACGGCGAGGTGACCGACGAGGAGTACGCCGCCCTGTCCGCCGAGCTCTCCGAGCGCGAGATCGTCGAGATCGCGCTGACGGCGGGGCACTACCTCGGGCTGGCCCGGGTCATGACCGCGCTGCGGATCGACCCGGACCCGGCCGTCGGGCCCGAAGGGCTGCCCGCCGCCCGGCTCTGAGGGGCGCAACCGCCGCCCGCACCGGTCCGGTCGGTCCGCGCGGCCGCTTGGCCACGATCGAAGCGGGGTAGCCATGGTAGCCCGCTGACGGTCCGCACCGACGGACGAGTCAGCCCCCGATCGAGGAGGTCCGATCATGACAGACCCGTCCACGAAGGACAGCACCACGGCTCCCGGCGACGCCGGCGCGTCGAGCTCGACGCTCGACCGCAGGCGCGAGAAGCTGCGGGCGGCGAAGGCGGCGGCCGACTCGGCCGCCTCCCACGTCGCCGACATCGACCGGCAGCTCGACGACAACTCCGCGCGCCGCCGCGAGCACGAATCCGCGCTGCAGGCCGCACTCGACCAGGTCGCGAACCTGAAGAAGTCGATCAAGTCGGCGGCGAAGCAGGACGACAAGCTCCAGGCCGCGCGCAAGAAGGCCCGCAGCGCCGCCGCGCAGGCCCAGCAGCGCGCCGCCACCGCCGAGACCAAGTACGAACGCGCCGTGCTCGCCGACATGGTCCGCCGGGAGAAGGACAACGACCTGTCCCGGCACGCCGCGACCGGTTCCGGGGCGGGCGACCAGGACGCGGGACCGGCCAAGGCCCCCGAGCAGCCCGCCGCCGCACCGACCACAACCGGATCGGCGGCCCCGGCCGCGACGACGCCGGCCGCGACGGCACCGGCCGCGGCGGCCGGGGGCACGGCGTCCTCGACGGAGACGAAGGCGAAGGCGACCGCCCCGCCGTCCGGTGGGGCGGAGTCCGCCCGATCCGGTGCGGGAACCGCCCGGACCACCGCGGCACGCACGACGGCCGCGCGCGCCCGAGCCGCCACTCCCCGTACGAGGAGCACCACGCGCTCGACGTCCTCGGGCACGACCAGGCGCGCTTCGACGAAGGCCGCCCCGGGCAGCGGGTCCGACGGCGGGCGCCCCGAGAAGGACGGCACCGGCGCCTGACGCCCACGTCGGTCGTCGCGACGCGGTGGGCCCGGCCGGCGGGCGCCCCCGTCGTCACGGGGCGCTGGCGCGCCGCTCGGCGTGGGCGGACAGCGCCGCGTCGAACGCCTCGACCGGCCACCGCTCGCCCGAGGCCCGCCACACCAGCTCGGCCTGGGTCTCCGGAGCCAGCCCGCCGATCGGCTGGTCGCGGTCGAGGTTCGTCGGGAAGGCGTAGCCCTCCGCGGCCGCGGCGACCACGTTGCGCAGGGTGCGCTCGTCGGCGCCGGCGGCCCGCTGAGCGGCCAGCACCGGGTAGAGGGCCCGGCACATCGCCGCGCGGTCGACCGCCTCCATCGCCCGGCCGAACGCCGACGACACCTGCAGCAGGTTGGCCATCCGGCGGACGTCGGCCGAGCGGTTGGTGCCGGCCCCGTGGAACAGGGCCGGGTTGAAGAAGGCGGCATCGCCCTTGCGCAGCGGGAGCTGCACGTGGTGGGCGTCGAAGTAGGCGCTGAACTCCGGGCGGTGGAAGGCGACGTAGCCGGGGGCGTACTTCTGCGAGTGCGGCAGGTACATGGTCGGCCCGGTGAGCACCGGCATGTCGCAGTGGGCCACCGCGCCCTGCAGCGTCATCGCCGGGGAGAGCCGGTGCACGTGGGCGGGGAAGGCCGCGCTCTGCTCCTCGGACATGAAGCCGAGGTGGTAGTCGCGGTGGGCCACCTGCGCCCGGCCGCCGGGGTTGACCACGTTGACCTGGCTGGTCAGCTGGTAGCCCGGGCCCAGCCAGGCCTGCGAGACCAGCGCGATGACGTCGTTGCCGTAGTAGGCCGCGAAGGCCTCCGGGTCGCGGACGGCGAACTTGTCCAGCGCACCCCAGACGCGGTCGTTGGCCCCCGGCGCGGCGAAGTGGTCGCCGCCGACCACGCCCGCGGCCTTCTGCTCGGCGATCAGGGCCTCGAAGACGGCGGTGGCGCGGTCGACGGCGCCGGTGTCGGGGAAGGCACCGGCGAACACGACGATGCCGGGCCCCTCGGCGAGGGCGCGGGCCAGCTCGGCCTGCACGTCGCGGCGGCCCTCCGGGGTCGTGGTGTGGTCGCGCAGCCGGGGGCCGTAGACCAGGACGCCCTCCCGCACCTCGTCGGCGTAGGGGTACCCGGCCAGGTCCGTCGTGGTCTCGACGACCGCGCGGAAGTCCTCCAGGCGGCAGTCGTCAGCGGTGAACCAGCCGGGTGCGGTTCGGGCGGCGGGCTCGACGGTCATCACGACGTCCTCTCCGGGCGCTTCCTGGTGGGCGGAACGCATCGAGCGTGACGGGCGGGCAGCGGGGTCCACAAGCCCGCCGATCCCTCAAGAAGCGGGTCGTGGCCGCCGTGGAACGGCTGGCCGACGCCGGCATCCCGGTCGTCACGCTCGTCACCGACCTGCCGACCAGCCCCCGGATCGCCTACGTCGGCCTGGACAACCGGGCGGCCGGGGCCACCGCGGCCTACCTGATCGACCAGTGGGTCCCCGCGGACGGCGCCGTCCTGGTCACCCGGGGCACCGGCTCCTTCCGGGGCGAGGACGACCGCGAGATGGGCTTCCGCGCGACCACCCGCTCCCTGCGCCCCGGGCGGCGGCAGGTCGAGCTGGTCGAGGTCAGCGACGACGACGTGCTGCGCGGCCTGGTCCGCGACGCGCTCGCCGACCCCGCGGTCACCGCGGTCTACTCGATGTACGCCGTGGGCGGCAACGCCGCGACGGTCGCGGCCTTCGCCGAGGCCGGGCGGCCCTGCCGGGCGTTCGTCGCGCACGACCTGGACGCCGAGAACCTGGCGCTGCTGCAGGGCGGGCAGCTCTCCGCGGTGCTGCACCACGACCTCGCACTCGACCTGCGCCGCGCCTGCCACCTGGTCATGCAGGCACACGGCGCGCTGCCGGGCACCCCGCGCTCCTGGCACTCGAGCGTCCAGGTCGTCACGCCCTACAACATCCCCGGCGACACGGTCGCCGCGCCCGGGCGGGGCTGAGGGCTTCTCGACGGGTCGCCGTCGCCGCTTTCACGACGTGCGAGCGCGAGGTCGAGGCAGCGGGAAGCGGGTGTCGGTGAGCTTCCCACAGCCGCCCGGCGACGCCGGCGTCGTGCGCTTCGGCTGATCGCTGCACCAGCGTGGCCGGGCCGCGCACGCCCCCGAAGCGGCTCGGGGCGGCGAGGCTCCCGCCCGGGACGTCTCCGACGGCGGCGAGCAACGTCGGGAGCGCGCCGGCTTCCGGCCCGTGCGCGAGCACACGTGTGGCGATCGCGCTGAGGGTGTCGAGGACCCGGTTGCCGCTGGCGATCCGGAAACCCGTCGCGGCCCAGCCGGGGTCGGCAGCGGTGGCGATCACGGGTGAGCCGGCCGCGGTCAGGCGTCGCTGCAGCTCCGCGGTGAACAGCAGGTTCGCCAGCTTGGACTGCGCGTAGGCGGCGAACGGGCGGTACGGACGCCGGTGCCATCCCAGGTCGTCGAAATCGATGTGCGCCCAGCGGTGGGCTCTCGAGGAGACGGTCACCACCCGTGCGGTGACCCGGTCCAGCAACAGGTTCGTCAGCGCGAAGTGCCCGAGGTGGTTGACCCCGAACTGGCTCTCGAAGCCGTCGGCGGTGCGCTGGAGGGAGGCGGTCATGGCGCCGGCGTTGTTGATCAGGAGATCGACCGGCTCGTCGACGCCGCGAGCGAACTCCCGGACCGAGGCGAGCGAGGCCAGATCCAGTGGGCGGACCTCGGCCCCGCCGCCCATCGCGGCCGCAGCCGCGCGGCCCTTGTCCTGATCCCGGACGGCGAGGATGACCCGCGCCCCGCGTGCCGCGAGCGCGGCAGCGGCGGCCCGGCCGATCCCGCTGCCGCCCCCGGTGATGATCGCGGTGCGACCCGTCTGGTCGGGGATCCGCGCGCTCACAGCGTGATCACGATCTTGCCGTGGACGTGGCGTCCGGCCTGCACGGTCACGGCGTCGCGGATCTGCTCGATCCCGAAGGTGGTGATCGGCACGGTCAGCCGGCCGGCGCGGATCGCCTCCGTGATCGTGTCGAGGTCGGCCGGTCGGGCGTCGGTGCCACCGGTCGCTCGCGCGCCGCCGGGTGGGTTGGGCCCGGCGGCGATGGTGGAGATCCGCTCGGGCGCCACGCCGAGCGCGAGCGCCGCCTCGACGGTCTCCGTGCCGAAGAGGTCCGTCGCGGCGGTGACGCCGCCCGGAGCCAGCGCCCGCACACGGTCGGCCAGCCCCGCTCCGTAGGACACGGGCTGGGCGCCCAGCTCGCGCAGGAAGCCGAAGGTGCTCTCGGCGGCGGTCCCGATCACGGTCGCGCCGGCGAGCGCGGCCAGCTGCACGGCGAACACGCCCACACCGCCGGCAGCGCCGCCGACCAGGACGGTGTCGCCGGGGTGCAGCCCGATCGCCGACAGGGCGGCCGCGGCGGTGAGACCGGCGACGGGGATGGTGCCGGCGACCACGTCGCTGATGCCGTCCGGGGTGCGGAACAGCGCATCGGCGGGCGTCTGGACCACCACGAAGTCGGCGGCGGCCCGGCCCAGCGCGCCACCGTAGACCCGCTCGCCGACCGCGTACGCCGACACACCGTCGCCCACCTCGTCGACGACCCCGGCGAAGTCGTACCCGAAGCCCGACGGGAGGGTGCGGCCGAACCGGGTCGCCACTTCCGGGGTCGAGGCGAGGAGCGCGTCCATCGCGTTCAGGCCGAAGGCCGAGACCCGGACCCGGACCTCGCCCCGTCCGGCATGGGGTTCGGGCACGTCCCGCAGGTCGAGCACTTCGGGGCCTCCGAACTTCTCGTAGATCACGGCTCTGCTCACCGGCGGACCTCTCACGACTGCCTCGATGGGACTTGGTCTCATCACCCTACACCCGGTGATGAGACCAAGTCCCGTACCCTGGCCGGTATGGCCAGGTGGGAACCCAACGCGTCACGGCGACTCATGGCCGCGGCGCTCGACCTGTTCGAGGAGCACGGCTACGACAACACCACCGTGACCGGGATCGCGGAGCGGGCCGGGCTGGCCAAGAGCACCTTCTTCCGCCACTACGCCGACAAGCGGGAAGTGCTCTTCGACGACGACACCCTGGCCGCTCTGCTCGTCGAAGGGATCGGGGCCGCACCCGAGGGAGCCACCGCCCTCGACGCGCTGGCCCACGCCTTCGACCGGACCGGCAGGGCGGTCTTCACGAACGACCGGCGCGAGTTCAGCGCCCGCCGGATCGCGGTCATCGCCGCCGCACCGGAGCTGCAGGAGCGTGACGCCCTCAAGGAACGCGGCCTGATCGCGGCGATGGTCGACGCGCTCGAGCGGCGCGGCGTGCCCGACCTGACCGCACGCGTGGCCGCGGAGCTCGGCGCGCTCGCCTTCCGGGTCGCCTACGAACGCTGGGGCGACCCGGCCGCCCGCGACGACTTCGACCAGGTCCTGCGGCGCGCGCTCG
This sequence comes from Pseudonocardia humida, assembly GCF_023898865.1. Taxonomy (GTDB): domain Bacteria; phylum Actinomycetota; class Actinomycetes; order Mycobacteriales; family Pseudonocardiaceae; genus Pseudonocardia; species Pseudonocardia humida. The sequence goes on from NZ_JAGSOV010000034.1 coordinate 21,407, forward strand.
TCGACGTGCGGGACGCCGGCGCCTTGTGCTGACCAGCACACCTGGTCCCAGAACGCCCTGGTCATCGGTGGGTCGCGGCTCCCGCGGCCCGCGTGCCGGGCGGTTCGTCGCGATGGGGTGCATCCGGATCGGGGGGTGCGCCGGTAGGGCGGGGTGAAGGTTCTCCCCACCACGCTCTGGAGGGACGATGCGACGCATCGCCACGGCGCTCGGCGGCGGTCTCGCCGCCTGCGCCCTCGTCCTGGCCACCGCCCCGCTGGCCGCGGCCCAGGAGACCGGGCAGGTCCGGGTGGTGCACGGCATCCCGGACACCCCGGTCGACGGCTACGTCGACGGCGAGCGGGCGCTGGACGACTTCCAGCCGGGCACCAGCGAGGGCCCGGTGGACCTGCCGGCCGGCGGCCGCGAGGGTCGCCCTCTTCCCGGCCGACGCCGGGTCACCGGCGGCGTCATCACCTCGGCCGGGTGGTGCTGGCCGCGACGTTCGCCGCCCTCGCGGTCATCCCGATCCTGTTCCTGCTGCAGATCGCGATCCTGGTCGCCTTCGGCGTGCTGCTCGACACCCTCATCGTGCGCTCGCTGCTGGTACCGGCCCTGTCGTGGGACATCGGCCGGCGGATCTGGTGGCCCTCCGCGCTGTCCCGCGGCAAGCCCTGACCCGCCCTCACCCGTCCAGTCGGGCGAGCAGCGCGCCGAGGTCGCCGTGGACGTCGACGACCTCGAGCACGTCGGTCAGCGCCAGCACCTTCTCGACCGGCCGGTTGCCGGTGACGCCGGTCAGGTGCAGCGAGCCCCGGATGCCGAGCCGGTTGCGCTGCGCGTTGACCAGCACCGTCACCCCGGCCGCGGCCAGGAACCGCACGCCGGCCACGTCCAGCACCAGGTCCCGGCAGCCGGCGGCCGTCTGCTCGCGCAGGTGGTCGGCGAGCCGGGGGGCGGTGGTGCCGTCGAGCGCCCCGACCAGGGAGACCACGCAGACCGCGTCGCTCGGCCAGTCGGTGGTCAGCGCCAACGCCGAGGGGTCGCCGGGCGCCTCGGCGTCGCTCACGGGCGGGGAGGCCCGGGGCGCGGTCCGTCGGGTCGGCGCGGGTCGGGCCAGTTCACCTGTCGGTCTCCGTCTCGGAATCGGACAGCTCCTCATCAGCGGGGGCCGACTGCTGCGGCGCGATGCGACGGGCCTGGCCCGGCGCGGTGCCGGACCGGCCCGGGGCGGACTCCGACTGTCCCGGCGTCGAACCCGACCGGCCCGGAGCCGAGCCGGACTGCCCCGGCGCCTCGCCCGACTGACCCGGAGCCGAACCCGACTTCCCCGGCGCCTCGCCCGACTGACCCGGCGTCGAACCCGTCCGGCCCGGAGCCGAACCCGAGTTCCCGGGAGCCTCGCCCGACTGGCCCGGAGCCGAACCCGACTTCCCGGGAGCCTCGCCCGACTGACCGGGCGTCGAACCGGACTGGCCCGGCGCCGTGCCCGACTGACCCGGCGCGGTGCCCGACTGACCCGGAGCTGTACCGGACTGCCCCGGCGCGGTGCCCGACTGGCCTGGAGCTGTACCGGACTGCCCCGCCGTGCCTGACTGGCCCGGCGCCGAACCGGACTGCCCGGTCGCGGTGCCGGGGCGACCGGGTGCTCGGGGGTCGGTGGAGCGGGCGACGTCCGCGCAGAAGCCGGGGACCTCCTCGGCGCTCCCGGCGGCGTCCACCAGCACGGCGAACGCCGGATCGCCCGCTGCTCCGCGCCCGCCCGCGCGCCAGGCGCGGCAGAGCTCGTCGGTGCCGGGGGGCCGCGCCGTCGCGGGGGGGGGGGGGGGGGGGGGCGCGGCGGGGGGGGGGGGGGGGGGGGCCCCCCCCCCCCCCCCCCCCCCCCCCCCACGGCCGTGCCCGTCGGCGGTGCGCTCACGGCGACCGCCGGCGGGTCCTGCGGTGCCCCCGCCGAACTCGTGGTGAGTGCCATCCCCCCGGTCGCGCCGGTGGCCAGGGCGATCCCGATGACCACCTTGGCCCCGAGCACCTTCGACAGCACCGCGCCGAGCGCCGAGCGCCGGGTGGGCGCGGTCGGGACCGGCGCGGTGTCGCGCGCCGCGGCGAAGGCCGCGACGGCGGCGGCCTCGCCGGCCAGCTCGTCGGCCGTGCCGGGCGCGGCCGCCGCGGCCAGCAGGCGGCTCAGGTCCGACGGTCCGCCGTCGCCGTCGAGCAGGCGCTCGGCGGTGGCGCGGCTGAGCCGGATCCGGGTGGTGGTGGGCATCTCGGGTCGTCCAGCGCCCCCGTCGCCGGAACCGTTACGCATCGCCGCCACCCGCGGCCGTCCGCTCGTCCTCCAGCACCTGGGCCAGGCGCCGCAGGCCGCGGTGGGCGGCGACCCGCACGGCCCCCGAGCGCTTGCCCAGCACCCGGGCCGCGGTCGGCCCGTCGAGGCCGACCACCGCCCGCAGCAGGACGGCCTCGGCCTCGGCCTCGGGCAGCGCCAGGATCCGGGCGATCGCCCGCCGCGTCGCGATCGCGCCGAGCGCCTCCTCCGAGGCGTCCTGCCCGTCGGGCAGGTCGGCGAGGGCGGCGGTGTCGACCGGGTCGGTGGGCCTGCGCCCCCGCCGGCGCACGAAGTCGATCGACCGGTTGCGGCAGATCGTGGTCACCCAGCCGCGGAAGCCGTCCACGTCGCCGACGAAGCCGCGGATCCCGCGGGCCACGTGCAGCCACGTCTCCGCGGTCACGTCCTCCGCCTCCGACCCGACCAGCGCGAAGGCGTAGCGCAGCAACCGGGGTTGCAGGCAGCGGTAGAGCACGGCGAACGCGGACTCGTCGCCGTCGCGGGCGGCACGCAGCGCCCGTTCCAGGCCCGCGTCGGCCGAGTCCGGTTCGGGCCCTGGTGGGACCACATCGCCCACGGCAGCGCGCACACGTCCTCCACGTCGTAGGGGCGAGGGTGCACCACAAGGGGGAGCGGGCGCCCTACCTGTCCCGGCCCTCAGCGTCGCGTACCTCGAAAGTGTTACGGCGCCCGCCCACCCGTTCCTCGCCGACGCGCCCGCCGACGCCGTGCGGCGCCGCGGACGGCGGTGCTCCGGCGCGCGTGGACGACGTGTCGGGGGTATGCAGATCGGGTGAGCCTGAGCTGCGCCTCACCGGGCGACCCCGACCACCTCATCGCCGACGACCGGCCCGCCCCCGGGCCGCGCACGAGGCACGGCCGCGGGGGCTCCCACACCGGAGCGATCGCGTGAGCGCCGCCGAACAGGTCGTGCTGCTCGACGACGAGGGCCGCGCCGTCGGCACCGCCGACAAGCACACCGTCCACGGCGCCACGACGCCGCGCCACCTGGGCTTCTCCTGCTACGGCTTCGACGGCGCCGGGCAGGTCCTGGTGACGCAGCGTGCGCTGGACAAGCCGACGTTCCCGGGGGTGTGGACGAACACCTGCTGCGGTCACCCCGCCCCCGGCGAGGCCGTCGAGGACGCCGCGCGCCGCCGGCTCCGCCACGAGCTCGACGTGCGCCCCCTCGACCTGCGGCTGGTCCTGCCCGACTTCGCCTACCGGGCGTCGTTCGCCGGCGTCGAGGAGCACGAGCTCTGCCCGGTCCTGGTCTGCCGGATCGAGGACCCGCCCCGGGCGCGCCCCGACGAGGTCGAGGCGTGGCAGTGGTGGTCGTGGTCGCGGCTGCGCGACGAGGCCGCGGCGCCCGGCTCGATCCTCTCGCCGTGGGCCCGCCTGCAGATCCCGCTCCTCGCCGCGTCGGGCGAGGTGGAACTCCTCGCCGGCGCCCCGTCGCCGCGATGACCGGCGCCGCGCCGCGCCGCGGCCCGGCCGGTGGGCGGTCGGGCCGGTGAGCGCGGCGACGCCACCCACCCGGTTCGCCGTGGCCGCCGGGATGGTCGCGGCCGCGCACCCCGGTCCCGCCGCCGTCGTCACGGTCATCGCGGCCCTGCTGGGCGTCGCCGCCGGGCTCCCGGCCGCGACGACAGCCTGCGTCGTCGGGGCCGTCGCGGCCGGGCAGCTCACCATCGGCTGGGTGAACGACCTGGTCGACCTCCCCCGCGACCGCGCGTCCGGCCGCGCGGACAAGCCGCTCGCGTCCGGCCGGGTTCCCGCCGACCGGATCGCGCCCGCCGTGGCGCTGGCCGGCGGCGCGTGCGTGGCCCTGTCGCTGGCCACGGGATGGCGCAGCGGGCTGGTCCACCTGCTCCTCGTGGTCGGCTCCGGGCAGGCCTACAACCTCGGGCTCAAGGCCACGGTGCTGTCGTGGGTGCCCTACGCCGTCGCGTTCGGCAGCCTGCCCGCGGTCGTCTCGCTCGCCGCGGACGCGCCGGGGTGGCCGCCGTGGTGGACGGCGGCGGCCGGCGCCTGCCTCGGGGTCGGCGCGCACGTGCTCAACGCGCTGCCCGACCTCGCCGACGACCTCCGCACGGGCGTGCGGGGGCTCCCGCACCGGCTGGGTGAGCGCACCGGACGCGCCGTGGCCGCCGGACTGCTGGTCGCCGCGTCCGTGCTGGCCGCCCTCGGCCCCGCGGGCCACCCGCCGCTCTGGGTGTGGGCAGCGCTGCTGCTGGTCGTCGCGCTGGCGGTGCTCACCATGACCGGCCGCGGCCGCTGGCCCTTCCGCGCCGCGCTCGGGATCGCGCTGATCGACGTCGTGCTGCTCGTCGGGGCCGGCTGATGGCCGCCTGGGACCTCGCCGTCGCCGGCGCCGGACCCGCGGGCGCGGCTGCGGCGCTGGGCGCGCTGCACGAGGCCCCGGGGCTGCGGGTGGCGCTGCTGGACCGCGCCGGCTTCCCCCGGGACAAGGCCTGCGGCGACGGCGTCGCGCCGCAGGTGCTCGACCGGCTCGCCGAGGTCGGCGTCACCGGCCTGCTCGACGACCGCGTCCCGGTGGGGCGGCTGCGGCTGGTCCGCGGCGGGCGCGACGTCGACCGCGCCGTGGTCCGGCCGTCGTACGTGGTGCCGCGCCGCATCTTCGACGCGCGGCTCGTCGAGGCCGCGCGCGCGGCGGGCGCGACGGTGCTGCGGCACCGGATCCGCGACGTGCGCATCGGCGACGACGGCGTCCGCATCGACGACGAGATCGACGCTGCCGTGGTCGTGGGCGCCGACGGGGCGCGGTCCGTCGTGCGCCGCGGCCTGGGGCTGCCGACGGGGACGAGGGCCCTGGCCCTGCGCGGGTACGCCCCGGTGCCAGCGGCGCGGCGCGGGACCCAGGTCATCGCCTTCGCCCGCGGCGCCGTGCAGCCCGCTTACGCCTGGTCCTTCGACCGCGGCGACGGGCTGGCGAACGTGGGCTACGGCGAGGTCCTCCGCGGCCCCGGCGGACCCACCCGGACGCAGCTGCTGGCCCGCCTGGAGGCCCTGCTGCCCGGCGCGACGCGCGGCGGCACCGACTGGCGGGGGCACCACCTGCCGCTGTCCGGTGCGCGGTGGCGCCCCCCGGCGGGCCGGGTCCTGCTCGTCGGCGACGCCGCCGGCCTGGTGAACCCGATCTCCGGCGAGGGCATCTACTACGCCGTCAGCACGGGCATCGTCGCCGGTCGCGCCGCGGCCCGGGCCCTGGCCGCCGGGCGGCCCGCCGACGCGGGCCGCGGCTACGGCCGCGACGCCCGGGCCCACCTGTTCCCCCACCTGCGCCACACCGCCGTCGCGTCGCGCCTGATCCGGGCCGGGCCGGTGCTCGACGCCGGCCTGCGCGCGTCCGCCGGGGACCAGCGGGTGTTCGACGACCTCGTCGAGCTCGCGCTGGCCCGGGGCCGGCTCACCGCGAGGGTCCTGCGCGGGCTGGGCGCCGCCCTGCTGCGCACCGACCCCGGCACCCGACCGCCACCCCTCCAGGAGAGCTGACGCATGCGCCTACTGAGCGTCCACGGCATCCTTCCCGAGCACCGCTACCCGCAGCAGGAGATCACCGAGGCGTTCGCCGGCGCGATGACCGCCGGTGCCAACCGGGCGTTGATCGACCGCCTGCACCGCAACGCCCTCGTCGACACCCGCCACACCGCGCTGCCGCTGGAGCGCTACGCGCGGCTGCGGGACTTCGGCGAGTCGAACGACGCGTTCATCTCCGCCGCCGTCGACCTGGGGTCGCGGGCGGTCGTCGAGGCGCTCAAGGCGGTCGACCTCGCCCCGACCGACGTCGACCTCATCGTGTCCACCACCGTCACCGGCCTGGCCGTCCCGTCCATCGACGCCCGGATCGCCAACCGCATCGGTCTGCGCGAGGACGTGGTGCGCGTCCCGATCGTCGGGCTGGGCTGCGTGGCCGGCGCAGCCGGGGTGGCCAGGCTGCACGACCACCTCGTCGGCCATCCCGACGCCGTCGCGGTGCTGGTGAGCGTCGAGCTGTGCTCGCTGACCCTGCAGCGCGACGACGCCTCCGTGCCCAACCTGGTCGCGAGCGGCCTGTTCGGCGACGGCGCGGCCGCGGTCGTGGCCGCGGGCTCCCGCCGGGCCGCGCAGCTGCTCGACGGCGGGCGCGTGCAGCCCGAGGTGCTGGCCGCCCGCAGCCGCCTCTACCCCGACTCCGAGCGCACGATGGGCTGGGACATCGGCACCAGCGGCTTCCGGATCGTGCTCGACAGCACCGTGCCCGAGGTGGTGCGCACCCACCTCGGCGGTGACGTCCGCCGGTTCCTCGCCGACCACGGGCTCTCCCGCGAGGACATCGGCTGGTACGTGGCGCACCCCGGCGGTCCCAAGGTCCTGGAGGCCCTCCAGGAGGCCCTCGACGTGGACCGCGACGCGCTGGAGCTGACCTGGGACTCGCTGCGGCGGGTCGGGAACCTGTCCTCGGCCTCGGTGCTGCACGTGCTGGCCGACACGCTGCGGGCCCGCCCGCCGCGCCCCGGCTCGCACGGCCTGATGCTGGCCATGGGCCCGGGCTTCTGCTCGGAGCTGGTGCTCCTGCGGGTGCCGGCATGAGCCAGTGGGTGTACACGCTGTTCGTGCTGGCCGTCGGCGTCGAGCGGCTGGCCGAGATGGTGGTCTCCAAGCGCCACGCCGCGTGGGCCCTCGCCCGCGGCGGGGTCGAGACCGGCCGCGGGCACTACCCGTTCATGGTCGTCCTGCACACCGCGCTGCTGGTCGGCTGCGTCGCCGAGGTGTGGCTCGGCGACCGGCCGTTCGTCCCGCTGCTGGGCTGGACGACGGCCGCGCTCGTCGTCGTGTGCCAGGGGGTGCGGTGGTGGTGCATCTCCGCGCTCGGACCGCGGTGGAACACCCGTGTGATCGTCGTGCCGGGGCTGCCGCTGGTCACCTCCGGGCCCTACCGCTACCTGTCGCACCCCAACTACGTGGTCGTCGTCGTGGAGGGCGCGGCACTCCCGCTGGTGCACAGCGCCTGGCTCACCGCCGCCGTGTTCACCGTCGCGAACGCCGCCCTGCTGACCGTCCGGCTCCGGGCCGAGCAGCGGGCCCTGCGCTGGGCCGTGCGGGGGGCCGAGGCGTGACGGATCGCGTCGTCGACCTGCTCATCGCAGGCGGCGGCCCGGCGGGCCTGGTCACCGCGCTGCACGCGGCCCGCGCCGGCCTCGACACCGAGGTGTGGGACCCCCGCGCCGGCGTGGTCGACGGCGCCGTCGACAAGGCCTGCGGGGAAGGCCTGATGCCCGGGGCCCTCGCCGCCCTGCTGCGCCTCGGCGTCGACCCGCCAGGCCACCCCTTCCACGGCATCCGCTACGTCGGGGGCGGGCGGACCGCGGACGCGCGGTTCCGCGCCGGTCCCGGCCGCGGGATCCGCCGGACCACGCTGCACCGGGCCCTGCGCGACGCGGCCGTCGCGGCGGGAGCCCGGATCGTCCAGCGGCCGGTGACCGACCTGCACCAGGACGACCACGGCGTGACCGTCCCCGGCGTCCGCGCCCGCCACCTCGTCGCCGCGGACGGCCTGCACTCCCCCGTGCGGCGCGCGCTGGCCCTCGACGTGCCCGGATCGCGCCACCCCCGCTTCGGGCTGCGCGGGCACTTCCGCGTCCCCCCGTGGTCGTCCTACGTCGAGGTGCACTGGGGCCGCGACGTGGAGGCCTACGTGACGCCCGTGGCCGCCGACCTCGTCGGGGTCGCCCTGCTCGGCTCGACCAAGGGCTCCTTCGCCACCAAGCTGCGCACCCTCCCGAGCCTGGGGGCGCTGCTCGGCGACGGTGAACCCGAGGGCGGGGTGCGCGGTGCCGGCCCGCTGCGCCAGGGCGCGCGGAGGCGGGTGGCCGGTCGCGTGCTCCTGGTCGGCGACGCGGCGGGGTACGTCGACGCCCTGACCGGGGAGGGCCTGGCGCTGGCCTTCGCCCAGGCCGAGGCCGCCGTCCGGGCCGTGGTCGACGGTGATCCGCGGCAGTACGAACGCGACTGGGCGGCGCTCACCCGCCGCTACCGCCTCCTCACCGCGGCGCTGGTCCTCGGCACCCGACCGCGGCTCGTCCGCCGCGCGCTGGTCCCCGCGTCGCGCATGCTGGCCCCGCTGTTCAGCGGCACGGTCAACGCGCTGGCGCGCCCCGTCGGCGGCCACGGCTGAACCCCCGCGCCGACGGCCGGAGCCGGGCCCCCGACCGGCGCACCGATCGGTCGAGTCCGTTTGCGCCGCGCCGAACCGGGCATGCCGGACCGTGCGCATCGTGATCACCGGAGCCAGCGGCAACGTGGGGACGGCGCTGCTGCGCCGGCTCCAGCGCGTTCCCGGGGAGCACCACCTCGCCGGCATCGCCCGTCGCCCTCCCCGGGACGGGCAGCCGTACCAGGACGTCGAGTGGACGGCGCTGGACCTGGCCGCCCCGGCGGCCGCGGCGGCGCTGGGACCGGTGTTCCGCGGCGCAGATGCCGTGGTGCACCTGGCGTGGGGGTTCCAGCCCTCGCACGACACCGACTACCTGGACCGCTCCGGGGTCGGCGGGACCCGCGCGGTGCTCGACGCCGCCCGCGCCGAGGGGGTGCCGCACCTGGTGCACATGTCGTCGGTGGGCGCCTACTCCCCCGGCCCGCCCGACGGCCACCCCGTCGACGAGCAGTGGCCCACCGGGGGCGTCGACTCGCTGGCCTACAGCCGGGAGAAGGTCGCCGCCGAGCGGCTGCTCGACGAGCACGAACGGCGCCACCCCGACGGTCCGGCCCTCGCCCGCCTGCGCCCCGGCCTGATCGTGCAGCGCGAGTCCGGCAGCGCGCTGCTGCGCTACGGCGTGCCCCCCTTCGTCCCGGCCTCGCTGCTGCGCCACGTGCCGCTGCTGCCGGTGGACCGCTCGCTGGTCGTCCCGCTGGTGCACACCGCCGATGTCGCCGACGCGGTCGAGCGCGTGCTGACCCGGCGCGCGACCGGCCCGTTCAACCTGGCCGCCGATCCACCCGTCACCCGCGACGACATCGCGGCGGTGCTCGGGGCGCGGCCCGTGCACGTCCCGCGGCAGGTGCTGCGCGGCGCGGTCTGGGCGAGCTGGCACGCGCGCCTGCAGCCGCTCGACCCCGGCTGGCTCGACCTCGCCTTCGCCGCACCGCTGGTCGACTCGACCCGCGCCCGCCGGGAGCTCGACTGGGCACCCTCGGTCGACGCCCTGTCGGCGCTGGCCGAGGTGATCGGCGGCATGGCCGACACCGCCGCCACCAGCAGCCCGGCGCTGCGCAAGCGCTCGGTCGCGGCCGAGCTCGCCGCGCTCGTCCGGCGGGGCCCGGCGGCACACCGCAGGCACACCTGATCCCCACCACCACAGGGAGACCCCGATGACCGATCAGCCACCGTCCACGTCTGCTCAAACCTCCGGCGGAGTGCGCCGGGTGGGCCGGTGGGCCGTGGGCACGAGCCGCGGCGAGGACTTCGCCGTCTCGCCGCGCTGCCGCCACCAGCTGGCCGACCTCAGCAAGGGCCACGTCGACGCCGACGGCTGCCTGGTCTGCCCGTGGCACGCCAGCCGGTACGACGTGCGCACGGGTGAGATGGTCGACGGGCCGCGGGGCTTCTTCTTCTACCGCGGCCCCACGCCCGGCTACAGCGGGCTGGTCAAGGCCTACGCCAAGCACCTGCGGCTGCGGATCGGGCGGGTCGTGCGGCGGGGCGGTCGCATCACGGTCGAGTAGGGCGTCTTGATGTTGCGGGCGGCGTTGGCGCTACCGCGTCGACGACGGGCCGACCCGGCGACCTACATCCCGGTGCCCGGGCCACGCCAGCAGCCGCCAGCAGCACCAGCACCCCCATCACCGAGGCCGAACCGCCGTTCTGAGGGCCTGATCCACGGCGCGCGACCGGGTGTGGGGAGTCGCCGGCCGGCTCAGCGCGAGAACAGGTCGCCGTCCAGATAGATCTTCCAGTCGGCGGCGGTCAGGCCGTGGCTGCCGGACCGGAGGTGGTAGCTCATCGCGGGGCCGCGGAACGCCCGGTCGGTGCGCGGTGGCCACTTCGCGGAGGGCAGACCGGTGTCCCCCAGCTCGAAGAGCTCGTAGACCGGTGCGGCGGCGGTGTAGGCCAGGAACTCGCCCTCGGGGTCGGCGGTCGCGTCGCCCGAGGCGCTCCCGATCACGACGCGCCGCGGCGCGATGAGGGCCAGCAGTTCGTGCTGGTCGACCGGCAGCGCGCTCTCCCGGCCGTTGAACGCCCGGTAGGTCTTCGGGAACCAGTGCGGGAACGCGGCGTTGATGGCGGAGACGGTCTCCCCGCCGCCTCCCCCGTCGCCGCGCCGGGCGAGCTTGGCGCCGGTGGACCCGGAGTTGTTCCCGACGACCGCGGCGAACCGGGTGTCCTGCGCCCCGGCCCACAGCGCCGCCTTGCCGCTGCGGGAGTGGCCGATGACCGCCACCCGCGCCGGGTCGAGGTCGGGGTCGGTCTGCAAGTAGTCCATCGCCCGGCCGGCGCCCCACGCCCAGGCGCTGACGGCCCGACCCGCGTCGTCGGGCAACGGCCGGTCGGGGGCGTGGAACAGGTCGATCATCTCGCTGCGGTAGGTGCGGCTGTCGTCGGGAGCGATGCCGTCGACGTCGAAGGCCGCGAACGCGTAGCCGGCCGCGAGGATCGTCGAGACCGGCGCGTAGCCCGACGATTGACCCGGGCCGTCCCCCACCGAGCCCCGGTGGTCGATCATCAGGAACGTCCCCCGGGGCTTCCCGTCGGTCTCGGGGACGAACAGCGTCAGGTCGAAGCCGGCGCTCCCGCGCGGCCCGGCCACGGTGATCTCGACGTTCTTGCGGGTGACGCCGGGGAAGGCGGTCGAGGTGACCTCGAAGGTCGTCGGGGCCGAGTCGGGCAGACCCCGGCCGTAGACGTTCCGCCGGAAGTCGGCCAGCAGCTCCGGGCGGCGCCGCTCCTGCCACTGCGCCGCCGTGGTGACCGGGTCGCCGTTCTTCAGCCGCAGCGGGTTCGGGTAGTCCTCGCCGTCGATCCGCACCGTCTCCGCCGCCGGATCGCCGGGCGGTGGCGCGGACGCCGTCCGGACGATCTCCGCCGCGAACGCCGGCGACTGCTGCGCGGCCCCGGCGGCGCACATCGCCACGGCCGCCAACGACGCGGTGACGACCCTGGTGACGGTGTGCAGCCGGTCGCTGCGGTGGCCCGGACGACGGAGGCGGTACACCGCCCGGAATCTACGCAGCGACCCTCCCGCCGCAACCGAAGTCGGCCCACGTGCACCCATCGGGCGATCACGGCGGGTATCGGAGGACTGACCCGTCGCAGCCGGTCAGGACCGGTCGATCAGGACAGGTCGGACAGGTCGAGCACGAAGCGGTAGCGGATGTCGTTGCGGCGCAGGCGGTCGAGCGCCTCGTCGACCCGTGCCGAGGGCAGCACCTCGACGTCGGCGACGATCCCGTGCCGGGCGCAGAAGTCCAGCATGGCCGCGGTGGCGGGCAGCCCGCCGCTGCCCGCGGAGCCGAGCTTCTTGCGCCCGATGAGCAGGTCGGTGGTGCGCACCGCCACCTCCCCGAGGTAGCCGATCTGGCAGAGCGTCCCGTCCAGGGCGACCAGGCTCAGGTAGGGGCCCAGGTCGTGGCGCACCGAGATGGTGTCGATCACGACGTCGAAGGTGTCGCGGGCCGCGGCCGTGCGGGCGGCGTCGGTGGCGTCGAGGAAGTCGTGCGCGCCGAGCCGGCGGGCGTCCGCCGCCTTCCCGGGTGATCTGCTCACCACCGTGGTGTCCGCTCCGAGTGCCACCGCGAACCGGACGGCGAGGTGCCCGAGCCCGCCCAGCCCGGCCACGGCGACGCGGCTGCCCGGCCCCACCCCCAGCGCGCGCAGCGGCTCCCACACGGTGACGCCCGCGCACAGCAACGGGGCCGCCGCGGCCGGGTCGAGGCCGTCGGGCAGCGGGTGGGTGAAGCGGTCGCGCACGACGTACTCGCGGGAGTAGGCGCCCAGCGTGGTCGAGCCGTCGTGCCGGTCGACGCCCCCGTAGGTCAGGGTGGGGAACTCGCGGCAGAAGTTCTGCTGACCGGCGGTGCACATCGCGCACGTGCCGCACGAGTCGACGATGTTGCCCACGGCGACCCGGTCGCCGGGGGTGAACCGGACGACGTCGCGCCCGACCTCGGTCACCACGCCGGTGAACTCGTGCCCCGGCACCAGGACCGGGGACCCGCCGCCCCCGTGGGCGTCGATGGCGTGCAGGTCGGAGTAGCAGACCCCGCAGTGGTCGACCCGGACCGCGACGTCGTCCGGGCGCAGGTCGCGACGCGGCAGGACGACGCGCCGCAGTGGTGTGGCGGCGTCGTCCACGCGCCAGCCGGTGGTGCTCCGCACGGTGAACTCCTTAGACAGACTGTTCGGTCTGTTTCGACGGTAGCCGCGGCGGAGCCAACCGGCAAACCGAATGGTCTGTCGGTTACGGTGGGGCGTGCCCGATCTCCCGCTGACCTCCCGCGGTGCCGCGACCCGCGGTCGCATCCTCGACGCCGCCACCAGGGAGTTCGCCGAGCACGGCATCGCCGGGGCCCGCGTGGAACGGATCGTCGCGGCGGCCCGCACCAACAAGGCGCAGCTCTACGGCTACTTCGGCAGCAAGGAGGGGCTGTTCGACGCGATCTTCTCCGGGTCCCTGGAGCGGATCGTCAACGTGGTGCCGATCGACGCCACCGATCTCGCCGACTGGGCCGTGCGCCTCTACGACGAGTACCTGCGCCGCCCCGACCTGATCCGGCTGGCGACCTGGGCCCGCCTGGAACGCCGCCCGGCGGGCCACCTCGTCGAGGACGCCGACCGCCTCGACGACGGCAAGCTGGGCGCCATCGCCGACGCCCAGGCCGCCGGCCTGGTGCGCGCGGGCGACCCGTTCGACGTGATGGCGATGGTGATCGCGATGTCCATGGCGTGGTCCCCGGTCAGCAACGTCTACGCGGCGACCGCCGACGAACCCGCGCAGCTCCACTCCCGCCGGCGCGCCCTGCTGCGCGACGCCGTGCGACGCGCAGTGGCCCCCGACTGACCCGCCACCGCCGAGGGGTGTCCGGACGGTTGCGGACGGTCGGGCGCGGGCATTGTGAACCATGACCACCGAGTTCGCGGGGCGCGCCCTGCCGGCAGATCGCGACGAGCCCACGCCCAACCGGGCCGACGAGCAGACGCTGCTCGTGCTCGGCGCCGGTGGCGACCTGACGGCCCGGCTGCTCCTGCCCGGCATCGCCGGACTGCTGGCCAGCGGCGCGGGCGCCGGTCTGCACCTGATCGGCAGCGGGATGGACGACTGGGACGACGAGCACTGGCGCGAGCGGGTCCGCACGTCGTTCGGCGACGCGGGCTCCGCCGAGCCCGTCGCGCGGGTGGCCCGCGAGACGTGCTACCTCCAGGCCGACGCGACCCGGGAGCCGGACCTGCGTCGGGTGCTGGACGCCTGCCGCGGTCCGGTGGTGATCTACTTCGCGCTGCCGCCCGCGGTGACGGCGAAGGTGTGCCAGACCCTCGTCGACGTCGGACTGCCCGAGGGCACCCGGCTCGTCCTGGAGAAGCCGTTCGGCACCGACGGGGCGTCGGCGCGGCGGCTGAACGAGCTGCTGGCGCGCCTGGTCCCGGAGGACCGGGTGCACCGGATCGACCACTTCCTCGGCAAGTCCACGGTGCTGAACATCCTGGGGCTGCGGTTCGCCAACCGGATCTTCGAGCCCCTGCTCGACGCCAACCACGTCGAGTCCGTCGAGATCGTCTTCGACGAGAGCCTCGCGCTGGAGGGCCGGGCGGGGTACTACGACCGCGCGGGCGCGCTCGCCGACATGATCCAGAGCCATCTGCTGCAGGTGCTGGGCCTGCTGGCGATGGATGCACCACCCGCGCTGACGGCGCAGGAGTTGCGCGACCGCAAGGCCCAGGTGCTGCGGGCCACCCGCCTGTGGGACGACGACGTCGCCGCGTGCAGCAGGCGGGCGAGGTACACCGAGGGCGAGGTGGCGGGGCGGCGGTTGCCCGCCTACGCCACGGAGGACGGCGTCGACCCGGCCCGCGGGACCGAGACCCTGGCCGAGGTGGTGCTGGCCGTGGACACCTGGCGGTGGGCGGGGGTCCCGTTCCGGCTGCGCTCGGGCAAGGCGCTGGCCGCGGCCCGCAAGGAAGCGGTGATCACGTTCAAGCCGCCGCAGCGGATCCCGGACGGGCTGAGCGGGTACCGGCGACCGGACCGGCTGCGCATCGGGTTCGGCCCGGACCGGCTGCACCTGGACCTGAACATCAACGGCCCGGACGACCCCTTCGAGATCGACCCGGTGACGCTGGGCGCCGACTTCGGGCCGGGGGACCTCCCGCCGTACGGGGAGGTCCTGCGGGCGGTGCTGGACGACGACCCGGTGCTGTCGGTCCGCGGCGACACCGCCGAGGAGTGCTGGCGGATCCTGGAGCCGGTGGTGGCGGCGTGGCGCGCCGACGAGGTGCCGCTGCTGGAGTACCCGGCGGGGAGCGCGACGCTGCCGGACTCGCTGCTCGACGGTCATCCCGGCGTCTGACGGGCCTGACCTGCGGCCGGACGTGTCGCGGGGGGGGCCGGGGCCGCCCCGGGGGGGGGGGGCCGGGGGGGGGGGGGGGGGGGGGGCGGGGGTCGGCCCTTACGCGATGGAGCGCACGGGGGAACCCTCGGAGTCGTCGGCCACGCTCTCGGCCCGGTTGACGGCGTGCAGCAGCAGCCCGCTCTGCAGCCGGACCACCTGCGCGGTGAGCGACACCAGGTACCGGTAGCCGGCGCGGGGATCGAGCACCGTGCGCGGGGTGATGTCCGCCGCGGCGCGGAAGACGCCGCGGACCAGCTCGGCGGGCTCCCGCGGCGTCCACGCCGGACCGGAGGGCCCGGGAGGACCCTGCACGCCGGGGACCCCGGGAGGACCGGCCGGACCGGCCTGGCCCCGCTCGCCCTGGGGGCCCTGCGGCCCGGCGTCACCGCGCGGACCCTGCTCGCCGGGCAGGCCCCGCGGACCCTTCTCGCCCGGCTCGCCGGTCGCGCCCCGCGGACCCTGCTCCCCGCGCGGACCGGTCGCACCCTGCTCGCCACGGGCGCCCTGCTCACCGGTCGGGCCGACCGGGCCCTTCTCGCCGCGCTCGCCCGCCGGGCCCGCCGGGCCCCGCTCGCCCTTGACGCCCTGGTCTCCGACGGGACCGGTCGCGCCCTTGGAGCCGTTGTCGGCGAGGACGGCCTGGCCGTTGTCGGGCCTCGCGCCGCCGTTGTTCTTCTTGCCGACCTGCGGACCGCTCGATTGAGCCATTCTGATGAATCCTTCCGACGATTGTGGATGCTTTCGGCCACCGGCTCACCCGGCCACATGGGGCCGGGGACCACCGGGATTCGCACTGCGGGATCTGCGCCGGTCGCGGCGCCGCGAACCCGACGCCGCCCGGATCGCCGTGATCGATTCCTGCCCGACAGCGGCGGTTCTCGCTCAGCGGCCGTGACGTGCTGCGCCGCGACTGCGGCGGTGACGGCCGAGCACTTCCCCGAGCCTACGCGGATCCGCGTCACCGACAAGCCGGTCGGTCATTCGTCACATCATGTGTATCCGCGGAGCCGAGCGATGTCGACCTTTCCCGCGCGGTTCGCGGAGCCGCGCCGACGAGCAATGGGACGGCGGTGCCGGACGGCGGGAATCCCGCACCCGGACGACGTCGCGCCGCCCGCCCGACGAGCGGGACCCGGGCCCGGCGCGCACGATGCCCGGGTGGGACGCGCACGGCGGCCCCCGGACGACGGCCCCGGGAACGACGCGGAGAAGGTGTGCGCGGTCTGCGGGCGGCGCATCGCCCGGCCGATCCGCATCCGACGCGCACGGTGAGCGGGCCGGGCAACCGGTACAGCAGAACGGTCCCGAACCGGTCCAGGCCGGTGGACCGGTCCGGGCCTAGTTTCGGACCGTGCCCTCCACCCGATCCGTGCTCACCGCACTCGCCCACCAGCCCCTGCCCCCGGTTCCCGACGGCGCCGAGGTGATGACCGCCCTGGTCGAACTGCCGCCCGCCGACCCGGGCACCCCGCCGCACCGGCACTCCGGCCCCGTGTACGGCTACGTCACCGAGGGCGCCGTCGTCTTCGAGCTCGAAGGCGAACCCGAGCGGGTGATCCCGGCGGGCGGGACGTTCTCCGAACCCGGCGGCGACGTGATCCACTACCAGGCGGGCAACGCCCTCGCCGACGGGTGGAGCCGCTTCGTGGTCGTCATGCTGCACGCGCCCGGCGCACCGATGCTCGCCCTGGTCGACGAGGCCGAGCTCGCCGAGCGCCGACACCTGCGGGCACCGCGCCCGGCCAGGGGGTGAGCATGCGCATCCTGCTCGCCGGGGCCACCGGCGTCGTCGGTCGCCGGCTCGTCCCGCTGCTGGTCGCGGGGGGCCACGACGTCACCGCGCTCACCCGCAGGCCCGAGCGCGCGGCGGGGCTGCGGGCCGCCGGGGCCCGGCCCGCCGTCGTCGACGTCCGGGACGCGGCCGCGCTGGCGGAGGCGGTCCGCGCGGCCGCGCCCGACGTGGTGGTGCACCAGCTCACCGACCTCGCCGCGGGCGACCTCGCCGCCAACGCGGCGCTGCGCGTGGCGGGCACGCGCGTCCTCGTCGACGCCGCGCTCGCCGCGGGCGCCCGGCGGATCGTCGCCCAGAGCATCGCCTGGGCCTACGCGGGCGGGGACGGCCCGGCCGACGAGGACACCCCGCTCGACCTCGACGCGCCCGAGCCGCGCCGGACCACCGTGCGCGGGGTCGCGGCGTTGGAGGACGCCGTGCGGGAGGCGCCGGAGTGGGTGCTGCTGCGCTACGGCATGTTCTACGGCCCGGGCACCTGGTTCGCCCCCGACGGGCAGCGGGCCGCGGACGCGCGCGCCGGGCGGCTCACCGCGGGTCGCGACGTCACCAGCTTCCTGCACGTCGACGACGCCGCCGCGGCGGCCGCCGCGGCGCTGGGCTGGCGGTCGGGTGCGGTGAACGTGTGCGACGACGAGCCGGCCGCCGGACGGGACTGGGTGCCGGCGTTCTGCGCCGCGGTCGGTGCCCCTCCCCCGCCCTCGTCCGAGGCGGCGCGGCGGGCGTGGGCGCGCGGCGCGGACAACCGGCGCGCGCGAGAGCGGCACGGATGGGCCCCGCGGCACCGGTCGTGGCGCGCCGGGTTCGCGCTCAGCGGGGCGGCGCCAGCACCTCGGTGAGGGCGTCGAGCGCCCGGCGCCAGCCGTGCGCGGCAGGCGTCCCGTAGCCGACCACGAGCGCGCCCGGCCGCTGCGGCGCCGGGGTGTGCCAGTAGCCCCCGCTGTGCAGGCCGTGCACCAGCACGCCGGCGCGCTCGGCGGCCGCGAGCGCGCGCCGCTCCTGCTCGACCGACCCGAGCGGCAGCAGCGCGTGCAGCCCGGCGGCCACCCCGGCCGGCGGGGGCGCCGCCACCGCGGCGAGCCGGGCGCCGAGCTCGCGCCGTCGCGCCCGGTAGACCAGCCGCATCCGCCGCACGTGCCGGTCGTACTCGCCGCGGCTGAGCAGGTCGGCCATGGCGAGCTGGTCGAGGGCCGGCACGGCCGCCCCGGAGGTCGTCATCTCCTCGCGCAGCGGTGCCCGCAGCCACCGCGGGACGACCAGCCAGCCGATGCGCACCCCGGGTGCCAGCGTCTTGCTCGCGCTGCCGGCGAAGACGACCCGGTCCGGGTCCAGCGGCTGCATCGCGCCGACGGGCTGGCGGTCGTAGCGGAACTCGCCGTCGTAGTCGTCCTCCACGACGAACCCGTCGTGGCGCCGGGCCCACTCGACGACCGCGGTGCGCCGCGCGGGTGCCAGCACCACCCCCCACGGGTGTTGGTGGGCGGGCGTGAGCAGGGCGATCGCCGGTCCCGCCGGGAACCCCGCCGGATCGGCGCCGCGCGCGTCGACGGCCAGCGGCACCACGACCTGCCCCGCGGCCCCCAGCACCCGGCGGTGCAGCGCGAAGCCCGGGTCCTCGACCGCGGCCCGGCTGATGCCCAGAGCGTGCGCGGTCCGCGCGAGCAGCGCCAGCGCCTGCGTGAACCCCGCCGTGACGACGACGGCATCCGGATCGGCCCGCACGCCGCGGGTGCGCGCGACGTGCTCGGCGACGGCGGCCCGCAGCCGTGGGAGACCGCCCGGGGCGGCGTAGTCCAGCGCCGCGGTGCTCCCGCCGAGCACGCGCCGCACGGCGCCGGCCCAGGCCGCCCGCGGGAACGCCGTGAGGTCGGGCCGCCCGGGGCGCAGGTCGATCGGCGGGGTCGGCGGGGACGGCGGGGGCGGGTGGTCGGGCGCGTGGTCCACGGCGGCCGGGAGGGCGCCGACGACGGTGGCCGAGCCGGCCACCCCCACCAGCCACCCCTCGGCCACGAGCTGGGTGAACGCCTGCACCACCGTGCCGCGGGCCAGTCCGAGGTCGCCGGCCAGGCTGCGGGTGCCGGGCAGCCGCGTGCCGGGGGCGAGGCGGCCCGAGCGCACCGCGTCGCGCAGGGCGTTCTCCAGCGCGCGACCGACGCCCCCGCCGCCGCGCAGGTCCAGGTGCAGGTCGAGCTCACCGGTCCGGGCCACCGCTGCATCGAAGGCCGCGCCGGCCCGACGGGCAAGGCCCGCGCGCCGGGCGCGCCGCGCTCAGCCGGTGATGCCGTACTGGGCGATCTTGCGGTAGAGGGTCGAGCGGGCCAGCCCCAGCGCGGCCGCGGCGGCCACCCGGTTGTTGCCGGACTCGCGCAGCGCGTGCACGATCGCGTCGCGCTCGACCAGGTCGACCGGGCGCAGCGTGGACCGCGGCGCGCTCTGGCAGAACTCGGGCAGGTCGGCGGCGTCGACCACCCCGACCGGACGGCGCCGCAGCGCCGCGTCGAGCGCCCCGCGCAGCTCCCGCACGTTGCCCGGCCACCCGTAGCGGGCCAGCGTCCGCAGCGCCGCCGCGGACAGCCGCACGTCGCGCCCGGGCGCCAGCTCGGCCAGCAGGCCGGTCACCAGCCGGGCGAGGTCGCCCGAACGGTTGCGCAGGGGCGGGACCGTCACCGAGTGCCCGAACGCGGTGAGCAGCCCGGCGAGGGCGCCGGGCGCCGGCTCGCAGACGGTCGCGGCGAGTCGCGCCCCGGCCCCCCGCAGCGCGCCGATCACCCCGGCGGCCACGGCGGTGTCCCACCGGTCGAGGTCGCGCAGCACGACCAGCGGCAGCGCCCCGGAGCGCGGGATCCCCTCGGCGAAGCCGCCGGCGGCGTCCGCGGGCCCGACCTCGACGACGCGCCCCCCACCGGGCAGCGCGCGGTCCACGTCGGCGAGCAGGCGCCGCCTCCCGGAACCGGGCTCGCCGACGACCAGCAGCGGCGCGCCCGCGGAGAGCGCCTCCACGGCCCCCGCCCACGCCGCCCGCCAGGCCGAGCTGGTGCCGATGGCCTCGGCCGGCGACGGCGTCCGGGGCACGGCGACCCCGACGGCCTCCCGCAGCACCGTCACCACCGCGACCAGCCCGGCGACGGAGCCGCCGACCTCGACGGTGCTGCCCCGCATCCGGACCCGGGTGCCGGAGGGCAGGTCGAGCCGGTCGTCGACGGCGGGCCCGCGCAGCATGAGGAACCGCGCGTGGTCCTGCACCGCGACGAGGTCGCCGGGGTCGAGCAGCGTCTGCAGGGCCGTGTTCGTCAGCACCGTCCGCCGCCCGACCGCCAGCACGGCCCGGCTGCTGCGGGCCTCGACCCGGGTGTAGAGGTCGAACAGCGCCTGCTGCTCGCCGTCCCGGTCGCGCAACAGCGCCTCCTGGATCCGGCCGGCCGCCGAGCCGACCAGCGACAGCAGGAGCGGCGACGAGTGCTCGGCCCGGCAGCTGACGTCGAGCACGCCCTCGATCCGGCCGGTGAGCGGGTCGCGCACCGGGACGCCGGCGCACGCGTAGTCCTGCAGCTGCTCGACGAAGTGCTCGGCCCCGACGACGTGCACGGGCCCGCCGCGCTCCAGCACGGTGCCCACCCCGTTGGTGCCGACCGCGCCCTCCTCGTAGCCGAAGCCCTCGGCGAAGTTGTTGCCGTCGGCGATCCGCCCGATCGCCGTCGTGGTGTCCACCCGGACCAGCAGCCGGGCGCGGTCGTCGGTGAGCACGACGCACACCGGGATGGCGGCCACCTGGTCGGCCAGCTGCTCGATCACCGGGCGGGCGCACCGGACCAGCCGCGACTCCACGTCCAGGTCGGGGTGGAACCGGTTGGCGATGACGCCGGGGTCGACGCCGCGGGCGAGGCTGCGCCGCCAGGAGGCGGCCACGTGGCGCGGGATGCCCGGCAGCGCGACGTCGGGGTGGTCCAGGAGCTCGGCCCGTGCGGACGTGAGGAGCCGCCGACGTGCGAGGGCGTCACCCATGCATCACACCTCCCCGTGCGACGCCTCCCATCATGCGCCGCCGTCAAGGGGGGTGGGGTGTCCGAAGTTCGGACACCCGGGACCGCACCACCCGGACATACCGTCGCGATGTCCCCCGTCACCGCCGATCAGAGGACCGCCATGACCCGTGCCGCCACGGCCGAGCAGGATCGCAGCAGCACCGAGGACGGCCACGTCGACGTGCTGATCGTCGGCGCCGGGGTGTCCGGCCTCGGCGCCGCGCACCGGCTGCGCACGCAGTTCCCCGACCGCAGCTTCACGATCCTGGAGTCCCAGGACGCCCCGGGCGGGACCTGGTGGACGCACCGGTTCCCCGGGGCCCGCTCCGACAGCGACCTGTTCACCTACGGCTACCGGCACAAGCCGTGGCGCGGGCCGTCGATCGCCGCAGGCAGCGCGATCCTGGAGTACCTCGACGAGGTCATCGAGGAGGACGACCTGGCCGGGCGCATCCGCTACCACCACAAGGTCGCCTCCGCGTCGTGGTCGTCGGCGGAGCACCGGTGGACCGTGGAGGTCACCCGCACCGACACCGGTGAGCGGCTGCGCCTGACCGCCGACTTCCTGTGGATGTGCACCGGCTACTACAACCACGAGGCCCCCTACCGCCCCGAGTGGCCGGGCCTGGACCGGTTCGAGGGCACCGTCGTGCACCCGCAGAAGTGGCCCGCCGACCTCGACACCACGGGCAAGCGGGTGCTGGTCATCGGTTCCGGGTCGACGGCGTCGACCGTGGTCCCGGCGATCGCGCGCACGGCCGCGCACGTGACGATGCTGCAGCGCTCGCCCTCGTACTGGTTCCCCTCGCCGACGGTCCACGAGCTGGCCACCACGCTCGAACCGCTGGACCTGCCGGCCGAGTGGACCCACGAGATCCTGCGCCGGCAGTACATCCAGCAGTTCGACTGGCTGGCCACGACCAGCCGGGAGGATCCGGACCAGGTGCACGAGTACCTGATGGAGACGATCCGGCCGCTGCTGCCCGAGGGCACCGACGTCGAGAAGCACTTCACCCCGCGCTACCGGCCGTGGCAGCAGCGGATCGCGATCGTGCCGGACGGCGACTTCTTCGAGGCGATGCGGGAGGGCAAGGTCTCGATCGCCACCGACACCATCACCGAGTTCACCGAGAAGGGCGTGCAGGTCTCCTCGGGCGAGGTGATCGAGGCCGACGTCGTGGTCACCGCCACCGGCTTCAACCTGCTGGCCTTCGGCGGCATCCCGTTCGCGGTGGACGGCGAACCGGTGGACTTCACGAAGCGGGTCACCTGGCGCGGCATGATGATCAGCGGCGTGCCGAACATGGCCTACGCCTTCGGCTACTTCCGGCACAGCTGGACGCTGCGCGTCGACCTGGTCAACGACGTCGTCGACCGGATCTTCGCGCACATGGCCGAGCGGGGCGCGCGGACCGTCGTCCCGACGCTGCGCCCGCAGGACGCGGACATGCCCCTGCTGCCCTGGAGCGACCCCGAGAACTTCAACGCCGGCTACGTCATGCGCTCCCAGGACCGCATGTTCCGCCAGGGCGACCGGGAGCCGTGGACCCACATGCACGAGCACGACCACGAGCGCGCCGCCCTGCCCGAGGCCGACCTGGACGACGGCCTCCAGTACCGCTGATCCCCCGCCCCCAGGAGACACGCCATGCCCCGCATCCCCGTCCGCACCGGGACCACGCTCAACTACGAGATCACCGGCGACGGCGAGCCGCTGCTGCTGATCATGGGAACCTCCGGCGCCGTCCCGCTCTGGGGCGAGGTGGTGTCCCGGCTCGCCCAGACCCACCGCGTCATCGCCTACGACAACCGCGGCCTGGGCGGCAGCGACCGCGGCACCGGCCCGATCTCGGTCGCCTCGCTCGCCGAGGACGCCTCCGCCCTGCTGGAGGCGCTGGAGGTGCCCAAGGCGCACGCGATGGGCTGGTCGCTCGGTTCGGCGATCGTGCAGGAGCTCGCGCTCGCCCACCCCGACCAGGTCGCCTCGGCCCTGCTCTACGCGACGTGGGGCCGCGCCGACGGGTTCCAGCGCTCGGTGCTCACCGCCCTGCGCCTGCCCTACGTGCACCGCGACATGGAGTCGGCGCTCGCCAGCGCCGGCCTCGCGTTCTCCCCGCAGCTGCTCGACCACCCGGACTTCGCGCAGATGCTGGCGCCGATGCTGCCGGCGTTCCCGCAGAACGAGGAGCAGATGCAGGTCACCGTCGAGCAGTGGGACGCCGACCTGGCCCACGACTCGATCGACCGCCTGGGCGCGATCACCGCGCCGACCCTGGTGGTCGTCGGCGAGCAGGACCTGCTGACCCCGCCGTGGCAGGCCAGGAAGGTGGCCGACGCGATACCCGGTGCCCGCTACGAGCTGGTCACCGGACCCGGGTCGAGCCACGGCATGCACATCGAGCGGCCGGAGGACCTCACGAAGATCGTCACCGGGTTCCTCGGTGAGCACGCGATGGCGGGCTGACCGAGCGGGGGCCGACCCCGGAGCCGGTTGCCGTCGGGCTGCGGCCGCAGTTCAATGACGGAGGCCGTTCTAGAACGAGACTCCGACGAGCCGCCCGACGGCGGATGGGCCCCGGCCGATCCGCCGGTCGGGTCGCCGTGCGGCGTGGCTCCAGGAGGAGACCGATGACCGAGCCGGCGACGGGCAAGATCCAGGAGACGGAGATCGGGCGCTACCGGTCGACGCGCGGTCTGGACTACGGCTCGGTGCCGTGGCGGCTCTGGGAGAAGTCGAAGAAGCTCTTCTGGGACCCCGCCGACATCGACTTCTCCCAGGACGCGCTGGACTGGCGGACCATGTCCGAGCGGCAGCGGACGCTCGTCGCGCTGTCCGCGCGCGGGTTCATGGTCGGCGAGGAGGCCGTGACGCTGGACATCGTCCCCCTGCTGCGCTGCATGTCCGACCTGGGCCGCCTCGAGGACACGATGTACCTGTCGATGTTCGCGATGGAGGAGGCGAAGCACACCGAGATGTTCCGGCGGTGGTTCGACGCCGTCGGCATGGACCCCGCCTCGCTCGACGACCTCGTCCGCGCGCAGCGGGGCGCGCTCGGGCGGGACCGCGCCGGCATCTTCGACGGCGTCCTCACCCAGGTGATGCGCCGCCTCGACACCGACCGGTCCCCGCAGGCGATCCTGGACGCGACGATCGTCTACAACCAGCTCGTCGAGGGGGTCGCGGCGATCTCCGGGTACCGCCACTGGGACGAGACGTTCCGGCGGCTGGGCAAGCTGCCCGGCCTGGAGGCGGGGCTCAAGCTCACCCAGCGCGACGAGCGCCGCCACATCGCCTACGGCACCTACCTCGGCCGGCGCATCATCGCCGAGAACCCCGAGCTCTGGCCGTGGGTGGAGCGGCGATGGGCCGAGCTCACCGCGGGCTTCGCCGGGGGTTACGGGGCGGCCGAGACCGAGGCCCGCGCGGCCGCCGGTTTCGACGACGAGTACCAGCGGGGGCTGGTGAAACGCAGGCTCGACGCGCTCGCCGTCGCCCGGACCATGGACACCGCCGAGGTCGACGCCGGCGAGGTCGAGTCGTTCGAGCCCGAGGAGCTGCGGCACGTCGGCTGAGCGGGCGGCGCCCGGAGCGGACGTCCCGAGCGCGGCGGTGGCGCGATCCGGGCCCGCCGCGCCGGGCACGGCCGCGCCCGCTCACCGCGACCGGCGTCAGGGCAGGCGGGGGTCCCCGCCGAGGTTGCCGACGATCCGGCGCAGCACGTCGATCGTGGTGGCGTACTCGTCGTCGCTGATGCCCTCCCGCATGGCGCGGTGCGTCCGGCCGTTGCGCTCGCGGGCCGCCAGCAGCCGTTCCGTCCCGGCCGCGGTGATCGCCACCGTGTCGCCGTCGACGGCGGCCAGGCCCGCGGCGAGCAGCCGCTCCAGCTCGTCGGCGACGTCGCGGCCCTCCTCGCGGTCGCTGTAGGGGGCGAGCTCCTCGACCAGCCCGGCCGGCGTCCAGGAGCGGGAGGCGTCGGCGAGCCGGTTGAGGATCCACCACCCGGGTTGCGAGAGGCCGTTCGCCGCCAGGCCGGCGCGGATGCCGTCGGCCACGCGCCGGTAGGCCTCACCGCTCCAGTAGCCGATGGGCTGGCGCACGAGGTCGTCCCTGCCGTAGCTCGGGCCGGTCACCGTCATCGCTCCTTCCGGTCGAGCCGCCCCAGGATGGGACCTGAACCGGACTCGAGGTCAAGGCGCCGCCCCGCCATTCTGCCGCCGGCGGCAGAATGGCGGGGTGAGCGGTGCGGCGTCCCGGATGCGATGGGCCGCGCTGGTGCGGGCGGGCCTGGGCGCGGCCTGCCTGCTGGTGGTGGCGTGGGTGGCGGTGAGCCGCTGGTCCGCGCTGGCCGCCGGGCACCCGGCCTACCCGCTGCTGCTCGTGGCGCTCGCCCTGCTGGGCGTGGTCCTGCCGGCCCGCATCGGGCGTCCCCGACGCGACGGGCGGTGGGCGATCGCGGGACGGGTCGCCGGCGCCGTCCTGCTGGTCGTGGTCCTCTGCTACACGGCGTGGCTGCGCCCGTTCGCCGCCGAGCCCGCGGCGGTCGCCGCCACCGCCTCCACACCGACGGTCGAGGTCGTCGACGACCCGACGACCTGGGAGCTGCGACCGCGCGGCGGGCAGACCGACGTGGGGATCGTGTTCTTCCCGGGCGCACTGGTCGACCCGCGCGCCTACCTGCCCGTGCTGCGCCCGCTCGCCGAGCGCGGCCACCTCGTCGTGGTCGTCAAGCCGCCGTTCGGCGTGGCCCTGCTCTCCACCGCGGACGCGGCGCTCGACGACCATCCCGAGGTCACCCGCTGGGCGGTCGGCGGGCACTCGCTCGGCGGTGTCGCCGCCGCCACCCAGGCCGCCGCGGGCGACGGGCGCGTGCGGGGCGTCTTCTTCTGGGCCTCCTACCCCAACCGCGACCTCTCCCCCACCGCGCTCACCGCGGCCTCGATCTCCGGGGACCGCGACACCGTGATCGACCAGGCCCGGGTCGAGGCCTCGAGGGCCCAGCTCCCGCCCGGCAGCGAGTTCACGGTGGTGCCAGGCGCGGTGCACGCGTTCTTCGGCGACTACGGGCCCCAGCCCGGCGACGGGGCCCCGGCCACGAGCCGGACCGAGGCGCAGCGCGGGATCGTCGCGGCCACCGAGCGGTTCCTCGACGAGCTCGCGCGGGTCACCCGGTGAGCGCGGCGGACCCGGCGACGCCGACCCCGCCCCGGCCTCCCCGATCGACCGGGTCCGGGTGGAGGACCCGGTCGGTCCCCGGCATGACCCGGCGATCTTGGGGTACTACTGGTCCGACAGCACGCCCCACGATCACCAGGAGGTTCGCCGTGGCTCTGGACGACGACGACATGACCACCAGCGCAGGGGACGCTCAGGAAGGACCCGCCGACTCCGGCGCGGGCGACGGCACGCCCGGCGTGAGTGACGGTGGCGCCGACGGCGGCGCCGACAGCGGGGCCGAGGGGCCCGCGGACTCCGGTGCCGGGGGTGGCACGCCGGGGGTGAGCGACGGCGGCGCCGACGGTGGGGCCGACAGCGGTGCCAGCTGAGCTGATCTCCACGGTCGGCGCCGCCGGGCGGCCCGCCGCGGGCCGCCCGGCGTCGGCCGTTCCGGCACTGGCCCGGGCCACCGGGCTGGACGCCGCCACCTTCGCCGAGCGGCACTGGGGACGGGCACCGCTGCTGGCCAGGGCGGTCGACCCGCACGCCTTCGCCGACCTGCTCGACCTGGACGCGGTCGACGAGCTGCTGTCGCGGCGGGCCCTGCGCACGCCGTTCATCCGGCTGGCCCGCGACGGGACCGTCGTGGACTCGCGCAGCTTCACCGGCTCCGGCGGGGTCGGCGCGGAGATCGCCGACCAGGTCCGCGACGACCGGGTGGCCGCGATGTTCGGCGAGGGGACCACGGTGGTGCTGCAGGCCCTGCACCGCACGTGGCCGGCGGTCGCGGACTTCGCCCGGGAGCTGGGCGGCGAGCTGGGCCACCCCGTGCAGGCCAACGCCTACGTCACGCCCGCGTCGTCGAAGGGCTTCTCGGCGCACTACGACGTGCACGACGTGTTCGTGCTGCAGGTCGCCGGGCGCAAGCACTGGACGGTGCACGCCCCGGTGCACGCCGACCCCCTGCGCAGCCAGCCGTGGAACGACCACGCCGCCGCGGTCGCCGCCCGCGCCGCCGACGACGAGCCCGCTCTCGACGTCGTCCTGGAACCGGGCGACGCCCTCTACCTGCCGCGCGGCTGGCTGCACTCGGCCACCGCGCTGGGCGGGGTGTCGGCGCACCTGACCGTCGGCGTGCACGTGGTGACCCGGTACGCCCTGGTCGAGGCGCTGACCGCGCTGGTGGCCGACGACCCGCGGCTGCGCGCGTCGCTGCCGCTGGGGGTCGACGTGGCCGACCCCGCCGCGCTGGGCCCGCACCTGGAGGCGGTCCGCGAGGCGCTGGTGGATGCGCTGGCCGCGCTCCCGGCCGATGCGGTGGCCGCCCGGGTCCGCGAGCGGGTGTGGTCCGGGGGCCGACCCGAGCCGGTCGGTCCGCTGGCCGCGGCCGCGTTCGCCGACGGGCTCTCGCCCGGCGACGTCGTCCGGCCCCGGGCCGGGCTGTCGATGCGGGTGGTCGAGCGCGGCGGATCGGCGGTCCTGGAGCTGCCCGACCGCACGCTCGCCCTGCCCGCCTCCACGCTGGTCGCGTTGCGCGCGGTCACCGGGCCCGGGAGGCACACCGTGGGTAGCCTGCCGGGCATGGACCAGGCCGATCAGCTCGTGCTGGTGCGCCGTCTGCTCCGGGAGGGCGTGCTGGTCGCAGCCACCGGCCCGTGACGGCGCCCCGCGGCCCGCGGCCGGGCTGTTCGGCGCTCGCCGCGGCCGCGGGCGACCCGCTGGAGGGCAACGCGCCCCCCGCGGACCGCTGGCTGCTCGTCGAGCACCCGGGGCCGTGGGGCCGGGTGGCGCTGACCCAGTCCGGCCTGCCCGCCGACGCCGTGCGCGCCCTGTCGGCGTGGCAGGTGGGCGAGCGGGGCCGGGTGCTGCTGGTGCGCAGGCCGGGTCGGGCGAGCGGGTCGGGCCCGCGCCGATGGTTCCGCGTCGACTCCCGGCCCGGCCACGAGTCGATCCGCACCGGCACCTTCGAGGACGAGACCGACCTGGTCGACGCCGTGCCGGGTGCCGGAGCACCCCACGACGGCCCGCTCTACGTGGTCTGCGCGCACGGTCGGCACGACACCTGCTGCGCCGTGCGCGGCCGTCCCGTCGCCGCCGCGCTCGCCGCGGCCGAACCGGGTCTGGCCTGGGAGAGCAGCCACATCGGCGGCTGCCGGTTCGCCCCGGCCGTGGTGCTGTTCCCGCACGCCTTCGTGCTCGGCGCCATGCCGCCGGACGCCGTCGCGGACATCACCGCCGACTACCGGGCGAGCCGGCTGGATCCGCGGTGGGTGCGGGGTCGGTCGGTGCTGGCCCCCGCCGCCCAGGCCGCCCAGCACCACGCCCGGCTGGCGACCGGTTCGACGGGGGTCGACGCCCTGGGGGTCGTGGAGGTGGCGCCGGGACCCGGCAGCGGCGAGTGGCGGGTCGAGCTGACCGACCCGGCCTGCACGGTCCGGCTGCGGGAGCGGCACGTCGTGGTCGACCGGCCGCTGACCTGCGCGACGTCCGCGCCGGCCCGGATGCGGCTGTTCGAGCTGGTGGACCTGCGCGTGACGCGCAACGTCGCGGCTCCGTAATTGCCGAGGCCCGGAAATCCAGCACCGCGTTCTTGGCGGAGCTTGCCGACGGTGGCACCGAGGAGTCGAGACCGATTCCATTTCGGGTCGATCCGATCGGCGAGGAGGAGACTGATGAGCCGAGGTCAGACGTGGCTGGGCCCGGGCGCCAAGCGCAAGGCCCGCATCCGCAGGCTGCAGGAGATGCTGCTCGACGCCCTCGTGGGGCACGAGCCGCCCGACGACGGGATCGCCGAGCCCGGAATGCCGGTCACGGTCCGGCTCGACGATTCCGGCCACGCCGAGACGTTCCTGCTGGCGCAGCGCGGGCAGGGCGCCTACCCGGACGTGGAGACCTGCTCCCCCGACTCCCCGCTGGGCCGCGCGCTGGTCGGCCGCCGCGAAGGCGACGTGTGCGGCTACTCGCTCCCGGACCGTCGACCGATGCGGGCGACCCTGATCCGCGCGGTGCCGTACGGCGGGGAATGACGCTCCCGCATTCGGCGATAGCACGCTCACCACCCCGAGAAGGGGAAGACCACCATCGCGCTGGAACGACGGGAAAGCGCGGCCGCCGACGCCCAGCGGGCACGGCGGGAGATCGGAGGACATCATGCTCGACGCCAAGCACCGGAACCCCCGAAGACCCCCGCGGACACACCGGCCATCGTGACGGTCATCGTCACGCTGCTGCTCCGGGTGCCGTTGTTGCTGGCCGGATCGCTGATCGGTGCCATCGCCGTCGCGGTGACGCCCGGCCTGCTCTGGCTCGTGTGGCGGCACGCGAGCGCGTCCGCCGACTGACCGCCGGTCAGTCCGCCCGCAGCGGCCGCGCCCGGCCGACCGCCACCACGACGGGGCTGTTCGTCGGCGGGATGGGCGCCGGCGGCTCGTCGGGGTCGAGGCAGGTGAGCGGCCCGGCGGGGGTGTCGACGTCGAGGCGGGTGGTCCGCCCCAGCCGCACGCCCCTGCGCAGCGTCCCCGCCACCACGAGCAGGGCTTCGGGCACGTCGGCCGGGTCGGTGGCGCCGGGGACGAGCCGGCAGTGCTCGGGGCGGGCGGCGAGCGTGTGCGGTCGACCGCTGGTCCCGGGCGGGACCAGGTTGGTGTAGCCGAGCAGGCGGGCGGTCTCCGGGTCGCGGGGGTCGTCCAGGACGCACCGCGTGGGGCCGTGCTGGCGGACGCGCCCGCGGATCAGCAGGGCGGTGTCGTGGGCCAGCGCGAGGGCTTCGTGGCGGTCGTGGGTGACCAGGACGGCCGCGGCGGCGTGGTGGTCGAGGGCGGCGCGGAGGTCGGCGACCAGGTCGGCGCGCGTGGTGGGGTCCAGGCCGGTGAACGGTTCGTCGAGCAGCAGGACCCGGGGGCCGACGGCGAGGGCGCGGGCGATGCTGACCCGCTGCGCTTCGCCGCCGGACAGGGTGCGGGCGTCGCGGGCGGCGAGGTGGGCGATGCCCAGCGCGTCGAGCCAGGGCCGGGCGCGGTCGTCGGCCTCGCGGCGGCCGACGCCGCGGAAGCGCAGCCCGCTGGCGACGTTGGCGACGACGGTGCCGCGGCGCAGGATCGGGCGCTGCAGGACGGCCCCGACCGCCGCGCGCATCTGCGTCGGCGTGACCGGGCGACCGTCGAGCAGGACCTCCCCGGTCGTGCGGTGGCGCCCGAGCAGGCCGAGTGCGCGCAGCAGCGTGGACTTCCCGGCGCCGTTGGGCCCGAGCACGGCGAGGGTGCGCCCGGCGGGCACGTGCAGGGTCGCGGCCTGCACGAGCTCGCGCCCGTCGGCGTGCACGCTCAGGTCGCGGCAGCTGAGCCCGGGGGTCACCGGTCGGCGGTCCGGCGCTGCTGGACCAGGGTCAGGGTGAGGTTCACCGCGAAGGCGATGCCCAGCAGGATCAGGCCGAACGCGATGGCCAGGGCGAACTGGCCGCGGCTGGTGGCCAGCACGGCCGCGGTGGTGAGGACGCGGGTCTGGCCCACGAGGTTGCCGCCCACCATCTGCGCGGCCCCCACCTCGCTGACCACCGCGCCGAACGCGGCCATGGTCGCGGCCAGCAGCGGCAGCCGCGCCTCGCTGAGCAGCGCGAGCAGCGACCGCAGCCGGCCGGCGCCCAGGCCCTGCATCTGGATCCGGAACTCCGGGTCGACCTGCTGGACCGCCACCGCGACCAGCGCGACGACGATCGGGGTGGCGATGGCGGCCTGCGCGACGATCATCGCGGTGGGCGTGTAGAGCAGGTCCAGCCCACCGAGCGGGCCGCTGCGCCAGAGCAGGACCGTGACGAACAGGCCCACGACGACCGGGGGCAGGCCCATCCCGGTGTTGGCCCCGGCCAGCAGGACGCGGCGGCCGGGGAACCGGCCCAGCGCGACCCCGACGCCCAGGGGCAGGCCGAGCAGCAGGGCCACGGCCGTCGCGGTCAGCGACACCCGCAGGGTGAGCGCGGTGATCGCCCAGGTGTCCTCGTCGCCGGTGGCCAGCAGGCGGAGCGCCTCGGCCAGCCCGTCGAGCAGCACATCCACGGTTCAGCCGCCCAGCGCGGCCTCGGACTTGCCGGCGTCGGGGACGAACAGGGGCCGGCCGAACCGCGCCTCCCCGAACCGGGCGATGAGCTCCTGGGCCGGTGGGGAGACGATCCACTCGGCGAAGGCCGTCGCGCCCTCGGGCTGGACCCGGTCGCCGGCGCGCCGGGTCATCTCGATCACGTGGTAGATGTTCAGCAGCCCGCGGTCGCCCTCGCTGAGCACCGTCAGCGGCAGCGCCTCGCGCTGGGCGAGGTAGGTGGCCCGGTCCGAGAGCGTGTAGCCGTCCTTCTCCCCGGCGATCCGCAGGGTGGCGCCCATGCCCTGCCCGGTGGACTGGTACCAGGACCCGCCGGGGGCGACGCCGGCCTTCGTCCAGAGGTCCTTCTCCCGGGCGTGGGTGCCGGAGTCGTCGCCCCGCGAGACGAACACCGCCTGCGCGGCGGCGATCCGCGCCATCGCCTCGACGCCGCCCAGGCCCCGGGCGCCCGCCGGGTCGGCGTCGGGCCCGAGGAGCACGAAGTCGTTGTGCATGACCAGCCGCCGGGCCCCGGCGGTCCCCTCGGCGACGAACGCCTCCTCGGCGGCCGGGGAGTGCACCAGCAGCACGTCGGCCTCGCCGCGGCGGCCCAGCTCCAGCGCCTGCCCGCTGCCCACCGCGAGTGCCGTGACCTGCCAGCCCGTGGCCCGGGTGAACTCGGGCAGCAGCTCGTCGAGCAGGCCGGAGTCCTGCGTGCTCGTGGTGGTGGCCAGGATCAGCGACCGCTCCGCCGGGCCGGCCGCGGGCGCGGCGCCGCAGCCGGCGAGCAGGACCGCGGCCAGCAGCGCCACGACCAGGTGGACGGCTCGACGCATCCCCGACTCCTTCGTCCCTGTGGTGGTCCGGTGGAGGTCCGAACCTAGGGGGCGGGCGCCGAACCCGGCCGAGGACGTGGCGCGGCGCACGTCGGACGGCGTCGTCGGGCGCGCTCACTGGTGGTCGCGGTCGGAGGTTCGTCCGGGGTATCGGGGGGTCCGGCTTCTCGCTGGGCGTGCCGGCGGGCAGCCCTCGTACCTGGTCGTACTCGGGTTGTCCGCCCGTGCGTCCAGCGTGGAGCCGGGCCGCCGAGACCCGGGCGAACCTCCGACCGGGGCCACTAGCATCGGTCCGTGGTCGCCCTCGCAGAAGCCGCCGGCATCGTCCTCGCCGGTGGCCGCTCCTCCCGGATGGGACGTCCCAAGGCCGCCCTGGAGTGGCACGGGTCCACGCTGCTGCGCCGCACCACCGCCCTGCTCAGCCGCACCGTCGACGGCCCCGTGCTGGTGGTCGCGGCACCCGGGCAGGACCTGCCCGAGCTGCCCCCCGGCGTCGAGGTCGTGGCCGATCCGGTGGAGGGTCAGGGCCCGATGCGCGGGTTGGCGACGGGCTTGGCCGCGCTCGGCGAGCGCGCGCCCGCCGCGTTCGTCTGCTCGACCGACCTGCCGTTCCTGCACCCCGCGCTGGTGCGGCGGGTGCTGCGCGGGTTCGCCGATCCGGGGGTGGACGTCGTGCTGCCGGTGGCGCGCGGCTACCGGCAGCCGCTGGCCGCCGGCTACCGGACGTCGCTGGCCGCGCTGGTGGAGAAGCTGCTGGGCGAGGGCGACCTGCGACCGGGGATGCTGTTCCGGCACTGCGAGGTCGTCCAGCTCGACGACGCCGCGCTGCTGGCCGACCCCGACCTGGCGCGGCTCGACCCGGACCTGGACTCGCTGGTCAACGTCAACGAGCCCGACGACTACGCGGCCGCCCTCGCCCGTCCGGAGCCCGACGTGGTGGTCGAGCGGTTCGGCGCGCTCGCGAGCGGGGGGCAGCGCGGGCCGCGCACCGTCCGGGCGGCTTCGCTGGGCGCCGTGGCCGCGGCGGTCGGGATAGCCCTCGACCGGCACGTCGTCGCGGCGGTCAACGGCGACCAGATGACCCGCGACCCCAGCCTCCCGCTCGTGCCCGGCGACGCGGTCGCCTTCCTGTCGGCCGACGCAGGCGGCTGAGCGCGCCTACTCTCGGGGCCGTGCCAGCCGGTGGATACTTCGGGCGTGCCCTCGTCGTCGATGTCGCGGACAGCGGGGCGACGAGCGCGCCGCTCCCCCTCGACGACGCCGTCCTGCGCGCGTACCTGGGCGGGGTCGGCCTGGGCACCTGGCTGCTGCACCGGCTGGGCCGGGCGGGCGCCGATCCGCTGGGCGCGGACGCGCCGCTGGCGTTCGTGTTCTCCCCGCTGGTCGGCACCCCGCTGACGACCAGCGCGAAGTTCGCCGTGGTGGCCAAGTCGCCGCTGACCGGGCTGCTCACCGACGCCCTGGCGTCCAGCCGGTTCGCCATCGCCGGCAAGCTGACCGGCAACGACGCCATCGTCGTGCGGGGGCGGGCGGCGGAGCTGTCGGTGCTGCTCGTCGACGGCGACGGCGCGCGGCTGGAACCGGCACCGGAGCTGACCGGGCTGCCCGCGGCGCGGACCGAGGACGCCGTCCGGGAGCGCTTCGGGCGCGGCTGGCAGACCGCCGCGATCGGGCCGGCCGGCGAGCGGGGGGTCCGCTACGCCACGATCAGCCACGACGGCCGCCACGCCGGGCGCGGCGGGCTGGGCGCGGTGCTGGGGGCCAAGAACATCAAGGCCGTGCTGGTCCGATCGGCCACCCGCGTGGACGTCGCCGACCAGGCGGCCGTGCTGGCCGCGGCGAAGGACCTGCGGGCGCGCAGCTTCGGCCCGGCCACCGCGAAGTACCGCGAGCTGGGCACGCTGGCCAACCTGCTGGCCTTCAACGCCGTGTCCACGCTGCCCACCCGCAACTTCACCGAGGTCACCTTCGAGGGGGCGCCCCGGCTGGCCGCCGAGGAGCTGCACGAGCTGCGCGGTGTGGCCCGCAACTCGTGCGCGTCCTGCTCGATCGGCTGCGAGCACATCTACTCCCGCAAGGGCGGCGGCAGCCAGCGCATGGAGTACGAGAACGTCTTCGCGCTCGGCCCGCTGTGCGGGGTGTCCGACCCGGACGACGTGTTCGCGGCCAGCGCCCGCTGCGACGAGCTGGGCCTGGACACGATCTCGGCGGGCGGCACCGTCGCCTGGGCGATGGAGTGCGCCGAGCGCGGGCTGATCGACGCGCCGTGGCTGCGCTTCGGCGACGGCCCCGCCCTGCTGCGGGCGCTGGACATGATCGGGTCGCGCGAGCCGGGACTGGGCGAGCTGCTGGCCCAGGGGTCGCGCCGGGCCGCCGAGGTCGTCGGCGGCGGCTCGATCGACTTCGCGCCCCAGGTCAAGGGCATGGAGCTGCCCGGGTACGAGCCGCGCACCCTGCAGGCGATGGCGCTGGGCCTTGCGGTGAACGCGCGCGGCGCCGACCACAACCGCTCCGGCGCCTACGAGGCCGACCTGTCCGGCGAGCACGACCGGCTCAACGGCGGGGCCGCGCAGGTCGTGGCGGCCATCGGCACGGAGGACCGGGCCGCGGTGATGGACTCGATGATCCTGTGCAAGTTCCTGCGCGGGGTCTTCGACGACCCGTTCACCGAGTGGGCCGCGCTGCTGCGCCCGGTCACCGGCTGGGACGTCGACGCCGACGAGCTGCGCGCGACGGCGCGCCGGATCGTGCTGGCCAAGCGGGTGTTCAACCAGCGCGAGGGGGCCACGGCGGCGGACGACACGCTGCCCCGGCGGATGTTGGAGACCCCGCTGCGGCTCGGGTCCGGCCGGGTCGCCGCGCTCACCGCCGACCGGTTGGGGGCGATGGTGGCCGGCTACTACGCCCAGCGCGGCCTCGACGAGCGGGGACGAGCCTCCCGGGAGGCGGAAGGCGCATTGCTGCTGGAGGGTCACACGACCGAGAATTCGCCGCACGGGACGTGATCGGCTAGATTGTATGCGGTATGCACTACCGGTTGGGGGTCGCTATGACAGCGGTGCAAGAGCCGCGCACGACTGTGCGCACGGTCACCGCCCGGATCGACGGCCGGGAGGTGACGGTGCCCGACGGCACCACCATCTACGACGCCGCCAGGCAGGTCGGCGTCGACATCCCGGTGCTGTGCCACGACGAGCGCTACGACCCGGTCGGCGTGTGCCGGATGTGCGTCGTCGACACCGGCGGCCGGGTCTTCGCCGCCGCCTGCGTGCGCCCCTGCGAGGACGGCATGCAGGTGCAGACCTCCACGCCGGAGCTGGAGCGCAGCCGCGCCACCCTGACCGAACTGCTGGTCTCCGATCAGCCGCCGCGCGCCGAGGACCCCAAGGACACCACCACGCGCGACAACCTGCTGCTCGACCTGGCCGACGGCTTCGGCGTGGCCAGGGAGACCACCGAGCTGCCCTGCGGCTCCGGGCGCGGCACCGACTCGTCGAACCCCGTCATCGACGTCAACCACGACGCCTGCATCCTGTGCGACCGCTGCGTGCGCGCCTGCGACGACATCCAGGGCAACGACGTCATCGGCCGCTCCGGCAAGGGCTACGCCACCCGCATCGCGTTCGACCTGAACGACCCGATGGGGTCCAGCTCCTGCGTCACCTGCGGCGAGTGCGTGCAGGCCTGCCCGACCGGGGCGCTGACCAACAAGCCCATCCGCGGCATCCCGATCCGCCCGCGCGAGGAGCTCGACGCCGTCGACAGCGTCTGCCCGTACTGCGGGGTCGGCTGCGCGCTGACCTACTACGTCGACCGCGAGCGCGGCGCGATCTCCTTCGCCGAGGGCCGCGACCAGCCCGGCTCGCAGAGCAGGCTGTGCGTGAAGGGCCGCTACGGCTGGGACTACTCCGCGTCCCCGCAGCGCCTGACCGTGCCGCTGATCCGGGTGGACTCGGCGTACCCGAAGGGCCCGCTCTCGGCGGACGTCCGCGGCGACGGCCACGGCGGCACCCGCAACGACCGGGGCCGGGTGAACGGCGGTGAGCGCAGCGGCGGCGGCCGCAAGCCCGGCGACAAGCGCGGCGGCAAGCGCAAGCCCGGCGGCCTGGTCGACTACGACGAGGTCATGCCGCACTTCCGGGAGGCCACCTGGGACGAGGCCCTCGACCTCGTGGCCAGCAGGCTGGGCGAGATCCACGCACTGCGCGGGTCGGAGGCGATCGCCGGGTTCGGCTCGGCGAAGTGCTCCAACGAGGAGGCCTACCTCTTCCAGAAGCTCATCCGCACCGGCTTCGGCACCAACAACGTCGACCACTGCACCCGGCTCTGCCACGCCTCGTCGGTGGCGGCGCTGTTCGAGGGCGTGGGCTCGGGGGCGGTGTCGACCACCTACGGCGACGTCGCCAACGCCGACTGCGTGATCATCACCGGCTCCAACCCGACCGCGAACCACCCGGTGGCCAGCTCGTTCTTCAAGCAGGCCCGCCGCCGCGGCACCAAGGTGATCTACGTCGACCCGCGGGCGTCCACGGTCGCCGAGCACGCCGACATCTTCGTGCAGCTCAAGCCGGGCACGGACGTGGCGTTCTACAACTCGGTCATGCACGAGGTCATCCGGCTGGGGCTGATCGACCGCGACTTCATCGCGAACCGCACGTCGAACTACGACGAGCTGGCCCGCACGGTCGCCGACTACCCGCCCGAGCGCGCCGCGCAGATCACCGGGGTCGACGCCGACACCATCCGCGAGGTCGCCCGCACCTGGGGCGAGGCCGGGTCGGCGGTCGTCTACTGGGGGATGGGGATCTCCCAGCACACCACCGGCACCGACAACGCCCGCTGCCTGATCGCGCTGTGCTCGATCACCGGCAACGTCGGGCGCCCGGGCACCGGGCTGCACCCGCTGCGCGGGCAGAACAACGTGCAGGGCGCCTCGGACGCCGGGCTGATCCCGATGTTCTACCCCGACTACCAGGGCGTCGACCGCGACGCCACGCAGCGCCGGTTCGAGCAGGCGTGGGGCACCCCGCTCAACCCGAACCGCGGGCTCACCGTCACCGAGATCATCGGTTCGGTGCTCAAGCCCGACGGCGTGCGCGGGATGTACATGCTCGGCGAGAACCCGTTCCTGTCCGACCCGAACATCAACAAGGTGCGCAAGGCGCTGTCCTCGCTCGACTTCCTGGTGGTGCAGGACATCTTCCTGACCGAGACCGCCGAGTTCGCCGACGTGATCCTGCCGGCCACCTCCTACCTGGAGAAGGACGGCACCTACACCAACACCGACCGGCGGGTGCAGCTCGGGCGCAAGGTGATGGACGCGCCCGGGCAGGCCCGCCCCGACTGGCAGATCGTCCAGGACATCGCCCGCCGGGTCGGCCTGGACTGGGACTACGGCGCGCCCGGCGAGGTCTTCGACGAGATGGTCGCGCTGATGCCGTCCTACCGGAACCTGCGCTACGACAACCTGGGGCTGTCCGGGAAGCTCTACCCGAACGACGACCCCGAGCACAGCGACGGCACGATCGTCATGTTCGACGAGAAGTTCAACACCGACGACGGGCTCGCCCACCTGGTGCCGGCGCAGTGGCTGCCGCCCAAGGAGCTGCCCGACGCCGAGTACCCGCTCGTGCTCAACACCGGGCGGCTGCTGGAGCACTGGCACACCGGCTCGATGACGCGGCGCTCGTTCGCCCTCGACGCGATCTCCCCGGTCGCCGAGGTCTACATGCACCCCAAGGACGCCGCCGACCGCGGCCTGGCGCACGGGGAGATGGTGCGGGCGCGCTCGCGGCGGGGGGCGATCGAGCTGCAGGTGCGCATCTCCCACCGCGAGCAGCTGGGCAACTGCTTCATCCCGTTCCACTTCCGGGAGGCCGCGGCCAACCTGCTGACGATCGACGAGATCGACCCGTACGGCAAGATCCCGGAGTTCAAGTTCTGCGCCATCCAGGTCGAGCCGTTGGGGGTACGGGCGTGACGGCTGCGGACGAGCTCGCGAGCGCGCGAGCCGGTGCGGTGACCGATCGGGCCGCCGAGGTCCGGGCGCGGCGGGTGCCGGGCGTGGAGGCGCGGGCCGGGAAGTTCCCCGGGCCCTCGCTGATCCCGGCGCTCAACGCGATCCAGGCCCGGCTGGGCTGGCTGCCCCGCGAGGAGCTCGAAGAGCTCGCCCGCGAGGCGGTCCGCCCGCTCTACGAGATCGAGGGCCTGATCTCGTTCTACCCGCACTTCCGCACCGCGGCGCCGCCCAAGGTGGCGCTGCACGTCTGCCACGACCTGCCGTGCTTCCTGCGCGACGGGGAGGCCCGGATCGCCGAGCTGCGGGCGCGCTACGGCGCGGACGCCGACGTCGAGCTGGTCGAGGTGTCCTGCCTGGGCCGCTGCGACACGGCGCCGGCGGTGGCGGTCAACGAACGCCCGGCGGCGGTCGAGGACACCGACGCGCTGGTCGCCGACGCGCGGGCCGGCGACGTCGGCGCGGCGCCCGCGAAGGAGCGCACCGAGCCCTGGCCCAACGACCCGTACCCGGCCGGGTCCGGAGTGGCCCAGCGGTACACCACGCTGCGCGCGCTGCTGGCCGGCGAGCTCGACCCGGACACGGTCGTGCAGGTGCTGAAGGACTCCGGGCTGCGCGGGATGGGCGGCGCGGGCTTCCCGACCGGGCAGAAGTGGGGGCTGGTCCGCGACACCCGGCCCGGCGACAGTGTCGATGGGACCAAGTACGCCATCTGCAACGCCGACGAGTCCGAGCCGGGCACGTTCAAGGACCGCCAGATCCTGGCCACCCAACCGCACCTGGTGCTGGAGGGCCTGCTGCTCGGGATGGCGGTGGTCGGCGCCGAGCAGGGCTGGGTGTTCATCCGCCACGAGTACGGCCCCGAGGAGCACGTGCTGCGCGCCGAGCTGGACGCGCTGCGCGAGGCCGGCGTCACCGGGCCGGACGCCTGCGGCAGCGGCCGGCGCCTGGACGTCGAGGTGTTCGTCTCCCCCGGCGGCTACATCCTCGGCGAGGAGACCGCGCTGCTGGAGTGCATGGAGGGCCACCGCGGCGAGCCGCGCAACAAGCCGCCCTTCCCGGGCAACTACGGCCTGCACGGCCGCCCCACGCTGATGAACTCGGTGGAGACCTTCGCCGACGTGCCGGTCATCCTGCAGCGCGGTGCGCAGTGGTGGGCCGAGCAGGGCGCGGGCGACTCGGTGGGCTGGAAGTTCTTCGCCGTCTCCGGGCACGTCGAGCGCCCCGACGTCTACTGCGTGCCGATGGGCACCACCGTGCGCGAGCTGATCGCGCTGGCCGGCGGCGTCAGCGGCGGCCGGGAGGTCGGCGCGGTGCAGCCCGGTGGGGCGTCGTCGAACTTCATCGGGCCGGACAAGCTGGACATGCCGCTCGACTTCGGCGCCGCGGCGGAGAACGGCACGATGCTCGGCTCGGGCGCGGTGGTCGTGCTCGCCGAGGGCACCGACCTGCTCGCCGCCTCGACCAACGTGCTGCGGTTCTTCCGCGACGAGTCGTGCGGCAAGTGCGTGCCCTGCCGGGTGGGCTCGACCAAGGCCCACACCATCCTGCGCGGTGCCGTCGAGGCGGGCGCCGAGCTCGACGACGACCAGCGGGCGCACGTCCTGCGGCTGGAGGAGGCCATGCGCAAGACCTCCATCTGCGGGCTCGGGCAGGTCGCGCTGGGCCCGGTGGTGAGCGTGCTGGGGCTCAACAAGGGCGGCGCGGCCGCTCGCGAGCAGCCCCGGCCGAGCGGCGCGGCGGACCAGCCGGACCGCTGAGCGAACCGTTGCGCAGAGCCTCCCGCGAGTTCTTCACCGCGCGCACGGTCGGCGAGGCGCTGGCCGGGTTCCGGCCCGCGCGTCGCACGCCCGTCGAGACCGTCGGGCTGGCCGATGCCCTGCACCGGGTGCCGGCCGCCGACGTGCGCGCCCCGGCGGCGATGCCCGGCTTCGCCCGATCCACCGTCGACGGCTACGCGGTCCGCGCGGCCGACACGTACGGCGCCTCCGAGGGCCTGCCCTCCTACGTGGAACTGGCCGGTGCGGTGCGGATGGGCACCGCGCCGACCGTCGCGGTCTCGCACGGCGAGTGCGTGGCCGTCCCGACCGGCGCGGTGCTGCCCGACGGCGCCGACGCGGTGGTCATGGTCGAGCACACCGCCGAGACGATGCCCGGCACGATCGAGGTGACCCGCCCGGTCGCGCCCGGGGCCGGGCTGGTCCGCGCCGACGAGGACGCCGCGGCGGGCGACGTGCTGGTGGCCGCGGGCCGGCCGCTGCGCGCCGCGCAGCTGGGGTTCCTGGCCGCGGCCGGAGTGACCTCTGTGGCGGTGCGCGCCCGCCCGCGGGTGGCGATCGTCTCGACCGGCGACGAGGTGGTGCCACCCGGGACCGCGACGCTCGCCCCCGGGCAGGTGCGCGACGCGACCGCGTCGGCCCTGGCCGGGCTGGTCCGCGACGCCGGCGGCGAGCCGGTGGCCGCCGCGATCGTCCCGGACGACCGCGGCGCCCTGGAGTCCGCGCTGCGCGCGGCGCTCGCCGACGCCGACCTCGTGGTGGTGTCGGCCGGGTCGTCGGTCGGCGCCCGCGACGAGACCGCCGGGGCGGTGGCCGCGCTCGGCGAGATCTGGTGCCACGGCCTGGCCGTCAAGCCGGGCAAGCCGACGCTGCTGGCCGACTGCGCGGGCGTGCCGCTGGTCGGGCTGCCCGGCAACCCCCTGTCGGCGCTCGTGGTGTTCGGGCTGGTCGGGGTGCCGCTGGTGTGGCGGCTGGCCGGCTGCG
Organism: Pseudonocardia humida; assembly: GCF_023898865.1. Classification (GTDB taxonomy): domain Bacteria; phylum Actinomycetota; class Actinomycetes; order Mycobacteriales; family Pseudonocardiaceae; genus Pseudonocardia; species Pseudonocardia humida. The sequence goes on from NZ_JAGSOV010000034.1 coordinate 61,965, forward strand.
AGCACCCGCCCCCGGAGCCCACCGTGCGGGCCCGGCTCGGCCGCGACCTGGCCTCGGCCACCGGTCGGCTCGACGTCGTGCAGGTCGCCGTGCGCTACGGCGTCCCGGTACCGACGGCCGAACCGCTCTTCGGGCCCTCCGCGCTGCTGTCCGTGCTGGCCCGGGCGGACGGCTACGTGATCGTCCCCGAGCCCGCCACCGGCCTCGACGCCGGCACCGAGCTGACCGTCACCCTCCACCGGTGACCGGGGCGGCGGCTACGGTCCGGGGCATGGGGTCGCCGTTCGTGTCCGACATCCCCGCCGAGCAGGCGCGGCAGGCCTGGCGCGACGCGTGCGCGGCGGCGGGCTGCCCGCCGCGGGTCGACACCGTGGCACTGCCCGTCGGGGAGGCGGTCGGGCGGGTCACCGCGGAGTCGGTGTGGGCGCGGCGCTCCTCCCCCGCCTTCGACTCCGCGGCCATGGACGGCATCGCGGTGCGAGCGGCCGAGACGGTCGGCGCCGCCGAGACCAGGCCGGTGCTGCTGGACGACTTCGAGGTCGTGGACACCGGCGACCCGCTCCCGGTCGGCTACGACGCCGTCGTCATGCGCGAGCACGTGCACCGCACCCCCGACGGCCGGGCCGAGCTGCGCGCCGCCGTGCCGCCCTACCAGCACGTCCGCTCCATCGGCGAGGACATCAGCGCCACCGAGCTGCTGCTGCCCGAGGGCCACCGGCTGCGCCCGGTAGACGTCGCCGCGTGCGCCGCCGCCGGGGTGTTCGAGGTGGCCGTCCGGCGCCGGCCCCGGGTGGCGATCATCCCCACCGGCGACGAGATCCGCCCCGTCGGCACCGAGCTGGGCCCCGGCGAGATCGCCGACACCAACTCGCTGATGCTGGCCGCGCAGGCCGCCGAGATCGGCTGCGACACCCGCACAACCGCCATCGTCGCCGACGACCCCGAGCTGATCACCGCGGCCGTGCGCGAGGCCGCCCGCGACGCCGACCTGGTCGTGCTGATCGCCGGGTCGAGCGCCGGGCGCGACGACTACACGGCCCGCGTGGTCGCCGCGGCGGGCTCGCTCGCCGTGCACGGCGTGGCCGTGCGGCCCGGGCACCCCGTCGTGCTCGGCACGGTGGCCGGCGAGCCGGCGACGCCGATCCTGGGCGCCCCCGGCTATCCCGTGTCGGCCTCGCTGACCTTCGACATCTTCGCCGCACCGGTGCTGGCCGCGCTGGAGGGCGCCGCCCCGCGGGAGCGCCCGTCGACGACCGCGCGGCTGGCGCGCAAGCTGGCCTCGGCCATCGGCTCCGACGACTGGGTCCGCGTCCGACTGGGCCGCGTCGGCGGCGACGTCGTCGCCACGCCCCTGCCGCGCGCGGCCGGCGTGCTGACCTCGCTCGTGCGCGCCGACGGCCTGCTCGTCGTGCCTGCGGGGCTGGAGGGCCACCACGCCGGGGAGCAGGTGCGGGTCGAGCTGCTGCGCGGGCTCGGCGACATCGCCCGCACGATCGTCGCCATCGGCTCGCACGACCTCGTCCTGGACGTCGCGGCCTCCGCGCTGCGCGCGGACGACCCGCTGGTCACCCTGGCGTCGTCGAACGTCGGGTCGCTCGGCGGGCTCGTCGCCCTGCGCGACGGCCTGTGCCACCTGGCGGGCTCGCACCTGCTCGACCCGGCGACCGGCGAGTACACGCTGCCCTACCTGGACCGGATCTTCGGCCCGGACGCCGACCTGGCCGTCGTCCGGCTGGTGCACCGCGACCAGGGCCTGCTGGTCGCCCCCGGCAACCCGCTGGGCCTGGCCGGCGTCGACGACCTCACCCGCCCGGACCTTCGCTACGTCAACCGCCAGCGCGGCGCGGGCACCCGGGTCCTGCTCGACCACGAGCTGGGCCTGCGCGGCATCGACCCGGCCGCGATCGCCGGCTACTCCCGCGAGGAGCACACCCACCTCGGCGTCGCCGCCGCCGTCTCCGCCGGGCGCGCCGACACCGGCCTGGGCATCCAGGCCGCCGCCCGCGCGTTCGGGCTGGACTTCGTGCCGGTCGCCCGCGAGCCCTACGACCTCGTGCTGCGCGCATCCGCGCTGGAGGAGGACGTGCTCGCCCCGCTGTGGGCGCTGCTGGAGCGGCCCGACTTCCGCGCCGGGGTCGAGAAGCTCGGCGGCTACTCGTGCGCCGAGACCGGCCGGCGGATCAGGTAGGTGGGCCGCCCGGACTCCGCCTTGCGCCGGATCAGTCCGACGCGGCGAAGTCGGGGCGCTCCAGCAGCCAGGCGACGGCCAACCCCGCGACCAGCCCCCAGAACGCCGCCCCGATGGACAGGACCTCCACGTCGGCCACGGTCACCACGAACGTGATCAGGGCACCGAGGGTGAAGCGGCCGCCGAAGGCGGTGACGAACGAGGTCTGCAGCACCCGCAGCATGGCCAGCCCGCCGAGGGCGGCGATGAACGCCACCGGCATGGCCAGCATCAGCCGGGTGAACAGCGGCGCGAGCAGCCCGAACACCATCGCCAGCAGCCCGCAGACCACGCCCGCGGTGTACTGGCGCTCCCGCTCGCCCGACGCCACGAGCAGCGCGTTCGTCGGACCGGTCAGGCAGGTCGACACCGCCCCGACCGCCGCGCCCAGCAGCGACCAGCCACCGCAGGCGATCGTGATCGCGGTGACCGGCGGCTGGTGCCCGGCCGCGCGCAGCACCGCGATGCCCTGGCCGTTCTGCACGACCAGCACCGTGATGGCCAGCGGGATCACCAGCTCCAGGACGGCCTGCCACGACCACTGCGGCGCCTGCAGCACCGGGGCGGCGAACCACCGCGCGTCGGCCGCCGGCTGGAAGCGCCCCGACACGGCCACCGCGAGCGCTCCCGCGGCGAGCGCACCGATGATCGGCGGCACCCGGCGCCCGATCATCGGCAGCGCGCTGAGCAGCAGGAACACCACGACCATCGGGGCCGCGATCGCCACGTCGTCCCGCAGCGACCGCACCAGGTCGACCCCGAACCGGAGGAACACCCCGGCCACCATCGCCATCACGATCGGCATCGGGACGACCGCCATCGCACGGCGGACCCACCCGGTCAGCCCGAGCACGACCATCAGCAGCCCGGTGACGACGAACGCGGTCACCACCTCGGGCCAGCCCAGGTGCGCCAGTGCCGGTCCCAGCAGGACCGCGCCGGGGATCGTCCAGAAGAACGCCAGCGGCTGGCGGTAGAGCCAGCAGGCCGCCACGGTGAGCGCCCCGTTGAGGAAGAACGCCCCGAAGATCCACGACGCCAGCTGCGCCTGGGACAGCCCGCCCTGCGCGCCGACCGCGAGGATCACCGCGACCGGGCCGGTGGCCGCGAAGACCAACCCGATCAGGCCGTTCGCGGCGTAGACCGGACCGGCGTCGCGGACGAACCCGCGGAGCCCGAGCAGCGGCCGGACCGGCCGCTCGACCAGGGGCCCGCGCGCGGCCGACCTCTTCGATGGGCGCTCTTCGCCGTCGCCGCTCGTCGACACAGTCCGGTCCGTCCCGCCGTCCGCCGTGATCGTGGTCGGGCGGCACGGTACGGCACCCCGACGAGGTGACCGGGATCGACGGCCGGACACAGCTGCGGTCAGTAGCATCGCGGTGTGCCCAGCGACTTCGCGTTGAGGACCATGAACTCCGTGCACCGGCTGCTGGTCGGCCTCACCCGGGGGCGGGTCGGCCACGAGTTCGGCGGCATGCCGGTCGTGGAGCTGACCACCACCGGCAGGAAGTCCGGACAGCCCCGCACCGTGCTGCTCACCGCACCGCTGCGGGACGGCGAGGGCTACGTGGTCGTCGCGTCGCGCGGCGGCGACGACCGGCACCCGGCCTGGTTCCTCAACCTGCGCGAGCACCCCGAGGTCGAGGTGGCGATCAAGGGAGGCGAGCGGCGCCCCATGCTGGCCCGGATCGCCTCGGCCGAGGAGCGGGCCAGGATGTGGCCGCAGATCGCGGGCCGCTACCGCAACTACGCCAGCTACCAGAAGCGCACCGAGCGGGAGATCCCGCTGGTGGTGCTGGAGGAACGCGGCTGACCCCGGCGCAGCGACGCGATCGACGCCGTCCGGTCACCGCACCGCGCCGGTCGCGGCCGGTTCGTGCAGGAACGCGCCCTGGCGGCGCAGCTCCCGGCGGATCTCCCCGACGTCGAGCGCGCGGGGGGCGAGCCCGGTGCGCGCCGCCACGGCGGCGGCCGTCCCGGCCGCCTGCCCGGTCATCCAGCACTGCGGGATCTCGCGCATGAAGGCCTGGGTCGCCGCGTCGCTGGCGACGTGCCTGCCCCCGACGACCACGCCGTCGAGCCGGTGCGGCACCAGGGCGCGGTAGGGCACCGAGATCGTCGGGAACTTCTGCGACGGCGAGGGCGACACTCCGATCTCGTCGGGATGGCGCACCCCCGCCCGCCACTCGTCGGCCGACATCGGGTGCAGACCGGCGAGCCTGCGGGTCATCCGCACGCCGATCTGCGGGGCCGCGAGCATGATCCACGCGCCCTCGAACCCGGGTGCCTCGCGGCGGAAGAAGTCCAGGTGGTCGACCATGCGGCGGCGGGACTCGAGCTCGACGGCGCTGAGGTGCTCGACGTCGAGCCCGCTGTAGCCCGACATCCGCGGCCCCATGAACACCACGACGTCGTCCCGCCAGCCGACGTGCGGGGTGTCGAGGTAGCCCAGCAGCTCGCGCCCGCGGTTCATCAGGGCGCGGTGGCCCGCCGGGTCGGTGCGCTTGAACTCCAGCCACCGCCCCATGTCGACCCCGGTCCAGGTGAAGGCGGTGTTCATGGTGTGCTGCACGTTGCCGCCGGTGCCGTCGGTCTGCGCGTCGGTGACGAACGCGCCGCCCGCCTGCGCGATGACGTCGAGATCGCCCGTGGCGTCCACGACGACCTTGGCCAGGATCGCGCGGCGCCCCTGCTTGCTCTCGAAGATCGCGCCCCGGACGACGTCCCCGTCAGCGCCACCTCCGCCGATCGCCGCGACGACCCAGGAGTGCAGCAGCACCCGCACGCCCTCGCCGACGAGCGCCTCGTGGGACACGATCTTGAGCCACTCCGGGTCGATCATCGGCGACCGGCACACGGTCTCCCGGAACGCCGAGAGCCGCTCGCGCCAGTGCGCCACCTGCTCGGGCTCGGTCGACCCCCACAGCTCCGGGCCGGGCCCGGCGAGCGCGCCCTCGGGCAGCCGGTCCAGCAGCTCGGCGCCGATGCCGGCGATGACGGGCGTGCCCTCCCAGTCGGTCATCCGGTCGATCCAGATCACCAGCCCACCGGCCGAGAGCCCCCCGAGGTCGCCGTAGCGCTCGACGAGGGTCACCCGCTGACCGAGCCGCCGCGCCGCGAGCGCGGCGGCCGTACCGGCCGGACCCCCACCGACGACGAGGACGTCGGTCTCCTCGTGCACCGGTGTCTCCCGGGCGGGCTCGGTGATCGTGGCGACGGACGGCACCGCGGGCGCGGGGGAACGCGGCCGATCCCGCAGACCCGCGTCGGTGAACAGGTCCCGCCCGCCGCGGAAGTAGCTCTCCGGGTTCGCCTCGCGCTGCGACTCGCTCATCGACCCTCTCTACGAGTCGAGCCCCCCGGGGTCAATCGACCTTGTCACCCCGTGGAAGCGTCGATGGTGTGAGGTGCGTGCGGGGGCCGCCCGCCACCCGCCGCGGCTCAGCGCCTGCGCACCACCCGGTCCGGCCGGGCGGCCCCGACGCCGGTCAGCGCCCGCACCTCCATCGCCGCCGCCCGCTGGCGCTCACCGCGGTCGCGGCGGCCGGCGAAGGTGCCGATCACGCCGAGCAGGAACGAGATCGGGATCGACACCAGGCCCGGGTTGCTCAGCGGGAACACGTCGAAGTCGGCGCCCCGGATCATCGACGTGGGCCGGCCCGACACCGCGGGCGAGAGCACGATCAGCACCACGCAGGAGGTCAGCCCGCCGTAGATGCTCCACAGCGCCCCGGTCGTGTTGAACCGCCGCCAGAACAGCGAGTACAGGATCGTCGGCAGATTGGCCGACGCGGCCACCGCGAAGGCCAGCGCGACGAGGAACGCCACGTTCTGGTTGCGGGCCAGGACGCCCGCGCCGATCGCCACGACGCCGACCACGAGCGCGGTCGTGCGCGCGACGCGCACCTCCGCGTCGGGGGACGCCCGCCCCCGCCGGATCACGTTGGCGTAGACGTCGTGCGCGAACGACGCCGACGCGGTGATCGTCAGCCCGGCCACCACGGCCAGGATCGTGGCGAACGCGACCGCCCCGATGATCCCCAGCATCAGCTCGCCGCCCAGCTGGTAGGCCAGCAGCGGGACCGCGGAGTTGGTGCCGCCCGGCGCGTCGACGATCCGCTGCACGCCGCCCGGCACCAGCGCCGCCGCCCCGTACCCGATGACCAGCGTGAACAGGTAGAACACACCGATCAGCCAGATCGCCCAGACCACCGACCGGCGGGCCTCGCGGGCGTTGGGCACGGTGTAGAAGCGCATCAGGATGTGCGGCAGGCCCGCGGTGCCCAGCACCAGCGCCAGGCCCAGCGACAGGAAGTCGACCTTGGCCAGGGTGTCGGCGCCGAACTGCAGGCCCGGCACGAGCAACCGCTCCCCCAGCGGGACGGCCGCGCCCGCGCCCGGCGGCAGCACCTCGGGGTTGCGCTGCACCGCCCGCTCCAGCAGGGCGGACAGGTTGAACCCGAAGTAGCCCAGCACCCACGCGGTCAGCACACCCGCGCCGACCAGCAGCAGCCCGGCCTTGATGATCTGCACCCAGGTGGTGCCCTTCATGCCGCCCACCAGCACGTAGACCACCATCACCAGGCCGACCCCGGCGATGGCCACGCTCTGCCCGATCGGGTCGTCGTTGGGGATCTGCAGCAGCAGCGCCACCAGCGCCCCGGCCCCGGCCATCTGGGCCAGCAGGTAGAAGAACGACACCACCAGCGTCGAGGTCGCCGCGGCCGCCCGCACCGGGCGCTGGCGCATCCGGAACGCCAGCACGTCGCCCATCGTGAACTTGCCGGTGTTGCGCAACAGCTCGGCCACCAGCAGCAGGGCCACCAGCCAGGCGACCAGGAAACCCACCGAGTACAGGAATCCGTCGTAGCCGCTGACCGCGATCGCCCCGGCGATGCCGAGGAACGAGGCCGCGGACAGGTAGTCGCCCGCGATCGCCACGCCGTTCTGCGGGCCCGTGAACGCCCGGCCTGCGGCGTAGTAGTCCGACGCGGTCTTGTTGTTCCGGCTGACCCGGAACACCACGACCAGCGTGACGAGCACGAAGGCGCCGAAGACGGCGGCGGTCAGCGAGGGGTTGCCGATGCCCGCTGGGGGGATCGGTCGAGCGACGACATCGAGCATGCCCACCTACCCGGTCGGAGGATCGGGCGACACCGTACTGCACGGTAGGAGCAGCCGGATGGCGGCCCACCGTTCCGAACGCGTCACCCCGATCAGCCGAACGGCTGCCTCCTGAGCGCCGATCTCTCGACGTCATCACGCCATGCGACCGCAGTGGCGTACCGCGGGCTCGCACCGGCCGTGGAAGCGGTCGTCAGGCAATCGGCCTAGCGAACCCTCGTCACCGATCCTCAGATCGGACGCCGTCAGACGCCCGTTTGCGGACTACGAGCAGGAGGTCGAAGAGCGTGCGCGCCTGCTCGGCGCTGAGGTCGGCGAACCACTCCAGGACGTAGCGCTGGTCGTCGGCGCTGCGCGCTCCCCAGTGCGCCCGGCTCAGCTCGGTCGTGCGGACCCGGCGCACGCGCCGGTCGCGCGGGTCGGGCTCGATCACCACGAACCCCTTGCGCTCCAGCACGGCCGCGACCTGCTTCGCGTTCTGGTGGGTGGTGCCCATCCCCGCCGCCACCTCCGACAGCTTCGGCGCGCCGAGCGCGTCCACCACCGTGATCAGGGCGGCCTGCTGGGTGGTCAGCCCGTCGCCGCGCAGCCGCTGGTCCATCAGCGTGCGCAGTTGCTGCGCGAGCACCAGCAGCAGCCGGAACGTGCGGACCCGCACGGCGTCGTCGGCACCCAGCAGGGCCGCCTCGGCCGCCGGGAGACCCATCTCCCGTGCCATAGGTAATACCTTACCTATCAATCACCCAGGACGGGGAACGCCATGATCTGCCTGCCCGGGCTCCCCTACGATCTCGCCGACACGCCGATGGACGCGCGGCGCGCCGCCGCGTTCGTCCGCTCGCTGCCGGGCATCGGCGACCCCGGGGCAGAGCATGTGGACCGACGACGAGCTGCACAGCTACGCGCTGGGCGAGCTGGCCCACTTCCGCGAGCACGACGTGCGGGTCGCGGTCACCGGGTGGACGCTCAGCGCGCTGCTGTCCACCCGGCCGGCCGGGATCCCCCTGGTCACCGAGCACGCCGGCGCCATGGTGCACACGTGGCGGAGCTCGTTCTGGGCCCGCAGGGCGTCGCGCTGGCGGACCTTGAGCGCGCCGGCGACCTCGCCCCGCACCGCCTGGTGGACGACGTGGTGGTACGCGAGGTCCTCCATGAGGTTGAGCTCGTGCGCGATCGCCATGGCCACGAGGCGCTCGCGGCCGGTGCCGTCGGCGTCGGCGTGCGGCTCGACCCGCTCCCGCACGCGCCGCATCCCCTCCTCGTAGACCGCGAGGAAGAGGTCGAACTTGGCCCGACGACATCGCGCGCGCCGTGGGCGCCACTGCGGCTGGCGTTCGGGCGGCCGACGGTGCTCCTGCTGGGCACGATCCACTTCATCAACCAGGCGATCAGCTCCGGGATCGGCTTCAACTTCCCCTCGTTGATCCAGTCCCTGGGCCTGTCCAGCCCCTTCCTCATCGAGGTCGTCGCCGGGGGCAGCGGCATCGCGGGGCTGGCCGGCGTGCTGTTCTCCCGTGGCTGCTGCGCCGCTACGGCCGCGAGATCATCCTGATCGGGCTGTCCGCCGGCTCCGGGCTGGTCATCGTGCTCGCGTTCCTGGCCGTCTCCAGCCCGGCCTGGAGCGTCGGGCTCATGCTGGGGATCACCGGCGGGTTCGTCGGGCCGGTCGTCTACGGCCTGGTCGAGGAGGCGACCGGGAGCCTCGTGGCGCCCTACTACGTGATCGCCGCCGCGGCGGGCGTCGGGGTGGCGCTGGTGCCCGCGCTGGCCGTGGCGATCCGGCGGGAGAAGGTGCGCGCCGGGGACGGCACCGCGGCGGGCGGGCGCGAGGTGCCCAGCCCGGCCCGGCCGTGATGCGGGACCGCACGCGCTGACCGACCGGGCAACGCTGGTGGTGGGCCGACTCCCTCTAGTGTGCACGGATGCCCGAGCACCGCGGTTCCGGGCCCGATCTGCGGGCGCTGCTGGAGAAGGTCGAGTCGGCCTCGCCGGTGCAGGCGGTGGAGGTGGTCGCCGACGAGCTCGGCGCGGTGTTCGGGGCCCGGGCGGTCAGCTTCCTGATCGCCGACTTCAGCGGGCGCGCGGTCTTCCGGATGGGTCGCGCACGGGAGGGCGCCTCGGGGACGCGGTTCCCGGGGGCCGAGCAGGTGCATCTGCCCGGCACGGTCTACGAGCGGGTGCTGATCACCCAGCACGTGGACGTGCGCGAGGTCGGCGACGGCGCGCAGCTGACCGTGCCGGTCACCGACCGGGGCGACGCCATCGGGCTGATCGAGCTCGACCTGCCCTACCACCCCGACGAGGCGCGCGTCGCCGACATCGCCGCCGCGGGCCACGCGCTGGCCTACATCGTGGTGGCGAGCAGGCAGCACACCGACCTGTTCGAGTGGGGCCAGCGGTCCATCCCGTTCACGCTGGCCGCGGAGATCCAGCGCCGCCTGCTGCCCAGCGCGTTCACCTGCGAGGCGGGCCAGTTCACCATCGCCGGCTGGCTGGAGCCGGCCAGCTCGGTGGGCGGGGACACCTTCGACTACTCGCTCGACCAGCACTCGCTGCAGGTGTCGATCACCGACGCCGCCGGCCACGACGTGGCCGCCGCCCTGCTGGCCACGGTGCTCGTCGGCAGCCTGCGCAACGAACGGCGCCGCGGCGCCGACCTCGGCGAGCAGCTGCGCAACGCCAACGACGCCCTGGTCGCGCACTCCCGGGTGGGCCAGTTCGTGACCGGGCAGGTCATGCACATCGACCTGGACGGCGGCACCGCGACGATCGTCAACGCCGGGCACCCGTTCCCGCTGCTGCTGCGCCGGGGGCGCGTCGAGGAGATCGCGCTGGAGATCGACCCCCCGTTCGGGCTGCAGGCGGGCTGGTCGTTCCGGTTGCAGCGGTTCGCGCTGGAGCCGGGCGACCGGATCGTGTTCGTCACCGACGGGATGCTGGAGCGCGAGGCCGCCCGGTGCGACCTCCCCGCCGCGATCGCCGGAAGCGGCGAGCTCCACCCCCGCCAGGTGGTGCACGCGCTCGGCGCCGAGGTCCTGCTGGCCACCGGCGGGAGCCTGCGCGACGACGCCACGACCGTCTGCCTGGACTGGTACGGCGGATCGCCCAGGCCCCGGATCAGCGCCGGTGGCGCGACCACCGAACCCGGCGTCGTGGTCACCTGAGGGTGCAACACGTTCTCGTCGTCGACGGCCGAATGGGCGGGAGCGCGGTCCCGCGGCGAGGATGTCCGGATGAGCGCCCCCGACGCCGCCCCCGTCCGTGTCGAGCGCGACGGTGGTGTCGCCGTCGTCGTCCTCGACCGGCCCCCGCTCAACCTGTTCGACGAGAGCGTCTTCGCCGGCTTCGAGCGCTGCCTCGCCGAGCTGGTCGAGCTGACCGCACCGGGACGGGCGGACCGCGCCCGGGCCGTGCTGCTCGAAGCGCGCGGCAAGGTCGTCTCCGCCGGCGTCGACGTGCACGCCTTCCGGGAGATCGCGCGGGCACCCGACCCGGTGGGCCGCGGCACCGCGCTGTGGAGCAGGCTGATCCGCCTCGCGCAGACCCTGGAGGACCTCCCGGTCCCCGTCGTCTTCGCCGCCCACGGGCTCACCCTGACCGCGGCCTTCGAGCTCGCGCTGGCCTGCGACGTGCTGCTGGCCGCCGAGCGCGCCTCGTTCGGCCTGGTCGAGATGGTCGTCGGGCTGACCCCGTCGATGGGCGGGCCCCAGCGGCTGGCCGAGCGCGCCGGGCCGAGCCGGGCCAAGGAGCTGGTCTTCACCGGCGAGCGCTACCCCGCCGCCACGCTGGAGCGGTGGGGCGTGGTGAACCGGGTGCTGCCCGACGACGGCTTCGCCGAGGCCGCCCGGGCGTTCGCCCACCGCCTCGCGGCCGGCCCGACGGTGGCGCACGCGGCGACCAAGCAGCTGGTGGGCACCGCCGTGCGCGACGGCGTCCGGGCGGCCGATGCGGTGGTGGCGCCGCTCTCGGGGGCGCTGTTCGGCACCGAGGACCTCCGCGGCGCCGTCGATTCCTTCCTCGCCGACGGCCCGGGCCAGGCGAGCTACGAGGGCCGGTGAGGGCTCAGCGCCGGCTCAGCGCGGACCCCGCACGCTGCTCATCACCATCAGGGTCTTGGTCCCCACGACGCCCGTGGTCGCGCGCAGCCGGGCGACCACCTCGCGCAGGTGCGCCATGTCGCGCACCCGCAGGTGGCACAGGGCGTCGAAGTCACCAGCCAGTACGTAGACCGCCTCGACCTCGGGCAGGTCCCTGCGCAGCGCCTCCATGTCCTCCGGCGAGGTGGTGCCCTGGAAGCGCAGCTCGCAGAACGCCTCCAGCGGTCGGTCGAGGCGGGCCCGGTCCACGACGGCGGTGAACCCGATGATCACGCCGACCGCGACGAGCCGGTCCACCCGCCGCTTCACCGCGGGCTGTGACAGCGCGACCTCACCGGCGAGATCGGCGAAGGTGCGCCTGCCGTCGGCCTCCAGCAGCGCGAGCAACTTGCGGTCGACGTCGTCGAGCGGGGTCACGCGCGCAGGATAATGACGCCCCTGCGCATCGAGCGAAGGATTCCTGCGTGGATCGCGCGGACCGGATTTCCTATCTTGCCGAACGCCCCCCGCCTGGGATCTCCTCGGAGATCCCACGGTGCTGTTCACCACGGTGCTGTTCATCACGACGAGGAGGCGGCCAGGTGCGTGCGAGCGCGGTGACCCTCGACGACAAGTACGGCGCGACGTCCGGCCGGGCGCTCGTCTCGGGCATCGAGGCACTGGTCCGGCTGGTCCTCGAACAGCGCAGGCTCGACACCGAACGCGGGCTGGACACGCGTGCCTTCGTCTCGGGCTACCAGGGCTCGCCGCTGGGCGGCGTCGACCTGGAGATGGGCCGGGCGCGCCGGCACCTGGACGAGACCGGCGTGGTGTTCCGCCCGGGCGTCAACGAGGAGCTGGCCGCCACCGCCGTGGCCGGGACCCAGATGCTCGCCGCGCTCCCCGGCCGCCGCCACGACGGGGTGACCGGGTTCTGGTACGGCAAGGCCCCCGGCCTGGACCGGGCCGCCGACGCCATCCGGCACGGCCAGCTCGCCGGGACCGCCACCACCGGCGGGGCGGTGGCCTGGATCGGCGACGACCCGTCCTGCAAGTCCTCCACCGTGCCCAGCTCGTGCGAGCCGATGGCGCAGAGCCTGGCGCTGCCGCTGTTCGCGCCGGGCACCGTCGCGGAGATCATCTCCTACGGCCTGCACGCCGTCGCGCTGTCGCGGGCGAGCGGGCTCTGGACCGCGCTGAAGATCGTCGCGGACGTCGCCGACTCGGCGGCGACCATCGACGTCGGCGCGCTGCGCCACGGCATCCCGCACCCGCCCGCGGCCCCGCGCCCGCTGCTGCCCCCGATCGTCGGGCCCGTCGGTCTCGACGCCGAGCACGACATGCTGACCCGCCGCCTCGACATCGCCCGCCACTACGGCACCGAGCACGGCCTCAACCGGATCACCTTCTCCGCCCGGCGGGCCCGGCTCGGGATCGTGGCGTCCGGCACCGCCCACGCCGTCGGGGGGGGGGGGGGGGGCGCCGGGGGGCGCGACGCGGCCCCGAGGGCGGCGCGGGGGGGGGGCGCCCCCCCCCCCCCCCGCCGCCCCCCCCCCCCCCCCCCACGACCTGGGTCTCGACGAGGCCGCGATGGAGTCGCTGGGGCTGCGGCTGGTCCGCCTCGGCATGCCGCACCCCCTCGACCCCGCCCACCTCGCCGCGCTCACCGAGGGCCTCGAGGAGGTCTTCGTCGTCGAGGACAAGACCCCGTTCGTCGAAGGCGCCCTCAAGCAGGCGCTCTACCGGCGCGCCGACGCCCCGAACGTCGTCGGGCGCATGGACGAGACCGGCCGCCCGCTGCTCACCGGGCGCAGCCAGGTCGCCGCCGAGGACGTCGCGGTGGCCCTGGGCCGGCGGATCTCCACCGTGCTCGGCGCGGAACGGCTGCCGCGCCCGGCGCGGGAGCACCTGGACCGCCTGCGGCCCGCGCGGGCGCCCCGCATCGAGCTCCCGCTGGCCAAGCGCACGCCCTTCTTCTGCTCCGGGTGCCCGCACAACCGGTCCACCCGCACCGAGGACGACTCGCTGGTCGGCGTGGGCATCGGGTGCCACGCCCTGATCGCGCTGGAGGGCGAGGGCCGCGGCACCCAGATCGGGCTGACCCAGATGGGCGGCGAGGGCGCGCAGTGGATCGGCCTCGCGCCGTTCACCGACGACCCGACGCTGATCCAGAACCTGGGCGACGGCACCTTCCACCACTCCGGCTCGCTGGCGGTCCGCGCCGCGGTGGCCGCGGGCGTGCGCATGACCTACAAGCTGCTCTACAACGACGCCGTCGCGATGACCGGCGGGCAGCGCGCCGAGGGCCGCCTCGACATCCCGTCGGTCACCCGGCTGCTCGCCGTCGAGGGGGTGCGCCGGATCGTGGTCACCACCGACGACCAGGCCCGGTACCGCGGGGTCGCGCTCGACCCGATCGCGTCCGTCCGGCACCGCGACGACCTCGCCGCCGTGGAGCGCGAGCTCGCCGCCGTCGACGGCGTCACCGTGCTCCTGCACGACGACCGCTGCGCCACCGAGGAGCGCCGGCTGCGCAAGCGCGGCAAGCTCCCCGCCGTCACCGAGCGGGTCGTGATCAACGAGCGGGTCTGCGAGGGCTGCGGCGACTGCGGCGACAAGTCGACCTGCCTGTCGGTGCAGCCGGTGCACACCGAGTTCGGCCGCAAGACCCGCATCCACCAGCCCTCCTGCAACTCCGACCTCAGCTGCCTCGACGGCGACTGCCCGTCGTTCCTGCTGGTGGAGCCGAGGACCCGGCCCGTGCGGAACCTGCCGGAGCTGCCGGTGGCGCTCGTCGAGCCGCAGCGGCGGTTCGGCGAGCGCGACGTCCTGCTGCGGATGCCCGGGATCGGCGGGACGGGCGTGGTGACGGCGTCGAAGGTCCTGCAGATGGCCGCCCACCTCGACGGCCGCTTCACCGCCGGGCTGGAGCAGATCGGCCTGGCGCAGAAGGGCGGCCCCGTCGTCTCGGACGTGCGGATCTCCAAGACGCCGGTCGTCGGGTCGCTGCGGGCCTCCCGCGGCACGGTCGACGTGCTGGTGGGCTTCGACCTGCTCGGCGCGGCCGACGCCGCCAACCTCGGCGTCTGCGTGCCGGAGCGGACCGTGGCCGTGGTCAACTCCGCGATCGTGCCGACCGCGCCGATGATCACCGGCCGGGTGGTGCTGCCGGGTTCGCCCGACGACGCCCTGGAGCGGATCACGGCGGTCACCGCCGAGCAGGTGCACCTGGACGCGCAGCGGCTCTCCGAGCGGCTGTTCGGCGACCACATGCCGACCAACGTCGTGCTGCTGGGCGCGGCCTACCAGAGCGGTGTGATGCCGGTGAGCGCCGAGGCGCTGGAGCAGGCGATCCGGCTCAACGGGGCCGCGGTCGAGAACACCCTGGCCGCCTTCCGGTGGGGTCGGGCGGCGGTGCAGGACCCGGCGGCGGTGCGCGCCGCGGTCGAGCCGCCCGCGCGGGAGACCGTGCCCGTCGACGCCGCCGTGCGGGCCCGCGCGGAGGAGGTCGGCCTGGGCGACGTGCTCGCCGTCCGGATCGCCGACCTGACCGGCTACCAGGACGCCGCCTACGCCGCCCGCTACGCCGAGGAGGTCCGCCGCGTCCGCGACCTGGCCGCGGCGGCCGCGGGCCCGCGGGCCGGCGACCGGATCGGCCTCGCCTACGCCCGCGGCCTGCACAAGCTGATGGCCTACAAGGACGAGTACGAGGTCGCCCGGCTGCACCTCGACCCGGTCGAGGCCGCGCGCCGCGCCGAGGCCCACGGCGCCGACGCCCGCGTGTCCGTGCTGCTGCACCCACCGGTCCTGCGGGCGCTCGGGATGAACCGCAAGATCCGGCTGCGGGCCACGGCGACCCCGGCCTTCCGCGCCCTGCGCGCCGCCCGGAAGCTGCGCGGCACCCCCCTGGACGTGTTCGGCTACGCGGGCGTGCGGCGGACCGAACGCCGGATCATCGGGGAGTACCAGGCACTGGTCCGCCGCGCGCTCGCCCGGCTCGACCCCGGTACCGCCGACCTCGTCGAAGAGCTCGCCGGCCTGCCCGACCTGGTCCGGGGCTACGAGGACGTCAAGCTGGCCGGCGTCCGGCGGTTCCGCGAACGGGCCGCGGAGCTGATCGCCCGCCTGGGCCTCGGGCAGGGATGAGCGGTGCGCCCGGTCTGCGGCGGGCGAGGACGGCCATCGCCACCGCGCCACCCCAGCCGGTCACGACGACCGGCGTCTCGGCCCGGTCGAAGCCACCGGGGCGGACGCGGATCCGGGCGTACCGCTCGCTCAGGTAGCCCAGCGTCAGACCGGTGCCGATCCAGCGCAGCACCCAGCGGGCCCGCTCGTCGGGTCCGCGCAGCAGCCGGGTGACGGCCCAGATCTGCGGCCCGAGCAGGTAGGGGGGCGCGCTGTAGGCGGTCCCGAACCAGAGCCAGTCCCGCACGAGGTGCTCGGGACTGCCGACCATGAACGGGACGTCGAAGTGCCGGCGCCGCCGCAGGGCGAGCACGTGCCCGCCCAGCTGGGCGGCCAGCTGGGCGGAGGCGACCGCCACGAGCGCCGATCGGTGGGTCATGCCGCCGCACTGTAGGCGGTGCCGGTCCCGCCGCCGGGCCGGACTCGCCCCGGCCTACCGCTTCCGGACCGCGGACCCCCGCGGTCAGCCGTTCCACTCCTCATCGCGCTGGTCCTCCCGCTCGGTGCGCTCCCGGGCGAGCTCCACCGCGCGCGCCGCCGTCTCCCGGTCCGGGTAGGGGCCCAGCCGGTCCATGGCCCGACACCCTTCGACCGGCTCCACCGCGTGGTGGCGCAGGCAGTAGAACCACGTGCCCTCGCTCATCGACGTTCCTCTCCTCGGGGGCGGCCACGTGCGCGCCGGGCCGGTTCGCCCGCGCCAGATGAGGCGCCGTGGGCGGTGAGTACCCCCGAACCGGCGCCTGGCATGCGTGGTGCCACCGGGAGTGCAGGCGGGGGTGCACCGGACCGGTCAGGAATCGAGAAGCCCCGGTCGGGGAACGGGTCCTAGCGTGGCTCATCACCAGCACCGGAGGAGCGCGGAGATGACCACCACCACCGTTCCGACCATCGACTCCATCGTCCTCGAGGTCGCCGACGTCGCCGCGGCGGAGGCCTTCCACGCGGCGCTCGGCGTCGCCGACCGGGTCCACGTCCGCTTCGGCGAGGCGCCGACGCGGGGGTTCCGCGGGTACACGCTCTCGCTCGTGGTCTCCCAGCCGAGCACCGTGGACGCCTTCATCCGCGCCGCCCTCGACGGCGGCGCCACCGCCGTGAAGCCGCCCGCGAAGAGCTTCTGGGGCTACGGCGGTGTGGTGCAGGCACCGGACGGCGCGATCTGGCAGGTCGCGACGTCGTCGAAGAAGGACACCGGGCCGGCCGCGCTGGAGTACGACGACCTGGTGCTGCTCCTCGGCGTCACGAACGTGAAGACGACCAAGCAGTTCTACGTCGAGCACGGCCTGACCGTCACCAAGAGCTTCGGCAGCAGGTACGTCGAGTTCGCGTCGCCGGGGCAGGGCATCGACCTGGCCCTCTACTCGCGCCGCGCCGCGGCCAAGGCCGCCGGGGTGGACCCCGACGGCAGCGGATCGCACCGGATCGTGGTGCGCAGCGACGCCGGGGCGTTCACCGACCCCGACGGGTTCGCCTGGGAGTCCTCGACCGCCGAGCGGCACGGGTGAGCGCGCAGGCGGAGCCGCGCGACCGGCGGGCCCGCAAGGCGGACGCGCTGGCCGTGCTGGCCACCCCGGCGATCGACGCCTGGGTCTGCAGCGCCTCCGCGGCCGGCGAGGCGCACCTGGTCCCGCTGTCGCTGGCCTGGGTGGACGAGCGGCTGGTGCTCGCGGTCGCGGACACCTCGACCACCGCTGGCAACCTCACCGCGTCCGGTCGCGCGCGCCTCGCCGTCGGCCCGACCCGGGACGTCGTCATGATCGACGCCGTGCTCGACCGCGCGGTCGGCGTCGGCGACGACGAGGCGCTGGGGAAGGCCTACGTGGCGCAGGCCGATTGGGATCCGCGGAGCGCGGCCGGGTACGTGTTCCTCGTGCTGCGCCCGGTCCGCGTGCAGGCCTGGCGGGAGGCGAACGAGATCGCGGGCCGCACGCTCATGCGCGATGGCGAGTGGTTGGTGTAGGTCGCTCACGATCAGCTCCGGAGTGCAGCCCGGTCCGCGGATTGGCATCTTGCCACCGCCCGCGATTGGCCATCGCAGAAAGCCACTGCTCGCCGGACGATGGACGGGACCGACCGACCACGAGGAGCAGCACCCCCATGTACGTGCCCGCGCACTTCGCCCCGCACGACGACCACGTGCGCGAACTGCTGACCCACCACGGCGCCGCGGACCTCATCACCACCGGCCCCGACGGGCTGGAGGCGACGATGCTGCCGTTCGTCCACGACCGCGAGCGGGGCACGCTGCTCGGCCACTTCGCCCGCAACAACGACCACTGGACGCGCGTCCACGGGCAGCGCTGCCTGGTGATCGTGCGCGGACCCGACTCCTACATCAGCCCGTCCTGGTACGCCGCCAAGGCCGAGCACGGCCGCGTCGTCCCGACCTGGAACTACGTCACCGCCCACGTCCACGGCACCGCGACCGTCCACGACGACGCCGGCTGGGTCGCCGATGCGGTGCGCCGGCTCACCGACCACCACGAGGCCGACCGTCCGGTCCCCTGGACCGTCGAGGACGCCCCCGAGAGGTTCGTCCGCGGCCAGCTGCGCGCCATCGTCGGGGTCGAGGTCCGGATCGACCGCATCGACGCGAAGTTCAAGCTCAGCCAGAACCGGCCCGCCGCCGACATCGACGGCGTGATCACCGGCCTGCGGTCGCGGGGCGACGCGCAGGGCGCCGACGCCGTCGCGACGCACCGCCCCTGACGGGTCAGCCGATCCGGTCGGACCCGGGCTCGCCGCCACGACCGCCCGCGCTCCGAACCGGGCCCGGGAGCGCGGGCGCGGGGCGGCTCAGCCCAGTTCCTCCGCCGAGGTCGCGAAGTGGGCCAGCGTGCCCGCCAGCGCCGGCAGGTAGTGGCCGAGCACCTCCTGGTTCACGTTCTCGACGCGATCGCAGGCCTGGTGGTAGCAGCGGTCGTAGACCTGGTCGGCCTCCCCGCCCCAGGCTCCGGCCTGCGCGCTCGTCTTCTCCTCGTCGTCGCCGTTCTCGGCACCGCCGACCGGGATGCCGGCCTCGATGAAGGGCGACTCGTCGTCGCCGACGAACTCGATGATCTCGGGGTCGGCGGCGCCGGTGCGGGCCAGCTGGTCGGCGAGCACCCGCCCGATCGTGGCCGAGCCCGCGGGGCCCGCGGTCTCCGGGTCGTCACCCGCACCGCCCTGGGCGAAGTAGCCGGCGTTCGGCGAGGCCACCATGTCCACGTTCAGGTAGAGCCGGATCCTCCCCCGCTCCTCGTCCGACAGGCCCTCGACGTAGGCGGCCGAGCCGACGGCGCCGCTCTCCTCGTCGTCGAAGAACGCGAACCGGACCGCGTTCCGCACGTCGGGCTCGGCACCGAGGCGGCCGGCGATCTCCAGCAGGCTCGCCACCCCGGAGCCGTTGTCGACGATGCCCGGGCCCTCCGGGACCGAGTCCAGGTGGGCACCGATCATCACGACCCGGCCGGGGTCGCCGGTGCGGGTCTGGGCGATCACGTTGCGTCCCCGCACAGGTGCGTCATCGTCGTCCGACGTCTCGTAGGTCGGGGTGCTCACCTCGAAGCCGGCCTCGCGCAGCACGCCGGCCACGTACTCGACGCTCGCCGCGTAACCGGGGGTCCCGGTGGCCCGGTTGCCGCCGTTCTCGTCGGCGATCCGCTGCAACGCCTGCAGGTGCGGCACCGCCGCGGCCACGCTCACCTCGCCACTCAACCGCTGCACCAGCGGGTGCTCGGGAGCGGTGGTCGTGGAACCCGACGGCCCCGGACCGGTGGCCGCGGAACTCGCCGTCCCCGGTTCGGTGGGCGGCGCCTCGACCGCTCCGGTTCCGCACGCCGAGCCGGCGAGCACGATCGAGATCCCCACCGCCGCGAGCCCGATCCGCGATCGGGTCGAGCCGGAGTTCGGCCTCGGCCCGCGAAGGCCCCTGCTGGTCGTCATGTGTGGTTCCACCTCTTCTCTGCCTCGGAGCGAGCGCACCGCACTCACTCTCGGTGAGCGGAAGGCTACGACCGTCACCTCCGAGTGGGCCCTCCGGACGGCAAGAGGACGGCAAAACCCGCTCACGCATGGGCTCACGCACGGGCGTGCCCACCCTGCACGGTCCGTCCATTGTCATGCGCGAACGCGACATACCATGGACTGTGGCCGCAGTACTCGTCGTCGAGGACGACACGACGATCGGTGAGGTCCTGGAGTCGAGCCTGCGCGCTCACGGCTACCGGGCGAGCTGGGCGGTCGACGGGCGCTCAGCGCTGCACGAGGCAACCGCCCGCCCCTACGACCTCATCCTCGTCGACCTCGGGTTGCCCGACGTCGACGGCTTCGCGTTGTGCCGGCACCTGCGGGCCCGGCAACCCTCCGCCGTGCTGGTGGTGCTGACGGCACGGAACTCGGAGATGGACGTCGTGGTGGGTCTCGACGCGGGGGCCGACGACTACCTGGTCAAGCCGGTCCGGCTGACCGAGCTGCTGGCCCGGCTCCGGGCCCACCTGCGGCGGGCCGAGCCGTCGCAGACCCCCCCGACCCCCCGGCGGACGACGGTCACGCTCGGCGACCTCGTGCTCGACACCAGCAGCCGACGGGTCACCGTGCAGGGCGTGGAGATCGCGCTGCGGCCGAAGGAGTTCGACCTGCTGGCTCGGCTCGTGCGCGATACGGGGACCGCGCTCAGCCGCCGCACCCTCATGGTCGACGTGTGGGACGAGCACTGGCACGGATCGACGAAGACGCTCGACGTCCACGTCGCGTCCCTGCGCCGGCGGATGAGCGCGGGCAGCCCGATCGCCCGGCTGCCCACGATCACCACCCTGCGCGGGCACGGCTACCGGCTCGACGCCCCATCGACGGACGGATGAGCTGGTGCGCAACCGCATCGTCACCCTCACGCTCGCGGTCGCCGCGATCGCGATCGCCCTGTTCGGGATCCCCCTGGCCATCGGCATCACCCGCTCGGTCATCGACCAGGAGCGGACCGATCTGAACCGCATCGCCGACCTCACCGCCCGCGCCGTGCAGCCCGACCTGATCCACGACGAGACGCCCGACACCCTGCCCGGGCTCCACGACGTACCCGGTCTCGCCCTGTACGACCACCACGGGCGCATCGTGCTCGGGTCGGGGCCGACCATCGCCGACGACGCGGTCCTCACCTCGTTGCGGAGCAACGCCCCGGCGACCGACGACGGCGACGACCTGGTGGTGGCGGTCCCGATCAGCGACGGGCACGAGGTGGCCGGCGTCGTGCGGGCGGCCCGCCCAGCCGCGGCAGCCCACGACGAGCTCCTGCCGATCTGGATGGGCATGCTCGGCCTGGCCGCCGCGGTGATGGTGGGCGTCTGGTTGCTGACGCGCCGCTACGTCGATCGGCTGACCGGGCCGTTGGAGCGGCTGTCGATCAACGCCACCCGGCTCGGGGACGGCGACTTCAGCGTCCGATCGCCGGCCACCGGCATCCGCGAGATCGACGCCGTCGGCTCGGCGCTCGACAGCACCGCCGGGAGGCTCGACGACCTGCTGGCGCGCGAGCGCGAGTTCGCCGCCGAGGCCTCCCACCAGCTGCGCACTCCGCTGTCCGGGCTCCGGCTGAAGCTCGAAGCCGCGCTCGACCAGCCCGGCCACGACCTCCGGCGCGTCATCACCGACGCGCTCGGCTCGGCGGACCGGCTCCAGTCCACCATCGAGGAGCTCCTCCTGCTGGCGCGCGAGGGCAATCGGCGGCGCGGGGGTCCGCTGGCGATCGGCGAGCTGGTGGCCGACATCCGGGCCGCGTGGGCGGACCGGCTCACCCACGTCGGCCGGGCCATCGAGGTGCAGGTCGCGCCGCACCTGCCCCCGACCCCCGCTTCCGCGGCGGCGACGCGCCAGATCATCGCCGTCCTGCTCGACAACGCCGCCGTCCACGGATCGGGGACCGTCCGGCTCACCTTCCGGGAGATCGCCGGCACCGTCGCGATCGACGTGGGCGACGACGGGGATGGATTGCCCCCCGATGCGTCGTTGCCGCTGACGCCGGGCCACGGCTCCGCGGACGGCCTCGGTCTCGCCCTCGCCGAGCGCCTGGCCGGAGCCGAGGGCGCTCGGCTGGTCCTCACCCGGCCCGCGCCGCCCGTGTTCACGCTCTTCCTGCCGGTCGGGCCGCCGCCGGTACCGCACGGCTCATCGGACCGGCACCACCGGGGGGCGTTCACCGCGTCGACCGGACCTCCACCGTGACGGCAGTCGGACGTTGCCCATAACTTCGACATAGGTAAAGATAGACCTGTGTCTAAGCAACAGCTCCCCGTCATCGGTCTCTGCGCTCCGACGCCCCGCACCCGCGCGGCGTTGAGCGCGGAGCAGGCGGCCGAGCTGACCCGTTCCTTCAAGGCCGTGGCCGACCCGGTGCGCCTGCGGCTGCTCAGCCTGATCGCCGCGCACGAAGGCGGCGAGGCCTGCGTGTGCGACCTGACCGACGCCTTCGAGCTGTCCGGCCCGACGATCAGCCACCACCTCAAGGTGCTGCGCGAGGCCGGGCTGATCACCAGCGACCGCCGCGGCACCTGGATCTACTACCGCATCCGGCCCGAGGCGCTCGCCGAACTCGCGCGCGTGCTGCACGTGGACGGCGCGATGACCGGCGCAGGAGCCGCCGAGGTGACGGTGTGAGCGCCGATCCGCGGCTGGAGGCGCCCGTCGCGGCGCGGCTGTCGACCCTGGACCGGTACCTGCCAGTGTGGATCATCGCCGCGATGGCCGTCGGCCTGATCGGCGGCAGGCTCGTGCCCGGTCTCGGCGCCGCGTTGGACGCGGTGGCGATCGACGGCGTCTCGCTGCCGATCGCGCTCGGGCTGCTGATCATGATGTACCCGGTGCTGGCCAAGGTCCGTTACGACCGGCTCGACACCGTCACCGCCGACCGCCGCCTGCTGCTGGCCTCGCTGGTGCTGAACTGGGTGCTCGGCCCGGCGCTGATGTTCGCCCTGGCCTGGCTGATGCTGCCCGACCTGCCCGAGTACCGCACCGGGCTGATCATCGTCGGGCTCGCCCGGTGCATCGCCATGGTGATCATCTGGAACGACCTCGCCTGCGGCGACCGCGAGGCCGCCGCCGTGCTCGTCGCGCTCAACTCGGTCTTCCAGGTCATCGCGTTCGCCGCGCTGGGCTGGTTCTACCTCGACGTGCTGCCCGGCTGGCTGGGCCTGCCCCAGACGGCGCTGGACGTGTCGCCGATCGAGATCGCGGTCAACGTGCTGATCTTCCTCGGGGTCCCGCTGGTGGCCGGCTACCTCTCGCGCCGGCTCGGCGAGCGCGCGAAGGGCCGGGAGTGGTACGAGAGCAGGTTCCTGCCCCGCATCGGCCCGTTCGCGCTCTACGGGCTGCTGTTCACCATCGTCATCCTGTTCGCCCTGCAGGGCGACGCCATCATCGGCCGGCCCTTCGACGTCGCCCGCATCGCGCTGCCGCTGCTGGCGTACTTCGCGCTCATGTGGTTCGGCTCGCTCGCCACGGCCCGCGCCATCGGCCTGGGCTACGAGCGCTCCGCGACCCTGGCCTTCACCGCCGCGGGCAACAACTTCGAGCTCGCCATCGCCGTCGCCATCGCCACCTTCGGCGTCACCTCCGGGCAGGCGCTGGCCGGCGTGGTCGGCCCGCTGATCGAGGTGCCGGTGCTGGTCGCGCTCGTCTACGTCTCCCTCGCCCTGCGCAAGCGCTGGCCGGGGCCGTCCACCGCGACCGGATCGACGGCCGACCGGGCGTCGAGGAGGCGGGTCGAGCAGGTCGACGAGCCGCGCCGGCCCGTCGAACCGCGCTGACCGCCACGTCCTGACCGAGCGGCCCACCGCCCTCGCCCGAGCCCAGGGAGTGCTCATGGAGACCGTCCCCGAGGTCCTGTTCGTCTGCGTCCACAACGCCGGTCGCTCCCAGATGGCCGCCGCGCTGCTCGACCACCGCGCCGCCGGCCGGGTCCGCGTCCGCTCCGCGGGCTCCGCCCCCGCCGACACCATCAACCCCGCCGTCCGCGAGGTGATGGCCGAGATCGGGCTCGACCTGTCGAAGGAGTTCCCCAAGCCCCTCACCGACGACGCCGTCCGCGCCGCCGACGTCGTGATCACCATGGGCTGCGGGGACGCCTGCCCGGTCTACCCCGGCAAGCGCTACCTCGACTGGGAGCTCACCGACCCCGCGGGCCGGACCCCGGCCGAGATCCGCCCCATCCGCGACGACATCGACGCCCGGGTCCGCGCCCTGATCGCCGACCTGCTCGACCCCGCCGCGGGCACCACCTCCCCCGGATCCCGGTGATGACGGCGTCGGTGCTGTTCGTCTGCGTGCGCAACGGCGGGAAGTCCCAGATGGCGGCCGGGCTCATGCGCGCGGCCGCAGGCACGGAGGTCGAGGTGCACTCGGCCGGCACCGATCCCGGCCCGTCGATCAACGCGCTGTCCGCGCGGTCGTTGGCCGAGGTGGGGGTCGACATCAGCGCCGAGTCGCCCAAGCCGATCGACCCGAAGCTGCTGCGCTCGGTCGACCTCGTGGTCACCCTCGGCGGGGAGGCCACCGTCGACGCGCCCGTCGGCGTGCGAGTCGAGAACTGGGACACCGACGAGCCGTCCGAACGCGGGATCGACGGCATCGAGCGGATGCGGCTGATCCGCGACGACATCGATGCCCGCGTCCGGACGCTCGCCGCCCGGCTCGCCGGGCCCGGAGCGCACCGGTAGCGCGGACCCGGGCCGCGCAGCGGGTCAGGCCGCCGGTTTGCGCGCCCGGACGATCGCCGAGGCGGCGTGCTCGTGCACCCGGTGGGTCTCGACGATCTCCACGTCGACCAGCCCCGCACCGGACAGGGCCTGCTCGAACTCGGCTCGGGTCAGGGCACCGGCGACGCAGCCGGTCCACTGGCCCATGGCCGCGCGGGTGACGGCGTCCAGGTCGGCGTCGGCGATTACGTCGGACACCGCGAACCGGCCGCCGGAACGCAGCACCCTGGCCGCCTCGCGGAGCACGACGGCCTTGTCCGCGGCCAGGTTGATCACGCAGTTGGAGATGACCACGTCGACACTGGCGTCGGGCAGCGGGACGTCCTCCAGGTAGCCCTGCAGGAACTCGACGTTGTCCACCCCGGCCTCCGCGGCGTTGCGACGGGCGAGCTCCAGCATCTCGGTCGTCATGTCCACCCCGTAGACCCGGCCGCCGGGAGCGACCCGGCGCGCGGAGATCAGCACGTCGGCCCCGGCTCCCGAACCGAGGTCGAGCACGACCTCGCCCGGGCGCAGGTCGGCGACGGCGGTGGGCACCCCGCAGCCCAGCGACGCCGCGACCGCGGCGCTCGGCGCACCCGCCGACTCCGCGGAGCTGTAGAGGCCCTCCCCGAAGGCCACCTCGGCCGGTCCGCACCCGCATCCCGCGCCCGGCCCGCAACAGCTCTCGGCCTCGGCGGCCCGGGCCTGCCGGTGCTCACCCGCCGTGGCCCTGACCGCCGCCGCGGCGTACCGCGCCCGCACCTCCTCCCGGACGTCGGCTCCGGCAACCGGTGCTCGATCCGCCATGGCACTCCTCCTACGTCGCTGTATCGACGAACGTCAAAGCAAGAGGTTGCTCCCTGGATAGACAACTGTCAAGGTAGAGCGATGTCGAACCAGAGCGGCTCGCTCGCCGGAGCGCTGGCGGCGTGCTGCTCCCCGCTGGCGGAGGAGCCGCTCGGGCCGGCGCGGGCGGTGGAGCTGGCCCGGGCGTTCAAGGCCCTCGGCGATCCCGCCCGGCTGCGCCTGCTGTCGCTGATCGCCAGCCACCCCGGCGGCGAGGCCTGCGTCTGCGACGTCTCCGACGGGTTCGACCTGGCCGGGCCGACCATCTCCCACCACCTGAAGGTCCTGCGCGAGGCCGGCCTGATCTCCGGCGAACGCCGCGGGACCTGGGTGTACTACCGGGCCGATCCCGGCGCGCTCGGACGGCTCTCCGACCTCCTGGCCATCGCGGGCAGCGGCGCCGCGCAGCCACCGGAGGCGGCGTCCGCCTGAGCACCCGCTGCCGGGCACGTCGTCAGTGCTCGCCGGGCCCCGTCAACGCCCGCCGACACCCGAGGACGCGCGCGGCCTGGACACCGCACGCGCCCAGGCGGGCCAGGCTGGCGCAGCCGGCCAGGAACGCGACCGATGACGCCCCGATCGACGATCCGGTCGCCCCGGTGAGCAGCACCGCGAGCATGACCAGATCGGCGACGACGGCCGCCGCGACGACGACGACCGCACCGTCCACGGCGAGCATCCGGCCGCGCCCGAGCAGCGCACCCCGGCGGCCGGTGGCGGCCAGCACGACGGCGCCGGCGAGCACTGCGACGGCGACCAGCGGAGCGGGGGGCACGGCCGCCAGCGGCCCCCCTCCGACCACGGAGGCTGCGACCGGCGACCCCGCCGCCAGCCACAGCAGCCCGACCAGCGGCCCGGTGACGAGCAGGCCGGTGACGGTGCGGCGGGCCTGACCGCAGGCCAGTTCGCCGGCGAACGCCGCGGCGACCAGGTGCGCCGGACCGAACTCGCGGACCGCCGCCCGCACGGCCGCGCCGGTGTCGGCGCCAGGACACCTGCGGCGCGCAGCGGCCGCCGCCTCGTGCAGGCCGTCGCGCAGCTCGTCGAGGATCGCCGCTCGGGCTCGTCGCGGCCCGAACAGCCGCCGGCCCACCGCGTCGAGGTAGGCGTCGAACCCGTCCCGGGCTACGTCGCGGCCGGCCATGCGCGCCTCCCCAGCAGCGCCGACACCGCCGTCGCGAACTCCGCCCACCCGACCCGGCTCTCGTCCAACGCCGCCGCGCCCGCCGGGGTCAGCTCGTAGGTGCGCCGGCGGCGACCGGAGGAGTCCGACCACCGGCTGCGCACCAGCCCGGCCCGCTCGAGCCGGTGCAGGGCCGGGTAGATCGTTCCGGTCGGCAGGTCGATGCGCCCGCCGCTGCCCGCCCGCAGGTGGTCGATGACGCCGTACCCGTGCAGCGGGCCCGGCTCCAGCGCGGCCAGCAGCAGACCGTCCAGGTGTCCCTTCAACGCCTCGGCCCGCATGCGTAGCGACACTACTCCTTCTCGGTGGACCACACACCACCCGAGCTGCGATGACAGTCGGAGAGAGTAGCGTACCTACGTATAGCGACGCTACTGTCCGCGGAGGTGCCCGTGGTTCCCGCACACCGGTTGCCCGGTCCCGCCCCGTCGGTCGCGCAGCCCGAGGTCCTCGAGGTGGTGGTGCTGGGACTGGTCCCGCTGCACGTGGGATGCGGGATCGTGGCGGTCGCCTGCGGCGCGGGCGCGATGCTGACCCGCAAGGGCAGCCGGGGCCACCGCCGACTGGGCCGTGCCCACCTGGTGGCCCTCACTGTCCTGGGCACGACCGCTCCGGTGCTGGCCGCGGTGGACTGGGCGCACCGCTGGCACCTCGTCGTCCTCGGCGGTGCCGCCCTCGCGAGCGCCGCCGCCGGCTACCGCGCCGTCCACTGGTCGCGGCCACCGCGCCTCCTCGCGCACCTCGTGGGCATGAGCAGCGGCTACATCGCCATGCTCACCGCGTTCTACGTCGACAACGGGCCCCGCCTGCCGCTGTGGGACCAGCTCCCCGGCCCGGTCCTCTGGCTCCTCCCGACGGCGGTCGGCGCACCCCTCGTCGTGCGCTCCGCCCGGCGGCGCGGCCTCGGCGGGTGTCCCCTCGCCGGGCCGCGCGGGCTTTCCCGCTGCTTCCATGGCCGGGTCGGTCGGGTCTTCCGGCACTCGCCGTCCGTGGCCGGCAGCGGGACCCTGGGCTCGTCGAGCACGAGGAGCAGGAGCCATGGCACCCCAGCAACCCGCGTCGAGAGCTCCAGCAGCGCCCGGATGGACGCCCGCCCACGCCCCTGCGACGGCTCCTGGCCCGACGTGGTGCCGATGGGTCGCGGCCGGAGAGGCCGGGTCGGTCGCGGTGATCGCGCTACCGGCCGGGGACGCCGCCCCGGGATTGGTCGTCGACGGCCTCGTCCTGGTCCTGACGGCCGCAATCCGCATCGCCGCGCGGCGGACGACCCGATGACGACCGCGCGACGGGTCGACCCGGTCGCACGGCTGCCGGTCGCCGTGCGCCACGACTGGGCCGAGCTCGCGCAGCCGTCGCCGACCGACGGCGCGTTCGACGCGCGGGCGGTGCGGGACCTGCCCGAGCCCGCGCAGCGGTGGCTGACCCACGCCATCGCCCCCGGTACGCCTCTGCGCCGCCGGGTCGAGCTCGCCCAGCACGGTCGCATCCGCATCGGCGCCTGGCGCGACTTCCGCGCCCGCCAGGTCATCGCCGGGCTCGACGGCTACGTCTGGGCGTGCGCCACCCGCGTCGCCGGCATCCCCGTGTACGGCTACGACCGTCTCGTCCACGGCCGCGGTGACATGGTCCACCGGGCTTTCGGCCGCATCGCCCTGGTCTACGAGTCCGGGCCCGACCTCACCCGCAGCGCAGCCGGCCGGCTCGTCAGCGAGGTGATCTGGACTCCGGCCGCGGCGCTCTCCCCCGATCTCGTGTGGACGCCCGTCGACGAGCACAGTGCCACCGTGCGGCTGCCCTCCGGTGGCGACGCGCACGAGGTCACGATCACGGTCGACCCGACAGGTGCTCTGCAGAAGGTGACGATGCCTCGTTGGGCCGCCATCGACCGCGGCCCCTACGCCCTGCGCCCCTTCGGCGCCGAGATCCACCGTGAGGCGACCTTCGACGGCTTCACCGTGCCGACCGAGGTGACCGCAGGCTACGACCACGACAGCCCTCGCTGGCCCGACTGCGCATTCATCCAGATCACCGTCGACGACGCCACGTACCGGTAGGAGCCCCCCGGACGGCAACCTCGTCGAGCTGTTCGCGCCCGCGGCCCGGCCCGTCGCGACCTGACCGGGCGGGCGCGGTCGACGGCGGGGGGTGCCGCGCCCTGCTCAGTCGTGGTCGAGGCGCCGGCCGGTGAGCCGCTGCAGCGGGATGCTGATGGTGTGCAGGCCCTGCCCCGGCACCCAGGGTGGGGGCAGGCGCTCGGCCAGGTCGGCGAGCCGGACCGGGTCGACGACCTCGTACGCCTCGCCCACGCCGAGCACGCTCCAGCCGGTGCGCGCGGCCTCGTCGATGCGGTCCACCTGGAAGGCGACGACGTGGTGGCGGGTCGCGGCGGCCAGCTTGCTGCCGTTCGCCGTGCGGAAGACCACCTCCTCGTCGTCGAGGAGGTAGTTCACCGGCTGGGCAGCGGGCAGCGCGGACTCGGTGAAGACCACGCGCCCGACGACGCCCGTCGCCAGCAGGCGCAGGCAGGCGGCGCGGTCGAGCTCGGCGAATTCGCCGGCGACCGCGGCGCGGTCGGTCGACAGGGGCATCTGGTCATCCTCGGTCACGGCATCGACCACCGCTGTGGGCCGAAAGTCCCGTGTCGGGGTGCCCGATGGACCGGAGTTCACCGGGGCTCCTCGACGGCCGCCCGGGGCCGCTCGTCCCCGGCCCCGGGCGTGAGCTGCACGCGGACGAGAACCCTCCGCTCGGCCGCGGCGTGGAGCCCCGCCCGGTCCCGTCATGACGGGGGGTCGTTGGGCCCGGTCCGGGCGGGACGCAGGGCCGGTGGGAGCGCCCGGTCGGACCCTGCCGGCGATCGACGCTCAGGGCGGGCGCCGGGGCACCGGCACCTCCCGCGTCCAGCGGCACGGAGCAGCGACGAACCCGGAGGTGCGCCTGGGCGACGGCGGCGTCCGCGCCGCCCGCTGATCGCGCCGCCACGCCCCATCCTGCCGGTCGCCGCCTGCGGTGCGGCTCGGGACCATCGGCGTGCGGATCGCGGACCGAAGTCCCTTCGAGCCAGGGCCCGCCTGCACCTGCGCGGCCCGTTCCCTCGGCACTACCGTCCTTCCCGTGCCCATCACCGTGTTCCTGCTCGACGACCACGAGATCGTCCGGCGCGGCATCGCGCAGCTCCTCGAGAGCGAGGACGACATCGAGGTGATCGGCGAGGCCGGCACGGCGTCCCAGGCCCTCGCCCGCATCCCCGCGCTGCGCCCCGACGTCGCCATCCTCGACGTCCGCCTGCCCGACGGCGAAGGCGTCTCGGTCTGCCGTGATGTCCGCGCCGCCCTGGAGCGGCCGCCGGCCTGCCTGATGCTGACGTCATACTCCGACGACGAGGCGCTGTTCGGCGCGATCATGGCCGGTGCGTCCGGCTACCTGCTCAAGCAGGTCGCGGGCACCGACCTCGTCGGCGCCGTGCGCACCGTCGCCGCGGGCGGCTCGCTGCTCGACCCGAACGCGACCGCGGTCGTGCTCGAGCGGTTGCGCAAGGGCAACGCGCCCGAGGATCCTCGTTACGCCTCGCTCAGCCCGCAGGAGAAGCGCATCCTCGGGCTCATCGCCGACGGGCTGACCAACCGCCAGATCGGCGCCGAGATGTACCTGGCCGAGAAGACCGTGAAGAACTACGTGTCCTCGCTGCTGCACAAGCTCGGCTTCGCCCGGCGCACCGAGGCCGCCGTCTACGCCGCCGACCGCCGCCGCGACGGCCAGCAGGACTGACGCCGCGCCCGGCACCACGCACCGCCTCTCGTCGGACCGGGTCCGCGGGCCGGTCAGCTCGGCCACACGCCGATCGCGTCGCCGGCCGGTTCCGGCCAGTCGGCTTCCTTCGCCACGCGCGCGCCGTCCGCGGGTACGACGACCGAGTCGTGCGCCTCCCCGAGCCGGCGGACGCGGTAGCGCGCCGTCCCGTCGGGCGCCGGCAGCACGGCGGTGATCCGGCCCCAGTGCCACTGGTGCCCGTTGAGCGGGCCCGGGACGACGAACCAGTCACCGGCCACGGCCCCCACGGTCCGCTCCTCGTCCCGTTCCACATCACGGTCCTGCATGATCGCCACCTCCCTGACGGCGCCACGCGGTGGGGTCGACGAGCGGCCGGAGCACCGCCCCCGCGCCGGCGCATCCATCGCCCCGAAGGTTGCCGAACAGCGCGTCGCGCACCCGGACCGGCACGCCGAGGAAGCTGCGCATCGGCGGGTGGTTGGGCGGGAAGCCGACCGAGGCCTCGTGCGCGCCCAGATCCGCGAGCCGCAGCGGCCTCGGGTCCAGGATCAGCTGTCCGAGCAGGCCCTTGCCCTCGGGCAGCGGGCCCATCGTGGCCCGGGTCTCGTCGTCGAGCCCGACGTTGATGAACCGGCTGATCCGGCCGCCGGGGCCGAGCACGCCCAGTGCGCCGTACCGGGCGTCGACCAGCCCGACCGCGGCCTGCACGATCCGGTGCAGGGTGGTGTCGAGGTCGAGGTCGAGGTCCTCGGCGACGACCAGCACCGCGTCCAGCAGCAGCTGCATCCGGTCGCGGGAGCGGATGATCTCGGCCTTGGGACCCTCTCCACGGGCCCGTCGGGACATTCGTCCCCGGGCTCCGGGCCACTACCTGGCCGGGATCAGCGTCGTCATGATCGTCGGCCGGCTGCGCAACGTCAGCGGTGTGCCCGTCGAGGGCGACACCGTGCCGGCCGAGGTGGTCTCGTTCGCCTCCGGTCTCGTCGGCGTCCACGCGCCGACGGTCGCCGTCGCCGGCACCGTGTTCGCCCTGCTCGTGGTCCTGGGCCTGCTGCTGCCCCGGCTGCCCGGACCGCTGATCGCGGTGCTGCTGGCCGCCGCGGTGACCGCGGTGGCCTGCCTGGACGCGCTGGGCGTGCGGCACCGCAGCGGACGGGCCGAGCGGATCGACGAGGACCTGATCTTCCCGACCCCCGCCGACCGCCGTCGCCGCCTACCGCGCGGCCCACGACCTGACCGAGCCGACCAAGGCCCGACCTGACCGCAGCCGGGCCCGCCGGGTCAGCGGCGGACGACGGCGACCGGGCAGTGGCTGTGCTGCAGCAGGGCGTGGCTGACCGACCCCAGCACGAGCCCGGCGAGGTTGCCGTGCCCGCGCGAGCCGACCACCACGAGCTGCGCGTCGCGCGAACGCTCGACCAGCGCTCTGGCCGGAGCGTCGCGGGCGACGTCCAGGGTGAGCGGCACGGTCGGGTACTTCTGCGTCCAGCCGGCCAGCCTGCGCGCGAGGGTGGAACGGACCTGCTCCTCGGTGCCCGCCGCGTCGACCATGAGGGCGATCTGGGCGTCGTAGATGTGCTCCAGCCAGGCGTGCACGGCCACCAGGGGTGCGCCGCGGGCCGCGGCGGCCTCGAAGGCGAACGCGATCGCGGCGTCGCCGGCCGGCGAGTCGTCGACGCCGAGGACGACCGGCGCCGAGTTGCCCGGCTCGCGGTCCTCACCGCGCACGACGACCACTGGGCAGGCCGCCTTGGGGGCCAGCGCGACGGCCACCGACCCGATCAGCAGGCCGGTGAGACCACCCCGACCGCGGCTGCCGAGCACCAGCAGCTGCGCGTGCCGGGCCTCCTCGCCGAGCGCGCCGATGGGGGAGCCGACCACGACGGAGCCGTCCACGGGCCGGTCGGGGACCGTCCGCTCGGCCACGGCGACCGCATCGGCCAACTGCCGCTCGGCGTGGACCCGCAGGTCGCTGCGGTACTGCTCCCCCAGCTCCGGGGCGCCCGCGACGAGGTCGCGGTTGCGGGTCCACGCGAACGCCGTCACGAGGCGGAGCGGGGCGTTGCGGCGGCGGGCCTCGACCGCGCCCCACCGGGCGGCGGCCAGAGCGCTCTCGGAACCGTCGATCCCGACGACGACGGGTCGGCTGGTCGGTGCGGTCATCATGTCCTCCTCGAACGAACGACTGCCGTTACGCTGCGCGCCGCGTCCCGCCGGCCGGCAGTGGCCGCGGACCGCAGATCACCAGGTCGTTGGTCCCGACTCGGCCGGGCCGGTGGTCGGCACCGCGCCGCCGGTCGGCGCGGCCCGGTGACGTCAGGCCGAACGTCCCGGCCGCCGGGGGCCCAGCGGTCCTGCCCCGATCGGCTCACCGGCCGCATCCTCGGCGCACCCGAGCAGGGAGACGAGGCCATGGACGTCCAGCCACGCACCACCGGCAGCGGTGGACCCGACGATCGAGCCGACGCCGCGGCCGGCGACCCGGTCGCGGCGGTCGAGCTCGCGCTGCGCGCCCCGTCGGTGCACAACACCCAGCCGTGGCGGTGGCGGATCGGTCCGGACGAGGTGCAGCTGCACGCCGACCGGTTCCGCCACCTGGCCGCGACCGACCCCGACCGGCGGGACCTGCTGATCAGCTGCGGGGCGGCGCTGCACCACCTGCGGGCCGCGCTCGCCGGGGCGGGCGTCGCCGAGCGGGTGGCGCTGCTGCCCGACCCCGCCAACCGCCTGCACCTGGCCACCGTCCGGGCGGTGACCGGGCCACCGGACCCGGCCCTCGTCCGGATGGCGAGCTCGATCACCCGCCGACGCACCGACCGGCGCAGGCTCAGCCACCGACCGGTGCCGGCCGAGCTGCGCGACGCCCTGGTCAGGCGGGCGGGTGCCGAAGGCCCGCTGCTCGTGCCGGTGGTGGCCGCGGCGCGGCGCGAGCTGCTGCTGGCGACGCTGGCCGAGGCGTCGAGCCTGCAGCGCCACCACCCCGGCTACGCCGCCGAGCTGCAGCGCTGGACCCACCGACCCGCCCACACCCACGACGGCGTTCCGGCCGAGAACGTCCCCCCACCCCCGATCGGCGCGAGCGTGCCCGCACCGCAACGCCCCTTCGGACCCGCCGGCCTCGCCCGGAGCCCGGCCCGTCCGGGCCGCGACCCCGACGAGGACGACGGCGCGCTGTTCCTGGTGCTGGTGACCGCCGGGGACACCGAGCGGGACCGGATGCTGGCCGGTCAGGCCGCGAGCGCGGTCCTGCTCACCGCCACCGGGATGGGCCTGGCGACGACCCCGTTCAGCCAGGCCGTCGAGGTCGGGGCGAGCCGGCTGCGGCTGCGCCGCGACGTCCTGGGCATCCCCGAGCACCCGCAGCTGGTGATCCGCGTCGGGTGGCCGGCGCCGGGGGCCGACCCGCTGCCCGCCTCGCCCCGCCGCCCGTTCACCGCGGTTCGGCTCCCGACCGGCTGACGGCGCGGTGCCGGCGCCGGCCGGCGTCACCGATCACGGCCTGCCGGGCCATCGGCCGGCCGCGCATCACCGCTCCTGCGCGGCGGTGTCCGGGCGGACGACCGCGACCGGGCAGTGGCTGTGGTGCAGCACCGCGTGGCTGACCGAGCCGAGGACCAGGCCGGTGAGGTTGCCGCGCCCCCGCGATCCCACCACGACCAGCTGGGCGTCCGCGGACAGCCGGACCAGCGCGGCGGCCGCGCCGTCTCGACCGACGACGCGGCGGACCGGCACGTCGCGGTACTTCTCGCCCCAGCCCGCGAGCCGCTCGGCCAGCACGACCCGCTCCTCCTCGGCGATGGCGTCCCACTCCAGCAGGGGTGCCAGGTTCGGCGCGTACTCGACGTCGGTCCAGGTGTGCAACGCGACCAGCGGCACCCCCCGCGAGGCCGCGGCCGCGTAGCCGAAGGCGATCGCCGCCTCGCTGTTCGGCGTCCCGTCCACCCCGACGACGACCGGCCCCGTGGCGCGCTCGGCGCCGTCCGCACCGCGCACGACCACCACCGGGCACGACGCCCGTGCCGACAGCGCGACGCTCACCGATCCGACCACCAGCCCGGCGAGCCCGCCCAGCCCACGGCTGCCCAGCACCAGCAGCTGCGCGCGGTGGGTCTGGTCGGCGAGGACCCCGACCGGTGACCCGGTCAGCAGGTCCGCGCTCACCGGAAGGCCGGGCGCGGCGCTCTCAGCGGCGGTCGCGGCCTCGTCGAGGGCGCGCCGGCCGCGGGCGAGCAGCTCCTGGCGGAGCCGGTCGCCGAGCACGGGCCGGGCGACGAGCCGGTCGCCCGTCGGGACGACGGTCATGACCAGCAGTTCCGTCTCGCGGCGCGCGGCCTCGACCGCCGCCCAGCGCACCGCGTCGAGCGCGCTCCGCGATCCGTCGACCCCGACCACCACGGGTCGGGTGCCGGGTGCGACCCCAGGGCTCATCGTCGTCTCCTCCTCGAGGGCTCCGATCGCGGTCCCGCGGTCGGATCGGCTGCGTGTCCGGGCGGCCGACGGTCGCCGTCGCCGCCAACGCTGCCCGCCGGGGGAGTCGGTGGCCACCGCCCGGCGGCCCCCGTGGACGGGCCGTTGGACCCGGAGCACCGGGTCCATCCGCGGGCCGGACCGGTCCGCACGGCCCTGCCGGGGCGACCGCCGCTGATCCACGCTCGACCGCGCAGGCTGCGGGAGCAGCACACCATGACCCACCGACACGGCCCGGCCGACCTGCTCGGTCCGGAGGACACCGTCCGTCTCGACCCGACGGCCGTCACCGGGACGTCCACCGGCCGCGGGTCGTCGCGGCCCTCGGCGAGCTGCCCGGGGACGAACCGGTGCCCGTCGAGGCGGTCGACGCGGCCGGCCGCTGGACGGCGAACTCGTCCTGCTGCACGCGGCGCCGATCTCGTCCGCCGAGCGCCCACGATCCTCGTGGTGCCCCGTGCGGGCTGATCGGGCCGTCGCCCCGGTCAGCCGCGGGGCGCGACCGACAGCAGCAGGTACGGCGTCACCGCGGGATCCACTCCGGCGGAGCGCAGGGCGCGCGGCGTGGGATCGAGCCCACCCGGCCCGGCGAGCACCCGGGCGACGTGCCCGAGCACCGACGCGGTGAGCAGCACCCGTTCGAACGCGCGACCGGCGCGCAACTGGCACAGCGGCAGGTCCCGGGCCGCGGCGAGCAGCACGAGCAGCACCTCGTCGGGAACGTCGGTGCGCGCGTCGGGGGCGTCGACGAGGAGCCCGCGCGGGGTCGTGCGCCCGCCGTTCCCGACCGCGCTGCGCAGCCACGTTCCCTCGGCATCGGCGGCGAGGCGCAGGAACCGGCGCAGGACCGGCACCGGCGCAGGCGCCCGCCCGGCGCCACCGCGCAGGGCGACGTGCAGCGTTCGCTCGACGGGCGTCGGCGGGCGCTCGTCGCCGCGGCGCACGACGGCGAGCAGGCCCGGTCGGGCCGAGCGCGGCAGCAGCGTGGTGACCGGCCGGGTCCCCCTCGCGGCCACCGCCAGGTGCGCGGCGAACAGGCCCGCGCCGACCGCGATCCGGGTCTCCCGGGTTCCGGGGACGTCGTGGGCCGTCCCGCCCACTTCGCCGTGCAGCTCGAAGCCCTGGGGGATCGACTCGACCCACCACCGGCGGGCACCCGGCACGACCGGCACCGACCCGAGCACCGCCCGGACCGAGTCGGTGACCACGCCGTCGCGGCTCCCGGATCCGGCATCCACCACGTCCCGCACGCCCATCCGGCGAGTGTCGGTCGCGACGGCGTCCGCGACGACGGCCGACCGACCCGCTACCGGCCGCCGTTGGGCACCGACCACCGGTGCCCCCGGGCGACCGGACCCGGGACTTCCGCCCCTCCCCCGCAGCGCGGACCCGCTCACCCTGGAACCGCGGCAGCACCGCACGAGCACCCGGACAGACAGGACGAGCGCCATGCAGGCCGAGCAGGACCGACTCGCGGCTCCCCGGTGAACGCCACCCGCACCGGACCGGCCGCCGGTCCGGTCGAGGTGCTCGTCCGCGGTGGCGAGTGCCACCGCGCGGTCCGCCTCGACCGGCGGATCGCCCGGGTCCCGCGGACCCGGCGCGGGGACCGGAGCGTCCCGGCTCCCGCCGTGGCCGACGACGCCGCGACGAGCGAGCAGGTCCCGCCGGCCGAGGAGTGAGCCGGCACGGACGCCGGCTGCGCCACCCCAGCCGCGCGTCCCCGACGGCACGGCTCCCGGGCGCCCGGCGCGGCCCGCGACCGCCACCGTTGAG
This sequence comes from Pseudonocardia humida, assembly GCF_023898865.1. Taxonomy (GTDB): domain Bacteria; phylum Actinomycetota; class Actinomycetes; order Mycobacteriales; family Pseudonocardiaceae; genus Pseudonocardia; species Pseudonocardia humida. The sequence goes on from NZ_JAGSOV010000034.1 coordinate 98,325, forward strand.
GCCGCCGCTCGCCGCGGTTCGAGGTGCCGATGGTCCCGCGGGGGACGCCGATCGCGATGACCTTCGACCCGGTCAGGACGGGCAGTTGTGCAGGCGCGACCGGACCGGTCCGCGCGGGAGTGTTCTGGTGCAGGCAACGAGAGAGCACAGGGAAGAAGGAGCCATGAGCGTCCGACACACGACCCAGGCGGACCACGCGACCACCCTCGCGGCCGGCACCACAGCGGCCAAGGCCCTGGCGGTGCTGCGGATCAGCACCGGCCTGGTCTTCCTCTGGGCCTTCCTCGACAAGCTGTTCGGCCTCGGCTACGCCACCACCGCCGAGCGGGCCTGGATCAACGGCGGATCCCCCACCGAGGGCTTCCTCGGTGGCGTCGAAGTCGGACCCTTCGACACCGCCTTCCAGGCCATCGCCGGTGCATGGTGGGCCAACTGGCTGTTCATGGCAGGCCTCGCCGGCATCGGCATCGCCGTCACCCTCGGCATCGCCCTGCGCCTCAGCGCCATCGCCGGCACCATCATGATGCTGCTGATGTGGCTGGCCGAGTTCCCGCTCGACCGCTTCACCGCCGCGGGCGAACCCAGCATGTCGACCAACCCCGTCATCGACTACCACATCATCTACGCCATCGCGCTGATCGTCGCCGCCATGACCTACGCCGGCCACACCTGGGGCCTGGGCAAGCAGTGGGCCGCCCTGCCCTTCGTGCAGCGCCAGAAGTGGCTGATCTGACCCGCACAACCCGTTCGGCGATCATGTCGTCCTCCTCGGGTCCGGCCCGACGCTGCTCCACGACGACGGGGAACGGCAGCGGCGCAGGTCCCGCGCCGCGCGGGCCGTTCGGCTCCACGCAGGCGGACGCCACCGGGGACGGGTCCTTCCGCGCCCGTCCGGTGCCGGAACCTGCCCGGCCCGCCCCGCTGGGGTGGGGTGAACGACTCCGGCCAGGTGCGGGCGTGGTGGACAGGCGCGAGACGAGCGGCCGTCCACCGGAGGGAGGACAGCCCTGGTGCCGACGGCGGAGCCGACGGTCTACTGGCCCGGCCACCCGCCCCTGGAGGTGCCCGTGCCGTCCCGTCCGCGACTCCCCCGCAGGGTGGCGGGCATGCTGCTGGCCGTGGCCACCGCACTGGCCCTGACCACGGTCGCGGCCCCGGACCGGGCGGGCGCGGCCCCGGTGCCGGACGCGACCGGACCGAGCTCGCCCGCCGTCGCCGCGTCGCGGCCCGGCCGGGTCGACCTGTTCACCCGGTCGGACACCGGGCGCCTCGAGTACCGGTACCGGCCCGCCGGGGGCTCGTGGACCCGACCGATCGACCTCGGCGGCGCGCTGGCCTCCCAGCCCGCGGTCGTGTCCTGGGGACCGGGTCGGCTCGACGTGTTCGCCCGGGGCACCGACGACCGGCTGTGGCACCGCGCCTACGACGGGGCGCGCTGGTGGGACTGGGCAGCGCTGGGCGGGTCGCTGCGCTCGGGCCCGGCCGTCGCGTCCTGGTCCGCGGGCCGGCTCGACGTGCTCGTCCGCGGGTCCGACGGCGCCCTGTGGCACCGCGCCTTCGACGGCACCCGCTGGTGGGGCTGGGCGTCCCAGGGCGGGACGGCGACCTCGGCCCCGGCCGTCGCGTCCTGGTCGGCGGGCCGGCTCGACGTGGCCGTCCGCGGACCCGACGAGGGGTTGTGGCACAAGGCGTTCGACGGCGGCCGCTGGGGCGAGTGGGCTCCCCTCGGTGGGGTGCTCGCCTCGCAGCCGGCGATCGCGGCGTCCGGCCCGGGCCTGCTCGACGTCGTCGTGGTGGGCCCGGACCGGGCCGCGCACCTGCGCCGCTACCGCCCCGACACCGGCTGGGCCGGGTGGAGCTCGCTGGGTGGGCGGTTCTCGTCGGGCCCCGGCGCGCACGCCGACGGCGGCGCGGTGCGGGTCGTCGGCCGGGCTCCGGACGGGGTCGTCCACGAGGCGACCCGCCCCTCGCCGTCGGGCGACTGGTCGGGCTGGACCGCGGCCGACCCGTACCGGCCGTTCCGGGGGCTCGCGACGTGGGTCGACGTGTTCGACTACGCCGCGCTCGACCCGGTGACGGCGGTCGCCGACATGCGGGCGCGCGGCGTGCGCACCCTGTACCTGTCCACCGCCCGGTTCACCAGCGGCGCGGACTTCCACGACGCCGTCGCCGCCGGCCGGTGGCTGGACGAGGCGCACCGGGCCGGGCTCAGCGTCGTCGGCTGGTACGTCCCCGGGTACGGGGACATGGCCCGCGACCTGCGGCGCACCACCGCGATCGCCGAGTACGCCAGCCCCGGCGGGCAGCGCTTCGACGCGGTCGGGATCGACATCGAGCGCCTCGACGAGGTCGACCGCGCGCGGTTCGCCGAGCGCCTGGTGACCCACCTGGCCGAGGTCAGGGCCCGGACCGACGCGATGGTCGTGGCGATCGTGCCCGCGCCGTTCACCACCGACCCGGGCAACAACTGGGCCGGGTTCCCGTGGACCGCCGTCGGCGAGCGCAGCGAGGTGGTGCTGCCGATGGCGCTGTGGTCCTACCGCACGGACCTCACCCCGGACCAGGTGCACGCGTGGGTCCTCGACCAGGTGCAGCGGGCCCGGGCGCTGACCGGCCGCCCGGTCTCCGTCGAGGGCGGGGTCGCCGGCGCCGGCCGCACCCCGCTGACCGCCGACCGGATCGCCCGGTTCGTCGACGCCGCCCGCGACGGCGGCGCGATCGGCGCCGGCCACTACGACTACGCGAGCACCGACCCCGCGTTCTGGCCGCTGCTCGCCCGGGTGAACGGCTGAGCCGGACGTGGCCGCCGGGCAGGGCGTGATCGCCGGCAGTTCCTCCTGCACGTCCTTCCGGCCCGGCCCTCCTCGCCCTCTGGCCGAGGGCGGCGAATCGGGCGTACAGGGTTGTCCCTCATCCGGACGCGGGCTGTCCCGCTGCCGCGACCGGCCGCCCCGGCGGAGGCTCGACGGAGCCGGACCGACCCGAGGGGATCCCGATGAACGAGTGGCTGACCGAGCTGGTGTCCTGGGCCTGGGGCCGGCACCACAACATCCTGAGCTGGTACATCCGCCCGCTGTTCCTGCTGCCGTTCTGCTTCTTCGCCTGGCGGCGCAGCTGGGCCGGCACCATCGGCACGGTAGTCGCGCTGATGTCGTCCATCGCGTGGTTCCCGACGCCGTCCACGCCGGACCCCGCGGTGATCGAGATGCTGCGCGTCGAGCAGGAGTACCTGCTCGGCGAGTGGACGATCTGGAAGGTCGCGGCGGCACTGCTCATCCCGCTGCTCTTCGTCGGCCTCGGCGCCGCCCTCTGGCGGCGATCGCTGGGCTGGGGCCTGGTCGTGATCAACGCCGGGGTGCTGTTCAAGGTCGTCTGGACGTTCGTCGTCGGCGGGGGCGAGGGCGCGCTCGCGCACCTGCCCACCGCGCTGATCGGGCTGGCCGTGGTCGACGCCGTGCTGATCGGCGTGGGCCACTGGCTCAAGCGCCGCGCCGCGACCTCCGCCGCGCGCGCCGACGCCCCTGCTCCCGCCGAGGTGCGGTGACATGGCGGCCGCGCGGGCCCTCGCCGACACCTTCGCCGGGCGGCTCTCGTTCGTCCGGATCGACGGTGGCGCGGCGCCGCTGGTGGTGCCGCCCGGCCTCGCGCTGGCCAACGGGGCCCCGAGCGGGCCGGCCGTGACCACCTACGCCCGCGCGTTCCACCGGCTGGCCCGGGACCACACGCTCCACATCGTCCAGCGGCCGCAGGGGCTCGCCGACGGCGACCGCCGACCTGGCCGCCGAGTACGCCGCGGTGCTCGGGCCCGAGATCGGCCGCTTCGACCTGATGGGCCTGCCCACCGGCGGCATGATCGCCCAGCAGCTGGCGCTGGCGCACCCGGACGCGGTGCGCCGGCTCGCGCTGGTCGTCACGGGCGCCCGGCTGGCCCCGTCCGGGCAGCGGATCTGCCTGCGGTGGCTGGAGCTGGCCCGCGCGCGGCGCTGGCGCGAGCTGACCGGCGACATGGCCGCGGAGGTGGTCGACGGCCCCGTGCTGCGCGGGCTCGCGCGGACGATCATGTCGCTGACCGGCACCGCCCCCACCGTCACCGAGGCCGCCGACTTCGTGACCACCACCTCGGCGGTGCTGGCGGTGCTGGCGGTGCTGGCGGTGCTGGCGGTGCTGGCGGTGCTGGCGGTGCTGGCGGTGCCGGCGCTGGTCCTGGGCGCGTCGGTCGACCCGTTCTTCCCGGCGGACGCGCTGGCGGCGACCGCGGCGGCGATCCCGGACGCTGAGCTGCGGATCTTCCCGGGCAGCGGGCACGGCGGGCCCAAGCAGCGCTCCGGCCCGATGAAGGAGGCCGTGGCCGCGTTCCTCGGCGTCGACCGGTGAGGGCGTCCGTCGGTGTGCTCACCGCGGTCGCCGGGCGGCCGGCCCGGTTCTCGGCGTCACGCCGCCGTCCTGGTCGCCGAGCTGTCCGCGGCCGGGACCCGTCGAGGCCGGGCTGGCCGGCTACACCGCACGCCGCCGCCCGGCGGTGCACGCCGTGCAGACCAGGGCCGACCGGTTGACCCGGCCGGCCCACCTGCGCTCACCGTCGGCCCGCCGGCTCCGCGACGCCGCCCTCGGCGTCGCCGGTCGCCGACCGGGCGCCGCGGAGCGGATCGTCCGCGACGTGCAACAGGAGGACCCCGCGACCCTGCTCGCGCTCGTCAACGACATCGGCGAGCCGAGGCGGACACCGTCGACGACCTGATGGCCGGATCCCGGGCGCCGCGCATCGCCACCTCCATCTGGTTCGTGCGGCTCAGTGGGCCCGCTTCACCGGCGACGACCACGACCGCGGATCCGCTCACCCGGGTCGTCCCCGGTCGCGCAGCAACCGGCGCAGCGTCTTGCCGGCTCTGGGAGCGCCCACGCGCTATTGCCCGGGGAGGCGGCCGGCGATGGCCGAGACGTAGTCCGCGGCGCGGTCCAGGCCGGAGGCCAGCACGACGGCGCGGCCGTCGGATCGGAACGCGATGACGCTGCCGGGCCCGGGGTGGCGGGGCGGCAGCACGAGACCGTGCTCGGCGAAGACCGGTACCAGCTCCGTCCAGCGAGGAGGCTGCGCACCCATCAGCGCGCGGCTCGTGCGCAGCCGGGCCGGGGCGCGCCTACCAGTGGCCTGCTCCCCCGGTTCGTCGTATGGGCCGAGCACGAGGAAGAGCTTCCCGGTCGCACGGTGCGCGCGGATGAGCCGCAGCTCGTCCCGAAGGGGTTCAGAAGTCTGCGGGAGCATGATGATGCAGCGCACGGCGGGGATCAGCCGCTCGATGTCGTCCTGCCAGGAGAGGTCCGACGCGTAGTGGCGCACGACCGGACCTTCCGGGGGCAGGCGGTCGCCGGGAGCGCCGAGCCCGATGATCGGCCCGACCTGCGCGGTCAGCTCCGGCCCGAGGTAGCGCTCGAAGGACAGGAACTCTTCGTCCGGGTCGACGACGAGGGCCTTCAGCCGATGGCGCCCGTGGCGGTCGTCGGACTGCGAGAACGGCGCCTTCTCCCCGCGGAAGGGCCGGAGGAACAGGACGGAGTCGGCGGCCGTCGGGAAGTCCTCGATCGAGTCCGCCTGCGGCAGAGCCTGCCGGCGGGACATGCGAAAGCACAGCACGAAGGCCGTGCCGAAGATGAGCAACGCACGAAGCGCGTGGTCCAGCCCGTCCACCAGGACGAGGACGACCGGGACGACCACCGCGGCGCAGAGCGCGACGTAGGCGAGCGCCAGCCACGGGACGCCACTGCGACGGCGCCCACCGGGGCGGGGTGGTCTCGGGGCACTGGCCGGCACGCGACCTCCTCCGGGGCTCCGGGCTGCTGGCGCAGCGACTCGCGCTCCTCACGAGCACCGCGGCGCTGCGCCTGATACCCGCGGCTCAGCACGACCATCGTCGCGCCCGGTGGAGTGAGCCCCGGCCCTGACCCCGTACCGGCGGTCGGCTCAGGCCTGGCGGACGGTCGCGTACATGTCCTCGACCTGCTCCGCCCAGCGTTCCTCGACCTTCGTGCGCCGGACCTTGAGCGAGGCGGTCAGCTCGCCGGACCCGACCGTGGGCGCATCGATGATCCGCCAGTACTTCACGGTCTCGAAGGGCGCCAGGTCGGCGTTCGTCGTGCGGACGTGGGCGTCGAGCGCGGCGGCGACGGCGCCCTCGCGGGCGGATTCCTCCGCCCGGGCCAGGTGGTCGGCGACCGCGTCGGGGTCGAGCGCCAGGAGCGCCACGCAGTACGGGCGCCCGTCGCCGACGACCACGGCCTCGGAGACGAGGGGCGAGAGCTTCAGCGCACCCTCGATCTTGGTGGGGGCGACGTACTTGCCGCCCGAGGTCTTGATCAGCTCCTTCTTGCGCCCGGTGATCGTGAGGAAGCCCTCGTCGTCCAGGCTGCCCAGGTCGCCGGTGTGGAACCAGCCGTCCGCGTCGATGGCGGCGCGGGTCTCCTCCTCCCGGTTGTGATAGCCGGCCGTGATGTTGCGACCGCGGGCGAGGATCTCGCCGTCCGCGGCGATCCGCAGCTCCACGCCCGGCAGCGCCTGCCCCACGGTGCCCAGCCGCACCCGGCCCGGGCGGTTGGCGGTCAGCCCCGGGCAGGTCTCGGTCAGGCCGTAGGCCTCGTAGACCTGCAGGCCCAGGGCGTACAGGAACAGCAGGACGGACGGCTGCAGGGGCGCGGACCCGCTCAGCAGGGCGCCCGCCCGGTCCAGTCCGAGGCCGGCCCGGATCCGGGCGAGGACCAGGCGGTCCGCCACCGCCCAGCGCAACCGTGCGGAGACCGAAGGGGTCCCGCCCTCCAGCCGGGTGGCCGCGACCTCCTCGCCCACGCCGAGCGCCCACACCGCCAGCGCCCGCCGGGGACCCGGCGACCCCTCGATGCGGCGCAGCACCCCGGCCCGCAGCTTCTCGTAGACCCGGGGTGCCGCCGGGACGAAGCCCGGCCTGGTCTCGACCAGGTCGGCGACGACGGTCGGCACCGAGGACAGCACCAGTGGCAGGTCGTGCACCGGGGCGGCGAACTGCACCAGCCGCCCGAAGGAGTGCGCCAGCGGCAGGAACAGGAACAGCCCGGCCTCGCGCATCGCGTCGCTGAGGATGCCGACCTCGGCGGTCCCGCTCACGATCGCCAGGTGGTTGGCGCTGGTCTGGGTCACCGCCTTCGGCGGCCCGGTGGTGCCCGAGGTGTAGGTGAACGTCGCGAGGTCCCCGGCCGAGACCGACGTGCGGCGCGTCGCGAGCTCGGCGCCGACCGACTCCAGGTACGCGCGCCCGCGCTCCTCCAGCGCGCTCAGCGACTCCCAGTCGTCGCCGGGTTCCAGGCCGGTCGGGTCGATGACGACCACGTGCTCCAGGACCAGCTCGGACGGGTCGTAGTCGCGGTCGAAGAACCGGAAGCCCTCCCGGACGGAGACGGCCTTCCGGTAGAGCGCGGCGTCGCCGACGATCAGCACGCGGATCGCGGTGTCCACGTGCGCGTAGCCGATCTCCGGCGCGGGCAGGCTGGTGTAGATCGGCACGGTCTGGGCGGCCACCGACAGCGCGGCGAAGTCGCAGGCGATCCACGCCGCCGAGGTCTCGGCCACGATGCCGACCCGGTCGCCGGGCCGCAGCGGTGCCGGACCGGTGAGCAGCCCGGCGGCGATGTGCTCGACGCGGGTCCGCAGCTGCGCCCAGGTCACGTCGGTCCAGGCACCGCCCTCGCGATGGCGCAGCGCGACGTCCGATGGCGAGGCGTCTGCGCGGTCGTGCACCAGTGTGGCGAGGGTCTCGAACGGCATGCGGAGAAGGTACCGACTGGAAGTCGGTAAGTGAAGGACGTGGGTGCGCCGGGGACCGGGCGCGACGGAGCACAACCGACTGCGAGTCGGTTCAGGAGGCGCGCGAGGCCAGTCCGGACAGCAGATCTCGCAGCACCTCGCCGTACCGCGGCGCCGCTCGGTCCGGTTCCGGTGCGCGCCCGAGCGCCAGTGCGGCCTCCATGACCGCACCCAGCATCAGCCGCGTCGCCGCCGCCACCCGCTCCGGGTCGGTCCCCACCGGGAGGATGGCCTCGAGGGCGGCGCGCGTCATGCCGGCGAAATGGGCGTCGTCGATCTCGCGCCAGCGCTCCCAGCCCAGCACCTCCGGACCCTCGACGAGCACCAGCCGCCGCCGCGCGGGGTCGGCGGCGCGCTTCAGGTAGCCCTCCAGCGCCGCGGCCAGGTCGTCGCTCGACAACGGGTCCGGAGCCCGGTCCGCCCGCAGCTCGTCGGCGATCTCGCCCTGGAGCTGGTCGACCACCGCGTCGAGCAGCGCCCGCTTCGAGGAGAAGTGGTGGTAGAACGCCCCCTTGGCCACCCCGGCCCGGGCCGTCACGTCGTCGACCGTCACCCCGGCGTACCCGGCCTCGGTCATCAACGACCGTCCGGCCCCGAGGATCGCGGCGATCGTGCGCTCGCTGCGCTCGCGCTGGCTCACCACGACGGCATCGTTCCGACCACCACTCCCACCCGGACCCGCGCCCTCACCGTAGTGGCCACCGGGTCCGGCCGATCCCGCCGCCGTTCCACGCCCCGGGTTCCGGGCCCGATCGGGGGCGCCCGACCGGTCCTGCACGGCGGCCGCGCCGAGCCCGACGACCAGCTGGAGCGCTGTTGCCTATATATGGCAACAAGTACGCTCCTGGGGTGACCGCCGCCCCGATCCGCCGCTCGCTGTTCCTGCACGCGCCGATCCGGCGGATGCCGCACGACGTCCTGCGCCGGGTGCTCGACCACCTGCCCGCCGACACGCCACCGGACGGCCCCGACGGGCCGGTCGCGGTGCTGGAGCGGCGCATCGCCGGGCTGCTCGGCACGCCGTCCGCGCTGTTCTTACCGAGCGGCACCATGGCCCAGCAGGTGGCGCTGCGCGTGCACGCCGAGCGGCGCGGGCGCCGGGCCTTCGCCGCCCACCCGCAGACCCACCTCGCGGTGTGGGAGGGCCAGGGGCACGCCGTCGTGCACGGGCTGCGCCTGCACCCCGTGGGCGACCGCAACGCCCCCCTCACCCTCGAGGCGCTGGCCGAGGTGGCCGAGCCGCTGGCCGCGCTGGTGCTGGAGCTGCCCCAGCGCGACCTCGGCGGCCGGCTGCCGGGCTGGGCCGAGCTCACCGCGCAGGTGGCCTGGGCCCGCGACCGCGGCGCCGCCGCCCACCTCGACGGCGCCCGGCTGTGGGAGGCGCAGACCGGCTACGACCGGCCGCTGAGCGAGATCGCCGGGCTGTTCGACTCGGTGTACGTCTCGCTCTACAAGGGCCTGCAGGGCGCCCGCGGCGCCGTCCTCGCCGGGGACGACGAGCTGGTCGCGCACGCCGACGTGTGGCGCAGGCGGCTCGGCGGGCGCATCCCGGACGCCTGGCCGCTGGCCGCCGTCGCGCTGCTCGGGCTCGACGAGCTGCTGCCCCGGATGCCCGCCTTCCGCGACCACGCGGTCGCGCTCGCCGCCGCCCTCAACGCCGACGGCGCGGCCCGCACGGTCCCCGAGGTGCCCCCCACTCCCCTGTTCCACGTCCACCTGCCCGCCGCCCCGGGAGCCGTGGAACGCGCGCACGCCGAGCTGCTCGCCGAGACCGGCGTCCAGCTCTTCGGCTACCTGCGCTCCGCCCCCGACCCCGGCCGCTGCTCGTTCGAGGTCAGCGTGGGCGAGAACGCCGTGGAACTGGCCCCGGACGAGGTCGCCGCGCTGGTCCGCGAGCTGGTCACCCGGGCCGCGGCGCGCGCGTGACTCCCCCACCGGGTCGAGCGGCGGATCTGCGAGCCTGCGCGCCGTCGAGGGCGACACTGGTGGTGTGTCGGTCTCCTTGCGCGCCCGTGCCGCGACCACGGGGTGGACCTCGCTGGTCCGCGAGTACCGCCCGACGACCCGCACGGCACGCCACGTGGCGGCCACCTGGGAGGGCGAGCCGGGCCGCGACGGGTGGCTGCGGCTGCTGCCGGACGGGTGCGTCGACGTCTGGTGGGACGGCGAAGCGCTCGGGGTGACGTGGGCGGGTGAGCAGCCGCTGCGCGTGCGCCTGCGCGCGGCGGTGCCGAGCGTCGGGGTGCGCCTGCGCTGCGGGACCGCGGCGGCGGTGCTGTCCGGGGCGGTCTGGGACCAGCCGGGACGCAGCATCCCGGTGGCCGACCTCCTCGGCGGCCGCGCCGGCGTGTCCGAGGTCGAGCAGCGGTTGCGGACGGCGGGGGGACCGGCCCGTCGACGCGCCGTGCTCGAGCAGTGGATCGGCGATCGGACGGCCGCCGGCGCGGGCGGATCCGGCGCGGCCGAGCCGCGGCTGGCCGCCGTGGTGGGATCGCTGGGCGTACCGGGCGCTCGCGTGCCGGACGTGGCCTCGACGGTGGGGCTCGGTGAGCGCACGGTGCGCCGGCAGATCAGGGCCGCCGTGGGGCTGGGGCCCAAGTCGCTGCACCGGGTGCTGCGCTTCCAGGCGTTCCTGGCCCGCCTCGAGCACGTCCTCGCCGGCCGCGAGTCGCTGGCCGCGGCGGCGGCCCGGGTCGGCTACGTCGACCAGGCCCACCTCGGGCACGAGTGCCGCAGGCTCTCCGGGTCCACCCCGGCCGAGCTGCTCGTCGCCTACCGCCGCGCGGGGCCGGGGCATGGCCGGATTCCACAAGACCAGGACGCCGGCGGCGGTGACGCTGGGGCGGTGACCAGTCGCCGTCCCAGCCGGAGGTCCGCATGACGCCCGATCCGCAGTCCCGGTCCGACCCCGCCGCCGACCCCACCGTCCCGCCCGCGCCGGAGGCCCGCGGTGCCGCCCTCGCCGAGGCCGTCGACGAGGAATGGGCGTTCCGGGTCGTGGTCGCGGTGCGCAGCGACGACCTCGACCCCAACGGTCACGTCCGCGGGTCGGCGTACCTGGCCTACGGCGACCACGCGCGCTGGGCCGCGCTCGACGCGGCCGGCGTCGAGCCGGCCGACCTGCGGGCGCGCCGCATCGGGCCGGTCAACCTGGAGACCACCCTGCGCTACCACCGCGAGCTGCGCCCCCACGACGCGGTCGAGGTCGTCACCGCGTTCGAGTGGGGCACCGGCCGGACCAGCCGCGTGCGCCAGCAGCTGCGCCGCGGCGACGGCGTGCTGGCCGCGGAGGTCAGCAGCGTCGGCGGCCTGCTGGACCTCGACACCCGGCGGCTGCTGCCCGACCCGGGCCGCTACTGGCTGGCCATCGCCGCCCGTCCCGAACTGCTCGGGCTGGGGTGAGCGAGCCGCCCTCGCCCGGCTGCCGGGCGGCGCGCACCACGCCGGGCACTCAGCTCGCCCCGTGCAGCGCGCGCAGCGCCCGGTCCACATCGGACTGGGTGTTGTACAGCGCGAAGGCGAGGCGAGCGCCGCATGCGAGGGAGGTGGCGACGACCCCGGCGGCGGCCAGCCGATCGTCCGCGTCATCGCCCGGCACCGACACGATCGCCGAGCCGCCCGGACCCATCCCCAGGCCCTCCCGGAACGCGTCGGCCAGGCCGACGCAGTGGGCGTGCACGGCGGCCCGGTCGAGGCCGGCCACCCACGGCACGCTGACCCCGGCACCGGCCAGCACCAGCATCGACGACCACAGGTCGAGCCGGCGCGCGTCGCGGGCCAGCCGGACCGGCAGGCCGTAGGCGCTGTCCCACGGCTGCTCCGCGGCGCTCCAGCCGGCCAGGTGCGGCACCGGGTCGAGGTCGGGACCGAGCGCCAGCCAGGCCGCGCCACGGGGAGCCAGCAGCCACTTGTAGCCCGCCGCCACCACCGCGTCGGCCCAGGACAGGTCGGCGTCGAGCCGACCCAGCGACTGGGTCGCGTCGAGCACCACCCGGCATCCTGCGGCGCGCGCGGCGCGCAGCGCGTCGAGGTCGACGACCCGCCCGTCGGCGGACTGCGCCACGCTCACCGCGACCACGTCGTAGCCGGCGGCGCGCTCGCCCAGCCGCTCCAGCGGCGCCTCATCGACGGTCACCCCGCGGCCCCGCTGGACGGCGAACGGCCAGCTCACGCTGGTGAACTCGCCCTCGGCGACGAGCACCGCGGCCCGGTCGGGCACGTCGGCGGCGATCAGTCCGACCAGCGCCGAGACGGCGGGGCCCAGCGCCACCCGGTCGGCGGGGAAACCGGTGAGCGCGGCGACCGCCGCTCGGGTGGCGGCGACCGCGTCCTCGAACCCCGCCCAGTCCACGGCGCCCCCGCGCCAGTCGTGCACCGCGGCGGTCACGGCGGCGACCGCGGACGCCGGCGGGACACCCGAACCGGCCGAGTCGAGGTAGCCGTCGGGGACGTCGAACCCCTCGCCGAAGGCCTGGCGCACACCGGACCCTAACCCCACCGTGTCGGAGGAAGGTCGGGCGAAGGCCGATCAGTAGCATCCCCGGCGTGCCCGACGACATCGACACGTCCATGCCGCACGAAGCGCGGGTCTACGACTACCTGCTGGGCGGGAAGGACAACTACGCCGTCGACCGCGCGGCCGGGGACCAGATCCTGCAGGTGACGCCGCAGATGCCGGTGTGGGCCAGGCACAACCGGGCGTTCCTCAACCGCGCCGTCGGGTTCGTCGCGGGCCAGGGGATCGACCAGTTCCTCGACATCGGGACCGGGCTGCCCACCGTGGCCAACACGCACGAGGCGGCGCACCGGGTGAACCCCGATGCGCGCGTGGTCTACGTCGACTACGACCCGATCGTCCTGGCCCACGCCCAGGCGCTGCTGGATCCGGGGGGCACCACCGCCTACATCGAGAGCGACCTGCGCGAGCCCGCCCGGCTGCTCGCCGAGGCCGAGCGGTTCCTCGACCTCGCCCGGCCGACCGCGGTCATGCTGGTGGCCGTCCTGCACCACATCCGCGACGACGAGGCGCCGGAGGAGCACGTGCGCGCGCTGCTGGACGCCGTGCCGGTGGGCTCGTACCTGGTGCTGAGCCACGCCACCTACGACTTCCTCGACCCGGAGGACGCCCGCGCGCTGCACGACGTGCTCGGCAGTTCGCCGATGACGTTCCGGGCCCGGACCCGCGAGGAGATCGAGCGCGCGTTCCTGACCGGCCTGGAGGTCGTCGAGCCGGGCCTGGTCGCCACGACCGACTGGCGGATCGAGGACGGCGACATCGGGTCCGCCCCGGACACCACCCGCGCCGGGCACTGGGCCGTGGTGGCGCGCAAGACGCGCGCCTGATCGGCCCCGACGGCGGTGCGCTCGCCGCGCCGGCCGTCGTCGGGGGATCTGTACGCAGATCTACGTACTGGAGCCCGCCCCACCACGGTGCTTTGATGATCCTCACCACCGGCCGGCCGGGTCCCGGATCCCGCACCCCTCCTGGAGGAGGCAGCTGTGCCCTACGACGTCCCCGGCCGTGCCGACGACCTCGCGCCCGGTCTCGTGAAGAGCTGGAACGACCGGATCGCCGCGGAGTTCGCCCGGCTCGAGCCGTCCTTCGGGAGCCGGTTCTTCAGCATCGACCCGGTGGCCGTCGGGTCGACCGCGCGCGTCCCGGTGACCTGGTTCGGCGACCCGGCCGAGCCGGCGTTCTGCCTCGGCGCCGCGGCGGCGCAGCGGCTCTCGGACTGGGACGAGCGGGGCCGGGCCGTGCTGCACAACGAGTACTGCGAGTACGCCGCGGTCCGGGCCGTCGACGCGGACGGGCGGCGCCGGCTCAAGCGGGTCCAGGTCACCACGGAGCTGCGGGAGTACTGGGTGACGCTCGCCCGCTCCTCCCCCGACGCGGTGCGCGGCCTCGTCACCGGGATCACCGGGACCGAGCCCGCCTGGACCGACTTGTACGGCGTCGCCGATCCCACCGCCCTCAGCGAGGACGCGCGGGAGAGCGCCTTCGCGGCGCTGGTGGCGGGCGGCCAGCAGGGGCCGCCGAGCGGGCCGCTCAACACGCGCAACGCGCTGTTCATGAGCCACCCGATCAACGGTCTGGACGACCTGCTGTTCATCATCATGTTCGGGGCCCGGCCGCTGTTCACCGACCGGGCCGGGACGCTCGAACCCGCGACGAAGGAGCAGATCTTCCGCGAGAGCGGCAGCGAGCACCTGGCGTGCCGGCACGCCGACCCGGCTGCGGCGATGGCCGCGCACGGGGCGGCCGTCTCGGGGCGGACCGTCGGGTTCGCCGACCCCCTCGGCATGTACATCCAGTCGTTCGCCCGCGACGTGTTCCTCCTCGACGGCGCTCCGCTGCCCGACGGGTGGGTGCGCTTCAGCCGCGGCGACGAGGGCCTGCACCAGCGCCTCGAGGTCGGGCCGCCCGACGACGACCCGCGCTTCCTCGACGAGGCCGTGACGGCGGAGGGCGCCACCGACGAGCCCGTCGTCGGCGGGCACCAGATCGTGCGGCACGTCGAGGTCGGGCCGTTCGTGGTGGTCGGACCGCAGACCCCGCTGGCCGACGGCGAGCGGACCGTGCTCACCACCTCCGACGCCCCGATCGTCTGCCGCGAGGCCACCGTCTGCCAGAGCATCGAGCAGCTGCAGCGGGAATTCGACGCCGCGCACGCCGGCCCGCTGCGGCGGGTGGGCCCCCGCCGCACGGAACCGACCGGATGACCCTGCAGGAGGGCGTCTACCACGCACCCGGTGCCCGACCCGGGCGTGCCCTCGTGTTGTTCTTCCTGCAGGCCGCACCCGGTGCCGATGCCGCAACGGTGGGCGCTGCGCTGCAGCGGTTGTGGAACGTGTGGCGCGGGCTGGTCCGGGGCGCGGTGGTCGACCTCCCGGGGCACCCGGTGCCCGCCGACGCCCTCACGGTTCTCCTCGGCTACGGGCAGAAGGCGTTCACCCTGCCCGGGGCGCGGCGCGCGGTGCCCGCCGCGCTGCTGACCGGGTCGTTCCGCTCGCCGCAGCCGATGGGCGGCGGCCGGGTCGTCGTCGGCTCCGGCCTGTCCTACTCCCCGGAGGTGCGGCAGAACCCGGCGACCGAGGAGATCGCGGTGCAGGTCGTCGCGGAGACGCAGCTCGCGGTGAACCGCGTGGTCGTCGAGACGTGGAAGGCCACCCACGACGGCACCGATCCGGCCACCGGCGTCGCCCCGCTCACCCTGACCGCCTTCTACCAGGGGTTCCAGCGCGCCGACGGGCGGAGCTGGATCGACTTCCACGACGGGGTGTCGAACCTGCGCAGCGAGGAACGCGCCGGGGTCATCACGATCAAGCCGACCGGCGACGACGAGCAGGACTGGCTGGTCGGGGGCACCTACCTCGCCTTCCTGCGCCTGTCGGTCGACCTCGCCCGGTGGCGCGGCATCGACCGCGCCGCGCAGGAGCTGCTGGTCGGTCGCGACAAGCTGACCGGGGCCCCGATCACCGCCGTCGGGGCGGACGGCCCGGTCACCGTCGCCGGCTGCCCGGTGGCCGGGACCACCGAGGTGATCGAGCCGGGCAACGAGGCGTTCCGCGAGCCGCCCGACGTGACCGATCCGGTGGTGGACCTCAGCCACGTGCAGCGGGCGAACCACCACGCGCGGCCCGCCTCCGACGCCAGCAGCCTGCGCATCTTCCGGCAGGGCTACGAGTTCCTCGAGCCGCACGGTGCGGCCCCGGGCTTCCGCGCCGGGCTGAACTTCGTGAGCTTCCAGGACACCCCGGACCGCGTGGTGCGCATCCTGCGCCAGCCGACCTGGCTCGGCAGGACGAACTTCGGCGGCGACCCCGACGTGGACCCGGCCGCGGCCGCCGCGCTGCTGTCCGTCCAGGCCGGCGGGACGTACGTCGTGCCACCCGTGGACCCCGTGGAGCCCTTCCCGGGGGCGGGCATCTTCGCCTGAGGCACCGCCCACTCCCCCACCCGCGGCCAGGCGGCACACTCGGGGGACCATGACCGAACCACCGCGGCGGATCGACGTGACCCGACTCCCCGACGACGTCGTGGAGTTCCTCGACGCCCTCGCCCCCGGCGCCGACCTCGTCATCACCCGCGACGGCGCGCCGATCGCGACGGTCCGCAGCACCGCGCCGGCCTTCGGCGCCACCGGCGAGCCGCACGCGGACCACCCGAAGGTGACCGTGGTGGCCACCGCCATGCGCTACCAGGGCCCGGTCCGGCGCATGCTGGACGCCGACGCCGAGGCCCACCTGACCCCGGCCACCGTCCCCTGATCGTCGCGGACGCCCGGCGCCCCCTACGGCTCCTGAGCGGCCAGCCAGGCCGCCCTGCGGCGCGGCGACGCCTGCGAGAGCCAGGCGTCCTGGACGACCTCGAGCAGCTCCCGGCGGGTGAGCTCGCCGATCCGGCTCGCCCGCAGCAGGACCGAGGGGTGACCGTCGAAGTGCGGGGTCGTGAAGAACGGCGAGCCCTCGTCCTGGACCAGGGACTGCTTGTCCGACTCGGACGGCACCCAGAAGACGATGACGTCCGGGTACCGCTCCCCGGTCGCCGGATCGACGGCGTCGGGCCGCGGGGTGCGGAAGAACACGAACGACTTGCGGCCCACCTGGTAGACCGGGTTGCCCCGGGACCCGCGCTCGACCGTGACGTGGGGCATGCTCGACGCCATCTCGTGCACGTCCTCGACGCGGGCTCGGCGCTGCGACGCCGTCATGGCAGGAGTGTAGGCACCGACCCGACGACCGGCGGGCGCTCCCCGGGCACGCATCGGCGCGTTCCCGGGGTCGACCCGGATCGCCGCTGGCTAATGTTCCCCGGGTCGAGGTCGAACATCGAGAACGAAGGCGGGCGCGAGTGCGGGGTGCGGGGCCGTTCGACCCGACCAGGCCGAACATCGCCAGGGTCTGGGACTACTGGCTCGGCGGGAAGGACAACTACGCGGTCGACCGCGAGCTGGCCGAGAAGCTGCTGGCGATCCACCCGGCCAGCGCGCAGATGGCGCGGGAGAACCGGGCCTTCCTGCAGCGCGCCGTGCGCTACGTGGCCGCGCGCGGGGTCGGGCAGTTCATCGACGTCGGCGCCGGCCTGCCGACGGCGCTGAACACGCACGACGTCGCCCAGGACGTCAACCCGGACGCGCGAGTCGCCTACGTGGACAACGACCCGGTGGTGATCGCCCACGGCCGCAGCCTGCTCGCCCGCAGCCCCGGCGTCGTGGTGGTGCCCGGCGACGTGCGCGACCCGCGCAGCATCCTCTCCGACGCCGCCCTGACCGAGCACGTCGACCTGGCCGAGCCGACCTGCGTGATCCTCTCGGCCATCCTGCACTTCTCGGAGGCCGCGACCGCACGGGACATCGCCTCGGTCTTCATCGAGGCGATGAGCCCCGGCAGCTACCTGATCATCTCGGTGGGGTCGGGCGCACCGCGCGAGGGGAACAGGTTCGCCTCGGCCTACACCGCCGCGCGGATCCACATCCACTCGCGCGACGAGCTGAGCACCTTCTTCGGCGACCTCGACCTCGTCCCGCCCGGCGTGGCCGCGGTGCGGTGCTGGCGCGGCGACGACCCCGCGGACGTCCGGGCCCCGCGCTCGGCGACCTTCCTGTGCGGGGTGGGCCGCAAGCGCTGAGAGCTGTTCCCGCAGTGCTCCGGACGCGGCCGACCGGGGCCTGCCGGGCGCCGGCCGGGTCCGTCAGCCGATCCGGGCGCGCACCTCGCGGACGGTCCCGGCGGGGTCGACGCCGTGGTCGTGCGACTCCGGCACGACCACGAGTTCCGCCCCCGGCATCGCGGCGGCGAGCCGCTCGGCGGCGGCGACGAGCAACGGCATCGTCGGGTCGCCGCGCAGGACGGTCGTCGGCACGTCGACCTCGAGCATCGCGGCGGTCGGCGTCGACACCGACGCGACGAGCCGGTTGTCGTACACGGTGGTCCGGGCGAGCGGGAGGAGACCGGCGAAGGCCGGCGACGCGCGGAACTGCTCCACCGCCGGCTCGGGCAGACCGACCTCCTCCCGCAGGAAGAGCAGGACGGCCTGCTCGTCGCGGCCGTCGTCGACCAGGGCCTGCAGCCGGGCCGCGAGATCGGCGGGCGGCTCGTCCCGTCCGAACCGCAGCGGCGGCTCGGACAGGAACAGGTGCGTCACGGGCACGCCCCGGGCCGCCGCGAGCAGCGAGAGGATCGCACCCGAGGAGTGTCCGAGGACGACCGCGGCCCCGCCGACCGCGTCGATGACGGCGCGCAGGTCCTCGGCCTCCCGCTCGGGCGCGTACGGCGCGGTGTCGCCGCTGCCGCCCCGGCCGCGACGGTCGTAGGTCACGCCCTGCAGGCCGGCCTCGGCGAACGCGGTGGCCAGCGGGGCGGCGGCCGCCGCCGTCGCGAGCGCGCCCCCGACGAAGACCACCGGCCGTCCCTCTCCGAAGCGGTGGTAGGCGATGCGGGTGCCGTCGGCGGATTTCGCATGCAGGGTCAGCTGGTCGGTCATGGGAGGGGTCCTCTCTGGAGTGGTGCCCATGAACCGACCCTGACACGGGTCGCGGACAGGTCCGGTCCGCTATCTCCGGCCGGATGGCGCTCCCGCGCACCACCGACTCACGGCGCAGGCAGTCAGGGGTGGAGCGCGACGGCGCGCAGGGCGATGTCGACGGAGGCCTGGAGGTCCTCACGGCTCGCGCCGGCCGCGGCGTGGACGGCGTGGCCCTCGCTGAGCGCCATCACGAACCGGGCCAGCGCGCGGGCGTCCACTCCGTCGGGGAGGTCCCCTTCCTCGGCGGCGCGGGTCAGCCGCTGCACGAGGGCGGACTCGGTGGCGGCCCGGCCGGTGGCCAGGATCTCGGAGACGCGGCTGTTCTCCGGCGAGCAGGCCAGGCCCCCCTGGATCGACAGGCAGCCCGCGGGGTGATCACCGGCGGTGAGGCCGTCGGCGCTGGAGCGCAGGAAGGCTTCCACGGCCGCGTAGGCGGTGGGGCGATCGAGCGCGGCGCGGGCGAGGGCGACCTGGGTCTCGTGGTAGCGGGCGAAGGCGCGCTGGAACAGCTGCTCCTTGCTGCCGAACGTGGCGTACAGGCTCGGCCGGTTGATGCCCATCGCGCTGGTGAGGGCGCTCAGCGACGCGCCCTCGTAGCCGTGCCGCCAGAAGACCTCCGCGGCCCGGTCGAGGACCGCCTCCTCGTCGAAGGCGCGCGGTCGTCCCGTGGCGGGCGCCCCAGTGCTCATGGGCTCAGTCTACCGCTCGGTACAGAACGTGAGCCGCTTCACCAACCGAGCGGTACAGAACTTGCTAGCGTGGCTACAACCGATCGGTACAAAACTACGGCCGCCCGCTCCGGCGGCATCCCGGAGGAGACGCATGACCGTCACACTGATCACCGGCGCGAACAAGGGCATCGGTTTCGAGACCGCCAGGCAGTTCATCGAGCTGGGCCACACCGTCTACATCGGCGCCCGCGACGTCGAGCGGGGCGAGAAGGCCGCGGCGGAGCTGGGCGCGCGGTTCGTGCAGCTCGACGTGACCGACGACGCCTCGGTCGGCGATGCGCTGGCGACCGTCGAGGCGGCCGAGGGCCGGCTCGACGTCCTGGTGAACAACGCGGGCGTCCTCGGGGCCGGACCCGTCGACGGACCGACGGCCCTGCGCGTGTTCGACACCAACGCGGTGGGGATCGTCCGGGTCACCGAAGCGGCGCTGCCCCTGCTGCGGAAGTCGCCGAACCCGGTGGTGGTCACCCTGTCGAGCAGCATGGGGTCGTTCTGGGCGGTGACCAACCCCGACCGCCCGGAGTACGCCATGCCGCTGGCGCTCTACGCGGCGTCCAAGTCCGCGGCCACCATGCTCACCGTCCAGTACGCCAAGTCCGAGCCGGCCATCAGGTTCAACGCGCTCGAGCCCGGCACCACGGCCACCGACATGACCGCCGCCTTCGGGATCGGCAGGCCGGTCGCGGAGAGCGCCAGGAGCGTCGTGCGCCTGGCCACGCTCGGCCCGGACGGCCCGACCGGGACCTTCACCGATGAACGCGGGGTTCTGCCCTGGTAGACGCCGGCCCGGGCTCTCGCACGGCGCGCGGTCAGGGCGCGTGCCGCCGCAGCCACTCGATGGGGTCGCCGTCGCGGACCGGGTCGGGCGGGCCACCCGGCCGTACGGGCTCGCCCACCGCGACACCGGCCTGGCGCAGCAGGGTGCGCGCCAGGCCGCGGCGCTGGGCGGAGTAGGTGAGCACGTGCGCGAGCACGCTGCCCAGGACGAAGCTCTCCGGTGGGTCGCACAGCGCGTCGACCACGCGGTCGCCCCAGGCGCGGCGCCGCTCGACATCGCTGACGAACGCCAACCAGCGCGGCACGACGGAGTCGAGCCTGGCGGCCAACGCGACCGGGTCGTCGTCGTCGGAGAGCCGGCCGGGGTGGTCGGCGCCCTCGACCGAGGCCAGCCAGATCTCGTAGGTCCCCACCGACCGGTTGAGCAGCGCCGCGATGGAGCCCTCCGGGCCCGCCCACTCCAGCAGGGTCAGCCCGGGGATCCGCTCGCGGACGTACTCGGCCGGTTCCAGGCCCTTGGCCAGCTCCACCAGCGTCCCCACGTCGTGGACGTCGTGGTGAACCAGCAACGCGGTGACCTCCCCCGCGGAGGCCTGGGCAGATCCCTCGATCCACAGCCCGTCGGGGGCGTGGAAGTGGATGCCGTTCGGGGCGGGCAGCCAGTGCGCCGAGCCGGGGGTCGGGCCGGCGGGGGCCGCGCTGGGCGGGTAGCCGTAGGCCCGGCCGAACGCGCGCGCGAACCCCTCGACCGAGCCGTAGCCCGCCGCGAACGCCGCGTCGGTGACCGAGGCGCCGTGCGCGAGCTGCCACGCCGCGCGCTCGAGCGCCACGCGGCGCCGCATCTGCACGGGCGGCTCGCCGGTGTCGCGGGCCAACCGGCGGCTGAAGTGGAACGGCGAGGAGTACGCCCCGTCGGCCATGGCGGCCAGCGACCGGTGCTCCTCGTCGAGGACGGCGTCGAGGAGCTCGCGGAGGCGGTCGCGGCCGGTCACGGCGCCCAGTCCGTGGTGCGCGGGCCGAGCACCGCGTAGCGGGCGCACGCGAACGCCCGGTTGCGCTCCACCTCGACCAGGCGCAGTGCGTAGCGCCGCGGGAAGAGCGGGCGCCCCTCCCCCAGGGTGACCGGGGCGATCGCCACGACGATCTCGTCCAGCAGCCCGGCGTCGGCGAACTGCCCGGCCAGGTCGCCGCCACCGACCACCCACACGTCGCGGCCACCGGCGGCGGCCAGCAGTCCGGCGTGCACGGCGGCGACGTCACCGGAGGCGAAGCGCACGTCGGCACCCTCGATCGGGGGCAGGTCCCGGTGGGTGACGACGGTCGTCGGCACGGTGTAACTCCACTTCTCGCGGCCGTCGGCGATCCGCGCGCGGATCCACTCGTAGGTCGTCGCGCCCATGACCAGGGCGCCGACGCCGGTGATGAACGAGTCGTAGTTCATCGGGCCGTCCGCGTCGATGTCCTGGACGAACAGCCAGTCCAACGAGTCCGCCGGGTCGGCGATGTAGCCGTCGAGTGTGGTCGCGGTGTAGAACACGGTCTTGGAGGTGGTCCCGGTCATGGGACCAGCGTGGCGGACCGCGGGGTGCGCGCGCCCGACCGTTCTTGCGCTCTCGTCCGCGGATGCGGCGCCAGCCGTCGTGGCGGAGCAGGACACGCTCGATCTCCTGGGCGGGCCCCGGGGAGAGCCGGACCTCCTATCCGATCAGCCGGAGGAAGTGCGGGCCGTGGCCGCCGGCGATCACGACGAGGTCCGCGGCCACGGCGACGGCGCGTCGCGGCTCGTCGCCCAACCGCAGGGCTGAGCGGTTGCGGCCGGTCGCGGGGTCCCAGACCCGCACCGTGGCGTCCGAGCCCGCGCTGACCAGCCACGACCCGTCCGGGGCCACGGCGAGCGCGGCGACCGGGCCGGTGTGCTCGCGCAGGGTGTGACGGCGCCGCCCGGTGGCGGGGTCCCAGATGCCGACCGTGCCGTCCGTGCCTGCGGTGGCCAGCCACGCCCCGTCGGGGGCGACGGCGAGCGCGCTCACCGGTCCGCTGTGGGCGGGCAGGGTGCGCAGGGGCGTCCCGGTGCCGGGGTCCCACAGCTGTACGGTGCCGTCGTCTCCCGCGGTGGCCAGCCAGCTGTCGTCCGGGGCGAGGACCAGCGTCCCGAGCGGCGCGGTGTGCCCGGTGAGGGTGTGGCGGCAGTCGCCGGTGCTCGGGTCCCAGATCCGGGCGGTGCCGTCGTCGGCGACGGTGGCGAGCCGGCTCCCGTCGCCGGCGACGCCGAACTCCATCACCGGGTAGGTGTGCCCGACGAGGACGTGGCGGTGGTCGCCCGCGGCGTCCCACACGTGGACGGCGTCGCCCTCGTCGCCGCCCCCGGTGACGATCCACGCACCGTCGGGCGCGATCGCGACGGCGAACACCATGTCGCCCGCGGTCCGCGTCCACAGCAGCGCGCCGGTCGCCGGGTCCCACAGCCGGAGCGTCCCGTCCCAGCCGACGGTGGCCAGCCGGGAGCCGTCGGCGGTGACCGCGAGCGCGGCGACCCGGTCGTCGTGGCCGACGAGCGTGCGCAGGCAGGTGCCGGTCCGCGGGTCCCAGATGCTGGTGGTGCCGTCGACGCCCGCGGTGGCCAGCCAGGTCCGGTCCGGGGCGAGGGCCAGCGCCGTCACCGCCGGGTTCGGCTCCCGCGGGTCGGGCCGGGCGGTGCCGGGCTCCCAGATCCGGATGGTGCCGTCGTCGCCCGCGGCGACCAGCCGGGAGCCGTCCGAGGTGACCGCGAGCGCGGTGACCGGCTCGGTGTGCCCGCGGACGGCGAGGCGGCACTCGCCGGTGGCCGGGTCCCAGGTCCGGGTGCTGCCGTCGGTGCCGG
Organism: Pseudonocardia humida; assembly: GCF_023898865.1. Lineage (GTDB taxonomy): Bacteria > Actinomycetota > Actinomycetes > Mycobacteriales > Pseudonocardiaceae > Pseudonocardia > Pseudonocardia humida. The sequence continues at coordinate 121,046 of NZ_JAGSOV010000034.1, forward strand.
CGGTGGCGATCCAGGAGCCGTCCGGGGCCGCGGCGAGCGCGGTGACCGCATCGGAGTGGCCGTCGACGGTGAGCAGGCAGTCGCCGGTGGCCGGGTCCCAGATCCGGATGCGGCCGTCGTCGGACGTGCCGGCGAGCCAGGAACCGTCGACGGCGACGGCGAGCCGCCCCACCGGCTCGACCGACGCCCGCAGGACGTGGCGCCCCTCGCCGGTGGCCGGGTCCCAGGTCCGGGTCACCCCGTCCAGCGCGGTCGTCGCCAGCCACGTGCCGTCGGGAGCCGCGGCGATCGCGGTGAGCGGTCGGTGGTGGCCGCGCAGGCTGCGCCGACCCTCGCCGGTGGTCGGGTCCCAGACCCGGGCGGTGCCGTCGCTGCCCGCGGTGGCGAGCCAGCCGCCGCCCGCCGGGACGGCGAGGGCGGTCACCGAGCCGGTGTGCCCGGCCAGGACGTGCCGGCATTCGCCGGTGGCCGCCTCCCGGATCCGGACCGTGCCGTCCTCACCCGCGGTGGCGAGCCAGGAGCCGTCCGGGACGACCGCGACCGCGTTCACCGGACCGTCGTGCCCATCGAGGATGCGGAGGAGGGCCCCCGAGCCGGGGTCCCACAGCGACGTCGCGCCGTCCCCGCCGGCCACCGCCAACCACGACCCGTCCGGGGCGACGGTGAGCGCGTGCACCGACCCGCCGGCGCGCAACGCGTGCCGGCAGGTGCTCGTGGCCAGGTCCCACACCCGCGTGCTGCCGTCCGCACCGCCGGTCGCCAGCCAGCTGCCGTCCGGGGCGACGGCGAGCGCCTCGATCGCACCGGCGTGGCCGCTGAGCACCCGGTGCAGTGCCGGATCCGGCAGGTCCGGCGGCGTACCGATCGGCGTCGGGCAGGGCCGTGGGGAGCAGGCGAGCAACGCCGCGCGCAGGGCGGCGGTCGCCCCGTCGTCGGGTGGGATCCGGGCGGCCAGGGTGGCCGCGAGCGCACCGGGCGGCGACAGCGGGGCCAGCAGCTGCCCGGCCTGCCGCACCACCCCGGCCAGGGCCTGCGCCGCCGGTGTCGGGTCGAGGGCCAGCTCGGCCTCCACGGCCCGGGGGCCCGACCGCTCCATCGTGTCGATCAGTCGCACCGGGTCGAGGGCCACCCGGCGACGGTAGCGCCCGCCACCGCGGGGCCCGATCCGCCCTCGGTCACCGCCACCGCCACCGCTCAGGGGTAGGCGGCGTCCCCGGAGGCGGGCAGCAGCTGACCCGGGACGATGCGTCGACCGCCGATGTCCTGCGGGATGAGCCGGATCCAGTGCCCGTGCTCCCCCGGCGCCCACGGCGTCACGCCGGTGGCTGTGGTGCGTTCGACCAGCTCGGCGCGGTGGGCGCCGGTGATCTCCTCGGCGAGGCCGCGCACCAGCACGCTCCAGCCGCTGCGGCTGCGCTGGTCGATCTCGTCGACCTCGAAGGTGACGTTGGCGTGGTCGGCGGCCGCCAGCTTGAGCCCGGCGCTGGCCGTCGAGGACCTGCATCACCGGTCCGCGGCCTCCCGCCGCCGGTGGAGAGCGACGCCGGCGACGATCGTCCAGGCCATCGAGAGGACCCGCCCGACCGGCAGCGCGGCGCTGGCGTAGTAGATCGCCAGCGAGAGCACGGACAGCACGGCGATCCCCCCGCCGACGTAGCCGAACCAGCGGGTCGCCTTGCCCACCAGCCCCGCGCGGCCGAGCACCAGCGCCGAGCCGACGACGAACGCGCCGAGCGTCACGACGGTCACCACGCCGCCTGCGTAGAAGCTCAGTCGGCGCAGCACCTCCACGGTCGCCCCGCCCGCCGAGGCCGCGATCACCGCCAGCGCCACCGACAACCCGGACGACACCACCATCGCGGCCACCGACAGGTAGCCGACCTTCGGCAGCCAGCCCGCCCCGACGGCGCGCAGGGCCGGGGCCAGTGCGGCGACGAACACCGCGAAGCAGGCCACCGAGAGCGTCTGCAGACCGGCGGTGACCCCGACCCCGACCGGGTTGGCCGCGTAGAAGGCGGCCACCTCCGCGGCAGGCGAGCCCGGCATCGGCAGCGGACGGTCCACGAACGCACCGGACACCGGGCTGACCGCCAGGTACGCGCCGAGGAAGCCGATGGGGGCGAGAACGCCGGCGCCGAGGCCGGGAGCGGTTCGGGTCCGAGCCGGACCGGGGGTAGCCATGGGATTCTCCTTCGTTCGACCGGACCCCACGATCGGGAACCGGTCGCGCGGAGGCGTCCCGCTCGGGGTGCGACCCCGGCTACCGCGGTGGCGGTAGGTCCCCGGCTCCGCCCTGCGCTCCGGGGAGTACGTGCTCCCGGCCGCACCCGGCGCCGACCTGGTTTCCTGACCGACGCCGCCGGCCACGTCGCGTTCGCGATGGCGGCGCTCGTCGCCACCGGCCACCGTTGACCCCGGGGGGTAGATCGACGGATCTCCTGCTCGACGCGCGACCATCGGGCGATGCACGCCGTCCCGGGGCCGTGCGATGATCGCCGGCTGGACAGGGGGGACAGCCGATGGGCGCCTCGGTGGGCAGGGCGCCCGCGGCAGCGCTGGTGGTGGTGCTCGCCGTCACCGGCCTCGCGGTGGCCGTGCTGTTCCTGCCCGAGCGGCCCGGGCTGGACCAGGCGCTCGTCGCGAACCTGAGCGCGCTGGTGTCCTCGGCGACGGCCGCCGGCTGCGGGATCTGGCGGGCGGTGCACTCGGCCGGTCGTCGCAGGCGCGCGTGGAGCGCCCTGGGGGCCGCGCTGACCTGCTGGGCCGTCGGTGACGCGATCTGGGCCTGGCTGGACGCCACCGGGCGGGACCCGTTCCCGTCGGTCGCCGACGTGGCCTACCTCGCGTTCGGGCCACTGGCCTGCGCCGGGGTGCTGCTGCTGTTCGACCGCGGTGGGCGGGTGCACCGGTTGCAGGACCTGCTCGACGGGATGGCCACCAGCGGCGCGCTGGTGCTGGTGAGCTGGGCGACCGCGTTGGGCGCGGCCGTGCGGGCCGCGGAGGCGAGCCAGCCGCTGGCCTCCGCGGTCTCGGTGGCCTACCCCGTGCTGGACGTGCTGATCGCCGTGCTCGCCGTGCTCGCCCTGGCCCGAGCGCCGGCCGGGCGGCCCCGCCTGCCGCTCACCCTGCTCGTCGCCGGGCTGGTGCTCAACAGCGTCGCCGACAGCGGGTTCGTCTACCTCACCGCGACCGAGGGCTACGAGCCGGGGACCGCGCTGGACGTCGTCTGGAGCCTCGGGCTGGGCTGCCTCGCGCTGGCCGCGCTGCTCGACCGCCACCGCGGCGACGTCCGCCCGGCGGCGGTCGGCGTGCGCGAGGCGATCGTGCCGTCCGGTGGGCTGCTGCCCTACGTGCCCATCGGCATCGCGCTGGCGGTCGTCATCGTCACCGAGTTCATCGGGGGGCAGCCCTCGCCCGCCGAGGAGGTGGGGGTGCTCGCGCTGGTCCTGCTGCTGCTCCTGCGCCAGTACCTGACGTTGCGCGAGAACGCCCTCCTGGCCGCGCGGCTCGCCGCCCGCGAGGAGGAGCTGCACCACCAGGCGTTCCACGACGCGCTCACGGGCCTGGCCAACCAGGCGCTGTTCCGCGAGCGGCTGGAGCACGCCCTGGAGCTGCACGCCCGGGACCGCCGCCCGCTGGCCGTGGTCTACCTGGACCTGGACGACTTCAAGCTGGTCAACGACACGCTCGGGCACGCGGCGGGCGACGAGCTGCTGGTGCGGGTGTCCGAGCGGATCAACGCCGCGGTGCGCACCGGCGACACCGTCGCCCGGCTGGGCGGTGACGAGTTCGCGGTGCTGCTGGGGACCGCCGACGGGGCGGGCCCGGCCGGTGAGCACTGCGCCGAGCGCATCGCCGAGGCGCTGCGCACCCCCATCGACGTGGCCGGGCGCCCGGTGCGGGCGCGGGTCAGCGCGGGCACGGTGCAGCTGGGCCCGCAGGACCCGGCGATGTCCGCCGACCAGGTGCTGACCTCCGCCGACCAGGCGATGTACGCGCGGAAGCCCCGGATGCGCGGGGCCTGACGAGGAGCTCAGGGCGCCTGCGGGCGGAACGGGACCTCGAGATCGTCACCCGGCTGCACGACCACCGCCGTGCCCGGCGGGATCTCCCGCCACAGCCCCGGCAGGTCGACCAGCGGCTCGGAGACGACCACCCGGGCCTCGTCTGAGAAGTGCTGGAAGCGCTCGTTCTCCGGGTAGAGCAGCCGGACGTCGCGCACCGAGGAGCTGACGAACAGCGTGTTCGCCTCCGGCCCGCTGGCGTACCGCGCCGCGTAGAGCCGGACGCCGTCGCTCACCCCGACCGTCATCTGCAGCGGGTGCGCCACCCCGGCCCGGCGGCCGACCGCCTCGACGAACCCCGCCATCCGCTCCAGCCCGCCCAGCGGGTCCTGGGCCAACCCGAAGGTCAGCGCCAGGTGGAACATCAACTCGGAGTCGGTGGAGCCCTCGATCCCGAGGAACAGCGCCGGATCGACGGCCAGCACCAGCTCGCGGCGCACCCGGTCGAAGCCGTCGATGAAGCCGTTGTGCACGAACATCCAGTCGTCGTGCCGGAAGGGGTGGCAGTTGGTCTGCTGCACCGGCGTGCCGGTCGCGGCGCGCACGTGGGCGAGGAACAGCGGCGAGCGCAGCTGGGCGCTGATCTCACGCAGGTTGCGGTCGCCCCAGGCCGGCGAGGCGCTGCGGAAGAGCCCCGGTCGCTCGCCGGTGCCGTACCACCCCAGGCCGTACCCGTCCCCGTTGGCGATCGCGACGTCGGGGGCGTGGCTCTTGCTCTGCTCGATCAGCGACCGCGCCGGCTGGTAGAGCAGTTCCTCTGGACGGATGGGATCGCCGGAGTAGCCCAGCCAGCGGCACATGGCCCGACTCTCCCACAGGGGCGGGCCGGTAGCGCTGGGTGTTCACCCTTGTGCGGAACGCCGATGCGGAGTAGACCTGGCTGCACCGGGACCCCGACAGGCCAGGCTCGGACCGGAGGAGAAGGTTCGCGCTCCCGGTCGGGCATCCCGGCACGAGCACCGGGCACCCACGCGGAGCACGCCGCGACGAGGCACAGCGCCGTGGGTCTGCGTCATCCGACGGCCGTCGTCGCCATGACGCCGAGACCGATCCAGCACGGCACGAATTGCACGCCTGGTAACCCGACTGCTCGCGCGGTCCGGACGTCGTCCCGGTCCCCCGGGACGGCGTCCGCGGCCACGATCCCGGGCCTTCATCCCGAACACCGCAACGTCACCGAGCCGCGCCCGCCGGCGTGGCGGCGAAGTGGCCGACCGCACCCCTCAGGCGGCCGGAGAACGGTCAGCCGGGCGAGCGCAGGCTGAGTTCGACCAGCTGCAGGGCGCGGGCCACGGGGGGCGCGGCGCCGTGCAGCTCGACGTGCGCGCCGGCCTGCCGGAGCACCGCTGCGTGCCGGTGCAGGACGTGCGCGGCGCCGGCGCTGAGGAACGTGGCCTCGCTCAGGTCGATCCGCAACCGCCTGCCGCGCGCGAGTGCGGTGGCGCGCAGCGCGGTGTCGAGCACGTCGAGGTTCGTCATGTCCACCTCGCCGGCCACGTGGACCACGTCGGTCGTCCTGCGCACGGTGAGCTGTTCTTCGCGCAGGTCCCCCTCGTGGTGCTCGACGGCCAGGTCGAGGCAGTCCGTCCCGACCCCGGGGCGGTCGTAGACGCACAGCACCTCCACCGGGTGATCTGTGCACAGGTCGGTCAGCGCCGTCTCGACGGCGTCGTGGAACCGCTCGGACGTCGTGGCGATCACCTCGTCGGCGTGGATGAGGACGCCGAGCCCCTGGTAGCCGTCGCCGAGGGCCCGCTGCACCAACCGCGCCGGCTCGGCCGACGGGTGCAGGTCCGCGGGGTCGAGGGCGGTTTCCCGCGCCGCGGCGGTGCCGGTGAGCGGGAGCGTCCCGACGGTGCAGATCCGCTGCCCGCGCTCCACCGCGGCCCGGTACCAGGTGTCGATCGCGGTCTGCGTGTCGCCGGAGGCCGTGCGCGAGCGGAGCAGGCCCTTGTGGCGGGTGGTCGTCGTGGCGTCCACGGCTAGCGGCCCCCGTCCCGCGCGTCGAACACCAGCCCGATGCTGAAGGCGTCCTCGGTCCGGTGGAAGGTGACGTGGCTGCACATCTGGTGGGCCATCCACAGGCCGAGGCCCGCGGATCCGCGGCTGGCCGCGGGCAGGAGCCCGACGAACGGGTCCGGGGGTCCGGCACCCCGGTCGGCGACCGATGCCACCAGGCGGTCCGCCGAGCACCACAGCCGCACCCTGACCGGGCTCCGACCGTGGGTGAGGGCGTTGGTGACCGCCTCGTTCACGCACATCACCACGTCGTCGGCGTCCACCGCGTCCGCGGGCAGCAGGTCCGCGCAGGCGCGCGCGGCGCGCCGGGCCGCCGCGGGCGTCGGGTCGAGCAGCTCGAACCGCGGAGGGGACGTGGTCTCCAGCGGGTCGGCGGAGACGGGTCGCCCGAGCAGGAACCGCCGGGGTTCCTCGTAGTGCGCGTTCGCCACGTGCGCCCCGTCGTCCGCGGCGAGCCAGGGATGGGTGCGCATGACGTCCTCGAGCACCGCGCCCGGGGTGATCCGCCGGTCGTAGGGGCACACGTTCGACAGCGGGAACTCCGCGTAGGCGTGGTTGATCGCCGCCTCGTAGCGGGCCCACCAGTCCCACGGCGAACCGTGGCCGGGGTGCGGGGTCTCCCCCACCACCCTGATGTGCCGGGCGCCGTCGGCCACGTGCGCGGCGAGGAGCTCGCGGTGGTGCCGGATCGTGCTGGCCGGGTCGTGGCGCCGGGTGCGCCCGCCCAGGAAGATCAGATCGGGGTGCCCGACGGCCTCGCGGAGCAGGTCGGACGCCCGGTCGTTCAGCGCGACCAGCGTCGGCTCGGTCGCCTTCAGCCCCTCCTCGACGAAGGGCACGACGGCGTCGAGGAGCTCGTCGTCGGAGTCGTAGAACAGCGCCTGGTGGACGTGGCCTCGCCGATGGACGGGTGCTCGCGCCACCATCCGCCCTCCACCTCCTCCGCTCCGGTGCGGCCCGGCCCGGTCACCGGGCGCCGCCCACTGCTGCTGCATCCATAGCCGGTCCGGCCCACCTCTAACCACACCGGGTCCGGCCGAGCTGGTCGGCGAGCGGTCCGGCTGAGTCCGCGCCCCACCGCGCCGTTGAACCTCGGACCGGCGACGTTGCACGCACGGCCAAGCACTGTGCTTCCTGGGCACAGTCGGCGCGACCACCGAGTGCCAGATTGGGCCTCGCCGATCCGGTGAGGCGGGTCGGCCGAGATCACGGAGGCCCGCGCATGCCCTGCCACCCGACCGAACGACCGGTGCTCGTCGACCACCCGCCGCCGGCCGACGTCGTGGCGGCCGAGCCGGTGGGTCGGTGACGGAATGCGGCTGACCCACGTCGGCGGCCCCACCCTGCTGATCGAGGTCGGGGGGTGGCGGCTGCTGACCGACCCCACGTTCGACCCGCCGGGCCGCCGCTACGCCTTCGGCTGGGGCACCTCCTCGGTCAAGACCGCGGGCCCGGCGGTGCCGGCCGCGGAGATCGGCCGCGTCGACGCGGTGCTGCTGACCCACGACCACCACGGCGACAACCTCGACGACGCCGGGCGCGCGCTCCTGGCGTCGGCCGGCACGGTCGTCACCACGCGGTCGGGGGCCCGCCGCCTCGCCGGGTCCGGCGCGGTCGACCCGGGCCGCGTCGTCGGGCTGGCCGCCGGGTCGACGACCGTGCTGGACGCCCCGGGCCGGGCGGCGATCGAGGTCACCGCCACCCCGTGCCGGCACGGGCCGCCGCTGTCGCGCGCGATCGTCGGCGACGTCGTCGGCTTCGCGCTGGGCGGCGGCGCCGCCCTCTGGATCACCGGCGACACCGTGCTGCACCGGGAGCTGCTCGACGTCGCCGGTCGCCTGCGCGTCGACGTCGCCGTCCCGCACCTCGGCGGCGTCCGGTTCCCGGTCACCGGCCCGGTCCGCTACTCGATGACGGCGCGCGACGCCGTGCGGCTGTGCGAGGTGCTGCGGCCCCGCGCCGTGGTCCCGGTGCACTACGAGGGTTGGAGCCATTTCGCGCAGGGCAGGCGGGCCGCCGAGGAGCAGTTCGCCCGCGCCCCGCGGGAGCTGCGCGACGCGCTGCGCTGGCTCGATCCCGGCGTCCCCACCGATCCGGAGGTCTCGTAGTGCTGGTCCTCGACACGACCTCGGTGCCGCCCGCCGACCGGGCCGAGGCCTTCCAGACCACGGTGAGCGCGAACTGCTCGACGAGCGCGGCCACCTTCGCCGACCCGGCCGACGTCCGTGCCGAGGTGCACGCCTTCGAGCTCGGCAGCACGAAGGTCCTCACCATCGACGCGTCCGGCACGACCCTGCGGCGCACGCCGCGGATGGCCCGCGCGATGGACCGGCAGGAGATCGCGCTCGCCCTGCCCCTGCGCGCCGGCAACCACATGCTGTGGGAGCGCGAGGACCGCGTCTTCGGCCCGCGCGACATGATCCTGGTCGACCTGGCCGCCCCGTACGTCTACCGGTGGCCCGCCGGCGGCGCCTCCTACGCCTTCCACGTCGACGTCGACGAGCTCGGGCTCCCGGTGGACGCCGTCCGCAGCGCCGCCCGCGAGCTGCGGGCCAGCCCGCTCTACCCACTCGTGCGCGACCACGTCACCCGCGTGACGACCGGGGCGGGCACGCTGCGGGTCAGCACCGCGGCCGCCGATGTCGGGGCGGCCACCGTCAAGCTGATGCGCGCCCTCGTGCTGTCCGCCGCCGGGGACTCCCGGCGCCTGGGTGAGGCGATGCACGCCTCGACCGCGGCTCGCGTGCAGGCCTACGTCCGCGCGCACCTGCGCGACCCGGACCTCACCCCGGCGCGGATCGCGGCGGCGAACGGCATCTCGGTCCGCACCCTCTACAAGGTCTACGAGGCGCTGGGCACCAGCCTGGAGGGGTCGGTGATCGAGCAGCGGCTCGACGGCGCGAAGGCCGACCTGGTGGCCCCCGTCCGCGGCCACCACTCCATCGCCGCCATCGCGCGCTCCTGGGGTTTCCGCGACGCGAGCTACTTCGCCCGCCGGTTCGGTCGGGCCTTCGGGGTCAGTCCCCGGCAGTGGCGCGCGACCGGGACCGGTGCCGCCGCTCCCGGGGCGGCATCCCGCAGGCGGTCCCGAAGTGCCGCACCACCGGAGCTGACCCCGGATCGACGGGCGCAACCCGGTGGACGCATGGCATAGCGTCGCCTGCGATGGGGAGGAACAGCACGCCCGTCCTCTGGGTGAGCGGCGCACCGGGGACGGGGAAGTCGACCGCCGGCTGGGGCCTGTTCACCCGCATCGCGGAGCTGGGGGGCGACGTCGCCTACGTCGATCTCGATCAGCTCGGGCTGATCGGGCCCCCGCCGGGCGGTGGCGCCGCCGGTCACGGGATCAAGGCCGCCAACCTGCTGCGGGTGGTCGCCGCGCTCCGCCTCCGCGGCGTCCAGCAGGTGATCGTGTCCGGCGTCGTCGACCCGCAGCGGGGCATCGAGCCCCACCTCGCGGACGGGGCGGGTGCGGCCCACGTCGACGTGACCCTCGTCCGGCTGCGCTGTGACCGCGCCGAGCTGCGCCGCCGGTTCCTCGGTCGTGGCTCGTCGGCCGATCTGCTCCCGGAGCTCTTCGACGCGCTCGACGAGCTCGACCGCTCCGGCATCGGCACGGTCCTGGACACCACCGGGCAGCGGTCCGACGAGACCGTCGACGCCCTCATGGATCGGTGCGTCGTGCGTCCCGGCCCGGTCCGCGTGATCCCCCCGCTCCCGGCCGACGACGCGCCGCGACCGGCGCCCGTGGTCGTCGTCACCGGCGCCACGGCGGTGGGCAAGTCGACCGCCGCGTGGAACGTCCTGCGCAGCTTGTGGGAGCGCGACGTCCCGACCGCGTACGTCGACCTCGGTCAACTCGGCTTCGTGCACCCGGGCCCGGACCCCGCCGTGGAGTCGGCCCTCCTCGCGACGCTCTGGCGCGGCTACCAGCGATGGGGGGCCGGGGCGCTGCTCGTCGTGGCGCGCGACCCGCGACCGGTCCTGCACGCGCTGCCGCAGCATCCGGTCACGGTGATCCGCCTGGACGCGGACGCCGCGACGCTGACCGACCGCGTCCGCCGCCGGGCCGCCGGCGAGTCGGCGCTGCTGGCGGGTGACGAGTTGCGCGGAGCGCCGCGCGCGCTCCAGCACCAGGTGGCCGGTCGGGCGGTCGCGGAGGCGGAGCAGCTGCGAGCCGCGCTGACCGGCAGCACCGTCCTCGACACCACCGGGCAGAGCCCCGCAAGGACGTCCGCCGCGTTGCTCGACGTGCTGCGCCCGGTCCTCGGACGCGCCGCCGGCCGGTGGTGATCCCCGCGCGGCGGGGTTCGTTCCGCGCCGTGGGGCTCAGCCCAGGAGCGGCTCGAGGAAGCGGCGGGTGGCCTGCACGGCGGGGGCCGACGACCCGCCGTCCACGACGAGCGCGGCCACGGCGAGGTCACCGGCGGTGGCGACGAACCAGCCGTGCGAGCGGGACCCGTCGCCGAACTGGGCGGTGCCGGTCTTGCCGGCCACGCCGGGCAGGTCGGCCAGGGCGGTGGCGCTGCCGTCGGTGACGGTTTCGCGCATCATCGCCCGCAGGTCCGCGACCACGTCCGGCGGCAGCGGCGCCGGCTCCCGGTCGGACGTGGTCTCCCGCCCGGGCAGCAGCACCGGGGTCACCGCCTGCCCGCGCGCCACCGCCGCGGCGACCAGCGCCATCCCGAACGGGCTGGCCAGCACCTCGCCCTGGCCGATCGACCACTCCACGCGCTGCTCGGGGCGTGGCGCAGGCGGCACCGACCCGGTGATCGTGGTCGTGCCCGGCACGACGTGGTCGACACCGAGGCCCAGCTGCGCCGCGACCTCGGCGAGCCCGTCGGGCGGGAGGTCGACGGCGAGGCGGGCCATCGTGGTGTTGCACGAGTTCGCGAAGGCGGTGTGCAGCGGCACGTCGCCGAGGGCGAAACCGTCGTTGGTGATCTGGCGGCCCTGCACGTTCTCGGTGTACGGGCAGGGCAGCACCGAGTCCGCGGCCGCCGCGCCCGCCCGCAGCGCGGCCGCCGTCGTCACGATCTTGAAGGTGGAGCCGGGCGGGTAGCGGCCGACGAGGGCGGGCGCGCCCTCGCGGTCGGCGGCCGGGGTCTGGGCGACCGCCAGCACGTCCCCGGTCGAGGGCCGCACGGCCACGATCATCGCCTGCTGCTCGAGCGGCGCCAGCGCCGCCTGCGCCGCGCGCTGCACGTCCATGTCGACCGAGGTGACCAGCGGCTGCGCGGCCGGAGGTGCGGCGTCGTGCAGGACCCGGGTGCCGCCGTCGGGCGCGACCGCGGCGATCCGCCAGCCCGCGTCCGCCTCGCTCTCCTCGGTGGCCGCCTCGGCGAGACCGGCCAGCAGCGGGGAGGACAGCCCGGGGTCGGCCGACAGCAGCCGGGTGTCCTCGACCGTCCCGACCCCGGGCAGGTCGGCCAGCGCGGCCCCGATCCGGTCGTGGTCGGGCCCGCGCAGGGTGACGACCCGGTACCGCTGCCCCTCGGGGGTGGCCGCGACGCCGTCCAGGATCGACCGCTCGGTGATCGTCGGGTCGACCTCGCGCAGCTGCCCGGCCAGCGCCCCGGCGACCTCGCGGTCCGCCGCGGCGGGGTCGAGCAGCAGGGTCACCACCCGCTGCGGGGCCAGCAGCTCGGCGCCGTCGGCGGCCAGCACGGCCGGGACCTCGACGTCGAGCGTGTCGAGCCGCAGCCGCTCCCCCGGATCCAGCTCGGGGTGCAGCACCGACGGCGTCCAGTCGACCCGCCAGCCCTCCGCGGTCTCGCGCAGCCCGGCGCGGGTGTCGTAGGTCCAGCTGCGGCCGGCGCCGAAGTCCCAGGACAGCGTGAACGACGCGGTGCCCACCGTGCCCTGCTCCTCGACGCGCAGCCCGTCGGCGCGCACGGCCACCGGCTCGAGCGCGGTCCGGTAGCCCAGCAGCTCCGCGGCGGCAGCCGGGTCGTCGGTCGCCGCGGCCGCCGCCGGCACGTCACCCGCCGTCAGCGCGTCGAGGAACGTCCCCGCCGCCTGCTCGGCTCCCCCGCCGAACAGCCCGCAGCCCGTGAGCGGCGCGATCGCCACCGCCGCCAGCAGCGCCGCCACCGGCCGCCGGACCCGCCCGCGGCCCCCACCCGTCCACACCATCCCGGTCTCCCCCGTCGTCTCGGAGCGGCAGTCAACCCGGGACGGCGCGACGATGTCGAATACGCTATCGACAGCCGTTTCGAACAATCCGGGTATCGAACCAGGTGGGAGGCGTGGTGGACCTGCTCCGGCACGTCCGGTTCTTCGTCGCCATCGCCGAGGAGCGCCAGTTCGGGTTCGCCGCGCGCCGGATCGGGATCTCCCAGCCCCCGCTGTCGCGCGGGCTGCAGCGCCTGGAGGCCGAGCTGGGCGTGCGGCTGTTCGACCGCGGCCCGCAGGGGGTCGACCTCACCGAGGCCGGCGCCGCCCTGCTGCCGCACGCGCACCGGTTGCTGCAGGCCGAGCAGACCCTGCGGCAGGCCGCGCGGGGCGAGGCGGCCGGGCGCAGCGGCGTCCGGCTCGGCGTCGTCCCGCAGCTGCCGCTGGCCGCGTCGGCCCGCCTGGCGTCCACCGCGGCCGCGCGGGCCCCCGGCCGGGCGCGCGGCGGGGTCACCCTGCACACCGCGTCCACCACCGCCCTCGTCGAGGCCGTGGCCGAGGGCCGGCTGGACGTGGCCGTCGTGGTCCATCCCGCGGTGCTGGGGTCGCTGGCCGCCGGTGCGGTGGTCCGGCTGCCGACGGCGCTGCTGGTCCCGCATCCGGTGGCGCGCGGGGCGCCGGCGCGGCTGCGCGAGCTGATCCGCGTCCCGCTGGCCGTCCCGCCGCGCGAGGACAACCCGCCGGCGCACGACCTGCTGGTCGACACTCTCGACGAGCACGGCGTCACGGCGGGCACGACCCGGGCGGCCGACGAGCGGGCCGCGGTCGCCCTGGCCGCCACCGGTCGGGCCTGCGTGCTCACCGCCGATCCCGCGGTCGGGGCCGCCGGGGTGCTGCGGGTGCCGGTGCCCGGCGACGTCCTGCCGCTGCGGCTGCGGGTGGTCGCTCCCGGCGGGTCCCCCGGCGAGCGGCCCCCGGAGCTGGTCGCCGCGCTCACCGCGGCCCTCGTCGAGCCGGCGGGCACCCCGTGACCGGCCCGCAGGCGCGGATCCGGGAGTTGTTCGCCGGGGCCGGGGTGCGCGGGTGGCTGCACGCGGTGCGGATCGACCCCGACGGGCCGGGCCCGGAGGTCGCCGTCGACCCCGACGGCCGGGTGGTCATGGCCTCGGTCTACAAGCTGCCGCTGCTGGTGGCGTTCTGCCGGGCCGTCGACGAGGGCGCGCTCGACCCGGTCGAGCCGGTGCGGCTGCTGCCCGAGGCGCGCACCGCGGGCCCCACCGGGGTCTCGGCGATGAGCGACCCGGTGACCATGTCGCTGCGCGACGTCGCCCGCTCCATGATCATCGTGTCGGACAACGCCGCGGCCGACGCCCTGCTCGACGCCGTCGGCCTGGCCCGCGTCCACGACGTCCTGCGCGTGCTGGGCCTGCACGCCACGACGGTGCGCGGCGGCACCCGCGACACCTACGACACCCTCGTGCGCGACACCGACGCCGACACGCTGCAGGACGCGATGTCCCGGCTCGCCGACAACGACCGCCCGGCCGACCCGTCCGCCCTCGACCCGCTGCTGTCCAGCGCGACGACCGGCCGGGACATGACCCGGCTGCTCACCGCGATCTGGAGTGACACCGCCGCGAGCCCCGCCCAGTGCGCGTACATGCGGACCGTGCTCGGCCAGCAGGTCTGGCCGCACCGGCTGGCGGCCGGCTTCCCGCACCCGGCCGTGCGGGTGGCCGGCAAGACCGGGACGCTGGGCCCGCTGCGCCACGAGGTCGGCGTGGTGCAGTACCGCGGCGAGCCGCCGGTGGCCGTGGCCGTGTTCACCCGGGCCGCCCGCGCCGAGGTCCACCTGCCGGCCGTGGACGCGGTGATCGGCAGCACGGCCCGCGTCGCCGTCGGCGCGCTGCGGGTATGACCCAGGACCGCGGGGCGCCGGACCCGTTGCAGAACTCGGGGCGTGGGGGCATCGTCGCGCCCATGGCCGCGCGAGCCGGACCGGCGACCACCCGCGGCACCCACGTCGTACGTCCGTTCGACGCGTGGCTGGTCCGCGCCGAGGCCGCTGCCGTCGAGGTCGCCCCCATGTCCGAAGTCGCGGTCGCCGCCCGGGCGGCACCCCGCCCGGTGCACCCGGACGCCTACGAGCCGATGGCCCCGGCGCTCTACGTCTACCGGCAGCGCACGCCGCACGGAGAGCACGTCGGCATCGTCTGCGACATCGCGCCGGAGGCGTTCCTCGACGGGCGCGTGCGGGGTCACGAGTCGGTGCAGGCCGACCGGGTCGACGCGCTGGCGCGCTACCTCACGACGACGCCGCAGCGGGTGGAGCTGGTGAGCACCCTGCACCGGGCCGGACCCGTGGTGCGCGCGACGCTGGCGAGCGTGCCCGCGCTGCGGCCGGTCCGCGACATCGACGGGCCCGGCGCCACGCGCCACACGGTGTGGCAGATCCCGCAGGGCCCGCAGACCGATCGGTTGCGCCGCGAACTGGACGCCGCGACGCACTACATCGCCGACGGGCACCACCGGGTCGCGGCCGGCCTCGAGGTGTGGGAGCGCTCCGGGCGCGTCTGCGGCCGCGGCGTCCTGTGCGTGGCCTACCCGCTCGGCGGGCTGCAGCTGAGCTCGTTCGACCGGCGGGTGACCGGCCCGGTCCACCCGGTGCGGCTCCGCGACCTGCTCGGGGCGAGCTTCGACGTCCGCCCGGCCGCCGACATCCGGGAGGCGTCGGAGTCGGGCATCGCGGTCTACCTCGAGCACCGCTGGTACACCGCGAGCTACCCGGGCGAGCGGCCGCCCGGAGCACCGGGGCTGGACGTCTCGCTGCTGCACGCCCGCGCGCTCGACCACCTCCCCGCGGGCACCGTCGTGGAGCTGACCCGGGCCCCGACCGAGGTCCTCCTCGCCGCGTGCGATGCGGACGGCGGGGCGTTGTTCGTGCTGCCCGCGCCGGAGCTCGAGACCATCACCGCGATCGCCGATGCCGGCGAGGTGGTGCCGGCCAAGAGCACGTACTTCTCGCCCAAGCCCGCCTCGGGCATCTTCCTGCGTGGTCGCACCGGGTGAACCACCGGCACGTCCACCGACGCATGACGACCACCCGTCACGGCGGTGCCCGCGCAGCCGTTCAGGCGCTCGGACCAGCGCGGACCCCGCGGGTGACCCGCAGGAACTCCAGCTTCTCGGCGTCCGGCGAACCCGTCGCGACCGTGTAGACGACGATCCGCAGGCTGCTGCCGGGGACGGTGAGGACGTCGCAGTCGCAGGTGATGGCACCGACCTGCGGGTGGTCGACGGTCTTGCGGGCCGAGACGTGCCGACCCACCGCGCCGTGGTCCCACGACCGGGCGAAGTCCGCGCTCGTCGCGCGCAGTTCCGCCACGAGCGCGGCGAGGCCCGCGTCGTGGGGGTGGTCGACGAGGGCGGCGCGCAGGTCGGCGACCAGCGCGTCCCCCAGCGCACCGTCCTCGTCCTGGCGCACCGGCCACGACGCCAGACCGCCCGGGCCGTCGGTGAACACCGCGCGGACCAGGTTGAGCTGCTCCGGTGTCCGGTCAGCGGGGTCCCCGATGAGCGCCGCCCACGACGGGGTCCACATCAGCAGCGTCCAGTCGGCGCTGAAGACCCCCACCGGGAACTCGTCGAGGCGGGCGAGCATGCGCTGCACCCCGGCGGGGACGTGCGTCGAGATCGTCCCCGCGGCGGGCGGCAGCAGGCCCGCCAGCCGGTAGGCGTGATCGCGCTCGTCGGGCTGCAGCTGCAGCGCCCTGGCCAGCGTCGCCACGACCTGCGCCGAGGGGCTCGTCGCGCGCCCCTGCTCCAGGCGCACCAGGTAGTCCACCGACAACCCGGCCAGGACGGCCAGCTCCTCCCGGCGCAACCCCGCCGTCCGTCGTCCCGCGCGCTCGGGCAGACCGACGTCGCGTGGGGAGAGGCGGTCGCGCCAGCGTCGCAGGGTCGTTCCCAGGGTCTCGTCCACCAGGACATCGTGCCCCGGCGCCGAGGCACGAACCTGGTACCGGCCGTCCTACCGTCGCGCCGTCCCCCGTCGTGCAGGGCACCGGCTGATCCCCTCCGGCGGCCGCACGGTGGACCCCACGACCACCGCCTTCCGGAGCCACGTCGCAGGGTCTGCGTGGTCCCGTGCGAAGACACCCACTGCCGATCAGCGAGGCCGGCGCGCCAGGACGTAGAGGCGGTCGGTGGGCGTCTCGACGTCGGGGAGCGGGGACCGCAGGTACCACTCGATGTCCACCAGCCCGGCGGCGGTGACGGCGTCGACCACCTCCGAGGCGTCGTGCAGCACGAAGTCCAGGTCGACGGGGGCACCGAAGAGCTCGTCGACGTGGCGCACCTCCTCCCCGACGTGCAGGGCGAACGCCAGGCGTCCGCCGGGGACCAGCACCCGGGCCAGCCCGGCGATCACGGCCGGGAGCTCGGAGCCGGCCATGTGCACGAACGCGTACCACGCGGTGATGGCCGCCCACCCCGCCGCGGCCCGCGGGCGGAGCAGGTTCGCCAGGTCACCCACCTCGAACTCGACGTCCGGGAACAGGGTCCCGGCCTCGTCGACCATCGCGGGCGACAGGTCGACACCGATCACCGAGGCCCCGGACGCCGCGAGCCGAGCGGCGACGTGCCCCGGTCCGGTGCCGACGTCCGCGACCGGTCCGCCGTCCGCCTCGGCGGCGATGCGGTCGAGCAACCAGCAGTCGAACGGCTTGTGCGCCAGCTCGGCCGACAGTCCCCGCGCGTAGCCCGCCGCGGCCGCGTCGTACCCGGCGAGCACCCGGGCATTGCGGGCATCGGCGCCCGCGGCGATGACGACGTCCCGGTCGACAGCCGCGGGTGGAGGTGCCGCCTCCGGCAGCGGGCCGAGCAGGTGCGCCCACCGCCGATCCTGCTGACCCGCCCGGCGTTCCAACTCCACGACCAGCGGCTCCGGCCGCCCGGCGAGCCCGCGCAGCGCGGCCTCCACCTCGGAGCGGTCCCCGAACGGGTGCAGCCGCGCGGTCCGGGTCCGCAGCTCGCCGGGGGTCTGCGGCCCACGCAGCAGCAACACGGTCAGCACCGCCAGCTCCGGCTCGCCGATCCCGAGGTGCTCCTCGAGCCGCTGGTGGAACTTGACGACCCGGGACCCCGCCCCGGTCCACACCGGCCGGACCAGCTCGCGGTCCCTGAGCTCCTTGAGCGTCGTCTGCAGCGACGAGTCGTCGTACTCGGTGACCGGGTCGCGGTTGCTCGCCTGGTTGCACGCGGTGCGCAAGGCGTTGAGGGTGAGCGGGTAGCTCGCCGGGACCGTGCGCTGCTTCTCCAACAGCGCACCGAGCACCCGCTGCTCGACGGCGGACAACTGCGGTCGCGACTCGGCCACGCCGGGAGCGTAGTACCCCCCGCACCACGATGATCACCACCGATTCCCGGCCACGTGCTCATGGCCGCTCGCGCACCGCGAGGAACGGCAGGAACAGCTGTGTGAGCGGGCCGATGGCCAACGCGTAGAGCACGGTGCCGACGCCCACCGTCCCGCCGAGCAACCACCCGCTGGCCAGCACCAGCACCTCGATGCCGGTCCGGACCACCCGCACCGACCAGCCGGTGCGCGCGCACAACCCGGTCATCAGCCCGTCGCGCGGGCCGGGCCCCAGCCGCGCCCCGACGTAGGCCGCCGTCGCTACCCCATTGAGCAGCACACCACCGACCAGCAGCGCGATCCGCGGCGCGAGCGCGTCGGGGGCGGGGATGACGAGCAGCGCGGCGTCCACCGCCACGGCGATCACGACGACGTTGGCGACCGTGCCGACGCCCGGGCGCTGCCGCAGCGGGATCCACAGCAGCAGCACGAGCACCCCGGTGACGGCGGTGACCGCGCCGAAGCTGAGCGGCGTGCGCTCCGCGAGGCCCTCGTGCAGCACGTCCCACGGGTTGAGCCCGAGCCCGGCGCGGATCTGCATCGCCATGCTCAGGCCGTAGAGCGCCAGCCCGCCGAGGAGCTGCGGGAGCCGCCGGGCTGGGTCGCGGGTGACGGGGAGCGGACGGAGGTCGACGACGGCCATGGGTCCATCCTGCGTCGGTCGGCGCGGACGACCATGGCCAATCCGGAGCCGGTGGACCCCGGCAGCGGGCCTGCGGTGCGGGTGCCCGACGGGAGAATCCCGTGTCCACCGCCCGCGCTTCCGGGCGGACCCCGCTGGTCCGCACCGGGTGCCGCGGCCAGGCTCGCGGGCATGGACGGACTCGAACGACTCCTCGGTGCTCCCGCGACCGCCGCCCGGGACCTCGCCCCGGTGCGCCTGGCGGTGCTCGCGCTGCTCCTGCTCGGCCTGGTGCTGTGCGTCGGCCTGCTCGTGGCCGCGGTCGACTTCTCGGCGGTCGCGCTGAACCCCCAGCCGGAGCCGCCGGGCTGACGGCCGTCCGAGCCCCGGCCGGCCGCGGCCGACGACTGTTCACGCCCGCGCCACCGGCCGGCGGCGCCACGGGATCGGCTCCGTCATCGGCGCCCCGTACCACTACCGGTCATGGCTTCCTGCCAGGTCCTCGTGCAGACACCGAAGTCGTCGACGTCGTACTCGTTGCTGCTGACCACCGAGCCGGACCACGTCCGGGCCGCCCAACGACTCCGCCACCGCGTCTTCACCACCGAGTTCGGTGCCCTCCTCAGCGGCCCCGAGCCGGGCCTGGACATCGACCGGTTCGACGCCTTCTGCGACCACCTCGTCGTCCGGGACGACAGCACCGGCGCGATCGTCGGGACCTACCGGCTGCTGTCCCCCGCGGGCGCCGCGGCGGCCGGCGGCCTGTACGCCGACACCGAGTTCGACCTCGGCCCGCTCGACGAGCTGCGGCCCGGCCTGGTGGAGACCGGCCGGTCCTGCGTCGACCCCGGGCACCGCACCGGGGCGGTGGTCGGGCTGGTCTGGTCCGGGCTCGGCCGGTACCTGCTGCTCACCGGCAACCGGTGGCTGGTCGGGTGCGCCAGCGTGTCGCTGGCCGATGGGGGCGCGACGGCGGCAGGCGTCTGGCACCGGGTGCGCGAGCGGAACCTCGCACCGTCGCGCTACCGGGTCGACCCCCGCCGGCCGTGGCCGGTGCCGCGCTCGACCGGGCGCGGCCCGGTGCCGCCACTGCTGCGCGGCTACCTGAGGCTGGGCGCGTGGGTGTGCGGTCCACCGGCCCACGACCCCGAGTTCAGGTGCGCCGATTTCCCGGTGCTGCTGGGCGTCGACCACCTGGACCCGCGCTACGGCCGCCACTTCCTGGGTGGCTGAGGATGGCCCACGTGCACCCGACCGCGGGCACGGGCTGGGTGCCCACCTCCCCGTGCGACGCGCGCTGCGCCTCCGGCGGCCCCGCGACCGGACCCGCTACCTGGGGTCGCGCGGCGGTGCGGGCCGCGGTGACGGCCGTGGTGCTGGCGATGGCCGCGGTGACCACTCCGCTGCTGGTGCTGTCCCCGCGTCCGCTGCGGGAGCGGTGGTTGCGGGCGGTGTGCGGTGCCGTGCTGGCCGCGATCGGCGTCGCGGTCCGGCTCCACCACGCCGGTCCGCCGGGCCGCCCGTTCGGCGGCTCCGGGTCCCTCGTCGTGGCCAACCACGTGTCCTGGATCGAGGTGCTGGCGCTGTGCTCGGTGGCCCCGGTGCGCATGCTGGCCAAGCGGGAGCTGAGCGGCTGGCCGGTGATCGGCCCGGTCGCCGCGGCGACGGGCGTGCTGTTCATCGACCGCCGCAGCGTGCGGCGGCTGCCTCGCACGGTCGCCGAGATGGCCGCCGCGCTGCGGTCGGGGCACACCGTGGTGGCGTTCCCGGAGGGCACGACGTGGTGCGGCGCGGCGGCCGGGCCGTTCCGCCGGGCGGCGTTCCAGGCAGCGCTGGAGGCCGGGGTACCGGTCCGGCCGGTGGCGGTCACCCTGACCAGCCGCGGCCGGACCGCGCCGGAGGCCGCCTTCGTCGGCGAGCAGAGCCTGCTGCACTCGATCGGCCGGGTCCTGCGCCTGTCCGCGCCGGCCTGCGAGCTGACCGTGCTGCCCGCGCTCGCCCCGGAGGGCACCCGCGCCGAACTCGCCGCCCGCGCCGCGGCGGCCATCGCGGTCGCCACCGGCATCCCGCACGGGGACCGGCGCCGCCGCGTCCTCGTCCCGACCCGTCGAGCGTCCTGACCCATCGGACACCACCGCGCCCGACCGCCGAGGAGACTCGTGCCCCGTACGACCGACGCCCTCACCTTCGCCCTGGAGTTCGCCCGGTCCCCCTGGGACGTCGCGTCCCTGGCACCCAGCGCGCCCCCCGTCTGCCGGGCACTCGCCCTGCCCGTCCCGGAGACCGGGGACCCCCTGGTGGTCGAGCTGGGCGCCGGCTCCGGAGTCGTCACCCAGGAGGTGCGGCGGCGGCTGGGCGGACGCGGACGGCACCTGGCCGTCGAGCTCAACCCGCGCTTCGCCGCCACCCTCGCCGAGCGCTTCCCCGACGTCGACGTGCTGCACGCCGACGCGCGGCAGGTGCCCGATCTCCTCCGCGACCGCGGTCTCCAGGCCGACGTGGTGATCAGCGGCCTGCCGTGGGCCGCGTTCCCCACCGGTGACGCCCCCTCCCTGCACCAGCGGCTGGCCGGGGCGATGACCGCGCACGGCGCCTTCACCCAGCTCGGCTACGCCGCGACCCGCCGGGCCGGCCCGGCCCGCGCCCACCTCGCCCACCTCCACGCGCTGTTCGAGGAGGTCACGACCAGCCGGACGGTCTGGCGCAACCTGCCGCCCGCCGTCGTCCACACCGCTCGCCGTCCTCGACCGTGCGGCTGACACAGGACGGATTGCGAAGCACAGGTGCGGTTGGAACTCGAACCGTCGCAGCCGCACACCCGACAGGTCGAGGCTCTCCAGCACCGCCGGTGTCTCGCCCGGGAACGTCGGGTGCCCGATCTCGTCGAACGCGAGCACCGATTCCACCACCGCGCCGGGCAGGTCGAGGATGCGCCGGTAGAGGCGGTCGGTGGCCACGACGTCGCCGAGGGTCTCCCGCCGCAGGTAGAGCGGCAGGTTCTTGGGCAGATGCGGAGCGGGGATCGGGGTATCGCGCAGCAGGGCGTCCATCGCCGCTCGAGCGCGGAGCTCGGCGATTGCGCCATGCGGATGCGTCGGTCGGTCGTCGCCGGCTGGTGGCTCCGGCTCGGATCGCGGTGGCACGAGCACGATGTTCGTCGAGAACAGCCGGGAGGCCAACACGGTGCGGGGCGAGCGTCCCGACACCCACCCCCGTGACCGGCCCTCGGACATCCCGTGACGAGTCGTTCAGACGCTGCCGCCCACCGGCACCAGCCCGCTGGGGAGCGCGGCGACGGTGATCCGGCGGTCGTGCGGTTCGGCCGGGAGCTCGTCGACCAACTCCTCGTCGTTGAGCACGACCACCAGCGGAACCCCGGGGGCGACGAGGGACAGGGTCCGGTCGTAGTACCCGCCGCCTTGCCCGAGCCTCACGCCACGTCGGTCCGCGGCCAGCGCGGGCAGCAGGATCGTGGTGGCCCGGCTGACCGCATCGGCGCCCAGGCGCGGCCCGGTCGGCTCGGCGATGCCGAAGGGGCCCGGCGCCAGCGCCCCCGGCCCCTCGTACGCGGCCCACTGCAGCGGTCCCGGCGGAACCGGCACGACCGGCAGCAGGATCTCCCGTCCGGTCTCCCGCAGGACCTCGAGCGCCCCCGCGGACCACGGTTCGCTGCGGCTCGGGACGTAGGCGCAGACCGGCCCGCTGCCGGTCGCGACCAGGCGCGCGAGGATCGCGGTCAGCGCCTCGGCCCGTGCGGCGCGGACCGGCGCCGGTATCGCCCGCCGGGCCGCCCGCAGCCGCGCCCGCAACGCCGCCTTGCTCTCGCCCGCGCTCGATGCCATCCGACGATGCTGCACGATCGCTCGCCCGACTGCCCCGCGCGAACACCTCCGGCGGCATCGGGCCGCCGAAGCGATACTCCAGCGGTGCCTCACCCTCCGACGAACCCCAGCCCCCCGTCCGCGACGCCCACCGGGCAGGAGCTGCAGAGCCAGACCCTCGGTGAGTTCCTCGTCCAGCTGGCGGCGCGGCTACCGGCGCCCGGCGCCGGCGCCACCGCCGCTGTCGAGGCTGCGCTGTCGGCCTCGCTGATCGCGATGGTCGGGCGGTTCACGACCGACGACGAGCACGCCGACGCGATCCGCGAGATCGTCGAGGCGGCCGACGCCCAGCGCGAGGCGTGCATGGCGGCGGCAGCGGCGGACGAATCGGCGTTCGCCGCCGTGGCCGAGGCGATGGGGATGCCCAGCACCAGCGAGCGGGAGAAGGACGCTCGGCGCGCCGCCCTCGCCGGCGCGCAACGGGATGCGGCGCAACCACCGCGCGCGGTGATCCACGCCGCGACCGAGCTCGTGTCGTTGGCCGAGCGGCTGCTCCCGATCGCCAACGCCAACCTGGTCAGCGACGTCGCCGCGGCCACGGCCGCGGCCCGGGCGGCGGCCTCGACGGCGCGCCTGGCGGTCGAGACGAACCTGCGCGGGATCACCGACGAGCACGACCGGGCCGACCTGACCTCGGCCCTGGCCCGCGTCGACGACGTGGCGCAACGGGCGGACGTGGTCGAGGAGGCGGTTCGCGGGCGGATCAGCGGTCGGGACGCGGGCTGATCGTGCGCCGGTGCAGCACCAGCCGCAGCAGCAGCGCGATGACCGTCAGCGCGATGACGGCGATGGCGTAGACCTCGGTGGTGGCCAGCAGCCCGACCGCGCCGGTGGCGAAGCCCGCGGCCACCGCCGGGACGCTGAAGGCCAGGTACGCGATCACGTAGACCACGGCGAAGAGCGCGCCCCGCTCGTGCGGGGCCGCGATGCGGGCGAACGTGCCGAAGGTGGCCAGTGATCCCGCGCCGAACCCGAGGCCCGCCACGGCGGTCCCGACCACGGCGACGACGGCGCTGCCGGTGGTGGTGCCGACGAGCGTGATGAGGGTTCCGAGGCCGAGGGACACGGCCGCGGGCACGAGCATCCCCGGCGCCGACCGGTGGCGCAGCAGGAACGACGTCACCGCACCGGTGGCGCACAGCACGGAGACGACCAGCCCGCCGACCAGGTGGTTGCGCAGGCCGAAGACCTCCGCCACCACCGACGGTCCGAGGGAGAGGTAGAGCCCGCTGAGCGCCCACAGGGCGATCAGGATCGGAGCGACGGTCAGGACGTCGGCGCGCAGGCGGGCGGGGACACCGACCCGCGGCCGCAGCGACGCCAGCGCCCCCGGTCGGCGCTCGGTGGGTTCGGGCATCACCGCCACCGCCACTGCCGCGAGCACCGACGCGACCAGCAGGACGAGGTAGACCAGTCGGGTCGGCCACGGCGCGAACTCCACCAGCGCGCCGCTGCCCAGCGCGCCCACCGCCAGGCCACCGACCGGCGCCACCGAGTTGACGACCCCGGCGCGGCCCGGCGCCCGCTCCAGGTCGACCAGCGCGGCCGACAGCGTGGTGATCGCCGCGCCGGTGGCGATGCCCTGCAGGAACCGCGCGACCGAGAGCACCACGACGTCCCCGGCGACCACGAACAACGCCAGCGCCACGATCTGCAGCCCGATCGCCGCGCCGAGCACCGGTCGGCGGCCCACGTGGTCGGACAGGCCGCCGACCACCAGCAGGGAGCCGAGCAGGCCGACCACGTACACCGCGAAGACGACGGTGAGCACACCCGAGGAGAAGCCCCACAGCCGCTGGTAGACGACGTAGAGCGGGGACGGTGCGCTCGCCGTGGCGAGGAACAGCACGATGATCGCGGCCACCGCGACGAAGTGCCGCAACGAGCCCGCGCCCGCTGCGCCGTCCGCCGCCCGTGGATCCGCTCCGACCCCGATCGCCTCGGTCATGCCACCCCCTGCGTCAGCCGGACGACGGTAACACGATCGCAAACATCACTGCGTTAACCACTGCAGCGATCGATGCGATAATCACCGCATGACCGCGCCCGAACCGGTCCTGGCCGCCCGGCCCGGTGGACGCTCGGCCCGGATCCGCGCAGCGGTGCACCGCGCCGTCGTCCAGCTCGTCGCCGAGGACCCCGCCGACGGCCTGACCGTCCCGATCGTGGCCGCCCGCGCCGGGGTGCACGCGACCACCGTCTACCGTCGGTGGCGCACGGTCGGCGAGCTGCTGTCCGACGTCGCCACCAGCCGGTTCTCCGGCGAGATCGTCGTGCCCGACACCGGCTCCCTGCGCGGGGACCTGCGCCGCTGGGCCGCCGACGTGGCCACCGACCTGGCCGACCCCGACGTGCTGGCGCTCATGCGGGCCGCCCTCGGCGCCGGCGGTCAGCAGGGCGCCTGCGCGTGCCGCGGCGACCGCGAGCGCCAGCTCGCCGCGATGATCGAGCGGGAGCGCGCCCGCCGCAGTGGTCCGGTCCCCAGCGTCGAGCGTGCCGCCGACGTGCTGCTCGGCCCCCTCTACTACCGCGCGATCTTCGCCAACGCGCCCGGCAGCCCGGAGTGGGCCCGCGATCTCGTCGACATCCTGCTCCCCGGCCCGGTCGACCCCACCGACGACGGGGCTCGATCCCGCGCCTGATCGCACCCCCGCACTGCGGTGAACCCCTGCCGGTGCCCGAAACCCGCTCGACACCGAGGAGGTTCCACCGATGTCCGCTCCCGACCCCCCCACCCCGTCGTTCGACCTGAGCGGCCTGATCGCGCTGGTCACCGGCTCCAGCCGGGGCATCGGCCGGACCCTGGCCGACGGGCTCGCCGCGGCGGGCGCGACCGTGGTGCTCAACGGGCTCGACGAGGCCCGCCTCGACCGGGCCCGCGCCGAGCTCGCCGCCGACCACGGTCGCGACCGCGTCCACGCGTCGCCCTTCGACATCACCGACGAGGACCAGGTGTCCGCCGCCGTCGCCGGCATCGAGGACGACATCGGCCCGATCGGCATCCTGGTCAACAACGCGGGCATCCAGCACCGGGTCCCCCTGCTCGACCTCGAGCTGGCCGACTGGCGGCGCGTCGTCGAGCACGACCTCACGGGCGCCTTCGTCGTCGGCCGCGCCGTGGCCCGCGGGATGGTCGGACGCCGCCGCGGAAAGATCATCAACATCGGGTCCGTCCAGTCCGAGCTGGCTCGCCCGACCATCGCCGCATACACGGCGGCGAAGGGCGGCCTGCGCAACCTCACCCGCGCCATGGCCGCCGAATGGGGTAGGGCCGACGTGCAGGCCAACTCCATCGCCCCGGGCTACCTCCACACCGAGATGACCCAGAACCTGGTCGACGACCCGGCGTTCAACGCCTGGGTGGTCGGCCGCACCCCGGCCGGGCGGTGGGGCACCGGCGCGGACCTCGTCGGACCCACCGTCTGGCTCGCCTCCTCGGCCTCGGACTACGTCAACGGGCAGACCATCTTCATCGACGGCGGCATGACGGCGGTCGTGTGACGAGGGGCGGCGGCCGCCCGGCCGCCGGTGAGCCGGCCGACATGCGCTGCGCCCCAGGCCGACGCCACTAGCCTGGGCGGCGTGAGGATCCGTCCGGACGAGTTGGCGGCCATCAAGGCCGGCGCCGTCGACGTCGGCTTCCGCCGCTGGGACCGGCCGCGCGTCGTGGTCGGCACCAGGATGCGCACGGCGGTCGGGCTGGTCGAGGTCACCTCCGTCGAACCAGTCGAGGAGTCCGCGATCACCGAGGACGACGCCCGCCGGGCCGGCGCGGCGTCCCTGGACGCGCTGCGCCGCGGACTGGCCGGCCGCGCGGACCGCCCGGTGTTCCGGGTCGGCCTGCGCTGGGCCGGCGAGGACCCGCGGATCGCGCTGCGGCGGCGCCCACCGACGCCGGACGAGCTCGCCGCCATCAAGGCCCGTCTGGACCGCCTCGACGCCGCGTCGGCCGTCGGGCCGTGGACCCGGCAGACCCTGGCGGCCATCGACCGCTGCCCCGAGGTCCGCGCGCCGGACCTGGCCGCCGCGCTCGGTCGCGACACCGCGTCCTTCAAGCGCGACGTGCGCAAGCTCAAGGAGCTCGGGCTGACCGAGTCGCTCGACATCGGCTACCGGCTCTCCCCCCGCGGCGAGGCGGTGGTCGACGACGGCGGCCCACCCCGCGACCGGCCCGCGCCCCCGACCGGCACCCGGCTGCCTGCGATCGGCGCGCCGGCCGCGCGCGCCCTCGCCGCCGCCGGCCTCAGCACGCTCGAAGCGGTCGCCGCGGTCCCCGAGCGGGAGCTGGCGGCCCTGCACGGCGTCGGCCCGATCGCCCTGGCGAAGCTGCGGGACGCGTTGACCGCGAAGGGCCTCGCCCGACCGTCCTGAGCAGGCGGGATCCGCAGACCAGGAGGACCGCGACGGCGGTCACGGACGCAGGTCGAGCACCTCGACGGGGGCGTCGGCCCACAGCCGGCGGGACGCGGCCTCCGGGTAGGCGCGGACCCCGCCGCGGTCGCCGGTGTCGAACACCCGCGTCAGCTCCCGCTGGGCGTCGTAGGGCGCCCAACCGGGATCGCCGTCGCGCGCGAACGCCGTCCAGGCGGCCCGCATCTGCTCGGAGACCTCCACCGCCTCGGCCGTGGGCGGGCTGCCGAGCACCATGAGGGCGAGCCCCCGGTCGAGCACCCCGAAGACGAGGGGGACGTCGAGCGCGTGGCAGGCCCCGAGCACGCCGCCGATGGCGGGCGAGGGCCAGGTGAGCTCGTAGAGGTGGCTGCGTCCTCCCCCGGCGGTGTGCGCGACGGCCAGTTCCACGCTGGGCATCCGGAACATCCGGTCGGAGTGCACGGTGGCGTAGAGCTCCTCCGCGCCGGCCTCCGGGAACGCCTCCCGGTAGCGCTGCGCGGCGTCGGGACCGGGGCCGAACGTGGCCAGCGCCTGTGCCGCCATCCCCTCGGTGACCGCCCCGACCAGCCCGCCCAGGGCCAGGAACAGCCGCCACTCGTCGCGGTTGTGGCCGACCACCAGTGCCACGTCCCGCGCGGTGCCGGCGGCCAGGCCGGTCCACGGGTCGGTCGGCAGGACCTCCCCGTCGACCACCGGGGAGAACGGCGTGGGCGTGCTGGCCACCAGGCCCCAGCTCGTCATGGTGGGCATCCGCCGGTCCAGCTCGGCCAGCGCGTCCAGCAGCCGCTCGGGCGCCACGTCGGCGAGCGCGGCCGCGGTGGGGTCGAGCCCGAGCGGACGGCACAGCTGCACCGCGGCGTCGCGGGCCAGCACCGGGGTGAAGAACGTGCCCGGCACGCTCTGCGCGATCGCCCGCCCGAACAGGCCCGCGGCCGCGGGCATGACCAGCAGCGACGCGATCGAACCGGCCCCTGCGGACTCACCGAAGACGGTGACCCGCGCCGGGTCGCCGCCGAAGGCGGCGATGTTGTCCCGCACCCAGGCCAGCGCGGCCACCTGGTCGAGCAGCCCCCGGTTCGCCGGTGCGCCGTCGAGCTGCGCGAAGCCCTCCACCCCGACCCGGTGGTTGGCGGTCACCACGACCGCACCGCTGCGTGCGAGGGTCGCGCCGTCGTAGGCGGGTTCGGCCGAGGACCCCAAGCGGTAGGCGCCGCCGTAGATCCACACCATCACCGGCAGGCCGGTCGCGCCCGGATCGGGCGACCAGACGTTGAGCGTCAACCACTCGGTCGGGTCGTGCCGCACCGGGCCGGCCGGGCCGGTCACCGGAGGGGGCGGACCCATCAGCGACTGCGGCGGTGGCGGACCGAACACGTCCGCCTCCCGCACCCCGTCCCACGGCGCGGCGGGCGCAGGCGCCTGGAAGCGGTGGCGGCCCACCGGCGGCGCGGCGAAGGGGATGCCGCGGAACACCGCCACCCCGCCTTCCACCCGGCCGCGCACCTCCCCGGCGCTGGTGCTGATCACCGGGTGCGTGGTCGCTGCGGTCACGGGTCTCCTCGGGCTCGCCACGGATCGACGCACGTCCACGCCGACAGCTGCCAGCATGCCGCCGAGGCTCGGCCCCCGCCACGACGCAGAGCGGGCCCGTCCCAGCAGTCGTCAGCGGACGGTGCGGTTGCCGTACTCGAGGGACAGTCGGGCCTTCACGCCCAGCAGCGTTTCGACGATGAAGTCCTCCCGGCCACCGTCGAGGCGGCTCTTGGGCACCGAGATGCTCAGCCCGTCGATCGCGGGACGGGCGAAGGGCAGCGCCACGCCGAAGCAGCGGACGCCCACGCAGGACTCGTCGCTCTCCGCCGCGTAGCCGAGCCGGGCCGCCTCGTCGATGATCGCCAGCACCGCGTCCCGGTCGGTCACCGTGTGGGCGGTGATCGGCTCGATGGCGTCGGGGACGAGGCCGGCGCGGACGGTCTCCGGGTGCTCGGCGAGGATCGCGCGGCCGAGAGCGGTCGAGTAGGCCGGCAGCTGCCGACCGACCGGGGAGTGCATGCGCAGGGGGTGCACGGACTCGCGCTTGGCGGTGTAGACGACGTGCGCGCCGTTGAGCCGGCCCAGGTTCACGGTCTCCTCGGTGAGGGCGGCGAGCTCGTCCATCACCGATGCGGCGCGGGACAGGAAGGGGTCCCCGGCCAGGTAGGCCGAGCTGGCCACCAGCGACCGGATGCCCAGCTGGTACACGCTGCCGGTCGGGTCGGTCTGCAGCCAGCCGCGGTCGGTCATCGTCCGCAGGAGGGCGTGCAGGCTGCTCTTCGGGATGCCCAGCCGGGTCGAGAGCTGCAGCTGGGTGCCCGGACCGTTCGCCGCGATCTCGTCGAGCAGGTCCAGGGCGCGGGCGGCCGACTTGACCGCACCCCCGGGGGTGCCGTTCGTCGTCACCTGCAGCTGCATCGCAGACACCTCCTGGTCGTGCATGCGCCTCGTACGCGCATCACCGGTCGAATCGTAACCCGCCGATCGTTCACATACATGAACCGGGTTCAAGTGCTTGACCAGCTGGAGGGTCGCCCATACAGTCCCCGGTTCACAGGGGTGATTCCAGTTCACATATGAGGAGAACGCGTGATCCAGGTCCGGTACTCGGCAGCACCGTCGAGCGTGGAGACAGCACGCGCCGCGGAGCTGCGCGACAACTTCCTCGTCGACGACCTGTTCCGGGCCGGCGAGGTCCGCGGGGTCTACACGCACGACGACCGGATGGTCGTCGGCGGGGCGGTTCCGCAGAGCGAGCAGCTCGCCCTGCCGGCCTGGACCGAGGTCCTGGGCGTGCCCTCGCACCTGGAGCGCCGCGAGCTCGGCGTCATCAACGTCGGCGACCCCGGGCACGTCCTGGTCGACGGCGAGAAGTTCGAGCTCGGGCACCTCGACGGGTTGTACGTCGGGCGCGGCTGCGAGGTCGCGTTCGCCGGTCCCCGCGCCGCGTTCTACTTCGTCTCCGCCGCCGCCGCCACCACCCACCCCACGACGAGGGTGGGCCACAGCGAGGTCGAGCCGGTGCCCGTGGGTTCCGCGCGGGGCGCCAGCGAGCGGCACCTGTTCCGCTACGCCTGGGGCTCGGACCTGAAGACGTCGGAGCTCCAGTTCGGGGTGACCGTCGTGGCCGACGGCTCGGTGTGGAACACCATGCCGCCGCACCTGCACGACCGGCGGACCGAGGTGTACCTGTACGTCGACCTGTCCGCCGACGACCGGGTCTTCCACCTCCTCGGCCGCCCCGGCGCCACCCGGCACCTGGTCGTGGCCGACCGGCAGGCCGTCATCTCCCCGCCGTGGTCCGTCCACTCCGGCGCGGGCACGGGCTCCTACGCGTTCGTGTGGGCGATGGCCGGTGAGAACAACGACTACACCGACCTCTTCCCGGTCGCACCGGCGGACCTGTGAGCACCGGCGTGGACACCCGGTCGGCGATCGAGCACCGCTCACCGTTCGACCTGCACGGGAGGTGCGCCGTCGTGACCGGGGCCGGTCGCGGTCTCGGCCGGGCCGTCGCGCTGGGACTGGCGCAGGCGGGCGCCGACCTCGTGCTGGTCGGCCGGCCCGGCAGCGGCACGTCCACCCAGGAGGCGGTCCGCGACCTCGGACGCGACGTCGAGGTCATCGACCTCGACGTCGCCGACCTCGCGGCCGTCGAGCGGGTCGGCGCGCGGCTGAGCTCCAGCCGCCGGGTCGACATCCTGGTCAACAACGCCGGCGTCATCGACCGGGAGGACTCCGCCGAGGTCAGCCCCGACTCCTGGGGCCGGGTGCTGGACACCAACCTCACGGGGCTGTTCTTCCTCACCCAGCGGATCGGCCGCCCCATGGTCGAGCGCGGCCACGGCAAGATCGTCAACATCGCCAGCCTGCTGTCGTTCCAGGGCGGGCTGCGGGTGGCGTCCTACGCCGCCAGCAAGCACGGCGTCGCCGGCGTCACCAAGGCCCTGGCCAACGAGTGGGGCCCGCACGGCGTGCAGGTCAACGCCATCGCACCCGGCTACATGGCCACCGACAACACCAGGGCCCTGCGGGAGGACCCCGACCGCTCGCGAGCCATCCTCGAGCGCATCCCGGCCGGTCGCTGGGGCACCGCCGACGACATCGCCGGTGCGGCCGTGTTCCTCAGCTCGCCCGCCGCCGACTACGTCAACGGCCACGTCCTCGTCGTGGACGGCGGCTGGATGGCCCGTTGACCCCGCCCGCTCCGCCCCGTCCCACCCCACGCCCGCGGCCCACCCCCGACGTCTCGGACCCACCCGACTGAACTCCCGGCGCCCAGAAACCGAGGATCGACGATGACCTTCACCCTCCGCCCCGCCGCCGTGCTGCTCAGCCTCTGCCTGGCGGCCGTGACGGCCACCGCCTGCAGCGGCGGACCCGACGCCGGCCCGGCCGGCTCCGGCGGCACCGGCACCTGCGACCCGGCCGACGTCACGCTGGTCGGGCAGGTCCGCAACGAGTCCAACCCGTACGAGGCGTCGTGGCTGGACGGCGGGGACGCCTTCGCGGCCTCGGTCGGCCTGCAGCAGCAGCGGCTGACCTACGACGGGGAGTCCACCAAGCAGCAGGAGCAGATCCGCCAGCTCCTGGCGAGCGGGCGGACCGAGTGCATGGTCCTGAACGTCCTGCCCAACGGCGACTCCGACACCACACCCATCGTCCGGGCCGCCGACGCCGCCGGGGCATACCTGGTGACCCAGTGGAACAAGCCGGCCGAGCTCCAGCCTGCGGACTACGACCGCTGGATCAGCCACATCACCTACGACGGCGTCGAGTCCGGCCAGCAGATCGCCGGGTCGCTGTTCGAGGCCATGGGCGGGTCGGGCGGCGTCATCGCCCTGCAGGGCGTCCTGGACACCGCGGCCGCGAAGGACCGCTTCGCCGGGCTGGAGGCGGCGCTCGCCGCGAATCCGGGGATCACCCTACTCGACCAGCAGTCCGCGAACTTCTCCCGCGCGGAGGCGCTCACCGTCACCGAGACGCTGCTGACCAAGCACGGGGACGCGGTCAAGGGCATCTGGGCGGCCAACGACGACATGGCGCTCGGCGCCCTGCAGGCGCTGGAGCAGGCGGGGCGCGCCGGCGAGGTCGCCGTGGTCGGCATCGACGCCGTCCCCGACGCCCTCACCGCCATCGGCGAGTCGAAGATGACCGCGACGGTCTCGAGCGACGGCCCCTGGCAGGGCGGCATCGGACTGGCCATCGGCTACTGCGTCGCCACCGGCGAGCTCGACATGGCCCAGGTCGCCGCGGAGCAGCGCGCGTTCTACGCCGAGCAGTTCCTCATCACCGAGGACAACGTCGCCGACTTCCAGGACCCGCGGACCGACGCCGCGGACTTCGAGTGCGCCAACGTCTTCAACCGCATGGCGGGACCGCTGACGTGACCGCCGCGCCTCCCGTCGACACCCGACCGGCACGCGCACGGCGGCGCCGCGGCGTGTCGATCGGAGCCGCCGGCCCGCTGATCGCCCTGGCGGTCGTCGTGGTGGTCTTCGCCGCGCTGAACCCGCAGTTCCGCACCCTGGGCAACGTCGCGAACATCCTCGACGCCGCGGCCGTCCTGGCCGTGGTCACCTGCGGGACCACGTTCGTGCTGCTGCTCGGCTCGATCGACCTGTCCGCGGCCGGTGTGATGGCCGCGTCGTCGCTGACCGTGGCGCTCCTGGTCGAGAACACCCGCAACGACGCGGACTACGGCGTCCTCGGGATCCTCGTCGCGGTGCTCCTGGGCGCGGCCCTCGGCGGTCTGAGCGGCCTGCTGCTGGTCCTGTTGAAGGTGCCCTCGTTCATGACCACGCTCGGGGTGTCGGCGGTCGGGCTCGGGATCGCGACGCTGCTGTTCGCGGGCGTCCAGCCCGGGGTGGTCGACGCCGGCCTGCGGGGCTGGGCGACGGGCCGCTTCCTCGGGTTCACCCACCTCACCTGGATCGCCGCGGCCTGCGTCCTGGTCGGCTGGGTGGTGCAGCGCCACACCCGGCTGGGGCGCTACGCGATGGCGATCGGGGGCGCGGAGGAGGTGCTGGCGCTGTCGGGCGTCCGGGTGGCGCCGTACAAGGTCGCGGTGTTCACCATGGCCGGCGCCTTCTACGGGCTGGGCGCGGTCATGGTGACCAGCCAGCTCGGCTCGGGCGTCGTGCAGGCCGGAGCCGACTACAGCTTCTCCGCGATCACCGCGGCCGTGGTCGGCGGCACCCTGCTGGTCGGCGGGCGCGGAGGGGTCCTGCACTCCACCGTGGGGGTGCTCCTGCTCACGGTCCTGGCCAACGGGCTGGTGCTGGTCGGGGTCAGCCCCTACGTGCAGGGCGGGGTGCAGGGCCTCATCGTCGTCGTCGCCGTGGCGGCCGCGGCCGCGCCGCTGCGCCATCGGAACCAGGTGGTCAAATGAGTGCGCGCCCCGAAGCCGGACCCCAGCCCGGGACCTCGGCGCCCCCGGTCCTGGAGGTCCGCGGGCTGGTCAAGACCTACCCCGGGGTCACCGCGTTGGACGGGGTCGACCTGCAGGTGCGCCGCAACGAGGTGCTCGGCCTGGCCGGGGAGAACGGCGCGGGCAAGTCGACGCTGCTCAAGGCGCTCGTCGGCCTGGTCCGCCCGGACGCCGGTGAGATCCACGTGCGCGGCGAACGCGTCCGGCTGCGCAGCGTCGAGGACGCCGCCGACCACGGCATCGGCATGGTGTTCCAGGAGCAGTCGCTGGTGCCGAACCTCACCGCCGCGGAGAACATCGTCCTGGGCAGCGAGGGCCCCGGGGTGCGCCGCGGGTTCTACCGCTGGGCCACCATGCGCCGGCTGGCCCAGGAGCAGCTCGACAAGATCGGGTCCACCATCGACCCCCTGGCCCGCACCGACTCGCTGACCTTCGCCGAGCGGCAGATGGTCGAGATCGCCAAGGTGCTGCGCATCGAGCAGCGCACCCACGACACCCCGGTCATCATCCTCGACGAGCCCACGTCCGTGCTCGAACCGGGCGAGATCGAGACCCTGTTCGAGCAGGTGCGCAGGCTCCGGGAGTTCGCATCGGTCATCTTCGTCTCCCACCGCCTCGACGAGGTGCTCGACGTCTGCGACCGCGTCTACGTGCTGCGCGGGGGACGGGCCGCCGGCGAGATCCGCCCGGCCGACGCCGAGCCGGGTCAGCTGCACCGGATGATGATCGGCTCCACCGCCCCCGAGGACCACTACCACGGCGGCGCCGCCGCTCCCCCCGCCACGTCACGGCAGCCGCTGCTGACCGTCCGCGGCCTGACGGGCACGGCGTTCCGCGACGTGGACCTCGACGTCGGCGCCGGGGAGATCGTGGCCGTGGTCGGCGTCCACGGCTCGGGCCGGGAGGAGCTCTGCAAGGCGCTCTTCGGCGCGGTGGCGACCTCCGCCGGGGAGGTGGCGCTCGACGGCCGCAAACTGTCCCTGACCAGCCCGCGCGCGGCGTGCGCGGCCGGTGTGGGGTACGTGCCGGCCGAGCGGAAGACCGAGGGCATGGTCGGGCCGATGTCCGTGGCCGACAACATGACCCTGGCCAAGCAGCGGGTGCGCTGCGCCGGACCCGTGGTCGTGCCCAAGCGGCAGGCCGACGTCGTCGACAGCTGGATCCGCCGGCTCTCCATCCGCACGCCAGGGCGCCGGACCGCCATCGGGCGCCTCTCCGGCGGCAACCAGCAGAAGGTCGTGCTGGCCCGCTGGCTGGTGGGCGGCGACGTCCGGCTGCTCCTGCTGGACCACCCCACCCGCGGCCTGGACGTCGGGGCGCGTTCGGAGGTGTACCGGCTCATGCGCGAGCTGGCCGGCAACGGCGTGGCCACGCTGCTGCTGGCCGACAGCCTGGAGGAGGCCATCGGCATGGCCGACCGGGTGGTCGTGATGAGCGACGGCCGGGTCGTGGCCGAGGTGCCCTGCCCCGCGGACGGCAAGCCCAGCCCCCTGGACCTGGTCAAGGAGATGGTGTGAGCACCCCAGCCAGTACCGCGAAGCGGTCGGGGTCCGCCGCGGTCGCGGCCGGCCCCACCGCCGCCGAGCGGCTCACCTCCCTCATGCCCGTGCTCGCCCTGGCGGTCCTGGTCGTCGCCCTGGCCGCGGCCGATCCCGACTTCCTGCGGCGGTCGAGCCTGATGGCCGTGGTCGACGCGGCCGCCCCGCTGGCCGTCCTGGCCGCCGGCGCGACCCTCGTCGTGCTCTGCGGCGGCATCGACCTGTCCATCGCGGCACTGGCGTCGCTGTCCTCGGTGCTGCTCGCGCTGTGGCTGCCCGGCCTCGACGCGCTGGCCTGGCCGGCCGTGGTCGCCGTGGCGGCAGTGGCGGGCGCGCTGCAGGGCGCCGCGCACGTGTTCCTCCGCATCCCGTCGTTCATCGTGACGCTGGGCGGGATGAGCGTCTTCTCCTCCATCGCGCTGGTGGTCTCCGGCGCCGCGACGGTGCCCGTCGTCGACGACACGTCGATCCGCTGGGGCTTCAGCCGGGTCCTCGGCACCGTGCCCTCGGCCGCCGTCGTCGCCGTCGTGGTCGTGGCCGTGCTGGCCCTGATCGTCAAGGTGACCCCGCTGGACAGCTCGATCAAGGCCACCGGCTACTCCGAGGCGGCGGCGAGGCTGGCCGGCATCCCGGTCGACCTGGTCAAGATCGGCGCGTTCTGCGTGTCCGGTGCCTGTGCGGGGCTGGCGGCCGTGCTGCTGGTGGCGCGCACGTTCAGCGGGGGGCCCACGCTGGCCGACTCCCTGCTGCTGCCCGCCGTCGCGGCGATCGTCATCGGCGGCACCGCGATCACCGGCGGTCACGGCGGCGTGTGGCGGACGGTCGTGGGAGCCCTCGTCGTCACGCTGCTGCGGGTGGGGCTGTCCATCGTCGGCGTCTCCGCCGCGTACGAGTCGATCCTCTACGGCGCGATCATCGTCGTCGCGGTCGCGCTCACCCTCGACCGGTCGAAGGTGCTGGTCGTCAAGTGACCTGCCGCACCCACCGAGGAAGGCCCTCATGACCACCGTGGCCACCGGCCGCTCCACGCTCCTGCCCGCGGTCCGCTCGTTCCTGTCCTCGCCCCGGCGGCTGCTCATCGACGGCGCCCGGGTGGACGCGGCGGACGGGCGGACCTTCGCCACCGTCGACCCCTCGACCGAGGAGGTGCTCGCCCAGGTCGCCCACGCGTCCGCGGCGGACGTCGACCGCGCGGTCACGGCGGCGCGCAAGGCGTTCGACGCGTCCTCGCCGTGGTCGCGGATGACGCCGCGCGACCGGTCGCACCTGCTGTGGCGCGTCGGCGACCTGATCGAGGCGCACGCCGACGAGCTCGCCCAGCTCGAGGCCCTCGACAACGGCAAGCGGGTCGAGGCGGCCAGGGACGGCGACGTCGCCACGGCCGCGGAGCTGTTCCGCTACTCCGCCGGCTGGGCCACCGGGATGGAGGGCGCGACCATCCCGATGTCGGTGCCCGGTCGGTCGTTCCACGCCTACACCCGCCGGGAGCCGATCGGTGTCGTCGCGGCCATCGTGCCGTGGAACTTCCCGCTGCTGATGGCCTGCTTCAAGATCGCCCCGGCGATCGCCGCGGGCAACGCGGTGGTCCTCAAGCCCGCGGAGCAGACGCCCTTGACCGCCCTCCGGCTGGGCGATCTGCTGCTCGAGGCCGGGGTTCCCGCCGGGGTCGTGAACGTGGTGACCGGCTACGGCGACACCGGCGCCGCGCTGGTCGAGCACCCCGGGGTCGACAAGGTCGCCTTCACCGGCAGCACCGAGGTCGGCAGGAAGATCGCCGCCGCGGCCTCCGGGAACCTCAAGAAGGTCTCGCTCGAGCTCGGCGGCAAGGCGCCCAACATCGTCTTCGCGGACGCCGACCTCGACACCGCCGTGGCGGGCGCCGTCCTCGCCGGCTACTTCAACGAGGGGCAGTGCTGCGTCAACGGGTCGCGCCTCTACGTCCAGCGGGCAGTCTTCGACGAGGTCGTCGCGGGTGTGGCCGCGGCCGCGAACGCCATCACCGTCGGTGACGGCTTCGACCCGGACTCGGACATGGGGCCGCTCGTCTCGCGGGAGCAGCACGAGAAGGTGTTGTCCTACCTCCGCGGCGCCGTCGACGAGGGCGCCGTCATCAGCGCGGGTAGCACGGAGGCCGCCCGCGACCGCGGCTACTTCGTGACGCCGGCCCTCATCACCTCGGTGACCGAGGACATGGCGGTGCAGACCGACGAGATCTTCGGGCCCGTGGTGACCGCGGTGCCCTTCGACACCGAGGACGAGGTGGTCGCCGCGGCCAACGACACGGTCTACGGCCTGGCCGCCGGCGTCTGGTCACGCGACCTCAGCACGGCCCACCGGGTCGGGTCGCGGCTGCGGGCCGGCACGGTCTGGCTGAACACCTGGCACGCCGACGACGTCACGCTGCCGCGGGGCGGGTTCAAGCAGTCCGGGTGGGGCCGTGAGCTCGGCGCGTCGGGCCTCGACGACTACACCGAGCTCAAGACCGTCGTCGCCGAACTGCGGTGACGCTCACCGGCGTACCCGGCTCGCGCACCCGCGCGGCATCATCCCGAGCCCGACAACCCGAGAAGGAGACCACCATGCCCAACATCACCGTCGAACTGCTCCGCGGCCGAACCCTGGACCAGCGCCGGGCCTTCGCGAAGGCCGTGGCCGACAGCGCGGTCGAACTGCTCGGCGCGCGCCGCCAGGACGTCCGCATGGTCTTCACCGAGATCACGCCCGACATCGTCGCCAACGGCGGCGTGCTCGCCAGCGAGGACGACAGCCGCGCCGGGGTGGTGGCGGCCCTGACCGACGAGACCTGATACCGCGCCGGTCGAGCCGCGAGGGACGGCGTCGTCGGTCGCGGCGCCGCCCGGTTCCGCACGACTTGACGCATGCCGATATAGGAATATGATGGCGGCATGGCCCGAGCCGCGACGACGTCGGACGTCTTCAACGCGATCGCCGAACCGCAGCGCCGGCAGATCCTGGTGCTGCTGCGGTCGGGTGAGCGGCCGGTGACCGAGCTGGCCAGGGAGCTGGGGATGACCCAGCCGGGAGCGTCCAAGCACCTGAGGGTGCTCCGGGAGGTCGGGCTGGTGCGGGACCGCAAGGCGGGCAAGCAGCGCCTGTACGGCCTCGACGCCCGCGGGCTGCGTCCGGTCCACGAGTGGACCGGCGGGTTCGAACGGTTCTGGAGCGGGAGCTTCGACCGGCTGGACGCGTACGTGCAGGACCTCAAGCAGGAGAGGCAGGAGGAGTAGCTGATGAGCGCGACGCGACGAGGAGCGCCGGTGCGGTCCGCGACGGCCGACCGCGAGATCGTGATCTCCCGGGTCATCGACGCCCCGCGGGAGCTGGTGTTCGAGGCGTTCACCGAGGTCCGGCACCTGTCGCAGTGGTGGGGACCGGACGGGTTCACCACCACCACGCGGTCCTTCGAGTTCCGCGTGGGCGGGGAGTGGGACTTCGTGATGCACGGGCCGGACGGGACGGACTACCAGGAGTGGATCTCCTGGACCGAGATCGACCCGCCGGAGGGGATCGCGCTGCGCCACGGTGGGTCCCGCGACGACCCGAACGCCTTCGAGTCGGTCCTCACGTTCACGCCCGACGGGGCGGCGACCCGGATCGAGATGCGCACGGTGTTCCCCACCGAGGAGCAGCGCGACGAGGCGGTCGAGAAGTACCACGCGATCGAGGGCGGCCGGCAGACCCTGGGCAACCTGGCCGCCTACGTCACCGGGACCGCTCGGAACGGAGCGGGGGGCTGATGGCCGGGAAGGTGTTCTTCAGCGTGTCGATGTCGCTGGACGGGTTCATCGCGCCCGAGTCCGCCGAGGACCTGATGGGGCCGCAGTGGAGGGAACTGCAGCAGTGGGTGTTCCCGCAGCGGTTCTTCCGGGAGAACCTGAAGTTCGGCGAGGGCGGTGAGGAGGGGCGCGACAACCACATCCTGCGGGAGACGTTCGAGCGCACCGGCGCGAGCGTGATGGGCAAGCGCATGTTCGACGCCGGCGAGCGGGCGTGGCCGGAGGAGGCGCCGTTCCACACGCCGGTGTTCGTCGTGACGCACGAGGAGCGCGACCCCTGGGAGCGGCCGGGCGGGACCACCTTCCACTTCGTCAACGACGGCATCGAGGCCGCGCTCCACCGGGCCCGCGAGGCCGCAGGCGACCGGGACGTCCGCATCGCCGGGGGCGGCGCGACGATCCTGGAGCACGTGAACGCCGGCCTGGTCGACGAGTTCTCGATCGCGCTCTCACCCCTGCTGTTCGGCACCGGGATCCGCCTGTTCGAGGGCGTGGACGCGGGCCGCGTGGCCCTGGAGCCGGTCCGCGCGGAGCCCTCCCCGAGGGTGACGCACCTGACCTACGCGGTCCGGGGGCGGTGACCGTCCCGACCTCAGGTGAGCGAGGCGGCGTAATGATCGAAGAACAGCGTGGCGACCAGGTCGCCGCGTGAGCGGGCGCCCGACTTGGCGAAGATCGACTTCAGGTGGTCCTGCACGGTGTACGCCGACACGTGGAGCCGACCCGCGATCTGCTTCGTGGACAGGCCCTGCGCCACCAGTTCCGTGACGCGGCATTCGCTGTCGGTGAGGCCGTAGGCGCCGGCGACCAGGGGCGCCATCTCCGCCGGGCGCGCTGCGTCGAACATGATCGCGACCGGAGCGTGCGGCCCGTCGCCCATCAACGAGCCCCGCACCGTCAACCACCGCCCCGTCCGGGTGCGCGCCCGCGCCCTGGCGGGGACCGGGGTCGGGCCGTGGACCGCCCGTGCCTGGTGGGCGACGGCGGGGACCACCAGCGGCATGCGGGCACCCGGCCGGTCGCCCGCGCCCAACTCGTCGAGCCACCGGTCCGCGGCCGGGTTGGACAAGCTCACGCCGTTGTCGGCGTCGAGGACCAGCAGGCCGACGTCGTCGAGACCGCAGCGCGCGGCGTCGAGCAGCAGCCCACGCCGCAGACCGTCGGCGATCAGCCCGGCCGTCGAGGACACGAACTGCACCTCGGCCGGGGTGAAGTGCGGCCGCTTCGCCTCGCGGAAGACGGTGAGCGCGCCCCACACCCCGGTGCTGCCCGCGAGTACGGCCCGCAGCTCGTCGGCGAAACCCGCGGGGCGCCGGATCTCCCGCTGCCGCAGGCTGCGCTCGAGATCGCCGGCCGTGGCGTCGCTGAGGCTGGCCGCCGGATGCTCCGCGCGGGCGAGCTGGGTCCACTTGGTGAAGTCCTGCTCGCGCACCTCGATCTCCACGAGTCGCAGCATCTCCGCGGCGGGCAGGCCGTTCTCGACGAACTCCGCGGTGGGCAGCATGGTCGCCGGGTCGAGCGTCATCAGGCAGGAGCCCTCCGCGGGCACCGCGCGCAGCAGCGCGGTGCCGACGGCCCGCGCGAACTCCGGCACCGACAGGCCCCGGTGGACCAACCGCACGATCTCGTCGCGGGTGCGGGCGTGCGCCGCGGTGACCACCCGACGACCATACGCCGCAACCGGCGCCATCCCACGATCCTGGGATGCCGCCGCGCGCCGCGGCCTTCCAGGGTGGGGACCATGAGCAGAGTCGTGCTGTACATGTCGATGTCGCTGGACGGGTTCATCACCGGCCCGGACGACGGCGCAGGACGCGGGCTGGGCATCGGCGGCGAGCGCCTGCACGCCTGGTTGGGGCACGGCGGCGCGGACCCGGCCTCGTACCGGCCGGGCGACGACGCCGGCGCAACGGTCTTCGACGAGGCGATGGCCACCGGGGCGGTCATCACCGGGCGGCGGACCTTCGAGTTCGCGGGCGGCTGGGCGGGCGACCACCACCACGGCGTCCCGATCTTCGTGCTGACCCGCGCCGCGCCCGCCGAACCGCCGCCGGGATCGGCCCGCTACGCCATCGACGGCATCGCCTCGTGCGTGGCCCGGGCCAAGGCCGCCGCGGGCGGGCGCGACATCCTGCTGCACGGTGCGGCGACGGCCCAGGAGTGCCTGCGCGCCGGTCTGCTCGACGACATGGAGCTCCAGCTGGTGCCGGTGCTGATGGGGCGGGGCCGTCGGCTGTTCGACCACCTGCCGCCCGGGCACGTCGAGCTCGACCTCGTCCGGGCCCTGGACGGGCCGCACGTGCAGCACCTGCGCTACCGCGTGCGATCGGAGGGCTGAACGGTGGCGATCCGGCTCTACATGACCATGTCCCTGGACGGCTACGTCGCGGGTCCCCGCGACGGCGTGGACGCACCCATGGGCGTCGACGGGTTCCGCCTGTTCGACTGGCTCGACCGGCGCGACGCCCCGGGACCGAGCGGCCAGGTCTACGCCGAGGCCATGGCCACCCGCGCACTCATCTCGGGCCGCCGCACCTACGAGCACGCGGACCGGTGGCAGGGCGATCACCACGACGGCGTACCCGTCCTCGTCCTCACCCACGACGTCCCGGCCGACCCGCCGCCGGGCAGCGTCCGGTTCGTCACCGACGCCCGGGACGCCGCCGCGCGGGCCCGCGCCGCGGCCGGGGACGCCGACGTCATGGTGCACGGGGCCGGAGCCGCGCAGGCGCTGCTGCGGGTGCGGGAGCTCGACGAGCTCGAGCTGCACGTCGTTCCGGTGCTGCTCGGGCAGGGACGGCGCCTGTTCGACGACCCCGCCGCCGAACCCGTCGAGCTCGACCTGGCCCGCCGCCTGATCACCGACGATGTGGAGCCCGCGCAGCGCGTCATGCACCTGCGGTACCGCATCCGGCGGTCATAGGTCCGGGCCGGCAGGAGACCCGCAGCCCGGTCCTCGCGCGCTCCCCCGCGTGAGGGAGGTGGATCGCCTCAGGGCGGGAGTCCTGCGGTGCGGCGCGGCGGCACGCTCGAGGCCATGAGTGCGACCGCGATGACCACTCCGCCCTCCCCGCAGCCGACCTCGCAGCCGCGCACGCCGGTCCTGCACCGGGCCATCGGGTGGGCGGCCGCCGCCGGGGTGCTGCCCTACCTGACCCTCAAGGCGCTCTGGCTCGCTCGGACCGACGTCGGCGTGGCCGATCCGGCGATGCTCACCGATCCCACCATGATCGCGGGCAACGCGACCACGGCCGTGCTGGACGTCCTGGTGGTCGTCCTGGCGCTGGCGTTGACCCACGGCTGGGGATACCGGCTGCCCGCCTGGCTCCTGCTGCTGCCGGCCTGGGTCGGTACGGGGCTGCTCGTCCCGATCGCGCTGGTGAACCTGCCGGCCACGCTGGTGTCGGCCGGTGTCGGGGTCGGACTGGGCGATGGCTCGCTGGCGCCGTGGGTGGGACCGCTGGTCTACGGCGGATTCGCCTGGCAGGGAGCCTTCCTGGTCGCCGCGTTCGGGCTGCACGCACGGACCCGCTGGTCCGGGGTGCTGAGCGCGCCGCGGGCGGGGGTGAGGGCCCATCCACTGCTGCCCCTCCTCGCGGCCGGCGGCGCCGGCACGGCGGTCCTGGCGGCGGGCCTGCACCTCGCCACCGCCTCGACGGCCGACGACGTGGCCACCACCCTGGTGCACGCGCCCGCCGCGGCGTTCGCGGTGCTCGGCGCGGCCGGAGTCCTCGCCCTGCTCAGCGGCCCACCGGCCGCCCGGGCGGCCGCGGCCGTCGCGGCGTGGACCGGCAGCGCGGTCACCTTCTCCTGGGGGCTCTACCACATGGCCCTGGTCGTCGGCGTCGACGCCTACCGCGGCGGGTCCGGTCTCC
Source organism: Pseudonocardia humida (assembly GCF_023898865.1). Taxonomy (GTDB): domain Bacteria; phylum Actinomycetota; class Actinomycetes; order Mycobacteriales; family Pseudonocardiaceae; genus Pseudonocardia; species Pseudonocardia humida. Next base: position 163,227 of record NZ_JAGSOV010000034.1, read on the forward strand.
CGGGCGCCGCCCACCTCACCGGACTGCTCGCCGGCTTCGCCCTCGCCGTCGCGGGCCTGCTCGCCCTGCTCGACCAGCCGCGGCGCGATCGATGACCGCCGCTCCCACCACGCCCGCATCAGGGGCGCGGCACGGAGCGGTGTGGGTGGCAGGCTCCCGTTGCGATACTCCCGACGTGACGCGGCCGATGAAGTACGCCCTGTACGCCCTGCACCGGGGCGAGAACGCGCAGCCCCGCAGGCTGGCCGACACCGCTCGCCGGGTCGAGGGACTCGGGTTCGAGTCGCTGTGGGTGGGCGACCACATCGCGCTGCCCGACGACGCGCCGGACAGCGCCACCGAACCGCGGCTGGAAGCGCTCACCACCCTCACCTACCTCGCCGCCGTCACCGACCGGATCCGGCTCGGGGTGGGGGTGCTGGTGCTGCCCCAGCGCCAGCCGGTGCTGCTGGCCAAGCAGCTCACCTCGCTGGACGTGCTGTCGGGCGGGCGGCTGGACGTCGGGATCGGCGTGGGGCACGTCGAGGCCGAGCTCGCGGCGTTCGGGGTCGGCATGGCCGACCGGGCCGCGATGACCGACGAGCACATCGACGTCCTGCTGAAGCTCTGGCGCCACGACCGCGACCACGACGGCCGGTTCGTCACGCTGCACGGGGTGGTGCAGCACCCCGGCCCGGTCCAGCGGCCCCGCCCGCCGCTCGTGGTCGGTGGGCACGCCGCGGCGGCGATCGAGCGGGCGGCCGCGGTCGGGGACGGCTGGTTCGGCTGGGAGCTCACCCCGGACCAGGCCGGCGAGACCATCGCCCGGCTGGACCGGGCGCGCCGGCGGTTGCGGGGGGCCGACGCCACCCGGTTGCAGATCACGATCACCCCGCCCGACCCGATCGTCACCCCCGACGACGTGCGGCGCTACGCCGAGGCGGGCGTGGACCGGCTGGTCCTGGTCCCGGGCTCGATGACGGTCCGGGGCACCGACGCGGTCATCGACCACGCCGCCACCCACCTGCTCGACGCCGCCGGCCGGGGATGAGCCCGGCCCTGTGCCACGATCACGACCATGACCGACGCGACGGCGCGGGCCGTGGAACTGCGGGAGCATTACGGTCGGCCAGACCTCGGGCTGGCCGCGGAGCTGTGCGACCGGCACCCGGCCGGGGACGTGGCCGCCACGCTGGTGGCCGGGGACCTGTCGGCCGTCGAGCTCACCTACGGCGAGCTGCGCGAACGCTCCGAGCGGCTGGCCGCCGGGTTGGCCGGGCTGGGCGTCGGGCCGGGCTCGCGGGTGGCGACGCTGCTGCCCAAGACGGCCGACCTGCTCGTCACCGTGCTGGCAGTGCTGCGGCTCGGCGCGGTCTACGTGCCGCTGTTCACCGCGTTCGCCCCGCAGGCGATCGCGTTGCGGCTCACCGCCTCCGGCACGACCGTGGTGATCACGGACGGCACCCAGCGGCCGAAGCTCGACCCGGGCGAGGACATCCCGGCCGACGCGCCGTGGACCGTCGTCGCGGTCGGCTCGGACGAGTGGGCGCGGCTCGCCGGGTCCTCCCCCACCGGCGCCCCCGCCGCCGTCGGCGGGCCCGACGCGCCGATGGTGCAGCTCTACACGTCGGGCACCACGGGCAAGCCGAAGGGCGTGATCGTCCCGGCGAAGGCGTTGGCCTCGATGGTGGCCTACCAGGAGCTGGCCCTCGACGTCACCGCCGACGACGTGCTCTGGAACGCCGCGGACCCCGGCTGGGCCTACGGGCTCTACTACGCCCTGCTCGCGCCGCTGGCGTCCGGGCGCCGCACGCTGCTGCTCGACGCCGGCTTCTCCGCGCGGTCGATGTGGGACGTGCTCGACCGGTTCGGCGTCACCGCCTTCGCCGCCGCGCCCACCGTCTACCGCGGGCTGCGGGCCTCGGGGATCGCCCCGCCGCGGACGCTGCGGCTGCGCACCTGCTCCAGCGCGGGCGAGCCGCTCAACCCGGACCTCGTGACGTGGGGCCGCGAGGTCCTCGGCGTGGAAGTGCGCGACCACTACGGGCAGACCGAGCTCGGCATGGTCGCCGCCAACGCCTGGCACCCCGACCTCCGGACCGCTGTGCGGCCGGGCTCGATGGGCCGCGCGCTGCCGGGCTTCCGGGTCGCCGTGCTCGCCGACGACGCCGACGAGGAGGTCGGGCCGGACACCCCCGGCCGCGTCGCCCTCGACGTGCCGGCGAGCCCGCTGCTCTGGTTCGAGGGCTACGCGGGTGGCGTCCGCGGCGACCGGTTCAGCGCGGACGGCCGCTGGTACCTCACCGGCGACGCGGGACGCGCCGACGCCGACGGCTACCTGTACTTCTCCGCCCGCGACGACGACGTGATCATCATGGCGGGCTACCGGATCGGCCCGTTCGACATCGAGTCCGTGCTGTCGACGCACCCGGCGGTCGCGGAGGTCGCCGTCGTCGGGATGCCCGACGAGCTGCGCGGCGAGGTGGTCGAGGCGTTCGTGGTGCTGCGCGAGGGCGCCGAGGCGGGCCCGGACCTCCCCGACGAGCTGGCGCAGCTGGTGCGGACCCGATACGCCGCGCACGCCTACCCGCGCCGGGTGCACCTCGTCGACGCCCTGCCCAAGACGCCCAGCGGCAAGGTGCAGCGGTTCCTGCTGCGGCAGCGGGAGCGGTAGGCCGCAGGCGCCGAGCGGCTCAGGGCGCGGCGGGCACCGCCCGCAGCACGGCCCGGGCCAGCAGCGCCGTCTCCTGCGCCAACTCCGGGCGGTGCTGCAGGTGGTGGACCCGGGTCACGTCGTTGACCACGGACAACGCGGCGTGCACGAGCGCCCGGGCGGCGACGGCGTCGAGCTCGGGCCGGGAGCGCACCAGCAGGGCCACCCACTCCGCGACGTAGTCGAGCTGGGTGCGGCGGAACGCGTCGCGCCGGCTGTCGGGCAGGTTGGTGACCTCCGACAGCAGGATGCCGATGATGTGCGGGTTGGCCAGGGTGAACGCGGTGTAGTCCGCCACCAGCAGGTCCAGCGCCCCGGTGGCGTCCGCGGCCCGGGCCAGCGCGTGGTGCAGTCCCATCCAGAGGCTCTCGTTGCCGCGCTGCAGGGCCGCGACGAGGATGTCGGTCTTGCTCTCGAAGTGGTTGTAGACGCTCGGTCCGGCGATCCCGGCGGCCGCGCCGATGTCGCTCAGCCCGACCGAGGGGTAGCCGCGTTCCCCGAACAGCCGGATGGCCACCGCCAGCAGGGCTTCGCGGCGGGTCGCCGGGAGGAGCACCGGCCGGTCCGGGCCGGGCCGGGGGGCGGCGGCCGTCGTCGGCGGTAGCGCCGCGGTGGTGACCGCCTGCGCGGCCCCGCGCAGCAGGGCCACGAACCGGGCGCGGTCCAGGTCGAGGTGGTGGTGGGTGGGGCTGTCGACCACCGAGAGCGCGGCCCACGCCCGCAGCTCGGCGGAGCCGCCCGGGCCCGCTTCGGCGGCGATGGCCTCGGCGACCCGGGCGGCCAGGGCGCGCAGCCGGTGCCGGATGGCCCGGTGCTCCGGCTCGGGCAGGTGCCGCGCCTCGCGCTCCCACAGGGCGCCGAACTCCCGGTTGTCCAGCGCGTGCTCCGGCAGGTCCGCCACCCCGGCGGCCACCCCGTTCTCGATGGCCGTGAGCTGCGCGTCGAGCACCGCGAGGAGCAGCTCCTGCTTGCTGCGGAAGTGGCGGTAGAGCGCGCTGGGGCCGATCCCGACGGCGGCGGCGATGTCGGCCATGCCGACCCGGTGGTAGCCCAGCGTCCAGAACCGGACGGCGGCGGCCGCGATGATCTGCTGCTTGCGGTCGCGCGGGCGCCGGGGGCGCGCCACGACCTCCGGCGCCGGGCCGGGTGCTGCCGTCGCAGCCATGGACGCACCTCCTGCGGGTCGACCTGATGCTAGCCCGGCCCGGCCGATCCCCGAGGTGAATCAGCGATCATCGTATATCCCGAGGATGTCGTCTGTGAAGTGGGGATGGTCCGAATATGTGAACCCTGATAAGTTCGGACATCGTGGCAGTGCTGCCTTGAGGAGGTCATCGGATGTACCTGACCCAGTCCCTGCACCGGGCGGCCCAGCAGACCCCGGACGCCGCGGCGACGATCTTCGGTGATCGGGTGCGCACCTGGTCCGAGTGCCTGGACCGGGTCGCTCGACTGGCCGCGGCGTTGCGCTCGCTCGGGGTCGGCCCGGGCGACCGGGTGGCGATCCTGGCCCTGAACTCCGACCGCTACCACGAGTACCTGTTCGCCGTACCCTGGGCCGACGGGGTGCTGACCCCGGCCAACATCCGGTGGAGCCCGGCGGAGATCGCGTTCTCGCTGCAGGACGCCGGTGCCCGCGTGCTGCTGGTCGACGACGCGTTCGCGCCCGCGCTGCCGGCGATCCGGGCGGCGGCCCCGGTGCTCGACACCGTGGTCTTCTGCGGGGACGGCGCCGTTCCGGAGGGCGCCCTGGCCTACGAGGACCTGCTCGCCGCGCACGACCCGGTGCCCGACGCGCGCCGCGGCGGCGACGCGCCCGCCGGGATCTGGTACACCGGCGGCACCACCGGCACCCCCAAGGGGGTCGTGCTCAGCCACACCAACCTGCTGATGTCCGCGCTGGGCTCGGCGGCCAGCGGGGAGTTCATGACCCCGGGCGGGCGGCTGCTGCACGCCGCCCCGATGTTCCACCTGGCCGACGGCGCGGCCTGGGTGGCCCGCAACGCCGTCGGCGGCACGCACGTCATCGTGGCGATGTTCACCCCACGCGGCGTGGCCGAGGCCATCGCCACCCACGGGGTCACCGACGTGCTGCTGGTCCCCACGATGATCCAGATGCTGGTCGACGCCCCGGACGCCGCCGAGTTCGACCTGACCGGCCTGCGCCACCTGATCTACGGGGCCTCGCCGATCTCCGACGCGGTGCTGGAGCGGGCGGCCAAGCGGCTGCCGACCACCGAGTTCACCCAGGCCTACGGGATGACCGAGCTGTCCCCGGTCGCCACCCTGCTGCTGCCCGCCGACCACCGGGTCGACCGGCTGCGCCGCGCCGCCGGGCGGGCCGCCCCGCACGCCGAGGTCCGCATCGTCGACGCCGAGGACACCGAGGTCCCGCGGGGCACCGTCGGCGAGATCGTGTCCCGTGGCGGGCACGTCATGCTCGGCTACTGGAACCGGCCGGCGGAGACCGCCCAGGCCGTCCGCGACGGCTGGATGCACACCGGCGACGGCGGCTACATGGACGACGAGGGCTACGTCTTCGTCGTCGACCGGATCAAGGACATGATCGTCTCGGGCGGGGAGAACGTGTACTCGGCCGAGGTGGAGAACGCGCTGGCCAAGCACCCGGCCGTGGCGTCCTGCGCGGTGATCGGCGTCCCCGACCCGGAGTGGGGCGAGCGCGTGCACGCGGTCGTCGTGCTCGCCCCGGGCGCCGAGGCCACCCCCGAGGAGCTCCGCGAGCACACCAAGACCCTGATCGCCGGCTACAAGGCGCCGCGCAGCGCGGAGTTCGTCGACGCGCTGCCGCTCTCCGGCGCCGGCAAGATCCTCAAGCGCGAGCTGCGCGCGAAGTACTGGTCCGACGCCGACCGCGGCGTCTCCTGAGAGGCGGCGCCATGCCCACGATCCCCGACACCCTGCGCACCACGGCGGCCCGGTGCCCGCAGCGGGAGGCGCTGGTCTTCGGCGAGCGCAGGCGCAGCTACCGCGAGCTGCACGAGGAGGTCGAGCGGTCCGCGGCCGCGCTGGCCGCCGGCGGCGTCCGGCCCGGCGACCGCGTGCTGCTCATGTCCACCAACAGCGACGCGTTCGTCATCGCCGCCTACGCGGTGCTGCGCACCGGGGCGATCCTGGTGCCGGCGAACCCGAACAACGCCCCGCCCGAGCTGGCGCACCTGATCACCGACTCGGGGGCGACGGCCCTGCTGCACGCCCCGGCGCTGACCGCCGTGGTGCGGGCGGGCGTCGAGCTGGCCGGCTCTGAGTCGACCGGTACGGCGCCGACCGTGCTCACCCTGCCCGAGCTGGCCGAGCTGGCCACCGCCGACCACCCACCGGTCACCCACGTGTGCGCGGAGGACGACGACGCGCTGCTGCTCTACACCTCCGGCACCACCGGAGCCGCCAAGGGCGCGTTGTTCGACCACCACCGGGCGGTGTGGGTCGGGGTGAACATGGCCGGGGTGGCCGGTTACCGCGACGGCGACCGGACGCTGCACGTCGCCCCGCTCTACCACGCCGCGCAGCTGTCGCTGATCCTGTTCGCCGGCACCCCGCTGGGGATGACCCACGTCGTCGTGCCCGGCTTCGACCCGGCCGCGGTCGCCGACGTGATGGCCGCCGAGCGCATCACGGTCTTCTTCGGCGTGCCGACGATGTACCAGTTCCTGCTGCGGCTGCCCGACCTCGCCTCCCGGGACCTGTCCGCCTGGCGGGTGGGCATGTTCGGGGCCGCGCCGATGCCGGCCGACGCGGTCCGCGCGCTGGTCGCGGCGCTGCCCGAGGTCGAGCTGTACCAGCTGTGCGGGCAGACCGAGGCCGGGCCGGGCGGGATCTTCGCCGGTCCCGCGGAGGTCGCCGCCCGTCCCGACGCCAGCGGTCGGTACGCCATCCCGAACACCGAGGCCCGGGTCGTCGACACGGACGGCCGCGACGTCGAGCCCGGCACGGTCGGCGAGCTGGTGCTGCGCGGCGAGACCGTGATGAAGGGCTACTGGAACCGGCCAGAGGCCACCGCCGAGACGATCCGCGACGGCTGGCTGCACACCGGCGACCTGGCCCTGCTCGACGCCGACGGCTACATCACCCTGGTCGACCGACTCAAGGACATGATCATCACCGGGGCCCGCAACGTCTACTCGGTGGAGGTCGAGGGCGCGCTGGCCGGGCATCCCGACGTGCTCGACGTCGCCGTGATCGGCATCCCGCACCCGGACTACGGCGAGAGCATCCTGGCCGTGGTGGTCCCGGTGGAGGGCCGCGAGCCGACCCTGGAGTCGCTGCGGGCCTGGGCGAAGGAGCGCATCGCCGGCTACAAGGCGCCGCACGCGATGGTGGTGCACCCGATCCCGCGCAACCCGTCGGGGAAGATCCAGAAGCACCTGCTGCGCGCCGAGCTGGCGAAGGTCGCCGAGCCCGTCACCGGGTGAGCGGGGCGAACCGCGGCGCGCGGCGCTGCAGGAACGCCCCGATGCCCTCGGCGCAGTCCGGCCCGCCGATCAGCTCCGCGATCGCCGCGCTCTCCGCGTCGGAGGCGGCGGCCGGGTCGGCGGGGGTCGCGGCCAGCAGCGCCCGGGTCACCGCCACCGCCCGGGGCGAGGTGCGCTCGGCGAGCTCGTGGGCGTAGCGCTGCGCGGCGCCCAGCACGTCCGCGGCCGGGAGCACCCGGGTCACCAGGCCGGCCGCCAGTGCCTCGGCCGCGTCGACGGTCCGGCCCGACAGCAGCCAGTCCGTCGCGCGCCCGGCCCCCACCAGCCGGGGCAGGTAGTGGGTGGACGCGCCTTCCGGGCACACCCCGAGGCGGGTGAACGGGAACGCGAAGCGCGCGGTGTCGGCGGCGAACCGGACGTCGGCGGCCAGGGTGATCGTCGCACCGCCGCCGACGGCGTCGCCGTTGACCGCCACGACCACCGGGGTCGCCATGGCCGCGATCAGCAGGGTGACCCGGCCGGCCGGCTCCCGGTAGCCGGGCCGGTCGGCGCCGTCGGCGACCAGCAACCGGCGCAGCGAGTCGGGCCCCTCGCTCAGGTCGGCGCCCACCGAGAACGACCGCCCGGCCCCGGTGAGCACGACCGCGCGGACGGCCGGGTCGGCGTCGCAGGCGCACAGGGCCTCGACGAGGGCGTCGGCGAAGCCGCCGGACAGCGCGTTGCGCTGCCCGCGGTCGAGGGTCAGCGTGGCGACCGGCCCGTCGTCGGTCCGGCCCACCGTGCCGTCAGCCACCGAACCCGCCGCCGCACACCAGCACCTGCCCGCTGACGTAGTCGCTCTCCGGGATGCACAGCAGGTACACCGCGCCGGCGGCCTCGGCCGGGGTGCCGGCCCGGCCCAGTGGGATGCCGGTCTCCAGCTGCGCGAGCAGGTCGGGGTTCACCCCGACCCGGATCCGCCGGCCCCCGACGTCGATGCTGGCGTCGCCGCCGGCCGCGGCCTCGGTGAGCCGGGTGCGGATCAGCCCGAACGCCACGCAGTTCACCGTGACGTCGTAGCGGCCCCACTCCTTGGCCAGGGTCCTGGTCAGCCCGGTGACCCCGGCCTTGGCCGAGCTGTAGTTGGCCTGCCCGGCGTTGCCGGTGGTGCCGGCGATCGAGGAGATGTTCACGACCTTGCGGGTCACCCGGGGCCCGCCGGCGGCCCGCTCGACCCTGACCGCGGCACTGATCACCGGCTGGGCGGCGCGCAGGATCCGGAACGGGGCCTTGAGGTGGACGTCGAGGATGTCGTCCCACTGCTCGTCGGACATCTTCTGCAGCACGCCGTCCCAGGTGTAGCCGGCGTTGTTGACCACGATGTGCAGCCCGCCGAAGGTGTCCACGGCGGTGCCGACGAACCGCTCGGCGAACCCGTCCGCGGTCACGCTGCCCGGGCAGGTCGTGGCCCTGCCGCCGGCCGCGGTGATGTCGGCGGCGGTCCGCTCGGCGACGTCGGGGTCCAGGTCGTTGACCACGACGGCGGCGCCGGCCGCGGCCAGCTTGAGCGCGATCTCGCGGCCGATGCCGCGACCGGAGCCGGAGACCAGGGCGACCCGGTCGGCGAGCGGGCTGGTCACGATTCCTCCAGGGCGATGGTGGCGGTCCCGGTCAGGGTGGTGGTGCCGTCGGCGAGGACGACCGCGAGTTCGACCTCGGCCCGGCGCTCGCCGTCGACCTCGGTGATCGCGGCGACCCGGCCGGTGCAGGTCGGCTGCCCGTGCACCGGGGTGACGGCGACGAACCGGGTGGCCAACGAGCGGATGCGGCGCTGGTCGACCCACCCGGTCAGCAGCCGGCCGAGGTAGGCCATGGACAGCATCCCGTGGGCGAACACGTCGTCCAGGCCGGCGGAGCGGGCCACGTCGAGGTCGAGGTGGATGGGGTTCAGGTCGCCGGACGCGGGACCGAACAGCGCCAGCGTGGTGCGACTGATCGGCGGCAGCGCCAGCGGCGGCAGCTCGGTGCCGACGGTGACGCCGTGCAGCGCGGTGCTCAAGACGAGATCCCCCGGACGACGAGGGTCTCGCGCAGGTCGGCGACGGGGTCGCCGTCGGTGCGGCGCACCGCGGTCTCGCGGACGAGGAACTGCAGCGCCCCGCCCTTGCGGCTGAACACGTCGGCGATGCGCGGGGCGAGGGTCAGCGTGTCGCCGGCGTGCGCGAGGGCGTGGTAGGTGAAGGCCTGGTCGCCGTGCAGCACCGCGCGCAGGTCGACGCCCAGCTCGGCGATCCAACCGAAGTCCTGCTCGGGCCCACGGCCCAGGCCGACGCCGAACAGGAACGTCGGCGGCACCGGCAGGTCGGGGTGGCCGGCCGTGCGGGCGGCGTCGAGGTCGGTGTAGACGGCGTCGGTCTCGCCGATGGCCAGCGCGAACGACCGCAGCCGCCCGCGCTCGACCTCGACCTCCCGCTCCGGGAGCACCCGCCCGACCACCGACGGGTCGATCGCGGCCGGGCTCACGCCGCCACCCGCTCGTACAGCGTGACGACGCAGGCCCCGCCCAGGCCCAGGTTGTGCTGCAGGGCCAGCGACACCCCGTCGACCTGGCGGGGACCGGCGGTGCCGCGCAGCTGCCACACCAGCTCGGCGCACTGCGCGAGCCCGGTGGCGCCCAGCGGGTGGCCCTTGGACAGCAGCCCGCCCGAGGGGTTGGTGACCACCCGTCCGCCGTAGGTGTTGTCGCCGTCGAGCACGAACTTCTCCGCCGAGCCCTCCGGGGTCAGCCCGAGCGCCTCGTAGGTGATCAGCTCGTTGGTGGCGAAGCAGTCGTGCAGCTCGACGACCCCGATGTCCTCGGGCCCGACCCCGGCCGCCTCGTAGACCTGCCCGGCGGCGGCCACCGCCATGTCGTAGCCGACGACGCGGCGCATGTCGGCGGCGTCGAACGTGCTGGCCGTGTCGGTGGTCATCGCCTGCGCCCGGACCACCACCGAGGCGTCCAGCCCGTGCCGGCGGGCGAAGTCGGCGCTGCACACCACGGCGGCGGCCGCGCCGCAGGTGGGCGGGCAGCACATCAGCCGGGTGAGCGGGCCGTGCACGGCCGGGGAGGCGAGCACCTCCTCCTCGGTGACCTGCTCGCGGAAAACCGCGTAGGGGTTGTGCGCGGCGTGCCGGCGGGCCTTGACCGCGATCTTCGCGAACGTCGATCGATCGGTGCCGAACCGCTCCATGTGCTCCCGGCCCGCGCCGCCGAAGAACTGCGCGGCGAACGGTGCGGTGTCGTCGGGCTCCTGCAGGGCGTCGCGGGCCGCCTCGAACCGGGCGAAGGGCGAGGTGCGGTCGGTGAACCCGACGCCGAGCGCGCCGTTGACCATCTGCTCGAACCCGACCGCCAGCACGCACTCGGCGGCTCCGCTCGCGACGGCCTGCCGGGCCAGGAACAGCGCCGAGGACCCGGTCGAGCAGTTGTTGTTCACGTTGACGACGGGGATCCCGGTGAGCCCGACGCCGTAGAGGGCGTTCTGGCCGGACGTGGAGTCGCCGTAGACGTAGCCGACGTAGGCCTGTTCGACCAGCGCGTAGTCCAGGCCGGCGTCGACGAGGGCCGCCCGGGTCGCCTGCTCCCCCATCCGCTCGTACCCGACCGCCTCCCGCGGCTTGGTGAAGGGCACCATCCCGACCCCGGCGACGTGCACTGCTCGGCTCATGGGCATTCCTCCCGTCGGTGCGCAGACCCGTCATCGGACCCACCGTCTGAGCTAACCACGATTCACTTATCGACTCCAGTGCCGGAGCCGGGCCGCCGACGGCGAGCCCGCGACCCCCGGAGACCCCGACCACACCTCCCCTCGCACCCCCGATCTGTGCGTGCGGGACCGCGGACCGGCTCGTAGCGTCGCGGGATGACCGAGGAACGCGTCCGGATCTACGGCATGGACGTCCACGTCTCCGTGCGTCCCGCACCCGACGCGGCCACCCCCCTGCTGCTGCTGATGGGCATCGGCGGCAACACCGAGATGTGGCACCCGCTGCGCGACCTGCTCGGCGCCGACCGGACCACCGTCGCGTTCGACATCCCCGGGACGGGGCGCTCGGCCACCCCGCCCGTGCCGCTGCCGCTGCCGCTGCTCGGCAGGATCGCGACCCGGGTGCTCGACCACGCCGGCATCGACCGGGCCGACGTGCTCGGCGTGTCCTGGGGCGGGCTCCTCGCCCAGCAGGTCGCCCTCGCCCACCGCAAGCGGGTCCGCCGCGTGGTGCTGGCCAGCACGCACTTCGGGATGGCGAGCGTGCCCGCCACCCCGACTGCCCTGCGGACGCTGCTGTCCACCCGCCGCTACCGCGACGTGGACGCCTTCGCCGAGGCACTGGCCCACTTCGGCGGCGGACCGGGCCGCGACGTCGAAGGCATGCGCGGGCACATCGCGGCCCGCCTCGCCCATCCGCCGACCCGGCGCGGCTACTGGTACCAGATGCTGTCGATCTCGACGTGGTCGAGCCTGCCGCTGCTGCCGCTCCTGCGGCGACCGACCCTGCTCCTGGCCGGTGACGACGACCCCGCCGTCCCGGCGATCAACGCCCGGATCATGGCGAAGCTGCTCCCCGACGCCGAGCTCGTCGTCGTGCCCGGCGGCGGCCACCTCATGCTGTTCGACCGCGCGCGGGAGATCGCCCCGGTGATCAGGCGCTTCCTGGCCTGATCAGGCCCAGCGCAGGGCGAGCGCGTCGCGGCTCCTGGCCAGGTCCAGCAGCTCCTCCCGGGTGCGCGGGCCGATCTCGGGGAACGGGGCCCGCGTCCGGGCCGAGCCGATGACCCCGCCCTCGGCGAGCAGGATCTTGGCCGCGGCCAGGCCGCACTGGCGGTTCTCGTAGTGGATCAGCGGCAGGACCCGCTCCCACGCCTCGACGGCGCCGGCGCGGTCGCCCGCGTGGTAGCGGGCGACGACAGCGGCCAGTGCCTCGGGGACGGTCGCCGAGGACATGGTGGCCAGCACACCGGCGTCGAGGTCGGGGACCAGCGTCACGGCCTCCTCGCCGTCGTAGAGCCCCGGCAGGTCGTCCCCGGCCGCGGCGCGCAGGGCGCGGACCTTCGCGGCCGTGCGCGGCACCTCGATCTTGGCGTGCCGGACCTGCGGGACCTCCCGGGCGAGCCGGGCGATGAGCGGCACCGGCAGCGGGGTCGGGCTCATCGGCGCGTCCTGCAGCATGATCTCGATGTCGAGCCCGTCGGCGACCCTGCGGAAGTAGTCGAGCACTCCGTCCTCGGGCACGACCATCGTGGCCCCGAAGAACGGGGCCATCACCATGACCATCGCGGCCCCGCGCTGCAGCGCGTCCCGGTTGCGCTCGCGCGTGATGCGCGCGCTGTAGGAGCTGGTCGTGACGATCACCGGGACGCGCCCGGCCACCTGGTCCAGCGTGGCCTCGAGGACCTGCAGGCGCTCGGCGTCGGTGAGCGAGAACTGCTCGGAGAAGTTGGCCAGCACGCAGATCGCCGCGGACCCGGCGTCGACCAGGAACTCCGCGACCCGGCGCTGCCCGTGCAGGTCGAGCGACTCGTCGTCGCGGAACACCGTGGGCGCTACCGGCAGCACCCCGCGCAGCCCCTCCCGGGGGACCGCGGCGCTCACCGGGCCTCCCCCCGACCCTCGACCGGCTCGTGGCTGCGGAGCTGCGGAGTCCTCGCGGCGGGCGTCACGCTTGCACACCGTACGAGCAGCACCCCCCGGGGACCGAGCCCGTTCGGCGATCGCGCCCCGGGGGCGCTCGGCCTGGTCACCAGGGCTACCCGTGAGCGGCTGTCGTGAGGTGGCTCGGGAGGTCGATCGTGTGCGCCGGCGGGGAGAGGAACCGGCCCATCATCCCGGTCAGCGGCGGGGTCGCGGTGGCGCGCAGAGCGGCGTGCAGGACACGGATGCCCCAACGGGTGCGGGGCAGGCCGGTGTACGGGGTGCCGGGCGGCAGCTCCTGGGCCCGGTCGACGTAGGGCCGCATCCGCTCCTCGTAGGCGGCGAAGGCCGCGGCGGGGTCCGGACAGCGGGCGAGCTCGCCGGCCAGCACGGCGGCTCCGACGACGGCCAGGGTGGTGCCCATCCCGCTGATCGGGGACGGGCAGTACCCGGCGTCGCCGAGCAGCACCACGCGCCCCCGCGACCAGGCCGGCATCCGCACCTGACCGACGTCCTCGGCGTAGAACTCCGACGCCGCCGCCAGCGCGTCGAGCACCCGCGGAGCGGCCCCGCCGACGTCGATGAACCGGCCGGTCAGCAGCGCCTTCTGCGCGTCGGGGTCCCGCCCGCGCAGGCACGGCGGGGCGAGGAAGGACAACGCGGCCCGGGTGGTGCCCACGGGGTCCGGGCGCAGGATGACCGAGCGACCACCGGGATCGTGCTGCCAGGTCGCCCACGACCCGTCGCCGCGTCGGCGCGGGACGGTCAGGTAGGCCAGGGACACGCCCACGGGACGGAACCAGGCCCGGCCCTGCTCGTCGTGCTCCCCGAACACCAGCCGCCGGGTCGCCGAGCCGATCCCGTCGGCCGCGACCACCACGTCGACCTCGTAGGACCCGCCGCCGGCGAGCCGGACGCGCACCGGGCCGGAGCCGCGGTCGTCGATCGCGGCGATGTGGTCGTCGAACACCCACTCGACACCGGGACCGGCGGCGTCGCGGATCAGGGTGGCGAGCTGCCCGCGCAGGACCTCCAACTCCGCGGTCGGGCCCTCGCCGCCGAACCCGGCGAAGACCTCCCTGCCCACCCGGGCCCGGGTCCGACCGGTCCAGTCGGTGAAAGCGATGCCCTGCTCCCCCGTGCCGGCGGCGCGCACAGCGTCCTCCAGGCCCATCCGGCGGACCACCTCGCGCCCGGCGCCGCGCAGGTCGACGCCGTGGCCCTCGGCCCGCAGGCCGGGTGCGCGCTCGACCACGACCGGCTCGAGGCCGTGGCGCCGCGCCCAGTAGGCGAACACGAGGCCGGCGATCCCGGCCCCGGACACCAGCACACTCCGCACCGCCACCGCTGCTCCTCCCGAGCCGCGCCGCCATCTCCACCGCGCCTACCCAAACACGGCAGGGCGTGCCGGTCGTCATCCGTGCGACGTGCTCAGATGCACGACGGGTGAGGTACGGGCGGGAACGCATCGGGGCACCGCGGGCGGATGTCGGGCTGACAAGCGCGTCATCGACGTGACGGGCGTCCCTCCCGCGGCCCCGCGGAGCCCGACGACGCATGTCGCTCGACAGCGACCAGGCAGCCGTTATCGTCGTGCGGGCCGGGCTCCGGGAGGTGCGAGTGATCCGGGTTCTGATCGCCGAGGACGTGCGCATCCTGCGCGACACGCTGGTCGCGGTCCTGCAGCTGGAGCCCGACCTCGACGTGGTGGCCGCGGCCGCCCGCGGCGACGAGATCGTGCCCGCCGCCCTGGAGCACCGCCCGGACGTCGCGGTCCTCGACATCGACCTGCCCGGCGGCGACGGCATCAGCGCCGCCGCCGAGCTGCACCACCGGTTGCCCCAGTGCCGCACGCTGATGCTGACCGGGCTGGGCAAGCCGGGCACCCTGCGGCGCGCCCTGTCGGCGAAGGTGGGCGGTTTCCTGGTCAAGGACGCCCCGGCCGACCAGTTGATCGACGCGGTGCGCCGGGTCGCGGCCGGGGAGCGGGTGGTCGACCCGCAGCTGGCGCTGGCGGCCCTGGAGCTGGCCGACAACCCGCTGTCACCGCGGGAGGCGGAGATCCTGACCCGGCACGCGGCCGGTGAGCCGGCCGCCGAGATCGCCGCGCAGCTGCACCTCTCCTACGGCACCGTGCGCAACTACCTGGCGTCGGCGGTGACGAAGCTGGGAGCGCGCAACCGCGTCGACGCGGCCCGCATCGCCGCGGACGCCGGCTGGCTCTAGCCCGGGACGGCGACGTGCAGAATGCACCCGCCACCGGTGCGATCCCCACCTCGACCCGGTGCCCGGCCGCACTGGTGGCGGCGCCACCGCCGGCCCGACACTCCCACCATGCGCATCCGGGTCCTGGTCGCCGAGGACATCGCCGTCCTGCGCGAGACCCTGGTCGCCCTCCTGGAGCTGGAGGACGACCTGGAGGTCGTCGCCGCGGTGGCCCGCGGCGACCGGGTCGTGCCCGCGGCGCTCGCGCACCACCCCGACGTCGCGCTGCTGGACATCGACCTGCCCGGCACCGACGGGCTCACCGCCGCCGCCGACCTGCGCGGACGGCTGCCGACCTGCCGTGTCCTGCTCCTCACCGGACTGGCGACCCCGGGCAGCCGCAGCCGGGCGCTAGCCGTCGGCGCGTCCGGGTTCCTGGTCAAGGCCGGGGCCGCCGACGACCTCGTCGACGCCGTCCGCCGCGCCGCCCGCGGCGAGCGGCTGTTCGCCGGCCTGCCCCGCTGACCCCGCCAGCGGCAGCCGCACCGTCAGCTCGAAGCCCCCGGCCTCGGCGCGCGTGGACAGGCTGCCGCCGAGGGCCGCGGCACGGGCGGAGAGGTTCGCCAGCCCGTGCCCGCCGGGCCGCTGCGGCTGGTCGCGGGGTTCGCCGCGGCCGTCGTTGGTCACCCGGAGGTGGGCGACGGTCGCGTCGACCGTCAGCTCGATCCCGCACCGACGCGCCCTGGCGTGCCGCAGGACGTTGGTGACCGACTCGCGCAGCACGGTGGCCAGCACCGAGTCGACCTCCTCCGGCAGCGGCTCGTCCGCCCGGTCGGCGCGGACGTCGGCCGCCACGCCGGCGGAGGCGAGCACCTCGGCGGCGGCGTCGAGCTCGGTGCGCAACGACAGGCGGTGCACGTCGTCGGTGACGGCCAGGACGTCGGCGCCGGCCTGCTCGCCCAGCCGCACCAGCGCATCGATCTCCGCGCGCGCCCGGTCGTCGGCCCGGTCGATCAGCCGCCCGGCCAGGTCGCTCTTGAGCGCGACCGCCGACAGGCCCATCCCGAGCAGGTCGTGGGTGTCCCGGGCCACCCGCAGGCGCTCGCGGACGACGGCCATCCTGGCGAGCTCGCGGCGCGTGTCGTCGAGCTCCACGGCCAGCCCCGCCAGCCGGGACAGCCCGTACACCACCAATCCGGTGGTCACGGTCACCACCAGCGAGTAGACGATGTCGGCGGTGTCCAAGCCCGGCAGGACGAGGGTGTGCACCGCGATCGCCAGCTGGATGCCGGCGAACGCCGCCCAGCCCCACCCGGCCGGGAGCAGCAGCAGCGCCGAACCCGCGACGAACCCGCCCAGGCCGTGGATGGTCGCGTGGAGCACGGGGAAGTAGCCCAGGACGAGCAGCAGCACCTGAGCGGCCAGGGTCCAGGGCCAGCCACGCGGGCGGGCGTGCTCCCGCCACGCCGTGGAGTGGTACAGCTGCAGCGCCACCAGCGCGACGACGCCGACCACCGACGCCACTGCGACCAGCGCGTCCATGTGGTGGTCGGCGAGAGCGGTCGCCAGCAGCTGCGCGGACAGGGCGACCAGGGCCAGGGTCAGGACCAGCCTCGCCAGCCGCGGCGCGACGGTCGGTGCCGCTGCGCCCTCCTGCGCCGCGGTCACCGCGGGCCAGGGCGCCCGCCGGTCGTCGGCCACCACCGCCCGGACCTGGTCGAGCGCCTGGCGGGCGCAGCCGGCCGCCTCGGCGAGCCGGGCACGGGCCTCCTCCGGCGCGCTGGTCAGCAGCGCCGAAGCCGCCCGGGCGCAGGCCACGGCGGCGTCGAGCCGGTCGCCCACCGCGGCGCGCAGGCGGTCGGCGGCCCGCAGCCGCTCCCCGGCGACCGTCAGCGTCGCCAGCTCGGTACGGGCCGCGCGCAGCTCGTCGACCAGTCCGGACAGCCGGATCAACCCGAACAGCGCCGCGGCGGCGTACAGCGGCACGACGAAGATCAGCACCGCTTCGGGCAGCCCCTCGATCCGGGGGAGGCCGACGACGGCGAACCGCAGCACCCCCTCGGTCGCCAGCGCGGCGCCGAACAGCAGCCACGAGGTCGGCGCCGACACCGTCAGCAGCAGCAGACCGCCGAGGAACCCGGGCGGGCCGGCGACCCAGTCGGCGCCGAAGAAGGCGAAGGGCAGGTAGGTCAGCAGCCCCTGCACGGCCAGCAGCGGGTTGCGGTGGCGCGCCCACGACGGGCGGCCGCGGGGCACCGCGTAGAGCATCGGCAGCACGAACGTCGCCGCCGCCAGCACCCCCGCGGCCGGCCCCGCCCAGTAGGCCGCTATCCCGACGACCGCGGGCAGCGCCGTGCCGAGGAAGACCACGGCGAACACCCACACGTGCCGGGACTCCGCGGTGCCGGGTCGCTCGTCGGTCTGCATCGGCCCCCTCACCCACACCCCAAGGACCAGCACCGTAGGTCACCGACACGTCCGTGCAGGGGCGGTGTGCACTCTGCACCCCGGACGCCCGCGAACCCCACGCGGAGCTCGTGCTCCCGACACTGGTCGCGTTTGCGCAGGTCAGACGACACTCAGCGAGTCCGTTCAGCCGCGTTGTCCGGAGGTCATCATGCAGAACCCGCCGCAGCTCGCCCGGGTGGAACCACCCCCGGGCACCGCGCCCCCGGTCGACGGGCACCGCAGCCGGCGCGACGAGTACGCCGCCGGGCACTACGGGGTGCGGTGGGCGCTGGACGGGCGCCGGGTCGTCCGGGGACTCGTCCGTGGCCTGGTCGTCCTGCTGGCGTTCCTCGCCGTCCCGGCCGCGGTGTACACCGCGGGCTCCACCGCCTACGAGCAGAGCCGGTACGCCCCACCCGACGCGCCGGGTGGGGCGGCGGACGCCGGCGCCCCGGTGCCGGCGCACGACCCGGCCAGGCCCACCGCCGTGGTCGTCGTCGGCAACGGCGGGGCCAACGTGGCCGACGCGCTCGTCCCGTACGACGTCCTGGCCGGCACCGGAGCGTTCAACGTCTACACAGTCGCGCCGGAGCGCCGGGCGCTGCCGCTGCTGGGCGGGCTCGACCTGGTCCCCCACCTCAGCTTCGCGCAGCTGCGCGAGCGGCTGGGCGGGGCGGCGCCGGAGGTCACCGTCGTACCGGAGATGCCGGTGTCCGGCAGCGACGCGGAGGTGACCGGGTGGCTGCGCGACACCGCCGGTGGCGGGCTGGTGCTGGGCGTGTGCACCGGCGCCCGGCTGCTCGCCGACGCCGGGCTGCTCGACGGGCGCCCGGCGACCACGCACTGGTACCGGATGGACGGGCTGCAGCAGCGCCACCCCCAGGTGGACTGGCAGCGCGGGGTCCGCTACGTCGACGACGGTGACGTGATCACCACCGGCGGGCTGCTGTCCTCGGTGGACGGGACGCTGCGGGTGATCGAGCGGCTGCTGGGCACCGACGCCGCGGCGAAGGCCGCGGACGCCGTCGGCTGGCCGGGCTACTCCCCCGGGACCGCCGCGGCCCTGCCCGGGTCGCGCGTCGCGCCCTCCGAGGGCATCCTGCACCTGCTCAACATCGGTTTCCGGGCTAACGGCACCACCGTGGGGGTCGTGCTGTCCGACGGTGTCGGCGAGCTCGAGCTGGCCTCGGCGTTCGCCCCGTACGGCGAGGTCAAGTCGGCCAGGACCCTCGCGCTCGCGGCCGGCGGCGACAGCATCCGCTCCCGCCACGGCCTGACGTTCGTCCCGCGGGCGGACCTGGACGCCGCCGGTCGCACCGACCGGTTGCTCGTCCCCGGCCTCGCCGCCCGGCCCGACCCGGACGTCGCGGCGGCCGCGCGGCGCGCCGGCGTCCCCGTCGTCCAGCTGCACCAGCAGCCGGGCTTCGCGTTCGAGGCGGCACTGCGGGACATGGCCGCCACCACGGACGTGGCCACCACGCGCTGGGCCGCCAAGATCCTCGAGTACTCCCAGGCCGACCTGCGGCCGGCCGGGCCCGCCTGGCCGTGGGCGCCCGCCCTGCAGGTGCTCTTCCTGGGCCTGGTCGGCGTCGCCGCCGCGCTCGCGGTGGAGCAGGTGGTGCGCCGGGTGCGCGCCGGCCGGTCCTGAACGACGCCCCGCGCCAGAGACGGAGGAGGAGGACCACCGTGCGGATGCTGGGCGACAACCGCAAGATCCCCGGCCCCACGCTCCAGGTCGCCCAGGGCTCGGAGATCGTCGTCGACGTCCGCAACCACGGGGACCTGAGCACGACCGTGCGCTGGCACGGGCTGCGCCTGGACAACCGCTACGACGGCGTGCCGCACGAGACCCAGGACCCGATCCCGGTCGGCGGCAGGTTCGCCTACCGGCTCCGGTTCCCCGACCCCGGCCGGTACTGGTACCACCCGCACGTCCGCGAGGACTACGCCCAGGAGCTGGGCCTGTACGGCAACATCCTGGTCGTGCCCGCCGAGCGGGACTACTGGCCACCGGTCGACCGGGAGCTGGTCCTGACCCTGGACGACCTGCTGCTGCGACGGGGCGGTGGAGCCGAACCTGGTCTGGAAGGACACGGTGCTGGTCCGCACCGGTCAGACCGTCGACATCCTGCTCGACGTCACCAACCCGGGGGTGTGGATGGCGCACTGCCACATCGCCGAGCACATGCAGAGCGGCATGATGTTCAGCTTCACCGTCACAGGGGACGTGTGGACGCTCGGAGCCACGCGGAGCTCGGCTCGAGCGGCGAGCTGTCTGCCGCCGAAACTGGAGGCGGTGCGGCGGCCCCGTCTCAGGTCAGCGCGTCGGAGCGACCGGCCTCGATCCGGGACCACTGGGCGACGGGGCGCCCGTTCCGCCGCCAGCCGTCGGCGTTCTCGCCGTCGCCCCAGGGCCGGGGCCAGCCGTCCGGGGAGTCCTCCCAGGGCTCCTGGCGCCCGTAGACGGTCATGTCCAGCAGCCCGTGGGTGGGGGCCATGACCTCGACGCCGCGACCGCCGGTGTAGTAGGTCTCGAACACCCGCCCGCCGTCGCGGACGTAGCACACCAGGTGGTGGCGCTGCCAGTCGCGACCCTCCAGCAGCCGCGGGGCCGTCTCCTCCACCGAGTACCACGGCATCTCCAGGCCCATGAAGTCCCGGTAGCGCACGCTCTCCCGGTAGGGGCCCTTGCACAGCACGGCGTAGGTGGCGTCGCGGGAGTGGACGTAGGACAGCTCGCGGACCTGGCTGTTGAAGAACGTGCAGCCCTCGCACTGCTCGGCGGCGGGTCGGCCGGGCCACCAGGCGTGGAAGTAGGCGATGAGCTGCCTGCGGCCCTCGAAGACGTCGAGGATCGTGACCGGTCCGTCCGGGCCGACGACCTCGATGGTGGCGTCGACCTCCACCATCGGCAGCCGCCGCCGCGCCGCCGCGATCGCGTCCCCTTCGCGGGTGTGCGCCTTCTCCCGGGCGAACAGCGCGTCCCGCGCCTCCTGCCAGGTCTGCCGGTCGACCACGGGCGGGAGGGCCGGGCCGGGTGTCTGGTCGTTCACGATGCCTCCAAGCGTTCGTTGCGATGTCGGTGGGCACCACCTGGGATCGCGCCCACCACGCATGTGCGAGCACCCCTCCGTCCGAGTCCGCGCACGGGGCCAGGTGCCCGCCGCCGGAACATCGCAACCGGAAGGTTGCAGCACAAGCTATCGCAACCGTCAGGTTGCGTCAATCACGGCCGAGTCCGGGTCCGACCGATTCGGCGATCCGGGCCGCGGGCTGGGCGCCGCTTCCCGGGCCGGGTCAGCCGCCGTTCGCCGCTCGGTCGAACGGGACGTTCAGGCAGGCCACGCGTCCGCCAGCGGAACCGGCCTCACCGGGCGCGGTCGCGGTGGCCTCGCCCGCGTGGATGACGACCGAGGCCGGAGCGCGGTCGGTGAACGCGAACGGCACCACCGCGCCCGCCTCACCGTCGCCCTCGGCGTCGGTCCGCAGGTCCAGCCAGATCTCGTTCTCCGGATTGGCGTAGGCGGGGTCGGTGGAGGGCCGCCCGGGACCGGCGGCCGGGTCGACCCGGTGCTGGAAGTGCGGACCGGCCGCATCCCCGGTCGGCCCGCACGGCTGGGCGTGCGCGTGGGCGGCGTAGCCGCGGTTCGGCACCAGCCCTTCCACCTCCAGGCGCACCTCGGTGGAGCCGTCCGACCCGTCCGCCTCGACGGAGAGCTCGGCACCCACCGGCGCGGCCGCCGGGTCGTAGGTGAAGGCGTCCCGCGCCTGCTCGGGTGGCGCGAGGTCACCCTCGGCATCGACCTGGGTCGCAGGCGGGACCGGCTGGGCGAGCGGCTCGGTGGGATCGGCCGACTCCGGGGCGCCGCAGGCGACGGCCACCAGGCAGGCGCCGGTGGCCACGAGCGGGAGCCAGCGGTGGTACGTGGCACGGGTCGTCATACCGCGACGAGTTCCCGGTCCGCCCGCGGCCAACCCCGGGCCATCACCGAACCGCTCGACCTGCCCCCACCCGCGCCGGGCTCGTCGAGCACGTCGACCGGCTAACGCTGCCCTGACCGTGAACGACGTCTGAAGCGGTCCCGCCGGTCTCCCCTCCACCGGCGGGACCGCTCAGCTGCGCCTCGAGCGGGCCACAGCGACCCATCAGCGAGGTGGCGTCAGCGGAGGCGTCGAGCCCAGACGACGGCATCGACGCCGGTACCGGCCGCGGCCCGCGGGCGGTCCTCGGCGACGACGACGTCCCAGCCTGCGGGTTCGAGTGCGGCGATCGCCTCGTCGACGGACACCTGCACCTGGCCGGCCGCTGGGGTGGCGGCTCCGGTGGCGGGGTCGACCGGGCGGTGGCCGACCAGGAACAGGGTGCCGCCGGGCGCGACCCCCGCCGCGAGCCTGCGCACCGTCCCGGCGACCGTCCCCGCCATGTGCACGTACAGGCAGACGACGAGGTCGTAGCGGCCCGGCGGCGGGGTCCAGCCGGCCAGATCGGCCTCGAGCCAGTCGATGCGCCCGGCGATGTCGGGTCCGAGCGTGCCCGCCGTTGAGCGGGCCCGGTCCAGGGCGGTCGCGGAGAAGTCGACCGCGGTGACACCCCATCCGCGGGCCGCGAGCCAGAGCGCCTCGGATCCGTGACCGCAGCCCGCGTCGAGGGCGAGCCCGGGGCGCAGGTCCTCGACCGCGCGGGTCAGGTGCGCGTTCGGCGGGATCGCCGCCACGGCGTCGCCGTGCTCCCGCAACGCCCGCGCCCACCGCTCCTCCCACGCGTCGCGGTCGAAAGCCGCCGTCATGGAGTCACCTCGGTCAGCACGGGAGGACCCTCCCACGACCACCAGGGGCGCCGGGCCGCGCGGATCACCGGGCCGGCCGGGGTTCGTCGCGGCCCTGATGGCCTCGGCGGGCGTCGCGGTCGAAGATCCCGAGGATCTCGGTCGGTCCGCCGGCGGTGCCGATGGCGTGCGGGAGCATCGTGGGGAACTCCGCGGACTGGTTGGTCTCCACGCGCAGGCGGCGGTTGCCCAGCAGGAGGATCGCCGCGCCCGACAGCACGACCAGCCACTCCCGGCCCGGGTGGGCGCGCAGACGGCCGGGATCGGCCGGGGGCGAGTCCACCATGCGCTGGCGGACGACGGTGATGTCGGGGTCCCCGCGGACGGTCCAGCGCATCGTCTGGCGGACCGCGTCGTGGACGGGGTTGCCGACGACGTCCTCGGTGCTCGTCTCGACCAGCTGGTCCAGCGAGGTGTCCAGGGCGCGGGCCAGGGTGACCAGCTGGTCCAGGGCGAGGCGGCGCTGCCCGGTCTCGATCCGGCTCAAGGTGGACGGGCTGATCCCGGCCCGGGCGGCAAGGGCGTCCAGCGACCAGCCCTGCGCCACTCGCAGCGCGCGGAGGCGGTTGCGCACGAGGCCGTCCAGCTCACCATCGTCTTGCTTCATAAGCAAGATCCTATGCCATCCACGCACGATCTCCGTAGCGTCGACGCCAGGTCGGGCCGGCCGCGCCGCCCGACCCGCCCCATCACACCCGGCACCGCGGCGCCCCTGCTCCGGTGCCGGTAACGCCATGCCGACCCAGAAGGACACCATGAGCACGAACCCGTCTCCGCAGCTGGACGCCGCCGACCCGTTGATCCACGACCCCCGCCGGCGGCGGGCCGTCCTGGTCGCGGTGTGCATCGCGCTCATGGCGGTCATCGCGTCGGTGAACGGCCTGAACGTCGCCCAGCCGCAGATCGCCCTCGCGTTCGGTGCGTCGCAGAGCACCGTCCTGTGGATCATCAACAGCTACACCCTCACCCTCGCCGCGCTCCTGCTCCCGCTCGGCGCGGTCGGCGACCGGTGGGGCCGCCGCCCGGTGCTGCTCAGCGGCCTGGTCCTGTTCGGGCTGTCCAACGCGGCGGCCGGTCTGGCCCCGACGGCCGAGGTCATGCTGGGCGCCCGCGTGGTCAGCGGCGCGGCCGCGGCGATGATCATGCCCATCACCCTCGCGGTGATCACGTCGACCTTCCCCGCCGAGGAGCGTTCGCGCGGCATCGGGGTGTGGACCGCCGTCGCCGGCGGCGGGGGCCTGCTGGGGATGTACCTCTCGGCCCTGCTGGTCGACGTCGCGGACTGGCGGTGGCTGTTCGCCCTGCCCGTCGTGCTCGTCGTCGCGGCCGTCGCGATGACGCTGCGGAGCGTCCCGGACTCCCGCGAGGTGTCCGGGCACGGGTTCGACGTCGTCGGGTCGCTGACCTCCGCGCTCGCCGTGGTCGCGCTCATCCTCGTCCTGCACGAGGGTCCCGAACAGGGCTGGACCGCCCCGCCGACCCTGCTGACCCTGCTCGTCGGCGTCGCCGCCGCCGTCGGGTTCGTGGCATGGGAGCTGCGCCGACCGGCCCCGCTGCTCGACGTCCGGCTGTTCCGCGACCGGGGCCTGGCCAGCGGCTCGGCGACGATCCTCGCGGTGTTCGGCGTGCAGGCCGGGATCTTCGTGGTCGTGTACCTGTACTTCCAGGTGGTGCTCGGCTGGTCCGGGCTGCTGTCCACCCTGGCGCTGCTGCCGATGGCCCTGCTGATGATGGCCGCCTCCGGCCTCGCGCCCCGGCTGAGCGCCCGCGTCGGCATCCTGGCCACGATGGCCGGCGGGATCCTCCTGGCCGGCGCGGGCCTGGCCCTCATCGCCGGCACCGTC
Organism: Pseudonocardia humida; assembly: GCF_023898865.1. Taxonomy (GTDB): domain Bacteria; phylum Actinomycetota; class Actinomycetes; order Mycobacteriales; family Pseudonocardiaceae; genus Pseudonocardia; species Pseudonocardia humida. Next base: position 187,323 of record NZ_JAGSOV010000034.1, read on the forward strand.
TCCGTCGACGGCGGCTACCCCACCGTCCTACCCGGGATGCTCGCCATGGGCCTGGGCATGGGCCTGGCCATGACTCCCTCCACCGAGGCCATCACCGCGGCCCTGCCCCGCGAACGCCAGGGCATCGCCTCCGCGCTCAACGACATCACCCGCGAGTTCGGCACCGCCCTGGGCGTCGCCCTGCTCGGCGCGGTCCTGTCCGCCGGGTACCGCGGCGCCATCGATCCCCGGCTCGACGGCGTCCCGGACGACATCGCCGACACCGCCCGCGACGGCATCGCCAACGCCACCGCAGCCGCGGACGCCGCAGGCCCCGCAGCCGGCCCCCTGCTGCGCACCGCCCAGGAGTCGTTCGTCCACGGCTGGCAGCAGGCCATGTGGGCCGGGGTCGCGGTCATGGCGATCCTGTTCGCCTACGTCGTCGCCCGCGGACCCCGGCGCCCCCCGACCACCGCACCGACGACCGGAGGACGTCGGGCGGGAGACGCCACCACCACCCCGTGAGCGCGGTGCGCCACGCGGGCCCGGCCGCGCGCCTGTCCGGAAGCTGCAGCCGCTCCGTGCAGGGATCGGCTTGTCGCTGGCCCGTCCGGCCGCGAGGGTCGGGCCGGCAGGGCAGGGCCGGCGATCCAGGGAGGCCAGGAGATGACCGACGTGCTCGCGTCCTCGCACACCCGGAGCGCGGAGGACCTCCTCGCCGCGGTCCGACGGCACCGCGAGCGGTTCGAGGGCGCGGCGCGGCAGGCCGAGCTCGAGCGGACGCTGCCCGCCGATGTCGTCGCGCTGCTGCGGGAATCGCGCCTGTTCTGGCTCAAGACCCCGGTCGGCCTGGGTGGTGCCGAGCTCGACCCGCTCGAGTTCTGCGACGTCCTGGAGGAGATCGCCTACTACGACGCGTCGGCCGGGTGGGCGGCGATGGTCGGCAACGGGTGCACCGGCATCGCCGGCGGCTGGCTGCCCGACGACGGTGTCGCCGAGGTCTTCGGCAGCGCCGACGACCCGCCCGTCCTCGCCGGTCAGATCACGCCGCGGGGCACGGCCGTCCCGGTGCCGGGCGGGTACACCGTGACCGGGCGCTGGGGCTTCTGCAGCGGCATCCTGCACTCGGGCTGGCTGCTGGCCGGGTGCGCGGTCGAGGGCGCCCCCGGCGAGATGGTGGTGGTCGTCGTGCCGAAGTCCGAGACGACGGTGCACGACAACTGGCACGTCGCCGGCCTGCAGGGCACCGGCAGCTGCGACGTCTCGGTGGCCGAGGTGTTCGTCCCGGCCCGGCGGGCGCTGGACTGGAGCGGCGGCGCCCGCCCGCGGCGGGGCGGGGGCATCTACCGCCAGCCGGTGGACCTCTTCGTGTCCAACGAGCTCGCCCCGGTGACCGTCGGGATCGCCCGGCGCGCGATCGACGACATGTACGAGCTCGCCGGCCGGACCGCGCGGCTGCCCGGCGGACCCGCCCTGAGCGAGCGGGCCGCGTTCCAGAAGGACATCGCGCACTGCGAGTGCCGGCTGCGCGCCGCCCGGCTGCTCTACCGCGACGCCGTCGAGCGGGTCTGGGCGGCGACGACGGGCGGGGAGCCGCTCGGCGCCGCCGACGTCGCCGCCGTCCGCGCGCAGCACACGCACGTCGTCGAGGAGTGCGTCGACGTCGTCGTGAAGATCATCCGCTACGCCGGCGGCCGGGCGCTCGCGCTCAGCCACCCCCTGCAGCGCCACCTGCGGAACCTGACGGCCGCCGCGCAGCACGCCTACATCTCCGACGAGCTGTACGAGATCGCCGGGAAGGCCCGGCTGGCCGAGCGGAACCGGTGAGGCTCAGCCCGCTCCGGTGGCGGCCCCGCGCCGCAGCGTGTCCGACGGCGACTCGCCGAAGGTCCGCCGGTACGCGGCCGCGAACCGCCCGCCGTGCGCGAACCCGTTGCGCAGGGCGACGTAGGTCACCGTCGTCGTGCCCGTCGGCGCGGCGCTCAGCAGCTCCTCGCGGGCCCGCTGCAGGCGGCGGCGCCGCACGTAGGCCATCGGCGACACCCCGAGCTGGCGGTGGAACGCCGCGTGCAGCGAGCGCTGGCTCACGCCGGCGAACTCGGCCAGGTCGGCGATGCTGAGCGGGGCGTCCCACGCCGACTCCAGCAGCTCCAGCACCCGCGCCACCACGCGTGCCGACGGCGGCGGCGACGGGCTCAGCATCGCGTCGCTGTAGTTGTGGCGCTGCCCGAACAGCAACGCGCTCAGCAGGCTGTGCTCGAGCTCCGCGATCAGCACCGGAGGCGGCCCGGCCGGGCCGTACCGGGCCAGCACCCGGCGGATCGCGCTCACCGAGCCCGCGATGCCCCGCCCGTCACCGCCGAGGTCCACGGCGGTGTCGAACCGCAGCGGCTCGCGCAGCGGCTCCTGCAGCAGCCGCTGCAGGAACCGCTCGATCCGGCTCTTCGACACCGCGATCATGAACTGGCTGACCCGGGGCTCCCAGCGCATCCGCACCCCGCAGTCGTAGGCGAGCACCGCGGCGCGGTCGGCGGCCACCACCGTGTCCTCCCCGTGGGCCCCCGTGAACAGGGCGCGCCCACCGGAGATGACGCTGAGGGTCACCCAGGGGATCGGCGGCAGGCAGACGATCTCGACGGGTCGGGCGTAGGTCGAGGCCATCACGCTGAAGCCGTCGACGGAGCGGTACCCGATGCGGGCGGCGAAGTCCGGGCCGCCCCCGAGCAGCGTCATCCGGTGGTCGCACTGCAGGAGCGCCTCGGTGCGCACCTCGACCTCGTCCGGGTCGGTCGAGGTGAAGCCCAGGGGTGCGCCGACGCGGTAGTCCGACTCGTCGGGCAACTGCGCCGTTGTCATCGTCGACTCCGGGAGGCTCGTCCACCGCGCCCTGACCGCACAGCGGACAACGGTCCGCATGGCCAGCTTCCGGGCGAGGGTGGGTGAAGTCAAGCGCCCCCTCCCCTGCAGGAATCGGCCAGCACGCGTGCAGGAAGCGGCTCGCCGGTGATCGCGGCGTCGGCATAGCGTCGGCGCACGCGCCAGGTCTCCCGACAGGAGGACGCATGTCCCAGGCAGTCGAACCCGCCGCGATCGCCGCGCAGAGCCTGAGCGTGGGCAGCGGCTGGATCAGCTACTTCCGGGCCGGCCAAGGTCGCCCCACGCTGTTCCTGCACGCCGCCGGTGGAGCGGGCGAGTGGAACCCCTTCCACCAGCTGCTCAGTGAGCGCATGGACCTGATCGCCCCGGACCACCCGGGGTTCGGCGCCTCCGCCGACCTCCCCGAGCTCACCACCGTCGACGACCTCGTCTACCACTACCTCGACCTGCTCGACCACTTCGAGCTGGAGCAGGTCGACCTGGTCGGCGCCTCCTTCGGCGGGTGGGTCGCCGCGGAGCTGGCCGTGCACTCCCCGGAGCGCTTCCGCAAGCTCGTGCTGCTCGGACCGGTCGGGCTGCGGGTGCCCGAGGCGATGGTCGCCGACCTGTTCCTGATGACGCCGCCGAAGCTGGTGCGGGCCCTGTTCCACGACCAGGCCCTGGTCGAGGCCGCGCTGTCGGTGGAGCCGACGCTCGACCAGATCGTGGCGACCCAGCGCGACCTGGGCGCGCTCGCCCGGTTCGGCTGGCGGCCGTTCCTGAACAACCCCAAGCTCGAGCGGCGCCTGCACCGGATCACGGCACCGACCCGGGTCGTCGCCGCGGGCGAGGACCGGATCGTGCCCCGCGTGCACTGCGAGCGCTACGCCGCGGCGATCCCGAACGCCGAGCTCGTCGTCGTCCCGGACTGCGGGCACGCGCTCTACGGCGAGCAGCCCGCCGCGGTCGCCGACGCCGTCACCACGTTCCTGGCCGACTGAAGCGGAAGCGGGTCCCGGACATGCAGTTCAACTTCTTCCACCTCATGCCCTACCCCTACCTGCCCGACGACTTCGACGACGCCGAGAAGTACCCGTCGCCGTCGCTGACGTTCTCCAACCGGCACTTCGACCCGGCCAAGGGCGTGGACCTCTACCACCGCTACCTCGACGAGCTGGAGTACGCCGACCAGCTCGGCTACGACGGGATCGTGGTCAACGAGCACCACCAGTCGGCCTACGGCCTGATGCCCTCGCCGAACATCATGGCCGCCGCGCTCGCCCGCCGGACCAGCCGGTCGAAGATCCTGGTGCTGGGCAACGCCATCCCGCTGCGCGGCAACCCGCTGCGGGTGGCCGAGGAGGTCGCGATGCTCGACCACCTCACCCGCGGCCGGCTGGTGTCCGGGTTCGTCCGCGGCATCGGCTGGGAGCACTTCGCGCACAGCGTCAGCCCGGCCGAGTCGCGCTCGCGCTTCAACGAGGCCCACGACCTGATCAAGAAGGCGTGGACCACCGAGGGCCCGTTCGAGTGGATCGGCGAGCACTACGAGTACCGCTACGTCAACATCTGGCCCCGGCCGCTGCAGTCCCCGCACCCGCCGATCGCGGTCCCCGGCGCGGGCAGCCCGGAGACGATGCGCTGGGTGGCGGAGAACCACTACGTCTACACCTCGGTCTACGCCCCGGTCCGCATCGTCAAGACCTGGTTCGACGGCTACCGCAAGGCCGCCGCGGACCTCGGCTACCAGCCCGAGCCGGAGAAGCTGGCCTTCGCCACCCCGCTGTTCATCGGCGAGTCCGACGCCGCCGCCCACCGGGAGGCCAGGCAGCACGTCGAGTGGCTGTTCCACCGCGGCCTGCGCCAGGGCGTCGAGCTGGTCTCCCCGCCCGGGTACGTGTCGGCGAACGGCCTGCGCAGCATGCTGGCCGCGGGCCAGAAGGGGTTCTCCGGGCTCAGCTACGACGAGCTGGTCGAGCAGGGAATGGTGATCGTGGGCGGCCCCGACGCGGTGCGCAACCGCATCGGGGAGCTGCGCGACGAGCTCGGCTTCGGCCAGCTGACGCTCATGATCCCCATCGGCGACATGTCGGCCGGGATGACGCGGCGCAACACCGAGCTGTTCGCCACCGAGGTCATGCCGCACTTCCGGCCGGCCGTGGAGCAGGCGGCGACACCGGCGCGCGCCCCGGCGTGAGCCCGGAGCCCCCGCCGGGGTTCAGGGGGCGAGGCGGGCGCGGCGGTCCCGCAGGAACGCCCGCTCGGTGTCGTTGCCGGCCAGGGCGACGGCCTCGTCGTAGGCGGCGCGGGCCTCCTCGGCGCGGCCGAGCCGGGCCAGCAGATCGGCGCGGGTGGCGGGCAGCAGGTGGTAGCCCGGGATGTCCAGCTGCTCGACGATGGCGAGCGCGGCGGCGGGCCCGTGCACCTCGGCGACGGCGACGGCCCGGTTGAGCGCCACGATCGGCGTCGGGGTGTGCTGCCGCAGCTGGTCGTAGAGGGCCAGCACCTGCGGCCAGTCGGTGGCCGGTCCGTCGGTGTGCACGGCGTTGATGGCCGCCTGGATCTGGTACGGGCCCGGGCGGTCGCGGCGCAGGCAGCGCCGGACCAGCGCGTGCCCCTCGGCGATCAGCTCCGCGTCCCAGCGCGTGCGGTCCTGCTCGGCGAGCGTCACCAGCTCGCCGGAGGGACCCACCCGGGCGGGCCGGCGGGCCTCGGTGAGCAGCAGCAGCGCGAGCAGCCCGAGCGCCTCGGGCTCGTCGGGCATCAGGTCGGCGAGCGCGCGGGCCAGCCGGACGGCTTCGCGGGACAGATCGGTCCGCAGCAGCGTGCCCGTCGACGCCGCGTAGCCCTCGTTGAAGATCAGGTACAGCACGGCCAGCACCGGCGGCAGCCGGTCGGGCAGCTCCGCCTCGCCGGGCACCCGGTACGGGATGGCGGCGTCGCGGATCTTCTTCTTGGCCCGCACGATGCGCTGGGAGATCGTCGCCTCCGGCACCAGGTAGGCGCGGGCGATCTCGGGCACCTCCAGCCCGCCGAGCAGGCGCAGGGTGAGCGCGGTCTGCGCCAGCGGGGAGAGCGCCGGGTGGCAGCAGGTGAAGATCAGCCGCAGCTGGTCGTCGCGCACCGGTCCCACCTCCTCCTCCGTCCCTTCGGGTTGGTGCAGCAGCAGTGCCTGGGCGTGGCGGGCCTCGCGGGTGGACTCGCGGCGGATCCGGTCGATCGCCCGGTTCCGGGCGGTGGTGACGATCCACCCGCCCGGGTTCGGGGGCAGCCCTCCCCCTCCCGGCTCGGCCCACTTCGCCACCGCCACCGCGAACGCGTCCTGGACGGCCTCCTCGGCGAGCCCGATGTCGCCGAGGAGGCGGGTCAGGGTGGCGACGCAGCGGCCGTACTCGGCCCGGTAGACGCTGCCGACGTCCATGCGCCGGTCAGTCCTGGCTCAGCTCGTCGAAGGGCCGCACCTCGATCGGGCCCCAGCACGCCGCCGCGCACTTCTCGGCCCAGGCCAGCGCCGCGTCGAGGTCGGCGACCTCGATCACCCAGAACCCGCCGAGCTGCTCCTTCGTCTCGGCGAACGGCCCGTCGGTCATGGTGGTGGTGCCGTTCTGGACGCGGACGACCGTGGAGCTCTCGGAGGACCGCAGACCGCCGGCGAAGACCCAGACCCCCTCCGCCCGCATCTCCTCGTTCACCGCCTCGACCCGGCTCAGGGACGCGTCCCAGTCCGCGCCGGTCGGCAGGGGCACGCTCTCGTCGTTCTGGACGGCCAGCAGGTACCGCATGTCGATCGCTCCTCCGTGGTCGGACGTCAGGACAGGCGCCGGGCGACGGCGGGGATCACGATGGCAGCCGCCACGACGTGGGTCAGCATCAGCAGCACCTTCGTGGACACGGCGGCGTCGGCGAGCACGTCGGGCACGAACGACAGCGCGGTCAGCGCGACGGTGGTGCGGATCCACGCGGTGCGCGGGCGCCGGGCGAACCGCCGCAGCGCGGTGGCGAGCACCAGCCCGACGACGGAGAAGATCACCGTCAGCACCGCGAAACCGGAGGCCGGGATGGGCGCGCCGGACACCTCGAGACTGACGCCGACCGCCTGGCCGGCCACGGCCACCAGCGCGGTGGCGGCCGCGGCGGCCGCGGTGGCGACCGAGCCGGTCAGCAGCAGCGAGCCGACGGTCGAGGTCGTCGCGGGGGCGTGGGTGGCGGTAACGGTGGTGGACACGGGGACCTCCCGGGGGTGTGGGGACCGGCCCGGTTGCCGCTCTCCCACCCTGGCCACGAACGGGCCCGCCACCGTTCGACATGCCCGGGGAACTTTTCCCACGACCTTCCCGGCGGATCGGCTGTCGGCCTCCCCTGTGCGAGGTGTCGAACGGTGCCGAGCCCGTTCGTGGCCAGGGTGAGAGACCGGCAGCGGGCCGGTCGACCGGCCACCGGAGGTTCCCATGACCGCCACCTACACGTTCGACGTCTTCTCCAGCCTCGACGGCTACGGCTCCTGCGACGCCGACGGCGACTGGGGTGGCTACTGGGGCAAGCAGGGCCCCGAGCTGCTCGACCACCGCCTCGCCTCGTTCGAGGCCGAGCAGCGGATGGTCTTCGGGGCCACCACGTTCCGGCAGTTCGTGCGGATGCTGGCCGCGAGCACCGAGGAGTCCGACGTCCGCGACCCGTGGGTCACCCGGATGCGGAACATGCCCGCCACCGTCGTGTCGTCCACGCTGGAAGGACCCCTCGACTGGCCGGACGCGACCGTCGTGACCGGTGACGCCGTCGACGTGGTCGCCCGGCTCAAGCAGGAGTCCGACGTGCCGCTGCGCTCGCACGGAAGCCTGTCGCTGAACCGGGCGCTGATGGCCGCCGGCCTGGTCGACCGCGTTCGGGTGACGCTCTTCCCCGTGATCACCGGCAGGACCGGGACCGACCCGGTCCTCGGGGGTGCGGCCGACTTCGACCTCGAACTGCTCGAGCACCGGACCCTCGACCGCGACATCCAGGAGCTCGTCTACCGCCCCACGCTCCACGTCAGCCGTCGCTGAGGCGATGGCACCGCGACCCGAACGCGGGCCGCGTCCGCGGAGCACGCGCCGCGGCGGCCCACGGCGTGGGGTTGGGGCAGCGGGCTCTGTCGTCATCGCTGCGTCACCCGGCCCTCGTCGTGGCTGCCGCGCGGCCGGATGCGCAGTGCGTGCACCGCGCTGATGAGCACCAGTGCGGTGACGAAGATCCAGCCGTCCTGGAAGCCCTCACCGGCGTGCAGGTCCGCCCGGCTGCCGAGGATCGCCACGAGGCCCGCGACCCCCAGGGCGTAGCCCGCCTGGCGGGCGGTGTTGACCACCGCGCTCCCCGTGGCGGCGTCCGCCGGGGCCAGGTCGGCGGTCGCGACACCGATGAGGGTGGGCATGGCGATCCCGATGCCCACGCCGATGGTGATCCAGCCGGGCAGCGGGCGGCTGCGGCTCTCAGCCCGTGGTCCAGGGCCGGAGCTTGTCGGGGTTCCGGACCGCCCAGATGCGGGTGATCCGATCGTCCGCGACGTCGAACGCCAGCACGGAGACGGTGACGCCGTCCCGCTGGGCGATGAGGCCGGGCTGGCCGTTGACCGTGCGCTCCAGGACGTCCAGATCGGGCGCCCGGGCCAGCACCTCGACGAAGCCGCGGGCGATCAGCTCGGCGCCCTCGACGGCCTCGAACACCAGGCTGACCAGGCCGCCGCCGTCCGCGACGGACGTCGCGCCGGGGTCCAGCAGGCCGATCAGGGCCTGGATGTCCCCGGACTTCCAGGCCCGCTTGAAGTCCCGGACCAGTTCGGCGCGGTGCGCCGCCGGAGTCGCGAACGCCCCGGCCGCTCGGAGGTGACGGCGGGCGGAGACGGCCAGTTGGCGACAGGCGGCCGGGGTGCGTCCGACGACGTCGGCCACCTCGGCGAAGGAGTAGCGGAACACGTCGTGGAGGACGAACGCGACGCGCTCCGCCGGGGTCATCGATTCGAGCACGACCAGGAACGCCATGCTGATCGACTCGTCGAGGCTGACCCGATCGGCGGGATCGGACGGATCGCCCGCGCTGCCGCCGGACCGCCCGTTGATCCACCGCGTGTCCCCCGGCACCGGCTCCGGGATCCACTCCCCCACGTACCTCTCGCGCCGCGCCCGGGCCGAACCCAGCAGATCCAGGCAGATGCGGCCGGCGACCCTCGTCAGCCAGGCGCCGGGCGATTCGATGGCGGCCTGCTGCTGGGGCGACATGGCGTACCAGCGGGCGTAGGTCTCCTGGACGACGTCCTCGGCGTCGGCCAGGGAACCGAGGAGCCGGTACGCCACATTGATCAACTGACGCCGCTCGCCCATGAGCGCGCTAGGGCCCGGATCGGAACGGTCGCCTTCGGGCCTGGGCTGCTCGGTCACGGCTGCGGCACTCCTTCGGACACGGCTGGTCTCGACTGTCCGACGAGATGGCGCTCCCGGATGTGAGGCCCGCGACGGCACCTCACATCTCGCGGCGCCGCGTCGTCGTACCGGCGAGACGCGGTCCGGCGCGGACCGGGGACCGCGCGAGCACGACGCAGGAGGCCCCGCCGTCACCGCGCCGGACCGGGAAGCCGCGAGGAGGAGGAGCCGAGCATGGAGCCAGTGAAGGCCGCCGTCATCTACTACAGCGCCACCGGCACGGTGCACGCCTTGGCGGAAGCCGCCGCCGAGGGCGCCGAGAAGGCCGGGGCCGAGGTGCGGCTGCGCAAGGTGCGTGAACAGGCCCCCGCGGACGCGATCGACGCCAACCCCGCGTGGGGTGCGCATCTGCGCGAGACCGCCGACGTCCCGGAGGCGGCGCTGGACGACCTGGCCTGGGCCGACGTGGTCCTCTTCGGGACCCCCACCCGGTTCGGCACCCCGGCCGCCCAGCTGAAGGCGTTCATCGACACCGCCGGACCGTTGTGGCAGCAGCGCCGGCTCGCCGACAAGGTGTACGCCGCGTTCACCGCGTCCTCGACCGCGCACGGCGGTCAGGAGTCCACCCTGCTGTCCCTGAGCAACGTCTTCTACCACTGGGGCGGGATCATGGTGCCGCCCGGTTACACCGATCCGGTGCAGTTCCGGTCCGGCAACCCCTACGGCGCCTCGCACGTGGCCGGCGGCGGCTCGCCCGACGACATCGCCCGGGAGGCGGCCCGCTACCAGGCCCGCCGCGCAGTGGACGTCGCCACCGCGCTCAAGGCCGGCCGCGCCGCCTGATCAGCGGCCGAGCACGAGAGGAGGAGGAACCCGTGGTTGCGATGCACGCCGAGACCGCCCCGGCCGACATCGTGGCGGTACTGGACAGCCGGATCGAGGCCTCTCGGGCCAGGGACATCGACCGGCTCATGTCCGTCTACGCACCCGACATCGTGTACTTCGACATCATCCCGCCGCACCGGTTCACCGGGACCGCCGCGGTCCGTCAGAACTTCCTGCGGTGGTTCGCCGAGTACCAGGGCGACATCGGGTTGGCGACCCACGACCTGAGCATCGCCGTGGGCGACGACGTCGCCTTCGCCCACATGCTCCATCCCGACAGCGGCACCCGCCGCAGCGGTCGGGACGTCACGGTGTGGGTGCGTGCGACCGTGTGCCTGCAGAGGATCGACGGCCGGTGGCTGATCACCCACGAACACGTCTCGTTCCCCATCGACCCCGCGGAGTGGAGCGCGGTGGTCGACGCCGCGCCGTAGCCGGAGGCGGAACGATGACGACGATCGGTGCCTCTCGTGCCGGAAGGCGCGAATGGAGCGGGCTCGCGGTGCTGACCCTGCCCACCCTGCTGGCCTCGCTGGAACTGACCATCCCCAACCTCGCCCTGCCGAGCATCTCCAGGGACTTCCCGCTCACGAGCGCGCAGTCGCTGTGGATCGTCGACAGCTACGGGTTCCTCCTCGCCGGCTCGCTGATCACGATGGGCACGCTCGGCGACCGCATCGGCCGCCGCCGGTTGCTGATGATCGGGTCGGCGCTGTTCGGCGTCGCGTCGGTGCTCGCCGCGTACTCCACCGACGCCGAGATGCTGATCGCGACCCGGGCGCTGCTCGGCATCGCCGGGGCGACGCTCATGCCGGCCTCGCTGTCGCTGGCCGCCTCGCTCTTCCGCGACCCCCGGCAGCGGACGGTCGCGATCAGCATCGTCATCGCCGGTGTCGCGGGCGGCACCGCGATCGGCCCGCTGATCGGCGGGTGGATCCTGCAGCACTTCTGGTGGGGCGCGGTGTTCCTCATCGCCGCGCCGGTGACCGTGCTCATCCTGGTCCTCGGCCCCCTCCTGCTGCCCGAGCACCGCGGGGACGGCAGGGGCCGGATGGACGTGGCGAGCGCCGTGCTGTCCCTCGCCGCCGTGCTCGCGGTGATCTACGGGCTCAAGCACGCGGCCGGGAGCGGCCTCGACGCCGTGTCGATCGGCTTCGTCGTGGCCGGTCTGCTCGCCGGCGCCTGGTTCGTCCGCCGGCAGCGCCGCGACGACCCACTGATCGACCTGCGGTTGTTCCGCTCCGCCTCCTTCAGCGTGTCGCTGGGCACGCTGCTGTTCGGCGTCTTCGTGCTCTTCGGCGTCAACTTCTTCCTCGCGCAGTACCTCCAACTGGTCTTCGGGCTCTCCCCCCTGCACGCCGGCCTGTGGACCGCGCCGTCGGCGTGCGGCGTCATCGTGGGCTCCACGCTCGCACCGCTGATCGTGCGCCGGGTGCGGCACGGGTTCGTCGTCGGGGCCGGGCTGCTGCTCTCCGCCGCCGGGCTCGCGGTGCTCACCCTGGTGGCGCCGGGCTCCGGGCTGCCCCTGCTGGTGATCGGCTCGGTCGCCGTCTCACTCGGGCTCGGGCCCATGCTCACCGTGACCACCGACCTCGTCGTCGGTTCCGCACCGCCGGAGCGGGCCGGTGAGGCGTCGGCGCTGTCGGAGACCGCACCGGAGCTGGGCGGCGCGCTGGGCATCGCGATCCTGGGCAGCGTCGGCGCCGCCGTCTACCGCGGCCAGGTGGTCGGCACCGTCCCGGCCGGCCTGCCGGAAGGCACCGCGCGAGCCGCGGAGGAGACGCTCGGCGGCGCCGTGTCGGCCGCCGAGCGGGCGCCCGGTCCCGTCGGCGACCAGCTCCTCTCCACCGCCCGCGCCGCCTTCACCGACGGGCTGCAGCTGATCTCGGTGATCAGCATCGTCGTGCTGGTCGCCACCGCCGTCCTGGTCACCGTCACCCTCCGCCACATCCGCCCTCCGGACGAGCCGGGTGCCGTGGGTCGCTGATCTGCCCGGGGAGATCGGCGTGGCCGCGGCCGTCGAAGGTCACGGGCGGAGCGCGACCGCGACCGGCCGCACCCACGGCGACCACGTCGACTCCACCACGGCCCGGGCGACGGCCCAGTGCCGCGCCCGATCGAACCGTGCGACGAGCTGCTGGACGGCATCCGAGCACGGTTGCACGAACTCGACGAGCGCATCGCAGCGCTCACCGAGTCCCGCCGGGCCCTGCGCAGCTACCTCGACGTCACCGAGCGGACGCGGCGGCTGCGGGCCGCGTCGCCGCCCGCAGCCGGGTCAGGAAGTCCCCGGGTGTCACCCCGGCCAGGGAGCGGAAGTCGCGGGTGAGGTGGGCCTGGTCGGCGTAGCCGGACTCGGCCGCGAGCCTTGCCAGCGACGGCGCGCCGCGCCCGAGCTGGTTCACCGCGCGACCGAACCGGATCACCCGGGCGGCCGCCTTCGGCGCCAGCCCGACCTGGGTGGTGAACCGCCGGGTCAGGTGCTTGTGGCTCCAGCCGACCTCAGCGGCGATCCGGCCGATCCGCTCCCGGCCGCCGGAGGCCACGAGGATCGACCACGCCCGGGCGACCTCCGGTGACGGCCGGGTCGCCGCCGCTGCCCTGCCGCCGAGGACCTCGTCGACGATCGCGAAGCGCTGCCGCCACGTCGGCGCGTCCCGGACCCGGTCGGCGAACGGGGCGCTGTCGGGGCCGAGCACGTCGCGCAGGTCGGCGACGCGACCGCGCAACTCGTCGAGCGGGACGCCCAGCAGCTGGTAGGCGCCCAGCGGGGTCAGCATGATCTGCAGGTAGGCCGGGGCGCAGACGCCGTCGAGCAGGTGGAACGCGTCCGCCGGCCCGCGCACGAACTCGGGGGGCCGGAACGGCGAGTCCAGCACCTTCACCACGAGCGTCACCGACGTCGTCGCCGGCAGCAGGAGGCGATGGCTGCCGATCTGCTCGGTCGAGCCCTCGTAGTCGCGGGCGACGTAGTGGCGCATCCGCGGGTGCGGCGGCCGGTGCGGCACGCGCCACGAGTGCCGCTCGCTCTCCAGGTACCAGGCCGCTCGAGCGGCCGGATCGGCTCCCCGCATGCCTCGAGTGTGGCCCCGGCCGCTCCGCGACGGCCACCGTGACCGACCCCGGGGCAACGTCACGTCCGTCGAGAACCGCCCGAGGTCGGCACCCACGTCCCGGCGACGCCGCCCGCGCGATCAGGGCAGGAACGGCGGGTAGCGCACGGGGTCGCCGGCCACGGCCCGGCCGAGCTCGGCGCGGTGGCGGTGGGCGAGCAGCAGGTGCTGCCGCGCGGCCTGCACGTCGTTGAGCGAGCGCAGGACCGGGTGACCGGCGTCGGCGGCCGCGGCACCGGTGAGCCGGTGCGCGACCGACGCCGCCTCCACGCCGACGTCGCTGGCGTGCAGCCCGGCGAGGAAGATCCGCGCCCGCAGGTGCCGGTCGATCGCCTCGTGCCGCTCGGCTCGGTCGTGCGCCTCGGTGACGGCCTCCCGCAAGGCAGCGCGGGCCGCCCGCAGGCGGGTGTCGGCGACGGCGAAGTCGCTCATCGCCACGGCGTCGTCGACGAGCCGGCCGCGCAGGCCGGTGCTGCCCGCGCTACCGCCGTCCGCGACGTGGTCGAGCGCGCCGCGCGCGATGCCCAGGGGGACCGACGCCAGCAGGGGCACCAGGACGGTGTGCAGCGGCAGGCGCCACAGGGGGCCGTCCGGCCAGGGCCGGTCGCCGGTCGAGCAGTGCTCGTCGTCGCTGACGGGCAGGTCGGTGACGCTCACGTGGTGGCTGCCCGTGGCGCGCAGGCCGACGGCGTCCCAGGTGTCCTCGACGGTGACGGACCGCATGTCGACGAAGACGATCCGCGGCGCCGGGTCAGGCTGCTCGGACAGCGCGCCCAGCCCGATCCATGCGCTGTGCAGGCAGTTGCTGGCGAACGGCCACCGCCCGGACAGCCGCAGCCGCCCGCCGCCCCCGACCAGGCGACCGACCGGGGCGAGCATGGTCGCGCTGCCCTGGTCGAGGTCGGCGAACACCCGCCGGGCACCGGACTCGGGCAGGTAGCCGGCGAACGCGTTGCTGCCCGCCCCGATCATCGCGCACCACGCTGTGCTGCCGTCCACCGTCGCTATCCGTTCCAGCACGTCCATGACGGCGACGACCGGCGCCTGCGCCCCGCCGAGCGCGGTCGGCAGCAGCAGCCGGTACAGGCCGGTGCGCCGCAGCACCCGGACCACCTCCTCCGACAGCCGGCGACCGCCACCCGCGGCGGGGGCGCGGTCGCGCAGCAGCGGCAGGGCGGCCTCGACCGCGGCCCGGACGTCGCGCACCGGGTCGCGGGCCGCCGGATCCGGCGCGGCCGCGACGCCCGACACCGCTGGGCGGGGCGGACCCGCGCCCGTCCGGGCCACGAGGTCCACGGCGTGCTCGTCGATGTCCATGCCCGGACGGTAGGACGCCGCCGTCGACGGTTCTTGAACGAAATACACCTCATCGACACGCACCACGAACCGAGGGGGCCCTCCTGCCCGGCTCGTCGACCACGGCGGCGTGCCGGAGACGGAGTGCTGCCGCGGGGCGCGCCACCGCCTGGGAGCCGACGAGTACGGCGCGGCCCACCCGCACGGCGCCGCTCAGCACCTCGACGACGTCGTCGACCTCGTCCTGGACGGCCCGCGCCCGCACGAGGCGAGCACCCCGCTCACGACCCGCGAGCACCAGGTCGCCGAGCTGGTGGCGCAGGGCGAGACCAACAAGGAGATCAGCCGGGCGCTCGTCGTCGCGCTGCGCACCGCGGAGGCCCACGTCGAGCACATCCGGGGCAAGCTCGGGGTCTCGTCGCGGTCGCAGATCGCGGCGTGGGTCGTCGAGCACCGCGGCACGGCAGCGCCGCCGGGCCGGACGTGACCACGACGGATCGCTACCGGACCCGCTCAGCACGGGTCAGCGTCACGCGCCGCCGCCGACTGGGCACCATCACCGTCGGGTGCGCGACGCTCCACCCCGCCCCCGCACACACGAACTCCTTGATCCGGGCCCCCGCCCACCCCGTGACGGCGGCCGGCTTGGCCTCGTCGTCGGCCGTCACGAACTGCACGATCCCGTCCCGGCGACCGAGGCTGATGCACTGGAGGGTGTATCCGATCGTCTTGTCCGGGATCGTCCGGCCGGTCAGCCGCGCGGCGATGGCGTCGGCGGCCCGCCAGGCCATCGGGATCCCCGAGGCGCACGACATCCGCAGCGGCTTCCCGCCCGCCCCCTCGGCGAGCCCGGCGTCGCCGACGGCGTAGACGTCCGGGTGCGAGACCGAGCGCATGGTGTCGTCGACGACGATCTGCCCGGTGCCTGCGACCCGCAGGGTCGTGGCGGCGGCGATCGGGTGCGTCGTGAAGCCCGCCGTCCACACGGTCACCTCGGCCGGGATCCGCTCGCCGCCGCTGGTGAGCACGCCGGCCTCGTCGACGCGGGCGATGTCGGCGTGCTCGTGGACGGTGACGCCCAGGCGGTGGAAGGTCCCGCGCAGGTGCTCCCGGGCCTTGTCGCTGAGCCAGTCGCCGACGCCGCGGCTGCCGGCGATCGCGACGTCGAGGTCCGGCCGGCTCTCGGCGATCTCGGTGGCCGTCTCGATGCCGGTCAGGCCCCCGCCCACGACCAGCACGGTCGCGCCCGCCGTGAGCTCGCGCAGGCGCTCGTGCACCCGCAGGGCGGCCCCGCGGCCCGCGACGTGGTGGGCGTGCTCGGCGACGCCGGGGACGCCGTGGTCGTCGGCGGTGCTGCCGAGGGCGTAGACGAGGGTGTCGTAGGCGAGCTGGTCGGCGCCGTCCTGGTCGACGACGTCGACGGTCCCGCGGTCGACGTCGACGGCGGTCACCCGCGCCTGCCGCACGAGGACGCCGGTACCGGCGAAGACCTCGGTCAGCGGGCGGTGCCGCAGGTCCTGCCCGGTGGCGAGCTGGTGGTTGCGGACCCGTTCGACGAAGTCGGGGTCGGCGTTGACGACGGTGATCCGGACGTCGTCCGGGTGCAGCCGGCGGGCGAGGCGGCCGGCGGCGTGGGCTCCGGTGTAGCCGGCGCCGAGGACGACGATGCGGTGCTGCATGGTTCCGCTCCTTGTCTGGTGTGCTCGCGTCCTGAACCGGACAGCGCCGCGATCCCTGACAGGGGTCGGCGGTGACATGGGTCACCAGTCGTGGACGAGCGGCTCCCCGCGCTCCGATGCCGCCCACTGCCGCGTGATGCGTTCCAGCTTGGCCGGGTTCACCTGGATGTGGAGGGCGGCGACGCCGTCCGCGGCCACGTCGAGGGAGATGACGCCGACTACCCGCTCCCCGGCCACGACCACCACCGCCGGGTCGCCGTTGACGACCGCGGCGTGCAGGGCGGTGCGACCGCCGGCCATGGCCTCGACGAGTGCGCGCCGGGCGGCGTTCGGCGCGAACAGGCCCCGCAGGAACCGCGCGATGCGCAGCGCGCCGACGATCGGGGTGCCACGGGCCGGGACCCGGCCACCGCCGTCGGCGACGCTCACCGCGTCCTCGGTGAGCAGTTTGACCAGCGGCTCGGTGTCGCCGCTGAGGGCGGCGGCGAGGAACTCCTCGACGATCTTCCCGGCCGCGGCCGCATCGGTCCGCGCCCGGACCCGCCCGGTGGCGAGGTGCTGTCGGGCGCGCCGGTGGATCTGCTGGCAGTTCGCCTCGGAGACGTCGAGGATCCGGGCGATCTCGGCGTGCGGGTAGCCGAAGGCCTCGCGCAGCACGTAGACCGCGCGCTCCTTCGCCGGGAGCCGCTCCATGAGCGTGAGCATCGCCATCGAGACCGACTCGCGCTGCTCGGCGGTCTCGGCCGGACCGAGCATCCGGTCGCCGGCCAGGACCGGCTCGGGCAGCCACTGGCCCACGTAGGTCTCGCGGCGGGCGCGCGCCGAGCTGAGCTGGTTGAGGCAGATGTTGGTGAGCACCCTGGTCAGCCAGGCCTCGGGCGACTCGATGCGCGCCCGGTCGGCGGCCTGCCAGCGCAGGAACGTGTCCTGCACGGCGTCCTCGGCGTCGCCCGCTGAGCCGAGCAGGCGGTAGGCGATGGCCTCCAGGCGGCCCCTGGCGGCCTCGAACAGGTCGACCTCGTGCGGACTGAGCGGCGTCGCCACCAGCCAAGCATCACAGTGGGCGGCGCGACGCGCCACGAGCGGTGACAGCGGCCGGTTCCAGCCCTCGACCGTGTTGCCGATCTCCCCTCGGGAGGGAGGACCTGGCCGCCGAACTGTTGTCGACTACCGGGATGGCGGACACCGCCGTCGCACCCGATCGTCCCCGGGCCCCTGTGCGACCCGGCACCGGCATCGTCGCGACCGCTCGTCTGACGGCCCTGTGCTGCGTCGGGCTCGCGGTCGTCGACATCGTCTTCGAGCTGACCGGCCACCTCGCCGACGGTCCCTACGCCGAGTACTCCGCGGGGCTCGCGGTGATGAACTGGCTCGTCGTCGGGCTCAAGGCGGTGGGCGCGGCTGTGGCGCTGTCGTCGGTCGCCGGGTGCTGGGCCACCCCGAGGGTCTCGTCGAGGTAGTCGCTGAGCACGCCTGAGTCGGCCGAGTCGGCCACGAGACCGAGGTAGCCGTCCGGTCGGATCAGCGCGATGCCCTCCGGGCCCAGCCCGTAGTCCCGGCCGACGACGTCGTCGGGGTCGATCACGCGGTCCCCGGGACCGGCCGCGGCGGAGGCGTCGCGCACGACCCGGACCACGGTGCCGAGGTCCCCGAGCACGCGCTGCAGCGCCGCGGGGGTGTCCGGGTCGTCGGTGCGGACCAGCAGCAGCATGCCGGGCCGGGCGAGCAGGTCCTCGACCGCGACCGGGGTACCGTCGGCCCGCAGCAGGCCGACGGGGTCCGGGGCGCGGTCCCCGGCCCGGACCGTGCCGCGGTGACGGCCGCCGCGGTGCACCGACAGGGTGCTGCGCCGGTAGTCGATCGTCAGCTCGGCCGCCTTCGCGGCGACGGCGTCGCGGATGTGCTGGACGTGGCCCAGGACGAACAGGGCGAGGTCGCGGATCGCGGCCTCCGGGCCGGTGGCGGTCCCGAGGTTCGACAGGGTGGTCGTCGTGCGGACCACCGCGGCGCCGACGGGGTGGCGCTCGTCGTGGTAGGTGTCGAGCAGGACGGCGCCCGCCCGGCCCCTGGCGACCAGGGCCAGCTTCCAGGCCAGGTCGGCCGCGTCCTGCATGCCGGTGTTCATCCCCTGGGCCCCAGCGGGGCTGTGGACGTGCGCGGCGTCGCCGGCCAGGAACACCCGGCCGTGGCGGTAGCGGGCGACCTGGGCGTGGTGGATCTCGAAGTAGGTCAGCCAGCGCGGGTTGCGCACCCGCACCCGCCCGCCCGTCCGGACGTCGGCCAGCGCCTGGATCTGCTCGAGCGTCGGGCCACCGCTCTGCGGCGCGTCGACCAGGAACAGGACCCGCGCCCGGGTGCCGGCCATCGGGAACAGCATCCCCATGCCGTCGGGGTGGGTGAACATGCGGATGGTGTCGGTCGACAGGTCGGACTCGACGTCGACGTCGGCCATCGCGAAGTGCTGGCCGTGGAAGCCGCCCTCCAGGTGCGCGCCGACGAGGTGGCGGGTGGTGCTGTGCCCGCCGTCGGCCCCGACGACCCACCCGAAGCGGGCGGTCCGGTCGCCGTCGCGCGAGCGCAGGGTGACGTCGACGCCGTCGGCGTCCTGGGTCAGCGCGGTCAGCGCAACACCGCGCTCGACGACGACGCCGAGCTCGGCCGCCCGCTCGGCCAGCACCTCCTCGGTGTCGGGCTGGGCGACGTCCAGCACGTAGGGGTGCCGGCTGGGGATCCCGGTGAAGTCGGTGCGCGCCCGCGTCCGGCCGGTCCGCCCGTCGACCATCTCCAGGGCGGCGATCCGCCGCCCGCGCGGCTCCAGCCGGGCCAGCACCCCGAGCGGGGCGAGCATCTCCATGGTCCGGGCGTGCACGCCCACGGCCCGCGACTCGGCGGTCGGGTGCTCGAGGGCGTCGACGACGCGGACGGGCACGCCGAGGCGGGCCAGCTGGCAGGCCGCGGTCAGGCCGACCGGCCCGGCCCCCACCACCAGCACCTCGTCCCCGTCCGGGGTCCCGGCGTCGCGGCTGCTGCTCGACGTGGTCACGGCGTGCCTCCGATCCTCTGGGGCGGCGCGTCCACCCGGACCCGACGCTGCCCGCACCGCCTCCAAGGCGGCTCCAACTCCCGTTGGAGCGGGTGCTCGACGGTCGATCCGCCTCCCGGGCCGTGTCAGGCCGGGACCTGGTCGTCGAGCCAGTCGAAGATGCGCTCGCCGCGCAGGGCGGGGGCGGCCGGCTCGCAGTGCCCGTCGGCGCCCTCGGCCGCGGTGAACGCGACGAGCGTCGCGGGGGCGGTCAGGGCATCGACCATGCGCGCGGACTGGCCGGGCCAGAACTGCTCGTGCTCCGGGTCGGTCACCAGCACCGGGCAGGTGATCGCGGCGAGCTCGGCGTCGGTGAGCCGGTAGGAACGCGCGGCGGTGAAGAAGTCGAACGCCGAGCCGACCCCGTAGGGCCGCATCCGCCACCGCATCATCAGCCGGGTGGACGGCGACAGCTTCAGCGCCCAGCCCATCTCCCGGTCGAACTTCTCGCGCTCCCCCGCGTCCAGCAGCGTGACCAGGAAGTGCGGGAGCTGGGCGAGCATCGTCGTGGAGACGTCGACGACGCCGGGGTCGGCGACGACGGCGGCGATCCGGTGCTCGTACGCGGCCGCGCGCGGCGCCCAGTAGCCGCCCTGGCTGATGCCCATCACGGCGATCCGGTCGGGGTCCACGTCCGCCCGGGCGACCAGGTGGTCGATGACGGGGGTGACGACGTTCTCCCAGTCCGGGCGGAACGGGATGCCCTGGCGGACGAGCGCGGCGTTCTGCCCGGGTCCGTCGAAGGCGAGGACGTTCCAGCCGCGGGCCAGGCCCTCGGCCGCGGCGCGGGTCCAGGCCGCGGACACCGGTCCGTCGCTGCCGTTCACGAAGACGAGGGTGCGTCGCGGCCGGGCGTCCGGGCCACCCCGGAAGAAGTAGCCGGGCAGCGTGGTGGACCCGTACGGGATGGTGGTGCGCTCGATCGGCACGTCGGTGAGGTCGACGAACCGTTCCCAGGCGGCGCGGTGCGCCTCCCAGAGCTCGGCGAACCCGCCGGTCGCGTCGGCCTTGTCCGACGCAGCGGAGTAGTAGTCCGCGGCGCGCAGGCACCGGGCGGCGGCGGTGCGGCGATGCCCGGCCGCGGCGGCGTCGCGGGCGCCCGCGGCCAGCCGGTCGGCGGTGGCCGTCCACTCCCGGACCCAGGCCCGAGCGTCGCCGTTGGGGATGCGGGCGACGGTGGCGAGCACCTCCCCGGCGTCGGCGGCGCGGTGGTGGACGTCGCCGAGGAGGCCCTCGACGGCGAACTGGAAGTCGGCGTCCTTGAAGAAGGTGTGCACGGTCGTTCTCCTCTCGCGTGCGAACGACCGGGATGCGGGCGGGGCCTGGTGGTCGTGGTCGCCTCTGACGTCGTTCGTCTGGCGACGACGGTAGGACCGGCGCCTCCAACCCCACTCCAACCGGGGGACGAAGGGGTCGGGCGGTCGGTGCCCCCGAACACGACGACGGCCCCGCCTCCCGGGAGGCCGGGCCGTCGGGGTCGTGCCGCTCAGCTCGCCGTCGCGACGACCGCGGTCGTGGGCCTGTCGTCCTCTCCCCCGTCCTCCCCGTCGTCGAACGCGTGCCGCAGCGCCGTCTCCTGCGCCCTGCTGAGGTTGCTCACCAGCAGCTGGGCGTGGGTCCCTGCGAACGCGTCGGCGATCCGGTCGACCACCTCGTCGGAGGTCAGCAGGAACAGCGCCGAGGTGCCGGGGGTGACCTCGTCGCGGACGCGCTGCAGGAAGGCGTCGGACATGCCGACGTGGCCGAACGCCCCGGCGGCGACGCCGGCGGCGGCACCGAGGGCCAGTCCGGCCAGCGGCAGCAGGAACAGGATGCCGAACAGCAGGCCCCAGAAGGCGCCCGACAGCGCGGCGGGGCCGACGACGTCGCGGGCCTGCCAGGCACGCGGCTTGCGGCGCCCCCCGGGCCAGGACACCACAGCGGCGTCCTGCACGGCGACCAGGCGGTCGGCCTGCAGCCGGGACAGGGTCCGCAGCGCGCGTTCAGCTCCTTGCGGGGTGTCGAACTTCCAGGTGCTCAAGGTGGTCACGGGGTCCTCCTCGGATCGGGGACGGGCTGCTGCCCGTCTCGCCCGCGACCGTCCTCCGCGCGGGTTCAAGGCGTCTCCAACGGCGGTCCAACGCCGCCGAACCGCCGTCCGGACGCGGTTGGACGGGCGTTGGCCGGGCCGTTGCGACTGTTCTCGGCGTCAGCACGGCAACCCCCTCCCCCACCAGGAGCCCCGAAATGCGCACCTCGACCTTCTTCGCCGGCATCGCCGCCTCCGCCGCCCTGTCCATGGGCCTGGTCGGGGTCGCCTCGGCCGCGCCGGCCGCCACGACCACCGGCTCGGCCGCCGCGGTGTTCGTCTCGCCGACCTCGGCGGCCCCGGGCGCCACCGTGCAGATCTCGGGCACCTGCGCGATGCCCACCAGCGGCACGGACTTCCCGACGGTGACCTCGGTGACCTCGCCGGCCTTCAGCGGCTCGGCCTCCTTCACCGACAAGGCGCCCGACTCGTTCAGCGGCACCGCCAAGATCGCCTCCTCGGTCCCCGCCGGTTCCTACCCCGTCACCCTGACCTGCAGCAACGGCACCGCGGCCAGCACCGTGCAGATCACCGGCAGCGCTCCGAGGCCGACCCCGAACCCGGCACCCGCCCCGGCGGGCGGCGGCACCCACCACGGCTCGACCAGCGGCGGCGGCACCGGGGGCACGTCCTCGACCGGCGCGTACTCCAGCCAGTCCGGCACGTTCGGCGAGTCCGACACCACGGTCACCGAGCAGGCCCCGGCCGAGCAGGACTCCGGCTGGAACGGCTGGGAGATCGCCGGGGTCGCGGTGCTGGGTGTCGCGGCCGCCGGGGTCGGCGGCTACGCCGTCGCCCGCCGCAACCGCCAGCGCACCGACGTCTGAGCTGTCCCGATGACGACCCGACTGGAGTCCGACATGGACACGAACGACGCGGTGATCCCGAACGACGCGGTGATCCCGAACGGCTCGGTGGGCACCGACGACACCGTGTACATCGCCCGGCTGCTGGACCGGCTGGCGCGGCGCGGGGACGCCCCCGCGCTGCGCCACCATGGCCGCGACACCACCGCGGCGCAGCTGCTCGTCTCGATCAACCGCTACGCCCGGGCCCTGGCCGGGCTGGGCATCGGGCGGGGTGACCTGGTCGCCCTGTTCGCCCCGGACACCCCCGACGCGCTGGCGGTGCGCTACGGCGCCCACCTGATCGGCGCCGGTGCGGTGTTCCTGTCGGTCCCGGCGGCCGACCGGCGCGCCGCGCTGGTCGAGCAGATGGACCCGCGGCTGCTGGTGGTGTTCCCGGAGACGGTGGCCGCCCTGCCGGCCGACGTCCGCTGCCCGGTGGCCGCGGTCGGCGGCGACCTGCCCGGCGCCACCCTGCGGCTCGACGAGCTCGCCGCGGCCGGGTCGGGCGCGCCGCTGCCCTGCCTGGCCCGCCCCGACGACCTCGGGGTGATCGTCTCCTCGGGCGGGACGACCGGCGTGCCCAAGGGCAGCGCCCGCTCCTTCGCGCAGTACACCGCGATGGTCAGCGCGCCCAGCCCGGCCGACCGGCGCCAGCTGGTCAACGGGCGGCTGGCCTACCTGTCCCAGGTGCTGGTCGACACGACCCTGCTGGGCGGCGGGACCGTGGTGCTGCGCAACTACTACGACGCCGCCGACACCCTGGCCACGATCGAGGCCGAGCGGATCACCGACCTGTTCCTGGTCGAGCCGCAGCTGGCCGAGCTGATCGGGCACCCGGACGTGGACCGCCGCGACCTGTCGTCGCTGCGGGCGATCACCCACATCGGCGCGGCCGCACCGCCGACGCTGCGCAGGCGGGCCCGCGAGCGGCTCGGCGCCCGGCTGGCCCACACCTACGGGGCCAGCGAGATGGGACTGGTCAGCGCGCTGGGCCCGGCCGAGCACGACCCCGAGCGGCCGGAGGTGTTCACCAGCGCCGGGCGCGTGCTGCCCGGGGTGCGGGTGCGCTTCCGGCGGTCCGACGGCACCCTGGCGGGAGCCGGCGAGACGGGCTCGATCGAGGTGCGCTCGCCGGGGATGGCGGCCGGCTACCGCAACCGGCCGGTCGAGCAGGCCGCGGCCTTCGTCGACGGCTGGTACCGCACCGGCGACCTCGGCCGCCTCGACGAGTGGGGCTACCTGCACATCCTGTGCCGGGCCGTGGACGCCACCTGGCGCGACGGCGCGCTCCTCGCGCCGCCGGTCGTGCAGGACGTCCTGTGCCGGGTCCCCGGCGTCGGGTTCGCCGTGGTGGTCGTGAACGGCGGGGCCGGGGACTGGATCGCCGCCGTCGCCCCGGCGTGGGGCGCGACCGTCGACCCCGGGGCCTGCCGGGACGCCGTCGCGGCCGAGGTCGGCGCGGACGTCGCGCGACGGCTGCTGGTGCTGGCGCTGGGCCGCATCCCGCTCACCGAGCAGGGCAAGCCCGACCGGCCGTTCCTCCGCCGGCTGGCCGCCCTGCGGTCGGTCCCGGCCCGGTCAGCCGGCTGAGGCCCGGCCGTGCTCGGGCTCGGGCTCCGGTCGGGACCGGTGCAGCGCGACCGCCATCGTCGGCAGGACGAGCACGGTCAGCACACCGGCCCCGACCAGCGCCGCGGCGTTCTCGGCCAGCATGGTGCCGTTGCGCAGCCCGATCTGGGCCAGCGCCACCAGCAGCGGCAGCGCGGTCGCGGTGACCAGGGCCACCTGGACCCGGTCGCGCAGCGGCAGGACCCGCCGGTACACCAGCAGCGCCGGCAGCCCGCGGACCACGACCAGCAGGACCGTGAACAGCACGAGGCGCAGTGGCTCGGAGGCGATCGAGCGCAGGTCGATCGTCATCCCGGAGTAGACGAAGAACAGCGGGACGAAGAACCCGTAGGCGATCACGTCGAGCTTCTCCTCCAGCACGGGCGCGCCGGCACCGGCCCAGCGGCGCAGCACCATCCCGGCCACGAACGCCCCCAGCACGGCGTCCAGGTGCACCTCGTCGGTGACCGCGAGCAGCAGCACCAGCAGCAGCACCGTGGCCCGCAGGGTGAGCTGGCTCGTCTCGTGCTGGCGCTCGGCGACCACCCGGGCGACCCGGCCGGCGCGGCGCAGCACGCGCGGCACCGCGCTGAGCAGCACCGCGAGCACGCCGACCGCGGCCAGCGAGGCCAGCGCCACCCAGCGGTTCGTGGCCCCGAGGAACAATGCGATCGCCAGGATCGGCAGCAGCTCGCCCACCGCCCCGCCGGCGAGCAGGTAGGCGCCCAGGCGCCCGCGCAGCAGCCCGGCGTCGCGCAGCACCGGCAGCAGCGTGCCGAACGCCGTGGTGGTCAGCGCGATGGCGACGGGCACGAACGCGCGCACGACGCCCAGTGCGGCCAGCCCGGCGACGATCCCGAGCGCGAGCACGGCGCTGAGCAGCCAGGCCAGCAGCGCCTTGCGACCGGCGTCCCGGCGGGCCAGCCGCTGGTCGATCTCGTATCCGGCCAGCAGGAACACGAAGCCGAGCCCGACGTCGGCCAGCGGCTGCACCGCCTGCGGCGCGGCCAGGTCCGCGCCCTGCGGTCCGATCGCCATGCCCCCGGCCAGCAGCAGCACCACCTGGGGCACCGCGAAGCGGGGCAGCAGGCCGAGCAGCAGCGGCGCGAGCACCGCGACGACCACCACGGCGAGCAGGCTGTCCAGGATCTGACCGACGTCTTCCACGATCATGACTTCGGCCGGGGCCCCCGGCGCGTCACCCGAGCGCGCGCGCACGGGTGCGCCGACGGCCCGGCCCTACCTAAGGTGTCGCCGTGACCATGGGCCCGGATGCCTCAGCGCGCTCCTCCGATCAGTCCACGTCCGGTCAGCGGGCCCGCCGCGCGCGGGTGCTGCAGGAGGCACGCGACCGGGGTGCGGTCCCCTACCGCTACCCCACCGACCACGACGCCGCCGCCGTGCGCGCCGCGCACGGCGGCCTCACCCCCGACACGGCCACCGACCAGCGGGTCCGGATGGCCGGGCGGCTGGAGCTGGTGCGCCGCCAGGGTGCGCTGACCTTCGCCGTGCTGCGCGACCGCACCGGCACGATCCAGCTGTTCGTCGACACCGCCGTGCTGGGCGCGGACGAGCACCGCCACTTCGACGAGCTCGACCGCGACGACTGGGTCGGCGTCGAGGGCACGGTCATGACCACCCGGCGCGGCGAGCTGTCGGTGCGCGTGGAGTCCTTCGCGCTGCTGGGCAAGTCCCTGCGCGACGCGCCGGACAAGCACCACGGGCTCACCGACGTCGAGACCCGCTACCGCCAGCGCTACGTCGACCTGGCCGCCAACGCGCGCACCCGGGAGGTCTTCCGGATCCGGCACACCGCGATCCGGGCGATCCGCCACCACCTGGAGGAGCACGGCTTCACCGAGGTCGAGGGCCCGGTGCTGGGCTCCATCCAGGGCGGGGCCGCGGCGCGCCCGTTCCTCACCCACCACAACGCCCTCGACCTGGACATGTACCTGCGGATCGCGCTGGAGCTGCACCTCAAGCGGCTGATCGTGGGCGGGATGGAGCGGGTGTTCGAGATCGGGCGGGTGTTCCGCAACGAGGGCGTCGACACCCGGCACAACCCCGAGTTCACGATGCTGGAGGCCTACCAGGCCTTCGCCGACTACCACGACATGATGGACCTGGTCGAGGGCATGGTCCGGGCCGCGGCCCGCGCGGCCCTCGGCGACGACCTGGTGGTGCACTACGCCGGGCACGCCATCGACCTCGCCGCCGGGCCGTGGCCGCGCGTCCGGTTCGCCGACATGATCGCCGAGAAGACCGGCGAGGCGATGCACCCGGGCATGGCGATCGAGGAGGCCCGGGCCGTGCTGGACCGGCTCGGCCTGGACCACGAGCGCGGCTGGGGCGCCGGGCGGCTGATGAAGGAGGTCTACGACCAGAAGGTCCAGCACGACGTCGTCGGACCCGTCTTCTGCATCGACTACCCCCGCGAGGTGTCCCCGCTGGCCCGCGCGCACCGCGACGACCCGGACTACGTGGAGCGCTTCGAGCTGATCGTGGCCGGGTTCGAGCTGTGCAACGCCTACTCCGAGCAGAACGACCCGGTCGAGCAGCTGGCCGCGTTCGAGGCCGAGGCGCGGGCCAAGGCCGGCGGCGACCCCGAGGCCGGCGACATCGACCTGGACTACGTGCGCGCCCTGGAGCACGGCATGCCGTGCACCGGCGGGCTGGGCATCGGCATCGACCGCCTGGTCATGCTGCTGGCCAGCGTCGACTCCATCCGCGAGGTCATCCTGTTCCCGACCCTGCGCCCGGAGTTCACCCCACCCGGTGGCGGGCCCCGCGGCGGCCCGCGCGCGGTCGTGCCGCCCACGCCCCTGCCCGTCCCGTCGCCGCCGCTCGCGGCCACCGCGGATCCGACGCCGGGCGGCACGAGCGGTGCGCAGGCGTCGGTGGTCGCCCTGCCCGACCTGGCGCCGTCGGCGCACCCGATCCCCCCGCCCGCGCCCGCGCGCGGCACCGGGCGGGTCGCGGTGCGGCTGCTCGCCGTGCTGACCGCGGCCGCCGGGCTGCTGCAGCTGATCACCCAGATCCCGTTCGTGCACTCCCGGATGCCGCGCGAGGTCGAGCTCGGGCCGCTGTGGGTGCCGGTGGCCGGGCACGTGCTCTCGGTGGTGATCGGGTTGCTGCTGCTCCTGCTGGCCGACCAGCTCGGCAAGCGCAAGCGGGCGGCCTGGCGCGTCGCCGTGGTCGTGTTCGCGGTGGCCGGCGTCGCGCACCTGCTCAAGGGGCCCGACCCGGTGGCCGTGCTGATCTGCGCGGCGATGCTCGTCGCCCTCGTCTGGCACCGGGACGCGTTCCGGGCCAGGGCGGACCCGCCCTCGCTGCTGCGGCTGGTCCGGTTCGTGCCGGTCTACCTGGTCGCCGTGCTGGCCGTGGGGTTCGCGGCGCTGTGGGTCGAGCGCGACCACCTGGAGCCGGCGCTCAGCGTCGGCGGCGGCCTGCAGGCGATCCTCGGCGGGCTGGTCGGCCTGGACGGGCCCTACACCTACCGCTCGCCGTTCTTCGCGCTCTACTTCCCGACCGTGCTGGTGGTGCTGGGCGTGGTGGGCATCGCGATACTGGCGCTGCTGCTGTTCCGCCCGCTGGTGGCCCGCCGTCCGCACACCGAGGACGACTGGGCGCACGCCGAGCGGCTCGTGCACACCTACGGCTGGGACACCCTCGCCTACTTCTCCCTGCGCGACGACAAGAGCTTCTTCTTCTCCTCCGACGGGGAGGCGTTCCTGGCCTACACCTACATCGGCGGCTACGCGCTGGTCTCCGGCGACCCGGTCGGCGCGCGGCAGTCGGTGGTGCGGGTGCTCGACGAGTTCCTCGCCGTGTGCGACGAGCACGCCTGGAAGCCGGCGTTCCTGGCCGTGCGGGAGGCGAGCATGCCCCTCTACGCGTCCCGCGGGTTCAGCGACTTCTACCTCGGCGACGAGGCGGTCCTGGACTGCGCCGCGTTCGGGCTGGGCGGTGCGCGGCGCAAGGGCCTGCGGGCCGCGGTCCGCCGCGTCGGACGCGCGTACACCTTCCAGATGATCACCGAGGCGAACGCGTCGCCGCGGCTGGTCGAGCAGCTCAACGCGATCAGCGCGAAGTGGCGGGGGAAGAACCCCGAACGCGGCTTCACCATGTCGCTGTCCCAGGACGTGGCCGGGGCCGGGGCGAACCCGGAGTTCCTGCTCTGCGTCGCGCTCGACGCCGACGGTGTGCCCGGCGGGTTCCTGCGGGTCGTGCCGGCCTTCGGGTCCTCGTTCGGCTACACGCTCGACCTCATGCGCCACGACCCGGGCGCGCCCAACGGCATGACCGAGTTCCTGATCGCCTCGACCGCGCAGGCGCTGGGCGCCCGCGGCGTGCGCAGGCTGTCGATGAACTTCGCCATGTGGGGGCGGCTGTTCGACGACGAGCTCGCGCCCACCGCGGCGCAGCGGGCCGCCCGCTGGGCCGTGGGTGTGCTCAACCCGTTCTTCCAGATCCGGTCGCTGCACGACTTCAACGCCAAGTTCGACCCCGAGTGGCTGCCCCGGGTGCTGGCCTACCGCCGGGCCGCGGACCTGCCGCGGGTCGGGCTGCTCTACGCGGGCGCGGAGGGCTTCCTGGCGCTGCCGGTCGTGGGCGAGCTGCTGGTGCCGCGCGCGGTGGGCGGTGTGGAGTCGCCGTCGCGGCCGGCGGCCTGACCGCCGGTGGGCGCCGCGGCGCGGGCCAGCGCCACGGTGGCCAGGGTCATCAGCGCCACCAGCAGCCCGATCAGCACCCACTCCGGCCCGTCCGCGCGCAACTGCTCGCCCAGCACGGCGGTGCCGATCAGCACGGCGACCACCGGCTCGCCGACGGTCATCACGGGCAGGGACGCCCCGAGCCCGCCGGCCTGGAACGCCGACTGCTGCAGCAGCGTCCCGGCCACCGACACGGCGACCAGCACGTAGAGCTCCCAGCTGCTCAGCACGGCGAGCGCGCCGGCGTCGAACTCGCCGAGCACGCCCTTGGTCAGCGCCGCGGCCGCGCCGTAGCACAGCGCGGTGGCCCCGGCCAGCAGCACCGCCCGCGGGGTCCCACGGGTGCGCGCCGCGGCCAGCAGCGCCGCGGCGAACAACGCGACCAGCACCGACCCCAGCGGCAGCCAGTCCCCCGCGGGAGCCCGGTCGACGCCGTCGGTGGGGTTGCCGACCACCACGAACACCGCCAGCGACACCGCCAGCGCGCCGGCCCAGCCCAGCTCGGCGCGACCCGGGCGCCGGCCCGCCCACCGGGCGGCGAGCGGCAGCGCGAACAGCAAGGTGGTGACCAGCAGCGGCTGCACCAGCAGCACCGATCCGACGCCGAGCGCCGCCGCCTGCGCGACGTACCCGCCGCCGTCGCCGAGCAGGCCGTACCACCACAGCCGGCGGCGCACCAGCACCCGCAGCAGGCCGAGCCCGCGGGCGCTGTCGTCGGGCACCGTCGCCGCCACCCGCTGCTGGGCCACGGTGGCCACCGCCAGCAGCGCTGCGGCGACCAGCGCAAGGCCTGCCGCCAACCAGCTCACCGAACCTATGATCGCCGGATCGACGCGCTCGGCACCACCTCCCTGCTCAGCTGGTTCCCGGTGGGCGCGGTGCCGGCGGTCATCGCGCTGGTGGTGCTCTACCTGGCGGTCCGCCGGGCCCGACGTGTGGCGACCCGGGTCCTCGCCGCGACGGCGACGGCCCTGCTCGCGCTGGCCAGCGCCGCGGTCGGCGTCAACGCCCATTACGGCTACTTCGCCACGGTGGGTGAGGCGTTCGGCGGCACCGGCCCGGACTCGAGCACGCTCGCCGCCGCGGAGGCGGGCTCCGGGCGGATCCCGCCCAACGGTCAGGTGATCACGCTCGACCTGCCCGGTACGACCTCGGGCTTCACCCCGCGCCAGGCCGTGGTCTACCTGCCGCCGGCCTGGTTCGCGCGGCCCCGCCCGGCCCTGCCGGTGATCATGCTGCTGCACGGCACCCCGGGCGACCCGACCAGCTGGACCGATGGTGGAGGCGCCCAGACCACGGCCGACGCCTGGGCCGCCCAGCACGGCGGGACGGCCCCGGTGCTGGTCATGCCCGACATCAACGGCTCGCTGACCGGCGACACCGAGTGCGTGGACAGCCCGCTGGGCCGGGCCGAGACCTACCTGACCGTGGACGTTCCCGCGGCCGTGCAGCAGCAGTTGGGGACGGCCCCGCCGGGGCGGCAGTGGGCCGTCGCCGGGTTGTCCGAGGGCGGCAGCTGCGCGATCGTGCTGGCGCTGCGCCACCCGGACGGGTTCGCCGCGTTCGGCGACTACGGCGGCCTGGCCGGCCCCCGGGTCGGCGACACCAACGACGACACCGCCGACACCGTGACCCAGCTGTTCGGCGGCTCCCAAGCGCAGTTCTCCGCCCACGAGCCGGCCGCGCTGCTGGGCGCCCAGCGCTTCCCCGACCTGGGCGGGTGGTTCCAGGTCGGCACGGGCGACGCCGAGCCGCTGGCCGCCGCGCAACGGCTCGCCCCGCTGGCCCGCGCGGCCGGCGTGCAGACCTGCCTGGTCACCATGCCCGGGCTCGGCCACACCTTCGACGTGTGGTCCGCCGCGTTCGGCGAGTCCCTGCCGTTCCTCGCCGCCCGGATCGGGCTGGTACCGCCCGACCCGTCCCAGACCGCCGCCTGCGCCCCTGCGTGACCTGGCTTCATGGGCCGTCAGCGGCTCTGGGCCCAGCGCGTGCTCACCGTGCCGGCCACCGGCCGTGTGACCGAGCCGGCGCGGGCCGGCTCGGCTGCTCCGACACCCCCGAGTGCGGCTCCAACCCCTGTTGGAGCTGAGTTGAAGCGCGCCGACGCACCCTCCGGGGCACGCAGCTCCAGGCCGATCGGCCGCTCATCCCGGAGGGACCCGATGACCTATCCCGCACGCCGCGCCTCCTACCCGCCCCCGCCCCTCGCCGCCCGCGGCCCGTCGGCGTTGCGCCGCCACGGGTGGCTGGCAGTGCTGGTGGTCGGCACGGCCCTCTTCTCCGCCGTCGAGCGGACGCTCGTCGCCACCGACAACCCCCACCTCGTGCCGACGGCCATCCTGCTCGGCGCGGCCATCGTTCCGGCGGCGTTCCTGGCGTTCGTCTACGGGCGCCGGCTCGTCTACCGGGTGAGCCCCGTCGTGATCGCCGGATCGGCCCTGCTCGGCGGGGTCGTCGGCACGGTGACCGCGGGGGCGCTGGAGTTCGACGCGCAGCGCGACCTCGGGGTGCTGTCGATGGCCGGGGTCGGGCTCATCGAGGAGGGCAGCAAGCTGCTGGTGCCGCTGGCGGTGCTGGTGCTGTTCCCCCGCTACCGCACGCGGGCCGACGGGCTGCTCATCGGCGTGGCCGCCGGCGCCGGGTTCGCCGCGCTGGAGACCATGGGCTACGCGTTCACCACGCTCCTGCAGTCCAAGGGCAGCGTCACCGCCACGGTCGACGTGCTGCTGCTGCGCGGGCTGATGAGCCCGGCCGGGCACATGGCGTGGACGGGCATCGCGGTCGCGGCGCTGTACGCGGCGGCGGAGTCCGGGTGGGCGGTCCGCAGGGCCGCCGGGTTCCTGGGGGCGGCCGCGCTGGCGGTCACGCTGCACGCGCTGTGGGACAGCCGCACGACGATGGCAGGCACCGCGGTCGTCGCGGTGGTCGGCCTGGCCGCGCTGGGCTGGGCGGTGCACCGGACCGCGCACGTCCGTCGCCCCGTCCACCACGCCGCGCACTACACCCTCCGCTACTCCCGGACCGCGCGATGACCCGCTACACCGCGGTCTGAGGCCGCTCAGTCCCCGGGTGGCCCCGCCCCCGGCCCGCTCGGCGGGTCGGGGGCGGGGCCGCGCCCGGCGAACAGGTCGACCAGCGGGTCCCAGCGGTTGCGCCGTCCTTCGGGGAAGCGGCGGCGGGCCCGGGCGAGCCGGGCGGAGCCGGGTCGGTAGCGGCGTCGCGCCCACGGCGAGCGCGGGTGGGCCAGGCGGACCGCCGCCACCAGCGCCAGCACCGGGACGAAGACGCCGACCACGCCGAGCAGGGTGCGGCCCTTCAGGATCGCGACGAGCACGAACAGCATGTCGACGACGAGCACGACCGAGGCGATCACCCGGTTGTCGCCGGCGTCGTCGTCGAACGGGGAGAACCCCAGCAGCAGCAGCGCGCCGATGACCGACGCGATGAGCACGGCGTCCACCGATCGGCGGCCCTCGGGGCCCCAGTAGACGTCGTCGAGGCGCAGCCACAGGGCGAACTCGTCGAGGGTGAGCGCCGCCCCGACGCCGAACAGCACGGCCAGCACCTCGAACCACGGGCTGGCCGGTCGGTAGGCGAGCTCGAGCAGGCCGACGCCGAGCAGCAGGAAGATGCCGTAGACTTGGTGGTGGATGTGCACCCCGCCCACGGTGGTGTCGCGGAACGGGCCGCGCCCGGCCCTGATCAGCCGCGTGACCACCCGGGTGAGCACGAAGGTCACCAGGAACGCGGCCAGCGTCCACGCCACGATGGGGCGGTCGATGGTGTCGATCGGTGCCTCCCACGTCGCTGCCGTGACCTCAGCGGTCATAGCCCGATCGTCGCATTTGATACGGACATGCGGGGGGACACCGCGCGCACTCTCCGCCGACGTGTCCACCGTCCAGGACCCGCGCGGACCGGACCCGGGGACCGGAGCGGTCAGGAGGCGGGGGTGAGCACGACCCGGCCGTCGCCGGTGATCGACGGCCCGTCCGGGGCGGTGCGGCGGCAGGTGACGGCGGTGCCGGTCATGTCCTGGGTGGTGGAGCCACCGGCGCCGCCGCCCCCGCCGCCCCCGTTGCCGCCGAGCCCGGAGCCGCCCTCGCCGCGGCCGCCGGCCACGGCCGCCTCGCCGGACGCCGCTCCACCCTTCCCGCCCCAGCGGGGAGCTGCCGTGCCCGCCGTCCTGGCCCGGCCACCACGGCGACCGGGTGTCGCCCGTGCAGCCACCGGAGCCGCCCGCGCCGAGGCTGGGGTCGGGACGGACACGGTCACCTCCGGTGGTGGGGCCGCTGGTGCGCGGCCGCAGTGCGACGACAGTCCCCTCCCCGCCTGAATCCGGCTCCAACGCCGACCCGCGGCCGTTGCAGCGCGGTTGGAAGCGGGACTCACCCGTCGGCGTACGGGGGCGCCGGGTCGTACTGGATGTAGCGCTGGGTCGCCCGCGCGTGGGCCGGAGAGTGGAGCTGGCCGACGAGCCACAGGGCCACGTCGATGCCGGCGGAGACGCCCTGGCTGCTCACGACGTTGCCGTCGCGCACCCATCGCGCGTCCCGCACCACCTCGGCGCCGAGCTCCGCGAGGCGGTCCTCGAACGCCCAGTGCGTGGCCAGTCGCCTCCCCTTCCCCAGGCCAGAGGCGTGCAGCAGCAGGGCACCGGTGCACACGCTCACCACCCAGCGGGCCCGCGCGCCCACCTCGGCGAGCCACCGCAGCAGCGCCGGGTCCTGCACCCCGAGCAGCACGCCGTCGCCACCGGGGACGACGAGGACATCGAGCGGCGGGTGGTCGGTGAAGGAGAAGTCGGTCAGGACCCGCATGCCCTTGCGGCACCGCACCGCGCCGGCTCGTTCCAGCAGGGCCGACGACGCGGTGAAGACCTCCCACGGTCCGACGACGTCGAGCTCCTCCACACCGTCGAACAGCAGGATGCCGATCGTGCTCAGCGTCATCGGACCTACGCCTGCCACGTGAGGGTGACCGAGCCGTCCCCGGGACCGCCCGCCGTCGCGACCGTCGCTCCGGTGAGGACACCGTCGTTGTAGTCCGACGACCCGGCACCCCCGCCGCCGCCACCGCCCCCGCCGACCTGGCCCCCGGCGCCGCCCGCGCCCGCGGACACGCCGCCACCGCCACCGCCGCCCTCGCCACCGCTCCAGCCGCCGTGGCCGCCCGAGCCCGCCGGGTTGCCGCTGTTCGACCCGCCGCGGCCGCCGCTGCCGGCACCGGGGCCCTTGCCCGCGGACCCGGCGGCCGGCGTCTGCCCGGCCGCGCCGCCGTCGCCGCCCTCGTCGATGCCGTCACCGCCACCGCCGCCCCCGCCACCGGCGGAGAGGACGAACCCGCCGTCCAGGGAGACGGTGGTCGCCCCGCCGCCGCCCCCGCTGGCGACCTCGGTGCCCGAGTAGCCGGTGCGCCCGGCGCCGCCGGGGCTGAAGCCGTCCGGGTCGCCCCAGCCGCCCGCGGAGTCGGTCGCTCCCGAGCAGCCCTTCGTGTGCCCCGCGCCGCCGACCGCGATCTCCAGGGTCTGCCCGGGGGTGACCGCGACCGTGCCGGTGACCGTGGCGCCCTTCCCGCCGGGGTGCGTCGCCGGGTCCGTGGGGCAGCTCCCGCTCGTCTCTGAGGCGCCGAGGCCGCCGCTCCCGCCGGTCGCCTCGATCAGCACGGAGCCGACACCGGCCGGGACGGTGACGGTGACCGGCGCGCCGCTGTAGGCGACGGTCTGCGGTGCCGGCGCGGCCAGGTCGTCGCGCAGGTCGGCGGCGGCGGCCCCGGTGCAGGCCGTCAGCGCGCCGGCGCACAGCAGTGCGCCGACGAGCGCACCGCCTGCGACGCGGTGGATGGGCAGGCGAGGACGTCGTGTCTGGATCATGGGTCAGGTCCGTTCGGTTGCGTGGCGGGCACTGTTGCCTCGACCGGTCCCGACGATGCCCACGCCGGCTCCAACGCCCGGCCAACGTCCTTCCAACGGCCGCGCCGCCCGTTGGAGGGGTCGCCGACCCGCAGGTCCCCGACCGCGAGCGCCGCGGCGAGCTCGGCACCGCGGGCTGGCACTGCGCCATACACCGGGCAGCCCGCGACGATCATCGTCCCGGAGGGCGTCACCGGCATGCGGCTCGGCGTCGCCGGCGGCCAGGGCGGCGCCGCCGACCCCGCAGGCGGCGGCTACGGCACCGCGGCGTCCGGGACCTGGACGGTCTCGGCCGGGCAAACCCTGACGGTCACGGTGGGACAGTCGGCCACCGACGCCACCCCCGGCGGCGGGGCGGCGACCGGTGGCGACGCCGGGTGCTCCGACGGCGGCGGGGGCGGCGGCGCCTCCTCCGTCCAGCTCGACGGCACCGTGGTCGCGGTCGGCAGCGGCGGCGGCGGGGCGGCGCCATGGGCACCGGCTCCTCCTTCGCCGCGGCGACGCGCAGCGGCCACGGCCATGACGGGGGCGGCTGCGGGAGCGGCTGGGGGGCGGCAGTGGCGGTGGCAACGGCGGCTTCGGTGGTGGCGGCGGCGCCGGCGGCGGCAGCACCTACACCAGCCCCGACGCGAGCGGGGTCTCGGCCGCCGCGGCCAACGGCGGCGGCGACGGGTCCGTGTCGATCACCTGGATCGGTGGCTGAGCCCGACCGCGCCCTGCCCGGCCCGTGCTCAGGCTCCCGCGCACGGGACCGCTCGCGGCACCGCCGCCGGGCGGCCCCGTCAGCCGGTCGCGACATCGGCCGTCGTGGCGCGGTCAGTCGCCCTCCTGGGCGGTGTGGCAGACCGCCTCGACGTTGTTCCCGTCCGGGTCGCGGACGAATGCTCCGTAGTAGTGCTCGTGGTACTCCGGCCAGAACCGCGGCTCGTGCAGCGCCTCGGCGCCGGCCTCCAGGGCAGCGGCGAAGAACGCACGGACGTGGGCGGCGTCCGGGGCGGCGAAGGCGATGTGGGTCTCCCGGTTCGGACCCACGCCGTCGAACGTGCCGACCCAGAAGTCGGGCTTCCTCGTCCCGTAGCCGACGGCGGTGCCGAAGTCCATGAGCCTGCGGTGCCCGAGCACACCGAGCACCCTGTCGTAGAAGGCGGTGGCCGCAGCCAGGTCGGCGCAGTTGATGCCGAGGTGGTCGATCACGTCTCGACTCTGCCGCCGACGCGGACGCTCCGCAACGACCGGCGCGCCGGCTCCCACCTACCCGATCCGGCCACCAGCTGAGCAGGAGGGGAGGTCGGGCCGGACTGGCCGGCGTTGCCGTCACCTCGGTCGCGCCCTCGCCGTTCGCTCCCGATCGAGTGGCGTACTGCCGTGCCGACAGGCGTGATGGCAGTCTGATCGCCCACGTGTCTGTTCGGTGTCGGCGGACAGGGCAGGGCCGGTGAGGAGGAGGCCGATGCGGTCGAACGCCGTGCTCGCCGGCTACGGGACGTGGGTGCTCGCCGGTGGCCTCGCCGTGCACGCCTTCCCAGCCTGGCACATGGGGTCGTGGAGCATGCTCGCACTGGGCAGCCTGGCCGCGGTGGCGTACGGGATCGTCCGGCATCGACCGGCGCACCCCGCGGCGTGGTGGCTGCTCGCGCTCGCGCTGGCGATGTTCGGCGCCGGGCACGTGCTCAACGACCTGCTGACGACGGTGCTGGGGCGCAACGACGCGCTCCCGTCGGCGGCCGACGCGCTGTTCATCGCGATGTACCCGCTCGCCGCGGCCGCGCTGCTGCTCCTGGTGCGCCACCGCACCGGCGGCCGGGACCGGGCGAGCCTGCTCGATGCCCTCAGCTTCACCGTCGCCGTCGCGCCGCTGTTGTGGATCTTCCTGATCGACCCCCACGTGCACGAGGCCGGCGCGGGCTGGCCGGAACGCCCCATCGCGATCGCCTACCCGCTCGGCGATGTGCTGCTGCTGGCGGTGCTCGCCCGGCTGCTGATCACCGACCGCCGCCGGCCCGCCGCACTGCTGCTGGCCGTCGGCACCGCCGGGATGCTGGTCTCCGACGTGCTCCACGGCTTGCGCCAGCACGACGGTCCGTGGCAGGTGGGCGGCCCCTACGACCTCGGCTGGATCGTCTTCTACGGCGCGTGGGGTGCCGCGGCGCTGCACCCCACGATGGCCGAGCTGACCGTCTCCCGCCGGCAGTTGCCCGCCGAACTGGACCTGCGCCGGCTCACGCTGTTGATGGCGACCTCGCTCGTCGTCCCCGCGGCGCTGCTGGGCGACGCGCTCACCGGCACCGTCCGGCACGGCCTGATGATCGCCCTCTGCTCCACGGCGCTGTTCCTGCTCGTACTGCTGCGGATGTCCGGGGTCGTCGCCCGGCACACCCGGGCACTCGAGCGCGAACGGACGTTGCGCTCGGCCGGCGCATCGCTGGTCGCCGCCACGGACCTCGACGCCGTCGCCGCGGCCACCCGCGGTCTCGTCGCCCGATTGGTCCCACCGGGAGCAGCGCACCGCGCAGCACTGCTGGTACCGGCCGACGTCCCCACCCGGGCACCGCTCGACGCCGCCGCCGCGAGCGAGTTGCGCAGCGCCGCCGAGCTGGACGACTCCGCCGCCGAGGTCGCACGCGGTTTCCCCTGCGCTCTCGTCTGCCCGCTCGTGCTGCGCGACCACCCCGAGCGGGCGTCCCCTGCGGGGTGGCTCGTGGTCGCGGCCGACGAGCCGGTCCTGCTGACCCTGCGAGGTGCCCTCGACGTGCTCGCGTCGCTGGCCGCGCTCGCCGTGGAGCGGGTGCGGCTCGTCGGGGAGATGAGCCGGCGCGACACCGAGGCGTACTTCCGCGCCCTGGTCCACCACACCAACGACGTGATCCTCATCGTCGGTGACGACGGGCGCATCCGCGACGCCAGCCCGTCCACCCCGACCGTGCTCGGGCCGGGGTCGTTGGTCGGCACCGACATCCTCGACCTGGTCGACCCCCGCGACCGCGGGGCCGCCGAGCACGCGCTGATGCTCGCGGCACGCTCCGGCGTCTCGGAGTACAGCACCCGCAACTACCGCGTCGTCCGCACCGACGGCACCCGCATCGAGGTCGAGGTGTCCTACCGCGACCTGCGCACCGATCCCTCGGTGCGCGGCATCGTGCTCACCCTGCGCGACATCACCGAGCAACGCCGCCTCCAGCGCGAGCTGGCCGACCGCGCCTTCCACGACGCGCTCACCGGCCTGCCGAACCGGGTGCAGTTCCAGGACCGCGTCGAGCGCGCCCTCTCCCGCCTCGGGACGGACGGCAACCACGTCCGGGCCGGCGTACTGCTCCTCGGCCTCGACGACTTCAGCCTGGTCAACGACGCCATGGGGCACGCCGTGGGCGACGAGCTGCTGCTCGCCGTGGCCGGCAGGCTCACCGACATGCTGGAGCCGCCGCACACCGTGGCCCGGCTCAGCGGTGACGAGTTCGCCGTCCTCGTCGACGACGTGGAGCAGGGTGACGACCTCGAGCAGCTCGCCGAGCACGTGGTGGAGGCGTTCGACGCGCCGATCGCCGCCGCCGGTGGCCTGGCCATCTCGGTCAGCGTCGGACTGGCCGGCACCGACAGCACCGGCGTGAGCGACGCGGTGGGGCCGGCCGAGCTCCTCCGCCGGGCCGACCTGGCCCTGCGCGCGGCCAAGGAGGGCGGCAAGAACCGGTGGCGCCGCTACGAGGCGGACATGGGCCTGGCGGTGCTCGACCGCGTCGCGGTCCGCACCGAGCTGCGCGAGGCGCTCGCCGCGGGCGGGTTCCGCGTGCAGTACCAGCCCATCGTCGACCTCGGCGGCGGCCGGACGATCGGGTTCGAGGCGCTCGTGCGCTGGACCGACCCGCGCGGCCAGGTCGTGCCCCCGTCCCAGTTCATCCCCGTCGCCGAGCAGACCGGGTTGATCCTGCCGCTGGGGGCGTGGGTCCTCGACCGGGCTCTCGCCGACCTCGCCGACTGGCACCGGCAACCGCTGCGCCACCCCGTGCGCGTCAACGTCAACGTCTCGGCCCACCAGGTGCGGACCGCGGACTTCGTCGCCCAGGTGCTCGACGCACTGGCCCGCCACCGCGTTCCGGCCGACCACCTGGTCCTGGAGATCACCGAGACCGCGCTGCTCGCGGACGACCGGCAGGTGACCGCCAACCTGGCCGCCCTGCGCCGGCACGGCGTCCGGATCGCCCTCGACGACTTCGGCACCGGCTTCGCCTCCCTGGACTACCTCCGCGTCCACGCCGTGGACAGCTTGAAGATCGATCGCTCGTTCGTCGACGGCATGGAGAGCTCCTCGCGCCAGACCGCCCTCGTCCGCACGATCGTGCACCTCGCCCACGCCCTCGACCTGCCGGTCGTCGCCGAGGGGGTCGAGACACCCGCGCAACGCGACGCACTGCTGCTCGTCGGCTGCCGGCTCGCCCAGGGCTACCTGTTCTCGCCCCCCATCACCGCCGACGACGCCCGGCACTGGCTGCACGACGCCACGTCCGTCACCGCTGCCGCCGGCTGATCCCTCGACGCACGCTCGACCGCATGATCCGTCGTTGACAGGCAAGTACAGACTTGCCTATCGTGGGCGCCGTAGCGGCGGACGTGGTCACTGCGACCGCAGCGATCCACGCTTAAACATAAGAGTTTACTAATATCAAGTGCTGCTGATACCAGTGGCACGTGGTCGACGACCACAACCCCACCCGCCTGATGGAGGAGACGAGATGAACCAGATCGCCGGCGAGGACACGAGCCTGGCGCTCGTGCAGCGGAGCCTGCGGGACCGGGAGATCGCCCAGGGCCTCGCCCGTGCTGCCGTGCTCAAGCGTCGGTACGACGCGCCCGTGGCCGACGTCTGGAGCGCCATCACGACACCGGAACGCATCGACCGCTTCTTCCTCCCGCTCCGCGGCGACCTGCGCGAAGGCGGCACGTACGCCTTCGAGGGGCAGGCGAGCGGCCGGATCCTCGTCTGCGACGCCCCGCGCCTGCTTCGCGTGGAGTGGGTCCCGCCGGGCTGTCGTGACGACGGCGACCAGGTGGAAGTGCGGCTGACCGCCGACGGCCCGAACGCGACCTGGCTGGAGCTGGAGCACGCGTCGGTCGCCGACGTCTTCCACTTCGACCCCGAAGCCGGGACCTACAGCCCGGCGCTCGGCTGGGAGGCTCCGCTGCACTACCTCGGCGAGTACCTGCGCGGGGTCCTGCCGGACCGCCCGGGCGTCGAATGGCACGAGTTCGACGAAGCGGAGGAGATGCGGCTCGCCACGTTCCGCGCCCCGGAATGGGCCAAGGCCGAGGCGCGGTACCACGCCACCCGCTGATCAGACGTCCGCGGCGTAGGGCGGGGCGGGGTCGTACTGCATGAAGCGCTGGGTCGCCCGCGCGTGGGCCGGGCTGTGCAGCTGGCCGACCAACCACAGCGACATGTCGATCCCCGCCGAGACGCCCTGGCTGCTCACCACGTTCCCGTCCCGCACCCACCGCGCATCCCGGACGACGTCGGCGCCCAAGGCGGCCAGCTGGTCCTCGAACCCCCAGTGGGTGGCCAGCCGGCGGCCCTTGCCCACGCCGGAGACGAACAGCAGCAGCGACCCCGTGCACACGCTCGTCACCCAGGTGGCGCGGGCGGCCGTGGCGGCGATCCACCCGAGCAGCTGCGGGTCCTCCGCTCCCCGCCGCGTCCCCCGGCCGCCGGGGACCAGGAGCACGTCCAGCGCCGGGTGGTCGGCGAACGTGGCGTCGGGCAGCACCCGCAGGCCCTTCCCGCACCGCACGGGACCGGTGTCCGCCGCCACCAGCACGACGCGGTCCGGATCCGCACCGGCGCGCTCGAGCAGCCCGGCCGAGGCCGTGAACACCTCCCACGGACCGACGAAGTCCAGCTCCTCGGCCCCCTCGAACACCGTGATCCCGATCGTGTTGCCCATGCTTCTCCCCTGGTCGACCGCAGAGCGGGTGCGCCACGCCCTGACGAGCGCGGCGACACCCACTGGGTCGTCCCGCACCCCGGCCCGGTTCCCGGGCGCTCCCCGACGGGTGCGGGCTGTCGCCGGTCAGCCGCCGCCCGCGCGGTGGCGGTGCGGCGCGGACCTGGCGTCCATCGCCTCGACGAGGTCCTCCCTCGCCCGCGCCACCCGGGACCGGATGGTGCCCACCGGGCAGTCGCACACCTCGGCGGCCTCGGCGTAGCCGAGGTCGAGGACCTGGGTGAGCACGAACGCCTCGCGCCGGTCGGGATCGAGCGCGGCGATCAGGGCGCGCAGCAGCACCGCCTCGTCGACCGCGGAGTGCACCGGACGACCGCGCCCGCCCACGGCGTCCCAGTCGTCGACGCCGGTGGTGCGCGGGCGGCGCATCGCCGCGCGCACGGCGTCGGCCGCGGTGTTGCGCGCGATCGCGAGCAACCAGGTGCGCGCCGACGAGCGGCCGGCGAACCCGGGCAGTGCGCGCAGTGCCCGCAGGTAGGTCTCCTGGGCCAGGTCGTCGGCCTCGCGCGCGGAGCTGAGGTGGGCCACGAACCGGTGCACGTCGCGCTGGGTGGCCCGGACGAACGCGGCCAGCGCATCCCGGTCGCCCGCGCCCGCCGCGGTGGCCCAGGCGGTGACCTGCGCGTCGTCGACTCGCTCGCCCATGCGGCGAGGGTAGTGCCCGACCGTGGGCCGCTGGGAACCCGTCGGGCCGGTCGAGCGACCATGGGGGTATGGGGTGCGACGAGTGCCGGGAGGCGATCTCCGCGCAGTTGGACGGGGAGGCGTCGGCCGACGACGAGCGGGAGGTGGCCGCGCACCTGCCCGGCTGCCCGGACTGCCGGTCCTTCGCCGACCGGGCCGCCCGCGTCACCCGGCTGACCCGCACGGGAGTGGCCGAACCGGGGCCCGACCTGGCGGCCGCCGTGCTGGCCGCGGCACCGCCACCGCCCCGCCGCCGGGCGGAGACGGCGGTGCGGTCGGCGCTCTACGCCGTGGGCGTCGGGCAGCTGGCGCTGTCGCTCGCCGCCGTCGTCGGTGCCGCCGGCGCCGACCACGGCGGGATGGCCGGCGCCAGCATGGCGCACATGGCGCACGAGGGGGCGGCCTGGAACGTGGCGCTCGGCGTCGGCTTCCTGTGGGCGGCGTCCGTCCGGGGTGACCGGCTGTCGGGCCTGGTGCCGCTGCTCTCCGCGTTCGTCGCCGTGCTCGCCGCGCTCAGCGCGCTCGACCTGGCCGCCGGGCGGGTCGCGCCGGAGCGGCTCGCCACCCACCTGCTCGCGGTCGCCGGGCTGGTGCTGATCCTGCTCCGGCGCCGGGGCGGCCCGGGCCGCGGTGGGCGCCGTCCACGACGCCGTTCCGAGCGGACCACGACCGGCGCGGACCCGCGCCGCTCCGAGCTGCCCCGGCCCGACGGCCCCCGGGGCCTGCGGCCCACCGCGCACCGCCCCGCCGCCTGAACACGCACCGGCAGGTCCGCGGGCCGGGCTGCCCGCTGCCGGGTGCCGGGTCAGCCCACCTGCGCCAGGACGTCGTCGAGCACCCCGCTGCGCACGTCCGCGACCAGGTCCGCGAGCTGGCCCAGGCTCATCTGGATGCGCTGGCCGAAGTCGTCGGTGATCACCACCCGCTTCTCGGGTGCGGCCGCGTCGTCGATGTGCAGCTCCGGGCAGCCGCAGTTGCACTGGCCGCAGAAGGTGGCGATGTGTCGCATGGGAACCCCGATCCGGTCGGATGGCTGGTGCCCGTCGAGGGCACCACGTCCCACGGGTCGTCCACAACCGTCCTGCGGTTCCGGCCGCCACCCGGTCGGTTCATCCGCAGCGACCGACGGGCTCGCTCACGGTCGAACCGTCCCGGCGGCCAGGGCCGAGCGCACGGCCGCGGACACCGCGCGCAACGTGCCCAGGTGCGCCGAGAAGCCCGCAGCGGCCGGCCCGGTCTGCACCACCAGCTCGGTCGCCGACGGCAGGGCCGGGTCCGCCGCCCACCTGTCCAGCTGCGCCGCGCCCGGCTCCCCCGCGGGCACCACCCGGCACAGGGCCACCCGCGGATCGGCGGCGGCGCAGCGGTAGCGGAAGAGGCCCTCGACCGTGCCCGGCAGGTGCGCCGGGCGCCCGGACAGCACGCCGATCCCCCGGTCCGCCGCGGCGTCCACGCCGGCCGCGGACCCGGTGGCCCACCACAGCCGGCTGCGCAGCCCGGTCGCCGCCGGCACCAGCCAGGACCCGGTCAGCTCCGCGCACAGGACGTCGACCACGCGCTCGCAGTCGTGGTGGCGGCGGTCGTGGT
This sequence comes from Pseudonocardia humida, assembly GCF_023898865.1. Taxonomy (GTDB): domain Bacteria; phylum Actinomycetota; class Actinomycetes; order Mycobacteriales; family Pseudonocardiaceae; genus Pseudonocardia; species Pseudonocardia humida. The sequence continues at coordinate 230,013 of NZ_JAGSOV010000034.1, forward strand.
CGCGGCCGAACGCCGCCGACGCCGCCGCGTCCGCCCCGGCGCCCACGCCCAGCTCCAGCCGCCCGCCGGACAGCACGTCGACGACGGCAGCGTCCTCGGCCAACCGGCGCGGATCCTCCAACGCCGCGGCCACCACCGCCGTCCCCAACCGGATCGTCGAGGTCCGCTCGGCCACCGCGCCCAGCAGCACCAGCGGCGAGGGCAGCAGCCCCTCCAGCGCCCCGGCGTGGTGCTGGGCGACCCAGAACGAGGCGAACCCCAGCTCCTCGGCGGCCACCGCCAGCTCGACGGTCTCCCGGTACACCTGCGCCGGCCCACCGCGGCCGGCCACGTGGCTCAGGTAGCCGACCGGGCGGCCCCGGAAGCGCAGCGGGCCCGGCCCGTCCTGGGTGCAGACGTCCATGCCGCAGAGGGTCGTCCCGGTCGCGGCACCCGGTTCCCCGGACGCGACCGCGGCGCGGCCACCGGCCCGCCCCCGTCGACCAACGCCGAGGCACCCCACTGCTTGCCGGAGCAGGTGACCGGGGCACCGGCGAACGGCCGATCTCGCCGACGAACGGCCGCCCGACGGGCTACTTCGGCCGAGCGCGGGTCACGGGGTCCCGGTGGCCGGCTCCCGGTGGTCGAACGCGATCAGCGGGTCGCCGGTCAGCGGGTTGTCGACGACGGTGGCCCGCACGCCGAGCACGTCCGCGAGCAGTTCCGCGGTGAGGACGTCGCGCGGCGCTCCCGAGGCCACGACCGACCCGGCCGACAGCACGTGCAGCCGGTCGCACACCGAGGCCGCGGCGTTCAGGTCGTGCAGGGCCACCAGCGCCGTGCGGCGGTGCCGGCGCAGCAGGGCCAGCAGCTCCACCTGGTGGCGCACGTCGAGGTGGTTGGTCGGCTCGTCGAGCACGAGCACGTCGGGCTGCTGGGCGAACGCCCTGGCCAGCAGCACCCGCTGGCGCTCCCCGCCGGACAGGGTGGCGAACCCGCGCCCCGCGGCGCCGGTCATGCCGACCTGTTCCAGGGCGGTGGCGATGATCTGCCGGTCGGTGGCGTCCTCGCCGGCGAACGCCCGCTTGTACGGGGTGCGGCCCATCGCGACCACCTCGCGCACGCGCAGCTCGAAGTCGGCCCCGCGCTCCTGGGGCAGCGCCGCCACGTGCCGGGCCGCTTCGCTCGCCGCGAGCTCGCGCACGTCCCGATCGTCGACCAGCACCCGGCCGGCGTGCGGGCGCAGGTGCCGGTACACCGTGCGCAGCACGGTGGACTTGCCGCTGCCGTTCGGGCCGACGAGCCCGACGATCTCCCCCGGCCCGGCCAGCACCGTGACCCCGGAGACGACCGCCCGGCCGGACAGCGTCACGTGCAGGTCCTCGACGGCCAGCCGCCGCATCCGCCCGGTCCTCGGCGCCGTCGTCATGCCCGCTCCAACCGGCGGTCGAGCAGGAACAGCAGCACCGGCGCGCCGAGGAACGCCGTCACCACACCGATCGGCAGCTCCTGGTCGTCCAGCGCGGTGCGGGCGACCACGTCGACCGCGACCAGCAGCACCGCCCCGGTCAACGCCGAGATCGGCAGCAGTCGCCGGTGGTCGCCGCCGACGACCGGCCGGCACACGTGCGGCACCATCAGCCCCACGAAGCCGATCGCCCCCGACACCGCCACCAGCACCCCGGTCAGCAGGCTGGTCACCACGAACAGCTCCCGGCGCAGCCGGGCGACCTCGACGCCCAGTCCGGCCGCGGTCTCGTCGCCCATCAGCAGCGCGTTGAGCCCGCGGGCCCGAGCCTGCAGCACCACCAGGCCCAGCCCGACCGCCAGCGCGGGCAGCGCCAGCTGGTTCCACTGGGCGCCGCCGAGGGTGCCCATCAGCCAGAACAGCACCCTGCGGGTCTCCTGGTCGTCGGAGGTCTGCAGGACCAGGTAGCTGGTGATCCCGGACAGGAACTGGCCGATGGCCACCCCGGCCAGCACCAGCCGCAGCGGGGAGAACGCCCCACCGCCGCGCGATCGCCCACACCAGCGCGAACGACGCCAGGGCCCCGAGGAACGCCGCCCCGGACAGCCCGACCGCGGCCAGGCCCCCGATCCCGGCACCGAGCACGATCGCCGCCACCGCCCCCAGCGACGCGCCGGAGGACACCCCGAGCAGGTACGGATCGGCCAGCGGATTGCGCACCAGGGCCTGCACCGCGGTGCCCACCAGACCCAACCCGGCCCCGACGAGCGCGGCCAGCAGGGCCCGTGGGACCCGCAGCTGCCACACGATCAGCCCGGACGTGCCCGGCGGGAGCTCGACCCCGGTGAGCCGGGCGCCCACGATCTCCCACACCCGGGCGAAGGGGACGTCGCTCGAGCCCAGCGACACCGCCACCGTCATCAGCACGAGCAGCGCCGCGCCCAGCACGACCGCGGCCGCGCCCGCGCGCACGGTCACCCCGGGCGTCGAGCCGGCGCGGGTGGTCAGCAGCGCCACTACTGCTCCGCTCGCAGCCGGTCCGGGTACAGGGTGGCGGCGATCCGCCGGACCGTGTCGGCGTTGCGGACCCCGGCGATGGTGGTGACCTCCGAGGGGATGCGCAGGAACCGGTCCTGCTGGACCGCGGCCAGCCCGGCGGTGGCGGGGAACTCCTTGAGGAAGCGGACGCCCTCCGCGAACCCCGCCTCGTTGGCCTCGACGCTGCCCCGGTTGCGCACCCCGAGCTGGATCCAGTCGGGGTCGCGCGCCACCACCTCCTCCCAGCTGGTCTGCCGGAAGGTGCCCGCGCAGTCGGAGAAGACGTTCCGCGCCCCGGCCAGGGTGATCGCCGCGTGGGCGACCTGCTGGTTGCACGTGGCCATCGGGTCGCCCGGCGTCGGGCCGACGTCGAAGAAGAAGTACGACGGCCGCTGCTCCATCGGCACCGGCCCGATCGCCGCCTGCACCTCATCGACGGTGGCCTCCATGCCCGCGACCAGCTCGTCGGCCTTCGCTGAGGTGCCGGTCAACGTCCCGAGGCGGCGGATGTCGTCCCCCTCCACCGAAAGGTCCTCCACCGGCCCGCCCCGCGGCGGGCAGGAGGTGGACTGCAGGAAGACCTCCTCGATCCCCGCCGCCGCGTACTCCTCGGCCGTGGGGACCTGGCCCGCCGCCCCACCCATCGACCCCATGCTCGAGAACGTCGTGATGAACGTGTCGGCGCCCGATCCGAGCAGGGTCTCCTTCGGGATGATCGCCGTGCCCAGCACCGGCACCGCGGCGCCGGCGTCGGCCAGCTCCGGCGGCAGCGCGCCCGGCGCGGGCGGGAAGCCCGTGCCCAGGACACGGTCCTGCGCGCCCAACCACAGCAGCATCTCCAGACCGGACGCGTTGCTGGTGACCACCTTCGTGGGCAGCGCCGGCACGTCGAGGGCCGCGCCGCAGTTCTCGATCCGCACCGGGAACCCGGCCGCCGGCGCGGGCGCCGGCCCGGCGTCCGCAGCCACCGCGCCACCCCCGCACGCCCCCACCAGGAGGCCCGAGACCGCCAGCAGGCCGCCCAGCACCCGACAGCCCATCCGCATGCGCACTCCCGTCGTCAGGAGGCCCGCACCGGGCCCCGGAACAGTGGTCGCCGGATGGGGCGGAACGGTTCCGGGGTCCTTCCGCGAGGTGGGCGGGTTGTCGGGCCGGTAGCCCTCCGGCGACTCCTGTGGCGCAGGTCACCAGGTGTCCCGCGACGGTCGCGACGGGTTCCACCGCCGCGGCGGGTCTCGATCCGGACGCCGAACCGACCACCACTCGGCATGGCGCCGCTCCGACCCGCTGACCGACACCCACTCGGCCGGGGCGACCCGGCACGACGACGAGGAAGACGTGCATGAGCACCCACACCGCGGGCCTGGCCCCGCGCCGGGCGAACCTCGCCCTGGCCGCCCTGTTCGGCGGCATGTTCGTGATGGGCAGCGTCGAGCTGCTCGTGGTCGGCGTGCTCGACCTGGTCGCCGCCGACCTGCAGGTCCCCATCGCGACCGCCGGCACCCTGGTCACGGCGTACGCGTTGGGCCTGGCCGTCGGCGGGCCGGTCCTCACCGCGCTGACCATCCGGTTGAACCGGCGCACCGTCCTCGCCGCTGCGCTCGCGCTGTTCGCGCTGGCCAACCTGGTCGCGGTGCTGACCACCGGCTACGGCCTGCTCCTCGGCACGCGCGTGCTCGCCGGCGCGCTGCAGGGCGTGTTCATCGCCGCCGCGTTCGCCGCAGGCACCGCGGTCGTTCCACCGGAGCGGACCGGCCGGGCGATCTCGGTGGTGATCTCCGGGGTCGCGGTGTCCGGTGCGGTGGGCGTGCCGGTGGGCACGCTGCTCGGCCAGCTGCTCGGCTGGCGCGGCTCGTTCACCGCCGTCGTGGTGCTCGCCGTCCTGGCGCTGGTCGCTGTCGTCCCGCTCGTCCCCGCCGTGCCCGGCACCACCGCAGGCGTCGGCGACCAGGCCCGGTACGCGTTCGCGCCGCGGGTGCTCGCCGTGCTGGCGCTGCACGTGCTGGTGTTCGCCTCGGTGTACGCGGCGCTGACCTACATCGTGCCGTTCCTGCAGACCGTCACCGGCGTCTCCGGGCCGCTGATCAGCGTCTTCCTGCTGGCCTACGGCGTGGCCACGGCGGTGGGCTCGTTCGGCGGCGGCCGCTTCGCCGACCGGGACGCAGCCCGCACGCTGGTCGTGGCGACGACCGGCACTGCGCTGTGCCTGCTGGCGCTGTACCTCGTCGGCTCGGTCCCCGTCCTGGTGGCGCTGGTGCTGCTGGCGCTGGGCGTGGTCGCGATGGGCATGACACCCTCGCTGCAGTACCGGGTGGTCAGCCTGGCCGGACCCGGTGGCGGGCTGGCCCAGTCGATGCCCGCGTCCGCGGTCAACATCGGCATCGCGGTCGGGTCGTCCGCCGGCGGCGCGGCGATCGCCGGCTCGACCGCCTCCGCGGCGGTGCTGACCGGCCTGGCCCTCGCCGCGGTCGCGGTTCCGGTCGCGTGGGCCACCAGCGCGCTGCGGCCGCCCGCCCTCGAGCCGCGGACCGCCGCCGAGGCGGACGCGTGCCGGGTGGGCGGCCGCTGAGGCGCGGCCGTCCGGGGGATCGGGCCGGCAGACGGCGGACCGCCCGCCGGGATGGTTCATCCGGGCAGGCCCGCGAGCGCGAGCGGTCAGACCTGCGTCCGGACGCAGTTGCGCCCGGCGCGCTTCGCCGCGTACAACGCCAGGTCCGCGCGGGCGAGCAGTTCGCTGCCCTGGCTCCTCGTCGAGGCGGGCGAAGAAGCGACGCCGACGCTGACCGTCACCACTCCGACATCACCGGTGTGCGGCAGCCGCGCATCCTCGACGGCCAGCCGCATCCGCTCGGCCACGTCCACCGCGGCCGCGAGGTCTGCGCGGGGCAGGATCGCGGCGAACTCCTCGCCGCCGTAGCGGCAGAGCAGATCGGTGTCGCGCAAGCCGGCCGCGAGGAGTCGGCTGATCTCGACCAGGCACGCGTCGCCGGCGAGGTGGCCGTGGTCGTCGTTGTACTGCTTGAAGCGGTCGACGTCCACCATGAGCACGGAGACGGGGAGTGCGGTCTCGAGCGAACGCGTCCACTCGGCGGCGAGTGCCGCGTCGAAGCGTCGGCGGTTGGCCACTCCGGTCAGGGCGTCGGTGCTGCTGAGCAGTTCCAGCTGCGCGTTCGCCGAGCGCAGCGCGGTGGTCCGCTCGGCGATGCGTCGCTCGAGCGAGGTGTAGACCTGGGCGTTGTCCAGGGCCACGGCGAGCTGGCCGGTGAGCATGGTGACGAAGCCGAGCCGGTCGGTCGTGAAGGCCCCGCTGGTGAGGCGGTTCTCCAGCACGAGCACCGCCCGGAGCTCAGCCGCGCGCAGCACGGGGACGACGAGCAGCGCGAGGCGCTGCTCGTCGGCGAGGTAAGGGTCCTGGGCGAACCGGTCGTCGGCGGTCGCGTCGTCGACGGCGAGGGCCTCGCGCGTGCGCAGCACGTACCGGACAGCGCTGACCGGGACGAGAGCGGCCGCGCCGTCCTCGTCGAAGGCGGAGTCGTCGAAGGCGGAGTCGTCGAGAGCGGGGTCGTCGAAGGCGGAGTCGTCGAGAGCGGGGTCGTCGAGGGCCGCGTCGCCGACGGTGTCGGTGGCGGGCCGGTAGACCCGCCAACCGGCGCTCTCGTCGCGGAGCACGACCCGCACCGCTGTCGCACCGGTGATCGCGCGGAGCTGCTCCACGATCGCGTCGTGCAGTTGGGGCATCGTCGTCTGCGCCGCGAGCGCCTGCGCGACGCGCAGGATCGCGGTCGTGTCGATGGTGTCGGCCTGCAGAACCGGGTGCGCCGAGATCGCCGCTCGCGAGCCGGAGGTGGTGGCGCGCGCGATCGACCGATCCCGCAGGAACGGGTGAGCACGGTCGAACTCGGCGGCCATCGCGTCGGCACCCCAGTCGAGCAGCACCTGCTTGGCCTCGGCGAGGTGCAGTCGACCGCTGTGCTCCAGGCCCCGCTCGCGGTGCAGCTCGCCGGCCCGGCGGGCGAGCAGCGCGTGGTGCCACGGCCGCGATACCCGCTGCACCGCCGACAACGCGGAATCGAACGCCACCAGAGCACCGTCGTGGTCACCGAGTGCCCATGCGCGCTCCGCTTCGAGGTAGCTCACGAGGTGGGCGACGTTGGCCGGTTGGTCGTGCGCTCGGCGACGCAGCCAGTCCAGCACGTCGTCGAGTTCGGAGAGGAGCGCGGTGTGCGCGGGTCCGCCCGGTGGCTGCCGGCGCAGCTGCAGGCTGAGGTCGAGCCCGAACGGCACGGTGGTCATCAGCGTGATCACGATTCCGGGGAGCCGTTGCGCCCGGCGGTACGCGGCGCGGCTGTTGGCCGCGAGCCGCTCCCAGTCGCCCAGCAGGGCCGCCGAGATGCTGCGGAAGAGCCACAGGTAGGCGCCGACGACGGTGTTGGACTCGGCGAGCGCCTCGACGGCCTGCTCGCCCGGGGCCTGCGGGGGCGGGCTCGTCGAGGCGTCCGTGCCGGCTCGGGCTTCGTGGCAGAACCGGCGGATGATCGAGAAGGAGCGCTGTACGGGCAGGATCCCCGTGCGCTCGGCCAGGGCGAGCGCGGCGGCGAGCTCGGGGAGCGACTGGTCGAGGTGGGGCGCGGTCTCGAACGTGTCGACGACCACCGGGACGTAGGACCAGCACGCCTGCGGCAGGTCGCCGACGTGCAGCAGCCCGTCGCGGGCCTGCTTCGCCGTCGGCACGCACGCGTCGAGCGGCTGGAACCAGTGCGCGCTGGACACCGTGTGCAGGAACCGGGTGTAGGCGACGGCCCGTTCCCAGCCGTGCGCCTCCCCGGTGGCGAGGAGGTGGGTGAGCAGGACCTCGCCGGCGTGGTACTCGTCCAGCACCGCGATGAACGCCACCGGAGCGTGCCCCAGCACCGCCATCAGGTCGGTGCTCGGGCCGTGCTCCTCCCACAGTCGCTGCGCCCGGGTGACCAGCCACCCGGACACCAACGGGGCCGAGAAGAAGGCGGCCGGGCTGAGCCGACCCATCACCGCGGCCAGCGCGGCCGCGGTCGGATCGGTCAGGACGGGGCGACCTCGGGCGGCCACCGCATCGAGCCCCTTGGTCCAGGCCACCACCTCGGCCAACCCGCAGGCGACCTCGATCGCGGCATCGGGCTCCGGGTAGGGCACCCCCAGCCGGGCCAGGACGCGCAGTCCGAGCTCCACCGCGGCCCCGTACATGTGCCGGTTGGTCAGGGAGGCCACCTGGATCGCGGTGATCTGCGCGAGCTCGCGGTCGTCCCGGGCGCCCCCGGACAGCGACGCGTAGACGGTGTCCGCCTCGTCGAGCCGTCCCAGCTGGTACAGGACCTGGTGGCGCTCGGATTCCACCTCGAAGTGCTGGTGCGCCGTCGCCGGGTCGTCCCGCAGGATCCGGGCCGCCGCGGCGAGGAACTGCTCGGCGGCCGTGAACTCCGTGCGCCGCCGCTCGTCGTCGGCTGCCCAGCGGTAGAGCCGGACGACGCGCTCGCGTTCATCCGCGTCGAGCGGTCGGACGTCCGCGGCGAGCAGCTGCCGAGCGGCGTGCAGTCCCCGCCCGGCCGCGGCGAGCCGCCAGCCCGTCCGCGCCTGGACCGCCCGCCGCTCCTCGGCACCGAGCCGCTCGAAGGCGGCCTGCTGCACGCGGTCGTGCCGGAACCGCAGCCGGCCGAGCACCGCGTCGGTCGTGGGGCGGCCGCCCCGCGCCGCGGTCACCAGGCCCGCCGCCAGCGGCCGTCCCAGGTGGGTGACGAGCTGTCCGGCGGTCAGGCCGCACGCGGTGGCGAGGTCGGTCCCCGACACCTCCGCGCCCAGGCAGGCCATCACGCCGAGCACGTGCGCCGCGTCCGGCCCGAGGTCCTCGATGCGGGCGGTGAGCAGGGCGACGACGTCGCTGCGGCCGACGTGGTGCCGGACCGCGGCCGCGTCCCAGGTCCACCCGCCGTCCGCCAGCGCCAGCGCACCGTCGTCGCGCAGCGAGTTCAGCAGCTCGATGGTGTCGAAGGGGTTGCCCCCCGTCCGCTCCCCGAGGACGCCGGCCAGCACCGCGGACTGCCCGGCGGGGAGCCGCAGCACGTGCTCGAGCAGGGTCGCGAGGTCGTCCACGTCGAGCGGAGCCAACCGCACCCTCGTCGGCTTCACGGCCAACCGCTCCCAGCTGCCCACTATCGCCGCGAGGCGCGCGTCGACGTCGGTGTCGCGGTACGCGCCCACCAGCAGCAGACCGTCCATGCCCGGGGCGTTGACGATGGCGTCGAGCATGTCGAGGGCGCTCGGCGGGGCCCACTGCACGTCGTCGAGGAAGAGCACGAGGGGGCGGCTGGGCGAGGCGACGACCTGGAGCAGGTCGACCACGGACTGCTGGATGCGGTCCTCCCGCTCGCGCTCGTCCAGGACCGCGGCAGCGCCCGACTCCCCCAGCACCTGGGCGAACTCGGGGGCGATCGCCACGAGGACCGAGGCGTTGGACCGCAGCCGCTGCCGGAGCTCCCGGGCCCGGGCCTCCAGGGCCGCCGGCGGCTCGGCCAGCAGCAGCCGCGCGAGACCGCGCAGAGCCCAGCGCAATCCCGCCGAGGAGTCGCGGACGACCTGGTCGGCCTTGCCGGAGACGAACCACCCCCCGCGCCGGGTCACCAGCCGACGCAACGTGCTGACCAGCGCCGACTTGCCGACGCCGGGGCCGCCGCTGACCAGCACGACACGGCAGGCGGGCGCTCCGCTGCTCGGCTCCGCCGGATCGGCAACGGCGTCCAACGCCTCGGTGAGGACCGCGATCTCGCGATCCCTGCCGATCAGCTGCGTCGGCGGGGACAGCCGGTCGGGGAAATCCCGCTCCCCCAGCGGGAAGGTCGTCCCGGTGTCGGCGGCGACGCGGGCGAGGTCGTGGGCGAGACCTGCGGCGGACTGGTAGCGGCGATCGGGTTCCTTCTCCAGGAGCCGGGCCAGCACGGCCTCCAGCCCGGCCGGGAGCGTCGGGTCCAGCGCCGTCACCGGCGTCGGCTCGCGCGTGAGGATCTCCCGGAGCAGCTCGAAGGCGTCCTCCTCGATGAACGGTGGCCTGCCGGTCGCGGCCTCGTAGAGCACGGCGCCGACCGCGTACAGGTCGGACCGCCGGTCGACGGCGGACCCGGTCCGTCCGGTCTGCTCCGGTGACAGGTAGGGCAACGGGCCCAAGATCTCGCGGTGGTGGGTGAACCCGGGACGGACCTCGGCGATCATCGTCGCGAGGGTGAAGTCGACCAGCTCGACGCCGCCGTCCTCGACCAGCAGCACGGTGCCGGGGTGCAGGCCGAGGTGCGCGACACCCGCCTCGTGCACCGCCTCCAACGTCGCGGCCAGCTGCTGCCCCAGCGCGAGGACCTCGGGTGGGGTCAGCCGGCGCTCGGCCAGCGCTTCCGCCAGGGACCGCCCGTCGGACGCGGCGGCCACCAGGACGCACGGATCGACGGAGGACCGCAACCTCGGGACTCCCGGTACGCCCTCGAGGCGACGCAGCACCGAAGCCTCGTGCGCGATCCGCTCGAGCGCCCCCTCGCCGAGCGCCTCCTTGTGGAGCAGGACACCGAGATCGGGATCGTGCGTGCGCCAGACCCGGACGCGGCCGTCGTCGAACACCGGTCCGGCAGATCCGCGTCGAGCGGGCACTGCAGCCACCTTCCCCCCCGGTGCACGAGCCGACATCAGTACACCGCGACGCCGACGTGCGACGCCCAGGCGGTGGCACCGACCTGCGGGGACGCACCTCGGCGGCGGAAGGGGGCGTCGCGCCGGACCAGTCCGAAGTCCGACGCCACCGACTCCGGAAGCGGCCGGCCGGGCGTCCTGGTACGCATCGCCGGACCGCCGGTCCGCACGCCGTTCGTCACCATGGCCACCGCGCTGATCACCTGGCCCCAGCCTGCCCGCTCGGCGGCGACGACCGCCAGGTGAGTCACCCCGTGGTGTCGGCACGCCCGATCCGGATGCGCGCACCGGCGACCCGGCCGACGCGGCCTGCCATCACCGGGACGGACGAGCCACCCGGCGACGGAGCGTGACGCCCATGCAATAGGTTCCCCCGGTCGGGGTGATGCACGTCACGACCTAGCAGCGATCCCCCCGGATCGCTCCCCCAGGAGACACGCATGCGCGCGAACTTGACGACTGCGGCCCGGGCCGCGGCTGCAGTGCTGCTACTGGTCCTGACCGGCTGCGGGACCGCGGCGGACGCAGATGCCGTCGGGCCGCCCGACGGTCGGCTCACCATGGGCTTCTCGCAGGTCGGCTCCGAGAGCGGGTGGCGGACGGCGAACACCAAGTCGATCCAGGAGTCCGCCGCCGCCGCGGGGGTCGAACTGCTGTTCTCCGACGCCCAGCAGAGCCGCGACCGCCAGATCGAGGCCATCCGCTCGTTCATCGCGCAGCGGGTCGACGTGATCGCCTTCAGCCCGGTCGTCGAGACCGGCTGGGATCCCGTGCTGCTGGAGGCCAGGCAGGCGGGCATCCCGGTGATCCTCACCGACCGGGCGATCCAGACGTCCGACTCGAGCCTGTACCAGAGCTTCCTCGGTTCGGACTTCATCGAGGAGGGGAACAAGGCCGGGACCTGGCTCAGCGACCTCTACAACACCGCAGAGGAACCGGTCTCGATCGTGGAGATCCGGGGCACCGAGGACTCCGCACCGGCGATCGAACGCAAACTGGGTTTCGGCGCGGCCATCGCCCAGAACCCGAACCTGAAGATCGTCGCTTCGGCCTCGGGGGACTTCACCCGGGCCGGCGGCAAGGCGGTGATGCGGGACTTCCTCGCCTCGACCCCGGACATCGACGTCCTCTACGCCCACAACGACGACATGGGACTCGGCGCGATCGAGGCGATCGAGGAGGCCGGCGAGGTGCCCGGCGAGGACATCAAGATCATCACGGTGGACGCGGTGCGCGAAGGGATGGAGGCCTTGATCGACGGCAAGATCAACTACATCGTGGAGTGCAACCCCCTGCTCGGCCCGCAGCTGATGGAGCTGGCCAGGAAGATCGTTGCGGGGGAACGGGTGCTGCAGCGGGTGGTCACCGAGGAGACCGTGTTCGAACGGTCCGGCGCTCTGGCGGCGCTGCCGGGCCGCCGGTACTGACCCCGCCGGCCGGAGTCTCCTGACGTGCCGGGCGGTCCCAGCGGTCGACCGACCTGATCCGCCGGCTGCCGCCGCCCTGCGCGGTCGGGTTGCTTTGGATCCAATGTTGTCGGATATTGATCCAGGATCGAGGAGGCCCCGATGCTGAGTCGCGAGGACAACGAGAAGCTGACCCGTTCCGGCCCGGGCACGCCGCTGGGCCGGCTGTTGCGCTCCTACTGGCAGCCGGCCGCGCTCGTGTCGGAGGTGCCTGCCGACCGCCCGGCGAAGGCGGTGCGGCTGCTCGGCGAGGACCTGGTCCTGTTCCGGACCGACACCGGTGGATGGGCGCTGGTCGGGCGGTTCTGCGCGCACCGCGGAGTGGACCTGTCCTACGGGCGGCTGGAGGACGGCGGGCTGCGCTGCCTCTACCACGGCTGGCTCTACGGCCCCGACGGCCGGTGCCGCGAACAACCGGCCGAGCCCGAGCACAGCCGCTTCAGCGACAAGGTCCGGATACCCGGGTACCCGTGCGCCGAGCGGAACGGCATCGTCTTCGCCTACCTCGGCGCGGGCGACCCCCCACCGTTCCCGGCCTACGACTGCTTCGCCGCCCCCGACGAGTACACCTTCGCCTTCAAGGGGCTGTGGGACTGCAACTGGCTGCAGGGGGTGGAGGGCGGGATCGACCCCAGCCACGTGTCGTTCCTGCACCGGTTCCTGCGCGAGGACCCGCGGGAGACCTACGGGCAGCAGTTCAGCGAGGAGGTGGCCGGCACCGGGCAGAAGCTCTCGGCGCTGGTAGGCGAGAACTCCCGACCGGACATCGAGGTGGAACCGGCCGAGCACGGGCTGCGGGTGTTCGCGGTACGCCGGCTCGCCGAGGAGCTCGCGCACGTGCGGATCACCAACCTGCTGTTCCCGAACGCGTTCACCGTGCCGTTCGGCAACACGAAGGTGTTCACGCAGTGGCACGTGCCGATCGACGACCAGCACCACCACTGGTACATGGTGCTCTACGACTTCGCCGAGCCGACCGACAAGCAGACGCTGCTGGACCAGCGGTTGGCCGAGGTCACCCTGCCGGACTACCGCCCGATCCGGAACCGGGCCAACGACTGGGGGTTCGACCCGGCCGAGCAGCGCGAGCTGACCTACACCGGGATGGGCCTGGACATCAACGTCCACGACCAGTGGGCGGTGGAGTCGATGGGGCCGATCCAGGACCGCACGGTCGAGCGCCTGGGCGTCTCCGACCGGGCCATCACCGCGAACCGGCGGCTGCTGCTGCGCTCGCTGGAGGCGTTCGCGGCCGGCAACCCGCTGCCGGGCCGGCCGCCCGACGCCGCGGCAGCGGCCGCCATGACCGGGCCGGTCGCCGTGGACATGGTCAGCCCGGCCGACGACTGGGCGCAGCGCTGGCAGCGCCACGACGCCCAGCGGCGCGCGGCGTCGCCGTGGGCGGGGCGAGCGCAGGCGGAGGCCGTCGCAGATGCGTGAGAGCGGCACGCGCAGCAGTGACGAGCGTCCCGTCGCCGCGGGCGGCGCCGGGGCGGGAGCCCGCCCGCTGCTCGCCGGCGACCGGGGTGGCTTCGTCGACCGGCACGACCTGTGGTCGGACGAGCAGTACGCCGCCGCGGCGCAGCTGCGCCGGGTGGTCGACGAGCTCGGCCTGGAGATGGTGCGGGTCTGCTTCACCGACCAGCACGGCGTCCTGCGCGGCAAGACGCTCACCCGCGCCGCGCTCCCGGGCGCGCTGCGCTCGGGGATCTCCGCGCCGTCCTCGCTGCTGCTCAAGGACACCGCCGGGCGCACCACCTACCCGGTCTTCGAGGCGCTCGCGCTCGACGGCCACGCCGGGTTCTCCGGCGCCGGGGACGTGGTGCTGGTCCCCGACCCGACGACGTTCCGGGTGCTGCCCTGGTCGCCGCGCACCGGACTGCTCCTGGCCGACCTGCGCTACCCGGACGGCCGCGCCGTCCCGTTCTGCACCCGGACCCTGCTGCGCTCCCAGCTCGCCCGACTCGGCGAGCACGACCTCGCACTCACCGTCGGCACCGAGCTCGAGTTCCACGTCCTCGCCCCGGCCGACGGACCGCTCGACGCGCTGGACGCCGACCGCACCAGCCGCCCGGGACGGCCCGGCGCCGCCGCGGCGGTCCGTCCGACGACCCCGGGGGCGCAGCTGCTCAAGGCGGACACCCTCGACGCCGTCGACGGGCTGGTCGAGGAGCTGCACCGCGGACTGACCCTGCTGGACCTGCCGCTGCGCTCGATCGAGCTGGAGTTCGGGCCCAGCCAGTTCGAGATCACCCTGGACGCCGGCGACGCCGCGAAGGTCGCCGACGACGTCGTGCTCTGCCGGACCGCCGTCAAGCAGGTGTGCCGCCGGCAGGGCCTGCACGCCACGTTCATGTCCCGCCCGCTGGGCGCCGACACCGCCTCCGCGGGCTGGCACCTGCACCAGTCGTTGCGCCGGGCGGCCACCGCCGAGCCGGTCTTCGCCGCGACCGGGCCGGGCGAGCCGCTGTCCGCGACGGGGATGGCCTGGATGGCGGGCCTGCTGGAGCACGCCGCGGCCGCCACCGCGTTCACCACGCCCACGGTCAACGGCTACAAGCGCTACCTGCCGCACTCGCTGGCCCCGGACCGGGTGCTGTGGGGCCGCGACAACCGCGGCGCGATGGTGCGGGTGGTGACCCCGCCCGGCGCGGCAGGCGGGCACCTGGAGAACCGCTGCGGAGAGCCGGCCGCCAATCCCTACCTCTACATCCTCTCGCAGGTGGTCTGCGGCCTGGACGGGGTCGGACGCGGGCTGGTGCCGGGACCGCCGAGCGACAGCCCCTACGCTGACGGGGCACCCCGGCTGCCCGGCACCCTCGGTGAGGCCGTCGCCGCGCTCGAGGCCAGCACGGTGTTCCGCCGCGCGCTCGGCGACGCCGTGGTGGACTGGTACGCGCACCTCAAGCGGGCCGAGTTCGCCCGCTACCTCGCCGAGGTGTCGGACTGGGAGCAGCGTGAGTACTTCGACCTCCTCTGAGCACGCTGAGCACGCCCGGCGGGCCGCTCGGTCCGGCGGCGAGTCCGGTGGTGCGCTGGTGGACCAGGTGGCCGCGCGGATCCGGGAACGGATCCTGTCCGGGGACATCCCGATCGGCGCCCAACTGCGCCAGGCCGAGCTGGCGGTCGACTTCGGGGTCAGCCGGATGCCGGTGCGCGAGGCGCTGCGCCAGCTGCAGACCGGCGGGCTGATCGAGGTGCACCCGAACCGCGGTGCGGTGGTGCGGGTCCCGGCACCGTGGGAGGTCCGCGAGACCTACGAGGTGCGCGCGGAGCTGGAGGCGCTGGCCGCCCGCCGTGCGGTCCGCCGCATCACCCCCGCCCACCTCGATCAGCTGCGCGTGCTCAACCTCGAGATGCGCAGGCGCGCCGATGCCGGCGGTGCCGACCCCGACCCGGAGCCGACCCGCCGCCACCGCGGCAACGAGGACTTCCACACCGTCATCGCGGCGTGCTCGGGCAACCACCGGCTGCACCGCGCGATCGACGAGCTGCACGCGGCCTACCCCCGCAACATCCTGGCCCGCCTGCTGGTCGACGACCCGCGGTACTGCGCGGACAACTTCACCGAGCACGACCGCATCGTCGGGGCCCTCGCCGCGGGTGACGCCGCGGCGGCCGGCTCGCTGATGCGCGAACACGTGGTCCAGGCCGGCGAGCAGCTCGCCCGGTGGTTCGAGCAGCGCTCGTCGACGGTCTTCCGCGGGGTCCCCGGCTGAGGCCGTGCGCGCACCTACCCGCGAGCGCGGAAGCGCCCCGGCGCTATGCCGTAGCGGCGGCGGAACGCCGCCGCGAACCCGAACTCGGACGCGTACCCCACACGCCGCGCGATGCCCGCCAGCGGCGTGGGGGTCTGCCGCAGCAGGCGGGCGCCGGTGCTCAGGCGCCAGTCGGTCAGGTAGGCCATCGGTGGCGCCCCCACCGCGGCGGTGAACCGGCGGGCGAACGACGTGCGGGACATCCCGGCGACGGCGCTGAGCTGCTGCACGGTCCACGGCCGCTCCGGGCGCTCGTGGATCGCGTGCAGCGCCTCGGCGATGCCGGGCTCCGCACCGATCACCCAGCCCTGCTCCTGCAGGTGGCGCAGGGCGTGCACGATCATCAGATCGACCAGCGCCGCGCGCCCGGCCTCGGGGCCCTCCGGAGCCGGGGCCGCGAAGTCCGCGGACAGCATGTCCACCAGCGCCCGCAGGCCGGGATTGCGGTCGTGGTCCGGCGACAGCGCGACGACGCCGGGGAGCCGCTGCAGCAGCGCGGGCGGTCGGCCGTCGAGCGTGTACGCGCCGCAGAGGAACTCGAAGTCGGCGGTGCCCTCCGGCTCCGGAACGTGGTCGAAACCGAACTCGGGTAGTTCCTCGAGCCGGCAGGGCGCGTGCGCCAGCCCGTGCTCGGTGAGGGCGGCCGTGAAGATCATGTCGCCGGGCCGCAGCGCGGCCGGGGCGTCGTCGGCGGTGATCAGCCAGCCCTCGCCGCGCAGCAGGACGTGGAACCCCAGCACCGCGATCGGGGGGAACCGGACGCCCCATGCGCCGGACTCGGTGATCCGGCGCGCGTTGGCGCGGCCGAACCGGACACTGTCGATCGCGGCCGTGATCACGTCCATCACCGCCGATGGTAGCCGTGCGTATCGAGCTGGGCGGCTCGCGCATGGCGGTCGGCCGCGCCCGCTGCTGGGGTTGGCCCGTGAACGAGATACTGGCCGCGAACGCGGAGAAGACCGAGCTGCAGGGTCGTCCGACCGCGGAGAGCCTGCAGGCCGCACGGGACGTCGGCGCCTTCGCACTGCGGACACCACGGGAGTACGGCGGCTCCTGGACGAGCGCCACCGACATCGCGCGCCTGCTCAGCGCGCTGGGCCGCGACTGCCCGTCCACCGCATGGGTCGTCGGGACGTGCCTGACCTCGAAGACGTTGGCGGCGGGCAGGTTCGCCCCCGCGGTCGAACGGGAACTGTTCGCCGACCCGGACGCGCTGTTCTGCGGCTCCGGCAACCCGGCGGGGGGACGCGCCGAGCCCGTTCCGGGTGGGGTGCGGCTCACCGGTCGCTGGGCCAGCACATCCGGCTGCGAGGACGCCACGTGGGCGGGCCTGGGCGTGGTGCTGGACGGGGTGTTCTCCTACGCCGTGGTGCCGACCGCCGACCTGGCGATCGATCGGACGTGGCACGTGGCCGGGATGCGCGGCACCGGGAGCCACACGCTCGTCGCGGATCTCGTGGTCCCGTCCGAACGGGTCGCCGCGCTCCAGTTGCCCGGACCACCCCAGGACATGCTGCTCTACGGACTGAGCGTGCTCGGGCCGGTGGTCGGCGCGACGTTCGGCGCGCTGGACGTGGTCACCGCGATGTTCGCCTCGGACCGCAAGCCGTTCATGACCCAGTACACGCGCATGGGGGAATCACCGGGCGCGCGGCACTGGCTCGCCGACGCGGGCCGGCTGGCGCGGCGGGCGGAGCGCACGATGCTCGCGGTGGCCGCCGAGGCCGACGCTCCCGGGGTGACCGGCGCCGATCACATCCGGTCGCAGGCCGATCTGGCCAACGCCGCCCGCGACTGCCGTTCCGCGGTCGAGCTGATGCTGGACCTGCACGGCTCGAGCGGCTTCGCCACCGGGAACGCGCTGCAACGGTTCTGGCGGGACGTCGCGGTCGGCAGCCGCCACCCGCACCTGAACCCGTACCTCGCGGCCGAGCGCGCCGGAGCCGCGCTCGCCGGGTGATGCCGGGACCAGGGTGGTACGAGCTGTCCCCCGCGACCGGTCCCGGCCGCCGCTGGCGTCGCCCGCTGTGGGATTTCCCCGTTGTCGAACGGCCCATCGACGCCGTCAACGCGCACGACCTGGCGCACACCAGCGCGGCCTCCTCGCCGGGGACGGCGGCGGCCTCCGACTGCGTGCTCAGCTCGACGAGCGGGGTGCGGTACGTGCGGCCTGCCTCGGCGCCGACGGTTCGACGACCCCGCTGCCGACGTCGACAGCGACGTGGACGACACCGCCGAGGGTCAGGTGCTCCCCCTCCTGCCAGGCCCGCTCGTACTCGCCCGGATCCAGGGCCGCCCGGGCGCGGTCGAGCAGCGTCGACGTCTCGGGGGCCGATCGCCACGCCAGGCCTTCGCGGTCGCGCTGCGCGCGAGCGGCGGAGTACAGCACCACCGCCGTGCGGTGGTGACCGGCCAGGGTCAGGAAGTTGGCCCGCATCTCCACGAACGCACCGCCCAGCTCGCCGCCCTCGCGCAGGTGCAGTTCGATCACGCGGTCCGACCACAGCATCCCGCTGTCGGCATCGGCCGCGCTGAGTGCGGCGTAGCTGCCCGCGCGCGCGGCCATCCACGCCGCCACGTCCAGCTCGAGGGCTCGGGCGCGCGGGTAGACCTGCTCGGCCCGGGCGATCGTGCGCGCTGGCTCGACCACGTCGCTCTCGACCAGGCTGCGCGTCGCGTCGGACAGCACCTCGAGCACCACGTCGCGGGTGGTCCCGGCCAGTTCGATCGTGCGGGTGAGCAGGTGCCGGGCGGTCTCGGGGTCGCCGGCCGACCACATGTTCCCCGCCTGGATCGCGACGTCGAGCCCGAACGCGCTCAGGTGCTCCGGTGCGATCCGGTCGGCCACGGCGAGCCCGCGCTCGCTGTGCGACCGGGCCTGGTCGGTGCGGCCCTGGTGGGCGAGCATCTTGGCCAGGCCCAGGTGGACCCACGCCTCGTCGATCGCGTCGGCGGCGCCACCGTCGCCGAGCGCGGTCGCGGCGAGCGACAGCCACCGCACGGCTTCCAGCAACCTGCCCCGGTAGTACCAGTAGGCGTGCAGCCAGCCCGCCGTCCGCGCCCCCGCCCGCGACGGCTCGTCCACCAACGAGCGCTGCAGCATGGCCCGCACGGCTGCGTAGTCGTCGTCCACGACGCGGTAGCGGCGTCTGAGCTCGAGCCGGTCGGTGCGCGACGCCACGCTCACCAGCCCCGACACCCACGCGTCGCGCCGGTCGAGGGTCGCATCGGTCTCCCCCTCCTGCGCGAGCGCACGGGCCGCGTGCCCGCGGACGACGACGAGCTGGCGGAACAGCGTCGGGCCGCCGGGGCGGGGCGCCGGGCCTGCGGCCAGCAGCGACCGGTTGACCAGCATCGGCAGCAGCTCGGCCAGCTCGGCGCCGGGCATCCCCGTGGTCGCGGCCGCGGCCGCGAGGCTGAAGGGCCCGGGCAGGACGGCGAGCCGGCGGTGCACCAGCTGTTCCTCGGCGCTGAGCAGCCGATGACCCCAGTCCAGCTCGGACTGCAGCGAGCGCCTGCGCGGGGTGCCCGGCCGTCCGATCCTCGCCAGCTGGGTGGGGTCGAAGCGGATCTGGTCGCGGATCTCCTCGAGGCTGTACACGCGCGCCCGGGCGGCGGCGAGCTCGATCGCCAGCGGTAGCCCGTCCAGGCCCGCGCAGATCTCGACCGCCCGGTCCCGCAGCTCCTGCGCGTCCGCGGTGGCGACGACCTGCGGCGCGGCCGTGCCCAGCCGCGCCAGGAACAGCTCCACGGCCGCCGAGTCGCCGTCGGCGGCGTCGGGCAGGCCGAGCGGGTCGACCGGGTAGATCAGCTCGCCGTCGAGCTCGAGCTGCTCGCGGCTGGTGGCCAGCACGGTCAGCTCCTCGCCGCCGTCCAGCAGCGTGGTCAGGACGGGCGCCACGTCGGTCAGGAGGTGTTCGCAGTTGTCGACGAGCAGGAGCAGGCGACGGCCGCGGACGGCGGTGCGCAGGGCGTCGTGCGAGGACCCGGCTGTCGTGGTGGTGACGCCGATGGTGGACAGGACGGTCTCGGCGATCAGCTCCCCGCCGGCGACGGGCGCCAGGTCGACGAACCACACGCCGTCCGGGTACCGCTCGGCGCAGCGGCGCGCGACCTCGACCGCCAGCCGGGTCTTGCCGGTCCCTGCGGTGCCGGTGAGGGTCACCAGTCGGTGGGTCCGGAGCAGCCCGTCGACCCGGGTGAGGTCGGCCTCGCGGCCGACGAGCGCCGTCATCACCACCGGCAGGTGCACCTCCGGGGTGCGCGGCGGTGGGGCCGGTGCGGCGGCGGGGGCGGCGAGGGCGGTGCCTGCCCTCGGAGCCCTGGGCGCGAGGGCGGCGTCGTGGTTGAGGATCTGCTCGTGGAGGCGCTGCAGCTCGGGACCGGGGGTCAGGCCGAGCTCGTCCCGCAGCGCCGCCCGCACCTCCTCGAAAGCGGCCAGTGCTTCCTCGGTGCGCCCGCACCGGTACAACGCCACCATCCGCAGCGCGTGCAGGTGCTCCCGGAACGGCGACTCCCGGAGCAGACCGTCGAACTCGGCGAGTGCGCGCTCGGGCCCGCCGGACCGGATGAGCGCCTCGATGCGGCGCTCGTTGATCTGCGCCCGCAACTCGGTCATCCGGGCCAGCCACGCCTGCGACCAGTCGGCGTCCGCCACGACGGGGTCGACGGGGCCCCGCCACAGTCCGAGCGCCTCGTCGCAGCGGCGCAGGACCTCGTCGTGGCGGCCGGCCGCGGCCAGGGTGCCCACCTGCTCGGCCAGGGCCGCGAACCGCAGCGAGTCGACCTGGTCGACCGCCACCACGAGCTGGTAGCCGTTGCCCTGCTTGAGCAGCACCGACGGGGCCGTGCCTGCGGGCCGGTCCGGCTCGAGCTGCTTGCGGATGCGGAAGACGTGCGAGTCGAGCGTGCTCCACGCCCCGGTCGAGGCCTCCTCGCCCCACAGCGCGTCGATGAGCGCATCGACCGGCACCACGCGGTTCGCGTTCATGGCCAGCGACGCCAGGATCACCGTCATCTGCCGGCCGCGGATCCGCGAGCGGGACCCGTCGACCGACAACTCCAGCGGACCGAGGTCGTGCACTCCCACAGCGGAGACCACCGATCATGCCTCCGCGCGCTGACGGAACCACCCGGCGTCCCGGACGCTAGCCCCCAAGGACGCCTCCATGTCGTCCCTTCTGCGCAAGCTCCTCGACCGTCCGCCGATCTTCCGATTCTGTGGTCCCAGCACCTCGTTGTCCAGGCGGGCGCGAGGTGAACCGCGTTGGCGAGGCTGGAGCGGCAGCAGGTCCAATGTCGGGTGACGGTCACCGACGCGGCGGTCGCGATGTGGGAGCCGGGAGCCGATCGGTGGCTGCCCCGGGCAGCTCGCACCCTCCAAGACGAGTCCACGCGTCGCGCGGTCGGTTGGACCCCGCTTGGAGCCATCGGCGGCACGGTGATCCCACCCCGGGGCGGATCTGCCGCCCCGACCGAGTTCGTGGAGCACACCGTGCACATCACCAGGCTGGACACCGCACGCGCGGCGATGGGGGCGGTCGCGGTGACCGCGATCGTCGGCCTCGCCTCGGCGTGCTCGGCACCGCCCGCCGCGGCGGCGGAGGACCTGGTCGTCGCCTCGACGGTCCCACCCGCTCAGACCGTCCTGTTCACCGGCGCACCGCAGACCGTGACCGTGCCCTCGGGTGCGACGTCGGTGACGCTGACGGTGACCGGTGGCAGCGGCGGCGTCGGGCAGGACGACAGCGGCACCACCTGCGACTCCGTCGCCGGCGGCAACGGCGCGACCGTCACCGGAACCGCCGCCGTCACCGCCGACCAGCAGATCCAGGTCGCCGTGGGCGGCGTCGGCGCCACCGACTGCGGGCACGGCGCCTCCGACGGCGGCTGGGGCGGCCTGGGCGCTGCGGGCGGGGACGGGCGCAACGGCTACTCCGGCGCCGGTGCCAGCGGCGGCGGTGGAGGCGCGAGCACCGTGCAGATCGACGGGACGACGGTCATCATCGCCGGCGGCGGCGGGGGCGGCGCCTCGGACGGCATCGGCGGCAACGGCGGGCACGGTGGCACCGGCGGCGACCCGGCCGGC